>NZ_JAKWJU010000002.1:5968660-6677320 GCF_022524345.1 Streptomyces marispadix | reverse complement strand
GACGCCGGAGACGTAGGCGTATGCGTCGTACTCCGAGCCCAGGTCGGTGATGATGTCGTCCCAGGCGGCGTCGAGTCTGGCGGTGTCGCGGGCGTCCCAGGCGGAGACGATGTCGTGCCAGTCCCGGATCTGGAGGGAGCGCTGTTGTACGTCGCGGCGGTGTGGGGGGCGTACCGCGGTCTGGTTGACGGGGTAGATCTCTACGCGGGTTCCGGCGCCTGCTCGGTTGAGGCGTTTTGTCAGTGCGCCGGAGCGGAGCATGTTGTGGCTGCGCAGGGTGCGGTAGGCCTTTTCGATGCGTTGGCGGCTTTTCCGGGAGGGTGTTGCTTTGCCGGTCTGCCAGCGGCGGAGTGTGGCGGGGCGTACGCCGGCGTTTTTGAGGGCGGTGCGGTAGGCGGGGCTGTCGAGGTAGTGGAGGCGGGCGTGGAGGCCGCGGCGGGTGTCGATGGGGCTGCGGATGCCGGTGTCGCGGATGATCCGGTCCAGTTCTGCGGCGAGGGCTTCGGCGCCGGGGATGCCTTGGGCGTGGTATTTGGAGAATTCGCCCCATTCCTCGCGTGCGGTCACCGGTCGGCTCCCAGCGTGTAGGTGCGCTTGGGTTTCATGTCGGACAGGTCTCGTCCTTCTGTGAATACCTGCTGCCAGTCGCCGTGGACGTGCAGCTCGTCGGTGCCGGTGACTTCGACGACCACGAGTCCGGCCTGGTGTGCTTTGCGGGCCTTGAGCCAGAGGTTCGCGTATGCCTGGCTGCGGAGGATGTGCATCCAGTCGGGGCGGCGGATCTCGCGGTTGTAGGTGGACTCTCCCATGGTGGAGATGAACTTGGAGTACGCGGATTTGAGGTATTCCACCGTGACGTCGTCTCCGTTTTCGATGGCTTCCCGGCGTACTTGGGCGAGGGTGCGGCGCAGCTTCTCCAGGACGTTCTCCGTCGCGCCGGAGGTCCATGATTCGTGGATGAGGGGCGGGTCGCACAGGCCGTCCTGGGTGCAGCGCTGGAGGAGGCGCAGGGTGGGTTCGGTGATCCAGACGTCGCCGGTTTTGCGGCGGTCTCCGAGTGGTGAGGGCAGGTCCTCGTGGGGCCAGGCGGGTGGGGTGATGTGGTGGATGCCGGCGCGTTTGGGGTCGTGGACTTGGCTGTCGTTCCAGGTGAGTTGGCCGATGGGCAGGTGTGTCTTGAATGCGGCGAGGTAGGCGGCGTTCGCATCGAGTGCGATGGTCTCGCGTGGGGTGGCGTCGGCGCGTACGGCGGTGTTCTTCCAGTTCTGGCGGCCTTCCCAGATGGCGTCGGCGCCGGATTTCTGGCCGGTCTTCTTCAGCAGGTCCAGTACCGGCGGGAACGAGCTGTGTTCGTAGCGGGAGCCTTTGCGGGTGTGGTCGAACCAGGCCATGACGTCCGGCACGGCCCGCTTGATGAGTGTTCTGGCCGCGGCGTCGGCGTCGCCGCCCGCGGCGTGCAGGGCGTCGGCGACGGTGGCGTGGATCTGTTCGATGACGTCGGCGTCGAGTGATCCTGAACGCGCCGCGGCGGGGCGGGACTTGGGAGCTGTGGTGGCTCGGTTGGCGTGCTCTGCCGGGGGGTGGGGTGGTGGCTGCTTTGTGCGGGGTGCAGGCGGCGGTGGAGGGGGTTGTGGGGGTGTGTGCGGGTCGGGGGTGTCGAGGAAGCGGGCGTGTACGAAGTCGGGGTAGAGCGTCACGTCGCCCATGCCGATGTCGTCGTCGGCTACGGCGAGTCGGGCCGTGTCGCCGGTGCGCTCCAGGCGGAGTACGACGTCGGCGCGGAGGGTGTCGAGGAGGGTGGGGTCGTCGGTGTCGACGACGGCGAGTACCGGCAGGTGGTGGGTGCGGGCGAGGCGCATCAGGTCGCGGGTCGCGGCGGGGAGGGTGTCGCCGGACAGCGGTACGGCCGGGTCCGCGGCGGTTTGGAGGCGGTCGACGACGAGGAGGGCCAGGCCGTCGACGTCGGCGAGGGTGGACTCGATGGCGCCGGTGTCGAGGTCGTCTCCGTCGTCGACGTACAGGGGGGCTTGGCGGGGTTCGGCGAGTCGTGCGGCGAGGTGTGGCGGGGGGTCCAGCAGGCCCGATCGCAGTCGTTGGTAGTCGGCGCCGGCGTGTGCGGCGGTGATGCGGGCGACGACGTCCGCGGCGGAGGGGCCGGAGGCGGCGTAGAGGACGGGGCGGCCGTGGACGACGGCGGTGTCGCGGGCCGCGCTCGCGGCGAGGAGGCTGCCGCCGGCGCCGGGGTGCGGCGGCGATGAGGGCGAGGCGGCCCGGGAGGAGTCCGCCGCCGGTCGCGTCGTCGAGGGCGGCGAGTCCGTAGGAGAGTGCGGCGCGGGCGGTGCTGGTGATGCTCTCCAGCACCGCGGCGGGTCCGGTCAGTGTCCGTGCCCGGCGAGCAGGCCGCGGGGTCTGGGGCGGTGCGGCCTCGGCGGGCGGGGCGGGCGCCTCGTCGACGGGCCTGGTCGCTGCGGTTTCGGCGGGCGACGGGGGCGTGGGCGCCGGGACCGTCGCCTCGGCGGGGACGTCGGCGGGGAGGAGTACGGCGACGTCGCGGGTGCGCTTCCGCAGCCGCTGGGGAGCGCCGGCGGCGGCTGCGGTGACGAGGCTGCCCAACTGCTGGCGGGCCTGGGTGAGTCCGTGCGCGGGCCAGGACTCCAGCACGGCGTGCTGCTGTTCGGTGAGGGCGTTCAGCGGTGTCAGGACGGCCCGTACGACCGTGTCGCCGGACTCCCGCGTGATGACCACGGGCTTTCCGGCATCGAGCAGTTGGAACAGGGCCTTACGAGCGGCCTCCGTCCCGTACGGCCCTGTGGCGACGCCGTGTGTGGGCACGCGGGGTCACCTCCTCACGGTTTCGACCTCACACCTTGATGTGTAAGCAGTGAGAGCAAACCTATCAAGACGTGTCCCAACTATGCGCCGGAACAGGCGCTTTCACCAACATGACGAGACGTCGTCATGTCAGGAGCGGTGACGGACACCAAGGGGAAGAGGCGGCAGGTGCCGGTCGCGGGCGCCTGCCGTCTTGTTTCCGGAAGGGGCCGAACGGCCGGACCTGACAGCCCAGTTAGCCGGCACGTACAGGCACCGGCGCGGACGGTGCTGTGCGGAGTACGCGGAGTACCGTCCGGGCCGGACGGCTCCCGCCGCGATGCGGGCCGGGCTTCTCCGCGGGCCGGTGCCGCACCGGTTTGTCACTGTGGGCTCAGATGGCTGTGTTTCCATGCCTGTTGGGGTTCGCCGACGGCGTCATCCGCTTCCTGAGCGGCTGTTCGGGCCCGGCCGCGTCGGCCGGCCGCCGGGGCCGCACCGTTCGGCGGCAGGTCGTTCGGCGGTCGGTGCCTGGCGGGGTTCTAGGGACTCGGCCACAGGGTGAGGCGGTCGGTGACCCAGTCCCACACCCCGGCCTGTGCGCTCTTGCCGGCTCCGCGGGGGTCGAGGTCCGGGGCCCGCCTGCGGAGCCACCGGGCTGTGGCTTCGGGGTCCGCCACGGAGACGGAGAGCAGCCTCCACGGCGTACCGGGCCGCACCTCGACGCACACCACGGGACGGCCGGGCCGGAAGGCGACGAAGTCGTCCTCCTCGTGGTCTCGGCGGGTGCCGGCGTACAGCGCCCCCGAGATCCACACGCCGCGGCGTGCGACTCCGCGCAGAGCACGCCACCAGTCACGCTCGGTCCTCACGCGCCGTACCGCGGCGAGCGGTACCCGCACGTCGCCGTGCCGCGCTGCGGCCTTCTCCCACCAGGGCAGCCGGACGATCAGGTCGTCGTCTTCGACGAGTAGCCGTGCCATCGCGCGTTCGTCCCCACTTCGTGGCGGTCCTCGGCCCGATCCGGGTTCCCGCCGGAACCCGGTTCACCCCCCGCCCGCTCGCCGAGACACGGGCCGCGGGAGTGCCGGCTCTCCGCGGGCGGCGGTCGTCCGCACGCGCCGGTCGTCGGCCAGCGTTTCGCCCCGGGCATTTCAACGGCAGCGCCGTCGCCGTCGCCGCCGCCGCCCCAGGGGGCACCAAAGGAGGCACCAAAGCGTGAACCGGGCCCTCCCCCGCGCAGGGTTGGGCCGCAGGCGTAGCGAAGCTGGCACCGCCTTCCCCCGGCCGTCATCTCAACTTCCCGTCTGTGGGCGGGACATGGAGACAGCGCGACACAGAGAGGTTCGGCCGGGAGGTTCGGCCGGGTGTCGAACTGGGCGCTCCTGTCTGCGCGTTCCCCACCCCCCGGGGGGCCGGGCCCGACGGCGCGGAGCGCACCCTCCCGGCCGACGCCGCCACCCCCGTTCCCGCTCCCGCTGCTTCTCCCTGTGCCCGTTACCTCTGCGTCCCCTCCAGCCTTCCAGCCCTTCCCAGACCCTCCGGTGTCCCGGCCGTCGCCTCCGGCTCCGTTTCTTCCGGGCGTTACGGTCGAAAGTAGGTAAAAGCTGCGCGGAAGGGGACACTATGTCGTCCCGGATGGTGCATGAGAGCGCACTCAACGATCTGCGGAGGGGTTTCACCGGCGTTCTGCTGACTCCCGGTGATCCCTCGTATGAGGAGCGGCGGCATGTCTTCAACGCCATGATCGACCGCTCGCCCGCGCTGATAGCTCTGCCCCGTAACGAGGCCGAGGTGGCCCGGGCCGTGGCCTACGGGCGTGCCGAGGGGCTGCAGATCGCGGTGCGCGGCGGCGGGCACAGCGTGGCGGGGAATTCCACGACCGACGGGGTGGTGGTGGATCTGCGGCTGATGAACGGCGTCACGGTGAATCCGGACGCGCGGGCGGTGCGGGTGGGCGGCGGTGCCACCATGGCCGATCTCGACCGTGCGACCCAGCCGTATGCGCTGGCCACGACGGGCGGGCGGGTCTCGACGACGGGGGTCGGCGGGTTCGTGCTCGGCGGGGGTTCGGGGTGGCTGGAGCGGGCCTTCGGCCTGGCCTGCGACAACCTGCTGGCGGCCGAGGTCGTCACCGCCGGCGGTGATCTCGTACGGGCCACGCCGCACACCCACAGCGAACTGTTCTGGGCGCTGCACGGCGGCGGCGGCAACTTCGGCCCGGTCACCTCGCTGACGTGCTGACGCTGCGGCTGCATCCGCTGCCCGCGCTGACGGCCGCGCTGCTGGTGTGGCCGCCGGAGTCGGGTGGGGAAGTGGCGCGCGCCTACCGGGAGTTCATCGCCGGCGCCCCGGACCAGGTCGGGGGCGGGCTGATCTACCTGACCGCCGGGGAGGAGCCCTTCGTCCCCCGCGGGCTGGTGGGGAAGCTGGTGTGCGCGGTACTGATCACCTACACCGGGCAGGAGGCGCAGGCCCGTGAGGTCATGGCCCCGATGCTGCGGCTCGGCCACGCCGGAGCGATGATCGCCCAACTCCCCTACGCGCAGCTGCAGAGCATGCTCGACGACCCGCCCGGCTACCGCAACTACTGGTCCGCGGAACACCTCGACGCCTTCCCCGACGACGCCGTCGACCTGTTCTGCGCACGGGCCCACGACATGATCGTCCCCTCCCCTCCCAGCACGTCCTCTTCCCCCAGGGCGGCGCGGTCGCCCGCGACGCCGACCGCTACCCCCTGCCCTGGCGGCACGCCCCCTGGATCGTCCACCCCTTCGGACTGTGGAACGACCCCGCCGACGACACCCGCGGCAAACAATGGGCCCGCGGCCTGCGCGAGGACCTCTCCCCCTGGGCAAGCGGCGCCGTCTACCTCAACTTCATCGGCCACGAAGGCGAAGACCGCATCATCGCCGGCCTCGGCCGCCACAACTACCAGCGCCTGGCCCGCATCAAGGCCCACTACGACCCCGACAACACCTTCCGCCTCAACCACAACATCAAACCCGCCCCCTGACCCCCACACACCAGGCAGCGGGCAGCGGGCAGCGGGCAGGCCAACGCCCCGGGCGCCGGGGCGAGAACACCACCCCCCAGCACCACCGGCCCACACCCGCACCCCGCCCCGGGACACCGATCCCGCCCCGCCCCCGGGGCCGGTCCCGGCCTCGACCTCGACCGCGGTCTCGGTCTCGGTCTCGGTCTCGGCCGGTGAGGCAGCACCTCAGCAACCGTCCCGAACTACCGGCCCCCACCCGCCCCGTACGGCGACGAACAGCAGGCCGTCCGATCCCACACGGCCCGCTACGGGCGGCGAGCACGCCGCACACCCGCAGACACCGCAGCGTTGCCCCACCGGACGAGACCAGGCACCCCCGCCCCCAACGAGACCTCCGTCGTCGGCACAACCCCGCGGACAACACCCGGGCGCACCCCTTCGTGCGCCCGGCGAAGTCCTGGCTCCAGGCGGGCACTTGGCGCAGGCCGGTGTCCGGTCGGGCGGGGCGGCCGGGCGGGTAGCGGAGTGCCTGGGGCCGGGGATGTGAAGGGGACTCGGCCACCACCCGCCCCCGGACCCGATGAACACAAAGCCCGGCCCCACAGCCCCCACACCCCACACTCTCCCGCTCTCCCGGGACGAGACCGGCCCCCCACCGACCGGCACACATACCACCCGCACGACGCGCCCCCGGGCACCGGCCCGCCTGGTTCACCGCCGTCCCGCCAACACCCCACCCCACCCCGGCGAAGCGCCCGATCACCAGCGGCCACGCTCTACGCCCACCACGCGTGCCGTACGCCGCACGCCAGAACTTCGGCCCGCCCGACAGGCGCACCCCTGAGACAGCAACAACCGCCCCTTCTCCGCCAGTTCACTCACCTCCCGACGCCCCCGCGCCGCCGCACGACCCCACACCCCAGCGCCCGGGGCCCGGGGCCCGCCCAAAATGCGCGGGTGGTCCGGCGAAACGCCTCGCGCCCGTACAGCACGTGGCCGGTGCGAGCGATCAGTGAGCACCGGCATCCGCCGCCAGCCCCGCCCGCGCGCTGCCGCCGGAACCACCACCGCCCCGGCCCCCGCGCACCCGGCACAACTCCCCCGCCACGACAGCCCGTTCCCCACCCCCGGCCCGCAACCAGCCGCCGGGCCCGGCCCTCCCTACGGCCCCGCCCCGGGAAAGGACCTCCCGGCCGACGCCCATGCCGCGACCGGCTACCGCCGCCTCGCCCCCTGTGACGCGGGCGCGATCGCGCCGTCTACGCGACGTCAACACACCGCCCACACCGGCGCCTTCACCGGCCGCCGACCCCCGGCGCCAGAGACCCCGGCGCCGGGCGACCGCGGTTAGCCCCGCCGCGCGATCACTGCCACCATGGGCGATGCGCCGAGCCGCTGCCCCCGGGCAGGCCGCGCCCCGTGCGCACGCCCGCAGCAGCCGGCCAGGGCAACCACCAGGAAAAGAAACCAACCCCCTTGCAGAGGAGTCGACATGTCGTCGAAGCGCCGCCGTAAGAAGAAGGCACGCCGTAAGAACGCGGCCAACCACGGCCGCAAGCCCCAGACCTGAACCACCACCGCACACCCGCACCCCACCGGCGCACGCCGCACCCGGCAGCCGCCCGCCCCCGCCGCCCCTACCCCGGGCGCCCCGGGGGCGGGCGGCTGCCCCGCACCCAGAACCTCCGGCACCCCCGACATCCCCAGCACCCCCAGCACTCCCGGCTCCTCCGGCGTCCGGTCGGCGACCTCGCCCCGGGCGGCGTTTGTCAACAGGGCAACGAACAGCACCCCCCTCCTTTACAACGTTGTAGCGGGCGCAGTACACATGCTCTGCCGCCGTCAGCGCCCAGGGAGGGGACACGTACGTGACCGCAACCACCGCCGGATCCCGGATCCGCACCGCCGTCGCAGGATCGGCCCTGCTCGCCGTCCTCGCCGCCGCGCCCGGGGCCTACGGCACGTTCGCCTCCGCCGACTCCCGGAACCCGGCTTCTGAGAGCCCGGCTTCGGGGAAGACCTACGTCAACCCCGTCTCCCGCGGCTTCGCCGACACCTTCGCCGACCCCGCCGTCGTCCGCGGAAAAGACGGCTACTGGTACGCGTTCGGCACCACCGACCCCCTGCGCAGCGGCGGGAAACCCCACTCGCTTCCCGTCGCCCGCTCCCGCGACCTGGTGGAGTGGAAGTACGTCACCGACGCGCTCGGCAAGGACAACGCGCCCGGCTGGGCCGCGGAAGACGCCGCCTACTGGGCCCCCGACATCACCTACCACGACGGCCGCTACTGGCTGTACTTCGTGGTCACGCAGACCGACGCCACCGACGAGAAGGACGACAGCGCCATCGGCGTCGCCACCGCCTCCAGCCCCGCCGGACCGTGGAAGACCCACGGCGAACCGGTCGTGCCGCCCCGCCGCGGCGACAACGGCTTCAAATGGACCTTCGACCCCGCCCACGTCACCGACACCGACGGCCGCCGCTACCTCTACTACGGCTCCTACAACGGCGGCATCGAAGTCACCGCGCTCTCCCCCGACGGCACCCGGCGGGCGGGCCGCCCCACCCTGGTCGCCACCGACAACCGCTTCGAAGGCGCGTATGTGATCCGCCGCGGCGGCTGGTGGTACCTCTTCGCCTCCTCCGGCGACTGCTGCGCCGGGCCGACCACGGGTTACTCGGTGTTCGCAGGCCGCTCCCGCTCCGTCCGCGGCCCCTTCACCGACCGCGACGGCGTACCGCTGACCGCGTCGCGCACCGGAGGCTCCATCACGCTGACCCCCAACGGCAACCGGTGGGTGGGAACCGGCCACAACGCGGTCGTCACCGACCTCGCCGGGCAGGACTGGATGCTCTACCACGCCATCGACCGCTCGAACCCGTACCTCGACAAGCCCTACGGCATCAACCGGCGCCCCATGCTCATCGACCGGCTCGACTGGAAGAACGGATGGCCGGTGGTGCGAGGCGGGAAGGGCGCCTCGGCCGGGCGGCAGCCCGCACCGGTGACCTCTCCCCGCACGAAAGCGCAGAAGCGGCCGGCCGTCCCTGCCGGCGGGGACAGCTACCGCCCGGCGATCCCGGATCCCTCGACCCCGCCCGCAGCGACGAGTTCGACGGTGAACGGCCCCGCCCCGGATGGCAGTGGGTACGTCACCCGGCGGGAAGCGTGAGGGACGGGCAGTACGTGTGGCGGACCCAGGACGCGGAGCTGCACAAGAAGACCAACACCGCGTCCGTCATGCTGCGTCAGGCGCCGCGGGGCGACTTCACCGTCGAGACGAAACTCAGCATCGACCTCGGCGTGGAGACCGTACGCAACTACCAGCAGGCCGGACTGGTCGCCTACGCCTACGACGACCGGTACCTGCGCCTCGCGCACACCGCCATCTGGAACACCCGGCAGACCGAATACGGCAAGGAGCAGCCGTATGCCGGAGACATCGCCTACGGCTCGGCCTCGGTCGGCCCTCCCGCACGGACCACATGGCTGCGGCTGCGGCACACCACCTCTCACGGGGAACACCACGTGCAGGCCCTCACCAGCCGCGACGGAACACAGTGGACCGCCGGCGGCACATGGACCATCCCCGGAAAACACCGGCTGCGCTACGGACTCGTATCCCTCGGCGGCGACGGAGCCACGGCGAAATTCGACTACTACCGCCTCTACCGGCACTGACAGCACCACAGCAAACAGAACCCGGACAGCGGGCAGCAGGCGAGCAGAACCCGGGCAGCGGGCGAGCAGGAGACGGGCAGGACGGAGCACGGGTACCGGGCGGCTCCAGGCGGGCCGCGCGCCGGGCCGGCACCACGCGAGGCATGACCCGGCGGCAGAGCGGGCCCGGGTGCCGCAGACCCCCGAGCCCGCTTCTGCCCAGCCGTGCACCAGGTCCTGCGCTGCGCGACGCATCACGCCGGGCATGACCCGGCCGCGCGGCGGCTACCCCGGAAGGCAGCAACCACAAGCCGGAAAGGGGAGAACGCTGATGATCTCGGAGCAGATCTCGGTGGCGGTGCCCGGCAACGTCGACCTCCCCGGGGACCTCGACATGCCGCCCTCCCCGCGCGGGATGGTGCTGTTCGTCCACGGAAGCGGCAGCTCCCGGCACAGCCCGCGCAACCGCGCCGTCGCCGCCGAACTACAACGCCACGGATGGGGCACCCTGCTGATCGACCTCCTCAGCGAGGACGAGGAGAAGACCGACGCGGCGACCGGGCAGCACCGCTTCGACATCGCCCTGCTCAGCGAACGGACGGCCACCGCCATCGAGTGGCTGAGCAAATACCCCGTGACCCACGGCGTGCCCGTGCACCTCTTCGGAGCCAGCACCGGCGCAGCAGCCGCCCTCGTCGCCGCAGCCCAGGCCGGACCGGTCGTCTCCGTCGTCTCCCGCGGAGGCCGCCCCGACCTCGCCGGCGACGCCCTCAAACAGGTAGAAGTCCCCGTACTGCTCCTCGTCGGCGGACGCGACCCCCAGGTACTGGAACTGAACCAGGAAGCCGCCCAGCTCCTGCCCGCGGACCACCAGCTCCAGGTCATCCCCGGAGCAACACACCTCTTCGAAGAACCCGGCGCCCTGGAACAGGTCGCCGCCGCAGCACGCGAATGGTTCCTCAACACCGCCGAAGCACACGCCGAAGGCCACCACCTGCCCTGACCCCCACCACACCCAGCCCCCCGGCACCCGCCCGCCGTCCCCCGCCCACACCGGCACCACCGAACGACCCACGACCCACGAGCGAACGGCCCACGAGCGGGAAACCGCCGGCTACGCCGGGACGCCGAAGCGCCGCGGCCAGGGGAAACCCGGCGCGAAAGCCCTGTCCCCAGACCGGCCGACGCGGGACAGCGACCCCTCACGACACCCGGCCGGGAAGCGTTCGACGCGCAGCAGCCCCCGCCCCTCCCCGGGGCCGGACAGGCCGCAGAGCACACGCCCTCCCCCGCCGAACAGACCGCCAGGAACACGTCCTTCGCGCGCCGGGCACCCCGGTACGATGCGGGCATCACCTACCGGGGGCCGAGCAGCGGCCAGGCCGAGGAGAACTGAAGCCAGTTGCCGCGCCGGATCACCATCTACGACGTCGCCTCCCAAGCCGGAGTGAGCATCTCCACCGTCTCACTCGCGCTCAACACCCCAGCCCGGGTCAGCGAGCGCACACGGCAGCGCGTGCTGAAGGCCGCGGACGCACTCGGCTACACACCCAAGACGGAGGCCGTCGCCAAGGCCCGCAAGGGAGTCGGGCGGATCGGCGTGCTCGCCCCCTACACCTCCTACCCCTCGGTGGCACGGCGGCTGAGCGGTGTACTGAAAGCGGTGGGCGACGGGCCGCTGGAAGTCGTCGTCTTCGACCACGCCTCAGCGGCACATTCCGCCTCACCCCTGCTGGAGACTCTGCCGCTGACCGGCTTGGCTCGACGGACTCATCGTGATGAGCCTGCCGCTGGAGGACCATGCCGCCCGCCGCCTCACCGACTCCCGGCTGCCCGCGGTACTGGTCGACGCGCGGCGGGACGGCTTCGACTCCGTGCACACCGACGACGCCGACGGCGGACGGCTGGTAGCCGAACATCTGCTGGAACGCGGCTACCACAGCTTCGGCTTCCTCGGCGAGGAACAGATGTCGCAGGCGTACCAGTCGCCGGGACAGCGCCGCCTGGCCGGATTCCGTACCGCACTGGCCAGCGCGGGCCACCGACTTGAAGCAGAGCGCGTGCGCCACACCCCCCACGGACTGGAACAGGCCACCAAAGCAGCGAAAGAACTGCTGGCCAGCCCGGACCGGCCGCGGGCACTGTTCGCCGCAGACGACACACTCGCCGCCGGGGCCCTGCGCGCGGCCGGTTCACTGGGACTGGCCGTCCCCGGCGACCTCGCACTGGCCGGATTCGACGACAGCGAACTGGCCCGTGCACTGGAACTCACCACCGTCCGGCAACCCCTGGAAGAATCCGGCCACACCGCAGCCGACCTGCTGATCCAGCGCATCACCCACGGCCCCACGGCCACACGGGAGACCACCCTCAAACTGGAACTCCTCCCCCGGCACTCCACCTGAAAAGCCACGCGGAAGCCGGACACAGAACCACCGACCACCGGACCACCGGACCACCGGACCACCGGACCACCGGCAACCCGCGACCGGCAACCGACCCGGAGTGTCGAAGTGCTTCGACGAATGCTGTTGACAGGGCGGGAGGGGGGCGTGAGGCTGCCGGTGACCCATCGGCCTGGAAGAACGGAGACGCCGTGCGCAGCAGCCACGTGGTGACAGGAGGAGGCCGCGGCATCGGACGGGCCGTGGCCGAACGGCTGCTCGCCGAAGGCCACTTCGTGGTGGTGATCGAGGCCGACCCGGAGGCGGTGGAGTGGCTGGAGCACCCTGCGCACGCCGCTCGCGCCTCGGCCGTCACCGGCGACGCCCGCGAAGAGGCCGTGGCGGAGCACGCGGCGGACCTCGCCGAATCAGCCGGCGTGCTGGACGGCTGGGTCAACAACGCCGCCGTCTTCCGCGACGCGTCACCCGGCATCTCCCCCACCCCGGCGGTCATCGAACTGATCGAGGCCGTCATGGTCCCGCCGTCACGGGATGCGCCACCGCCCTACGCCGGTTCCTGAAGGCCGACTCGCCCGGGGCGATCGTCAACATCACCTCGCACCAAGCCCGTCGGCCCGTACCGGGATGCGCCCCGTACGCCACCGCGAAGGCGGCCGTCGAAGGACTGACACGGGCACTCGCCGTCGAATACGGACCCCGCGGCATCAGGGTCAACGCCGTAGCACCCGGATCGATCGCGACCGAGCGCTACACATCACTCCTCGCCGCCCAGGAACCCCACACAGCGCAGGCCGTAGAAGCCGGGATGCGGGCACTGCACCCACTCGGCAGGACCGGCCTCCCCGAAGAAGTCGCCGCAGCCGTGACGCACCTGCTCTCCACCGAGGCCGCCTACATCACCGGCGTCACCCTGCCCGTCGACGGCGGACGAACCATCCTCGGCCACGACCCCGAACCGCTGCAGACCACCAACACCTGACAAGCCCCTCCCCGCACGACGCGCACACAACGAAGCGCGCTCACACGAGGAAACGCGCTCACGCGAAGAGGCGGGCTCACGCGAAGAGGCGGGCTCACGCGAAGAGGCGGGCTCACGCGAGGAAACGCAGAACGCTCACTCCGTGAAACGCAGAACGTAGCGGCGCTGCCAGGGCGTCTCCACCGCACGGGGATCGTAATGGCGCCGCACAAAGGCCACGGCCTCGGCCGCCGGGACACCGTCGAGGACAGCCAGACACGCCAGCGCGGTACCGGTACGACCCCGGCCCCCACCGCACGCGACCTCCACCCGCTCCGCCCCGGCCCGCGACCACGCCTCACTCAACACCGCCAACGCCTGAGGACGGCTCACGGGCAGCCGGAAATCGGGCCAGCGCAACCAGCAGAAATCCCACGGCACATGAGACGGCTCCTTGCCCAGCAAGAACACCGAAAACGCCGGGACAGGCCCCGGCGGCAACGGACGGCGCAGCGCCCGTCCACGCAACAGACGCCCCGAGGGAAGACGCACCACCCCGCCTCCCGCCGGATCCCAAGTACCGCTCACAGGGCCCAGGCTAGACCCCCAGGCGGGACGCAGCCCCCGGCCTGAAGCGGCCCGCGCAGCCACAACAGGAATGAGCAAAAAGGGATGAGCAAAAAGGGATGATGGGCGCACCAGCCGAGGAAGGGACCGGAGAAGAACATGGAGATCTGGATCAACCCCCACTGTTCCAAATGCCGTTCCGCACTGTCACTGCTGGACGCGGAAGGCGCCCACTACACCGTACGGCGCTATCTCGAACACCCCCCCACCACCACCGAACTGGAAGACGTCCTCACACGACTGGAACTGGAACCCTGGGACATCACCCGCACCCACGAACCCGCCGCCACAGACCTCGACCTCGCCTCCTGGCCACGCACCCCAGACAACCGCACACGCTGGATCGAAACACTCGCCGCCCACCCCACCCTCATCCAACGCCCCATCATCACCGCCCACGACGGAACCACCGTCATAGCCCGCACACCACAAACAGTGAAAACCGCACTCCAACACGACACACCACAAACACCCAACTAAAACCCCCACACAAACACCCAACAGACGCGGACAAGCACCCAACCGATACAGAACCCCCAGACAAGCACCCGACAGATACAGAAACCCCCGGGGGGCCGCTCAACCAGCAGCACCATGACCGACGTTGACGCTGCGACGGCCGTTGACGCTATGACCGGCGGCGGCCCACCCCTGCGACCCCAGCACCCCACCAACACCGCACACAACAACAACAGATGCGACACACCACTCACCGGAACCGGCGAAAGCCGCCACCCCACCCCAGACCGTCCGGACGTCACCGGCCGAAACCACCCCGAGCCGCTCAACCAGCAGCGCCATAACCGACGTTGACGCTATGACGGACGACGGCCCGCCCCCTGCGATCCCAGCCCCACAAAGCACGGCACCAGCGGCCCACCCCCTGCTCCCAGCACCCGACCAACACCGCACACAACGACAACAGATGCGGCACACCGTCACCGGAATCGGTGACGTCCGTACTCGACCGAGACGGTCCGGCCGTCACCGGCCGACCCCCCGGGTCTGCTCAACCAGCAGCGCTTTTACGGCTGTTGAGGCCCCGCAGCAGTCCCACGAAGCGCGGCACCGGCGAAGCCAGCACCTGCTCCCAGCACCCAACCAACATCACCGCGGACGACGAGAACAGATGCCGCAGGCCACCCACCAGAAACAGCGAAAGCCGCCACCCCACCCCGGACCGTCCGGACGTCACCGGCCGACCCCCCCCGGGTCTGCTCAACCAGCAGCGTCATGACGGCCGTTGACGCTATGACGGACGACGGCCCGCCCCCTGCGATCCCAGCCCCCGACCATCACCGCAGACGACGGGAACAGGTGCGGCAGGCCGCTCACCGGAACCGGCGAAAGCCGCCACCCCACCCCAGACCGTCCGGACGTCACCGGCCGAAACCACCCCGGGCCGCTCAACCAGCAGCGTCATGACGGCCGTTAACGCTATGACGGACGACGGCCCGCCCCCTGCGATCCCAGCCCCCAACCAACACCACAGACGACAGGAACAGATGCGGCAGGCCGCCCACCGGAACCGGCGAAAGCCGGCACTCGACCGAGGAGGTCCGGACGTCACCGGCCGACCCCCCCGGGTCTGCTCAACCAGCAGCGCCATGACAGCCGTTGAGCCCCGCAGCCACGATATGCCCGCCACGCCCGCCACGCACCGAAGGAAACCGGGCCGGCCCACGGACAGGAGCGGCGCCCGCAGACGACACACCAGACGACTGGTCCACAACAATCCCCTCTCAAAAACACACACAACACGCACGCACCCCTCAACAGACCAATACACCCCACAAAACTCATCACCCACCCCCAAACACAAACCCGGCACACCCCCACAGCCCCCCACGCGGCACGCGGCACTACGACCAGTCGGTCCCGTTCCCACCACCCGGCAGCCGCCGTACACTCCGCGACGACCGGCACGGCGGCAACTAGCTATCGCTGCATCGGACTTGGGCCGGAATGGAGTCCGTCGCTGGGGACGCCATGGGGGTGGTGGCTGTTGAAGGGGCTTCTCCGGGACCGCAGAAGGGCGTACACGGCCCTGGTGGTCGGCCTCGTCGTGTCGTATGTCCCGCTCGCCGCCCTGACCGCGATGGTTCTCTACGCCTTCGGTGTGCGTGAGGGGTTCGAGGACACCAAGTCGATGAGGCTCTCCGAACTTCCGACGGTGGTCGCTTTTCTGGTCGTTGCCGGGCTGGTCGCCCGGGTACGTGCCTTCGTCGGCGCCGAAGGCCCCGTTACCGGCCCCCGGACACGCGCCCAAGTGGCTCTGATGGCGGCCGAATGCCTGGGCGTCGCGTTCCTGGCCGTCGTGGCCGGGGACGGCCTCATCGACGCGTCACTCGTCGGGGCCGGAGTCTCCAGCCTGATCACAGGCCTCCGGGTGACCGGCTGGGTGCGCACCCTGCCACCGCCACCCGCGCCCGACCCGCCGCGGCGTACCTCCACCCCAGCGCCCGGCAGGAGTGGACGACCCGGCTCAGTACGTCCACGGGGCAGGCCGGGCCCGGCAGGTCCGCGGGGCAGGCCGGGCTCGGCGGGTCCGCGGGGCAGGTTCACTTCGCCTCGGCCCGTTCGCCGGGAGTCCGAGGCACCGCCCTCCAAGTTGTTCGACGGCCGGACGCCGCCCGCGCCGGGCGACATATGGTTCGCCGAGGTGCCGTTCGATGAGGGCACGGGTTCCAAGGACCGTCCATGTCTTGTGGTGCGCACGCTCGGCAGCCACGCCGAGGTACTGAAGATCACCAGTGTCGACAAGAGCAGTCACCGCAACTATGCCCGCATCTCCACCACTTCGTGGGGCGCCGCGGGGGAGCACGACAGCTGGCTCGAACTGTCTCCCACACGCAAGGTCTCCTACTGGGAGTTCCGGCGCTTCGTGGCGAGGTGCGACCCCCGTGTCTGGCGGGAGGTGAAGGAGCACGGCGGCCCATGGTGACGCGTTCGGGAGACGCCGATTCAGTCGCGTCGACGAGAGCAGGCGCCCCGTCCCCTGTTCCGTTCCCGCACCCGTGCGGTCTGTGCCGATAGTTGGCGATGGGCCCGAGGGGAGTGATGTGGCCGGGGAGGACGAGGACTTCGGCACTCGGTAGCCGAAGTCTGCGGTGATCACTGCTATGACGACTGTCGGGCCGACGACAAGGAGCCAGCGAATCCGGCGGGCCTTGTTCGTGCTGACGGTGGGCTTCGAGTCGTACCGCCAGTCAAGGCAGCGCGGCGTTGCCAGCACGTGTGTGGTTTTCGATACGCCGACGATATGCGCCCACTCGTAGCATTCGGAGCATGCGTGTGCTGATAGTCGAGGATGAACCCTATCTCGCGGAAGCCGTCCGCGATGGCCTGCGCCTGGAAGCGATCGCGGCCGACATCGCAGGTGGCGGCGACACCGCTCTGGAACTGCTGAGCACCAACACCTACGACATCGCCGTCCTCGACCGCGACATCCCCGGACCGTCCGGTGACGAGATCGCCAAACGCATCGTCGCCTCCGGCAGCGACATGCCGATCCTGATGCTCACCGCGGCCGACCGGCTCGACGACAAGGCCTCCGGGTTCGAACTCGGCGCCGACGACTACCTCACCAAGCCCTTCGAGCTCCGAGAGCTCGTGCTCAGGCTCAGAGCACTCGACCGCAGACGCGCGCACCACAGGCCGCCCGTGCGGGAGATCGCAGGCCTGCACCTGGATCCGTTCCGCCGCGAGGTCTACCGCGACAACCGCTACGTCGCGCTGACCAGGAAGCAGTTCGCCGTGCTCGAAGTCCTCGTCTCCGCCGAGGGCGGTGTCGTCAGCGCCGAAGCGCTGCTGTCGCAGGCGTGGGATGAGAACGCCAACCCGTTCACCAACGCCGTGCGCATCACCGTCTCGGCACTGCGCAAGCGTCTCGGCGAACCTTGGATCATCGCCACCGTGGCCGGCGTCGGCTACCGCATCGACACGCAAGCAGGGGCCGTACCCGACGGGCGCGAGCGTGGATAGGGCGCCTGGGTTGAGCGTTCGCCTCAGACTCACCCTCAGCTACGTCGGGTTCCTCATGTTCGCCGGCGTTCTGCTGCTCGGGGCGGTGTGGGTGTTCCTCCTGCGTTACGTCCCCGACCGTGCGATGCTCATCAACCCCGATGACAAGCCCGCGAACGGTGTTTTCCCCGTCCGGTCCGCGCTCCTGGACGTTTTCGCTCCGAGGGCGGCCGCAGTGTTGGCGTTCCTGCTGGTGTTCGGCCTCGTGGGAGGGTGGATCCTCGCCGGGAGGATGCTCGCCCCTCTGACTCGCATCACCGACGCAACGCACTTGGCCACGTACGGATCGCTCTCCCACCGGATCCGGCTACCGGGCCGCAACGATGAGTTCCGCGCTCTGGCCGACGCCTTCGACGGCATGCTCGAGCGGCTCGAAGCGCACGTCGCGGAACAGCAGAGATTCGCAGCCAACGCCTCTCACGAGTTGCGCACTCCGCTGGCGATCTCGAAGACGCTTCTCGACGTGGCCCGCACCGATCCGAACCGCGACACAGGCGAAATCATCGACCGCCTCCACGCCGTCAACACACGAGCGACCGACCTTACTGAGGCACTGCTCATGCTCAGCCGCGCTGAGCAGCGGTCCTTCACCCGGGAAAGCGTCGACCTGTCCCTGATTGCGGAAGAAGCCACCGAAACACTCCTCCCCCTGGCAGAAAAACGCGGCGTCACCATCGAGACCTCGGGTGACATCTCCCCCGTGATCGGATCGCAAGCGCTCCTGCTGCAACTGACCACGAATCTCGTCCACAATGCGATCGTCCACAACCTGCGTGAACAGGGCACGGTGTGGGTGAGTACCAGCGTCCGCCCCACGGCAGTTCGGCTCACTGTCGAAAACACCGGCGAGAAACTCACCCCACAGCTGGTCTCGACCCTCGCCGAACCATTCCGGCGCGGCACCGAACGCATTCACACCGACCACGCCGGCGTCGGCCTCGGCCTGGCAATCGTCAAAACCATCGCCCGAGCACACGGCGGAACGCTCACCCTCACCCCGCGCTCCGCCGGCGGAATCCGTATCACCGTGGAACTCCCCGCAACATCCCCACGCACCGACAGGTGAAGAATCAGGGAATTCATGCGCGGCCACCACAGTAGATTTCGCGTCCGCGCCGTGCTCTCGGTCCACCGCGCACTACTCGGCCGCGGGCTGGTCAGGACCGGCCCGACGGCGAGGTGGCCGTAGCTCGCCACCAGGGGCGCGACGCAAGCGCGGCCAGGCCGGCGCCGGAGGCGTTGAGCAGAACGTCGTCCACAGACGACACCCGGTCCAGATGCAAGACGTACTGCGCGACCTCGACCAGGACCGAGCATCCAGCCCCGAGCGCCAGAATCCGTGGCAGCGACGCCAGTGCCGTGAACCGCAGCGGGGCGAAGAATCCCAGCGCCGCGAACACCAGCAGGTTGCCGACGACCTGGCCCGTATCCATCGTGAGCAGGTCCCGCAGCGGCACCGGGCTCACGACGGCACCGGCCTCGTCGCCCGGCAGCATGATCATCCATACCCACGGCACCGTCCCGTAGACGATGCCGACCTCCGCCAGCGACATCCGCCAAGCCGATGTGACGCCGGTGGCGCGCCGACGGCGTGCCAGAGCCCACACCGACAGCGCGGCCAACGGCAGTGCGGCCACCGTGATCAGTGCCACGCCGTTGAACGTACCGACCCAGACGTGCCAGACCGGTCTGTGCATCGGCATGGACAAGATCTTCAGTACCGCGTCGACCGGGCCGAACGCGGCGATGGCTACACCGAGGATCGCCGCACCGAGGATCGCCAGACCGGCGATCACGATCCTGCGCGTACGACGGGCCGGGGCTGACAGTGATGGGCTGTGGTCCATGCGTCCACTGAAGGCGAAGGACCGTTGCCGCGGCGTATGCGTTTTTCGATACGCCCCCGATACACGAATCCCGCGGCATCGACGAAGGGCCTTCGAAACTCACCGATGGCGGCCGACCTGATCGACGAGTACCTGCTGCTGCAACTTGCGCCGACCCCGCGGACGGGGCCTTCCGGCTCGTCAGGGCCTGCGGCCGATGAAGGCGAGCAACCGAGTCTGGACGTCGGCGCTCTCCGGCACCTCGACCCGCGGTCCGTACTGTCCGCTCGCACGGAGCACTTCGTCGAGCGGCAGCATCCCGTCGAGCAACTGGGCGCACTTGGCGGGATCGAGGTGTTCTTCCTGGCCGGTGGCCCGCGCCAGGTCCCAGGTGTGCATGAAGACGTCGGCGGTGTAGAACCGGTCGACCGCCTGGTCCAGCGGGATCTCACCGATGTGCGGGTTCGACAGCCTCTCGTCTGCGGTGGCCGGATCGTCCAGGAGTGCCTGCACTCCGTCGCGGTGCGTCGCCCAGGCGGCCACCGGGTCTTCGTCCACCGAGGGCCCTGTCGGCAGTTCGACTCCGGCGCCGGCTTTCAGGAAGGCGGGGAACCACTCGACGAGGTGGCGGACGACGTCCCGGGCCGCCCACCCCTCGCACGGCGCCGGGTTGTCCCATGCCTCCGGGTCCGTTCCGCGTACGCGGTCGGTGAATACGCGTGCCACGGCGCGGTGCTCGTCGGCTGCCGTTCTCGCCATGGTCAAGATCCTGTCCCGGTGTGCGGGTCGAGGCCGTTGCCCTGCTGACCGCCGAGCAGTTCGTCAAGCCGCTCGTAGCCTTCGCGTACGCCGTGATCCATGCCGCTCTTGAGCATCGAATCGCGGGCTTCGACGGAGTCCATCAGCGACTTGGAGGTGACCCGGGTGCGGCCGCCGAGGTCCTCGAAGACGGCCGTCTCCAGGCTGACGCTGTCCGGAAAGCCGTCGTAGGTGAACGTCTGCACGATGCGCTCGTCGGGGCGCACCTCGTGGAACACACCGTGGAAGCCGTACTCGGTTCCGTCCTCGTCGCGATGCACATAGCGATAGGAGCCACCGCTGCGAGCGTCGTACTGGTCGATCCGCATCGTGAGCCGGCGCGGGCCCAGCCACTGGACGACCAGATCGGGGTCGGTGTAGGCGCGGAACACGAGCTCCGGCGGAGCTTCGAACTCGCGGGTGATCAGGATCGACGGCAGATCCGGTTCGGCCACGATCTGCGTCTCGTTGCGGTGGTGCTTGTCGGGGGTGCTCATGATGCCGCCTCTTCCTCGGGGGAGCCCGTTGCCGGTTGCTCGCCCATCTGTTCAAGGAGAGCGTCGAGACGACGGAAACGGTCCTCCGCCTCGCGTCGATAACGCTCGATCCACTTCGTCATCAGGTCGAAGACTTCTGCCTCAAGGTGGCAGGGCCGCCGCTGGGCGTCTCTGCTGCGACTGACCAGTCCGGCGTCCTCCAGGGTCTTGATGTGCTTGGACACGGCCTGCACCGTGACGTCGTACGGTTCGGCCAGTTCGTTGACCGTGGCGTCCCCGGCGGCGAGCCGGGCCACGATGTCGCGCCGAGTGGGGTCGGCCAGTGCGGAGAACACCAGCGACAGCCGGTCGTCGGCCACCTCGCACCTCTCATATTCAACCGATTGGTTAAATACCTTACGACCAGGGACCGGACTCGTCAACCGGTCGGTTGAATAGCGACGTCGTGGATGCGCGGCGAGAGGCGTACGTAGCCGGGCGTCCCGTGCGGCGGCGTGCCAGGCCGTGACGATCGAACTGGACGGGCTCGCCGACGCGGGCGGCACGGTCGTCCAACCGGGCCCGGCCCACCGTCAGTTCGGCCGGGCGCCTCTCATCCCCCGCCATTCATCCTGCGAACAGCCACACGGATCACCAGGATCGACGTCGTCGGACGCGCATGGCGACGTCGCCTTCATCCCGCCCTGGCCTTCCGTGCGGTCGGCATTCCGCCGCTGAAGCAGTCCCTCTTGGCCCCGCGCCGGACCCACCGGCGTTCAAGGTCGTTATCCGGTCGCAACTCTTCCACCAGCGACAACGTTGCCGCGTGCTGCGAGGATGCAGCGCAACTCGCCCTTTCGGGTGCGGCTTTGCCGAACAACCCTCCTGGAGGCTCGAAGGTGTCTGCGCGTACCCCGCTTCGTCCGCTCGCGGTTGCTCTCCCCTTTGTCCTGGCGTCCGGTCTGCTGGCCGGTTGCACGAGCACCAAGTCTTCGGGTGCGGGAGCTTCGGACGTCCAGCTCGTCGCGAAGGGCAAGCTGACGGTCTGCACGCATCTGCCCTATGCGCCCTTCCAGTTCAAGAAGTCCGGTGAAATCGTCGGCTTCGACGTCGATCTGATGGATCTGGTGGCCAAGGAACTCAAGGTCGACCAGAAGATCGTGGACACGCCCTGGGAGGGCATCCAGTCCGGCGAGGACCTCAACGCCAACAAGTGCGACGCTGCCGCCGCCGGCATGACCATCAACGACGTGCGCAAGAAGAACCTGGACTTCTCCGCGCCGTACTTCGACGCCACTCAGGCTCTGATCGCCAAGAAGGGCGCCAAGTACTCCTCGCTGAAGGACCTCAAGGGCAAGAAGCTCGGCGTGCAGGCATCCACCACCGGTGAGGAGTACGCCAAGAAGAAGGCCCCGAAGGGCGTCGAGCTCGTCCAGTTCGAGGACGTCGCGCTGCTGCTCACCGCGGTCAAGTCCGGCCAGGTCGCCGCGGGCATCAACGACAACGGCGTGCTCTACGACTACGTCAAGACGAACCGGGACACCGAGGTCACGACGGAGTTCGACACGGGCGAGCAGTACGGCTTCGGTGTGCGCAAGGGGAACGCCGCCCTGCGCAAGCAGATCGACGAGGCGCTGAAGAAGGCCAAGTCCGACGGCACGTACGACAAGATCTACAAGAAGTGGTTCGGCACCGCGCCCGAGAAGTAGACCTCTGATCCGGCCGCGGCCCGAAGGCCGCGAAGTGCCGCCGGACAGGCGGCAGTTGAGGAGTTGCACACCACATGTCCATGTCCCGCCGACAGCGGACGCGGACCGTCCGGGGCGTCCAGTACGGGGTACTGGCTCTCGTCGTGGCAGCCGTGGCCTTCGGTGCGAACTGGGGCGAGATACGCCGCGCCTTCTTCGACGTCGACGTCGCTCAGGCCCAGTTCCCCGACATCATCACCACCGCCCTGGTCAACACCGTCGTCTACACCCTCCTCGGGTTCGGCTTCGGCCTCGCGCTGGGCCTGATCCTCGCGCTGATGCGGCTGTCGTCGGTGCCGCCCTACCGGTGGCTGGCGACCGCGTACATCGAGTTCTTCCGCGGCGTCCCGGCCCTGCTGGTCTTCATCGCGCTCGGCTTCGGCGTACCGATCGCCTTCCAGGTCGTCATCAACCAGTACGTCACCGTCATGCTCGCCCTCGGCCTCGTCGGCGCCGCCTACATGGCGGAGACGATCAGGGCCGGAATCCAGGCCGTGCCCAAGGGCCAGGTGGAGGCGGCCCGTTCGCTGGGCATGTCGCAGGGCCGGGCCATGCGCTCGATCGTCATTCCGCAGGCGTTCCGGATCGTCCTGCCGCCGCTGACCAACGAGTTGATCCTGCTGACCAAGGACTCCTCGCTGGTCTATCTGCTCGGTCTCTCCCTCGGCCAGTACGAGCTGGCCAAGTTCGGCCGCGACGCGCTGAACGAGAACCGCAGCCTGACCCCGATTCTCGTCGCCGGGCTGTGCTACCTGATCATCACCCTCCCGCTCGGCCACCTTGTCCGGCGGCTCGAGGCCCGTACCGCGAAGGCCAGGTGACCGAAGGTGACCGACCACAAGGCAGACGAGGCCGCGATACGCGTCGAGGGGCTGCACAAGTCCTTCGGCGAGTTGGAGGTCCTCAAGGGCATCGACTTCACGGTGCGCCGGGGTGAGGTCGTGTGCGTCATCGGCCCGTCCGGCTCGGGCAAGTCGACACTGCTTCGGTGCGTGAACCTCCTGGAGGAGCCTACGGCGGGCACCGTCAACGTGTCCGGCACCGAACTGACCGACCCGGACGTGGACATCGACCGGGTCCGTCGCCGTATCGGCATCGTCTTCCAGAGCTTCAACCTCTTCCCGCACCTGTCCGTGCTGAACAACCTGACCATCGCGCAGCGGCGTGTGCTCGGGCGCACCAAGGACGAGGCCGAGCGGATCGGTCGGGCCAATCTGCGGCGGGTTGGGGTCTCGGAGAAGGAGTCGGCCTATCCCGCCCAGCTCTCCGGCGGCCAGCAGCAGCGTGTGGCCATCGCCCGCGCTCTGTCCATGGACCCGGAGCTGATGCTCTTCGACGAGCCGACGTCCGCGCTCGACCCCGAACTCGTCGGCGACGTCCTCGCCGTCATGCGCCGTCTCGCCGACGAGGGGATGACGATGATGGTCGTCACCCACGAGATGAGCTTCGCCCGCGAAGTCGCGGACCGCGTGGTCTTCATGGACGGCGGCGTCATCGTCGAGGAGGGCCCCCCGAGCCGGGTGATCGGCGACCCGCAGCACCAGCGCACCCGCACCTTCCTCTCCCGTGTCCTCGACCCGGCTGCCGCCGGGGTCACGGAGGACGGCACGCCGACGGCCTGACAGGTGCGGCCGCAGCCCGATCAGGCACACCCGCCCCCGGGTAAAGACCGCCAACACCCGCTGAACGAACCCGTGTTGGCACCGATGCCCAGCGCCACGGTCTCGGCCGGTGAGAAAGGAATGCTCCGCAGGGCTGCGGGAGGGGGCACGGCGCCACCCCGGCGCCGGCCGCCGCTCACCAGCCCAGGTGTGTGAAGCCCGCCCAGGCCGCCAGATCATCCGGATCGGCCGTACGGGCACGGTCGGCCAACCACGCAGGCATCCCCGCCGGGACGGTGCGCGCCGGGTCCAGCATCCACAACTGCGCCCGCCGCAACGCCCGTTCCGGGGGCTCGTGCCCCCGGCGCAGAAACCAGTGGGTCATGAACATCAGCACGGACGCCGCGTGGTCCGGCACCGGCCAGAGCGAGCCCACCACCGACCGGGCTCCGGCGGCGAGGAACGCGGTGGAGAGGCTGTACGCGTCGCTCTGCCCCCGCCGGGAGACGCCGTCGCTGGAACCTGCCAGCACAACCAGACCAGGCCCGCCCCCTTCACCCGCTGCCCCACGGCCCCCCGCCGCGGTGATCTGCTCAGCCGTCAACTCGCCGCCGGCCAGAGAAAGGAAAGCGGAACGGCGCCCGCCTACGGCGCGTCCGGGGTGCCCGGCAAGCTCGGCGAGCCGGGCGGGTTCGCCGTCCGTCCCGGGGCAGGCGAGATGGAGCACCCCACTCTCGCTCTCCTTCCCCGTCAGCCAGTCCAGAACTTCCTGCGGTGTGCCCGCGCCGTCCGCAGGGTCCGACTCCCGCCAGCCGAGGAAGCGGGCGCCGGGATACAGCAGCCGCTGCACCGCGTCGGCTTCCTCGACGGCGTGACGCAACCCGCCCGTCGGGTCACCCACGACGAGCGCGCTGTCCGTGAGCGCGGGCGCCCCACGGGCGGCGACCTCGCACAGCAGCCGCGCCGAAGCCGCGTACGAGATCTCCGCGGCCTCGATCGCATACCGCCTCGCGCCGCCCTCCGCGCTTTCGTCCACCGGGCCCCATGCCGCATGCCAGGGAACGGCCCCGAGCCCACCCACCGGAACCAGCACCACCCGGGGCAGGCCACCGCCGCCCGGCAGAAGGGACCCCAGCGCCGAGACCAGCGGCTCCATCGCCGCGTACCACGCCCACGAGCACAGCCGGTCCAATCGCCCCCGCAACGGCGCCGGATCAGGAGCCGCACCACCCCCCGGTACAAGGCCCGCCGCACCGGCCTCATGACCCCCCGAGCGGTACGCCCTCAACGGCGCCGCGTCCTCGCTCAGCAAGGGCAGCGGTACCGAACCGACCCACCCATCCGCAGTGACGAGCACGGCCACACCGCCACCTTCCTCGTCCGAGGCAGGCACCAGGTAGACGAGCGCGTCGGTCTCCATCGCGCTCAGCGCGCGGCAGATCTCCTCCCGGGAAGGAGGCCGCAACAGGATGCTCTGCGACCGCGCGCTGCCGCCGGGGCTCGTGAGCGCCTCGACCACCCGCCCGCGCAGACCGCTGTCCCGCCCCGCGGCCTCGCGGAACGATGCGCTGCCGCCTTCGCCGCCGCCCGCCGCGAGCCATTCCCGCGCCATGTCCTCGAACCCCGCCCCCAGCAGCAGTTCGGGGACCGACGCCGAGGTGAGTGCGTAGTGCAGCGCCACTCCACGGCCGGATTCCAGCGCCCGGACCGCCTCATCGGGCGCGCCGTCCGTCACACACCACGCCGCCACGCCCAGCGCCCCGGCGGTCGCCGCGGCGGCGGCTTCCGCGGCGTGAGGCGTACCCGACCGCAGCAGCGCCGACCAGGCGTGTCCACGCAGGGCGTCCAAGCCCGTACGGCGGCTGCGCTCACGGTCGTCGCCCTCGCCGCGTGCGCGATAAGCGCGCGCCAGCGCGAAGTTGGTGCTGGTCCAGAAGCGGTGCGACGGCCCCTGCATGAGGCGGACGCACTCCTCCAGCAGACCGACCCCCTGAGCCAGCCGCTGACGGCGATGAGAAAGCCGGGTCTCGCCCGCGCCCAGACAGCAGTAGTCGACGCCCAGCGCACCCGCGTAACGCAGCCACTCGTCGCTCCCCTCCCGGACGAGTTCAAGCGCCTCTTCCAGCAGTTCGGTGGCCTCGGTCAGCCCTTTGAAGTCCCCCTTCACGGCCGCACGGCCGCCGCGTACGAGACCCGCCGAGCCGAGCACCCAGGCACGCTGGCCGCGGGGAAGTTCGGCCGCGCCCCGCCTCAGTTCGGCGGTGGACGGACGGCCGCGGGGCCGCTGGAGCCGCGGCAGCCCCAACTGCCCGGCCATCTGGTCGCGTTCCAGGATCAGGTTCTCCAGCACCGCCCACAGCTCGACACGCGAGCGGTCCTCGCGCCCCAGCCCGGCGTGGACGTCGCTGAGCCGGGCGATCGCGGCGTCGGCACGTGCGAGGTCTCCCGACCGCAGAGCGCGCACTCCGTCCACGGCCGCGTTCTGGGCCTCGGCCAGACGGCTCTGATACGCGCCGGGACGGCCCTCCGGCTCCGGCCTGCCGGGGGCGTCCGGGCCGGGCCGGGCCGGGTCGCCGTCGATGGGGCCGTGGAGCTGCTCCAGCCGTACGGGAGCGCCGGTGATCCGGTCCCCGGCAGTCTGCGACGAGGCCGCCAGGATGTGTTCGTGAGCGCCCCAACCGCCGTCGTTCGCGGGCGCGTTGACGGCAGAGTCGATGAGTGCCCGCTTCTGCTGTCCGGTGAGGTACGTACCGTGTGCTTCGAGCCACGGGAGCAAGCCCAGGATGGTCCAGGCGAATTCGGCACGGGTGTCGCTGCCCGGCTCCTGCTGCTCCCACCGCGCGTACATCTCGTCGAGTACGCCGCGCAGCCTCTCCGCGTCGGCGGCGGGCCCGCCTGCCGTGGCACCGGTCCCGGCGGGCCGGGGGAAGCCGAGATAGCTGCGCCCGTCGACGTAGTTCTCCAGCAGGGTGCGCAGCGACTCGCGGGAGAGCGTCAACTGCCCGTCCGCGCGGGCGTGTTCGTCGCCCCCGCCGCCGTGGTCCCCGGGCAGCCCCCGGTGGATTCGCTCCTTGTGCGCCCAGGCTCGCATCATCCGGCATACGTGGCGGACGTACTCGTCGCAGTCCGGGCTCTCCAGGACGACGCGGGCCCCGAGGTCGACGTCCGTGAGCCGGGCGGGATCTGCGTCGTCCCCGTAGCGGTCCTGCTGGAGCGCGGCCAGTACCAGCGCGGCGTGCCATGTGCCGTCGTCGTGTACGGGGTCCCGGGTCTCGGCGACGTGTCTGAGCAGCCCGAGCGCACGTTCGCGGCCCGCCCCGTCCAAGCGGTCCGCGGCCAGCTCGTAGAGCAGCCGGGCGAAGAGATCGAGAAAGCCGGCGGGAGCGGTCTCGGTGAAGTCCGGTTCGGCAAGGACCTCTTCGACGCCGTGCTCGGCGAGCGCCATCTCCTGGGTGTCGCCGCGCTCCAGCCCGAGTCCTGCCGTGATGAAGGCGCGCCGTGCCCGTGCCTCCAGGCCCCACTCCGGCTCGTCCTCGGCTTCGCCTTCACCGCCCGCCTCGTCCAGGGCCATCGCGAATTCCGAGCCGGCTTCCTTCAGCAACTCCCGGTCCGCGCCCGTCAGTCCACCCAGCATCTGGGCCTTCGCGAGCGCGAAACGCAAGTGTGCGACGTCCGCGTCCGGAGGCTGAACGGCGAGCGCCGCGCGTGAGTGGCCTGCGGAGAGGTGGAAGTCCTCGGGGTCGCCGGTCCGGGCTCCGCGTTCGCAGTACAGGTCGGCGAGTTGGAGACGCAGTTCGGCGGCTCTGACGCTTCCGGCCCCGCCACGGCCGAAGGCGGCCTGCAATCGCGGCAGCACCTCTTCCTGGAGCCGCACGCACTCGTCCTGGTCCTCGAACCGCTCGCAGCGCACCCGCATCACGTACGCGAGTTGCAGCCGCCCCACGTGCAGCAACTCCTCGTACCCCGTGGGTTCTCCGCCTTCCTCCAGCTCGCTCACGCCGAGGAGCAGCGTGTCGTAGGCCTGCCGCGCCCGCTCGGGGCCGGGTTGCAGATCATGGCCGAGGGCCTGGACGTGCCCGAGCAGTACGCGCCAGGCACCACGCGCGGGCGACCCGGCCGTCTCGCTCACCGCGCGCTCCAGCGCGGCGGCGGCCTGCGCCAGGTCCTCGGTCTCGCCTTCGCGCATATAGAGCGCCAGACTCCACTCACCGGCGACACCCCACGCCGCCGCGGTGTCGAGGCCGCGCCCGGGGCCGCCCGGACCGTGGCCGTGGCCGCCGAGGACGGACAGCAGACGGTCGCGCTCCGCGCGGAGTTCGGTGTCCGTGAGGTTGCCGACGTCGGGCAGACCTTCCGGGTAGGAGGCGTCAATCATCGGGCGTACTCCTGATCAGGCTCCTGATCGGACCGGGCTTACGAGCTGTGTGCGTCGGCGGTGAACCGCGAGGCGGGCAACGGGAGTTCACCGCCCGGGGCCGCTGCCGCATGAGCCCGGACACCTGCGGCTCCCACCCTCGCAACCGCGGCATGCCCGTGCTCGACGACGGTGCGGCCGGCGGACGTCGGCGAATCGGACCGAGCACGGCACCGACCATCTCATGACCGCGCGGAACGGAGACGATCAGGTCGCCGACTCCCACGTCGTCCGATCATGGAGCCCGGAGGCGGGAGTTGCACCAGAAGACGGGGTTCGCTGGGAACCCGCCCGCACCCACCGTGTCCTGGCTCTACCGACGACTGCGATCGTGGCGCCGCCGCTGGAGGCACGCGGCGTTCAGGTCGGCGCAGCGTGCGGACGTCACACGGCGAAGGCAGCGTCGAGCGGAAGACTTTGCCTGGCTGCCGCTCATCGTCGGAGTCAACGCACCGTCTCGGCCGGTGCGTTGGGCCGCGCCAGGAAAGTCAACCGCCCAGCGCCCGTATCGTCACCCCTCTTCGACAGCCGCACTCAGCAAGCGGCGCGTGCCCTCTTCCACATGGTCGGCGTAGTAGTCGAAGAGCGCCTGACGAGCGAGACGGGCGGCAAGAGCACCGTCGCCGTCCCGGATGGCGGCCAGCACCTGCCGGTGATGGGCGATGGAACGCTCCATCCACACCACCGCGTCACCGGCCGCAGCGATCTTCTCCTCGATCACCTCGACCACGGCGTCATGCACCGCACGAGCACACAACCCCAGCAGGGAATTACCGCTGGCCTCGGCGACGGCCTGATGGAACAGCGCATCCGCCTCACTGAAAGCGTGCAGCCCGCCGGCACCCGAACTCACCGCCGCCATACGGTCGATCTGCTCTTCCATGCGTCGCAGGTCGTTCTGCGAATGCAGCCGTGCGGCCAGCCGGTTGCTCTCGGCGTCCAACACCATGCGGAACTGCACGAGTTCACCGAGCGTCGAGAGGCGGGACCGAGCGAGTCGTCCCAGGGGGCGGCTCAGGTTGTCCGGGGAGACACCCAGAACTTCCGCACCCAGCGGATCGCCTGGACGGGAGCGGATGAGTCCGGCCGACTGCAGGACGCGTAGCGCTTCGCGGACGGTGGAGCGTCCGACAGCGAACTGGCTGACGAGTTCTCGCTCCCCGGGAAGACGTGCTCCTGGCGGAAGGTCGCCGTTGAGAATGCGCTCTTCGATCTGCTCAGCGACGCGCTGGTAAGCACGTACCGGCTCCACCGGTCGGAACACCGCGCCTTCAGCGGACATGTGACTCCCCCTCTGTAGTCGACTGCGCTCCCCGCCCGTAGAACCAGCTCACCACAACAAAGACCATCCACCCCCTTGACCTGTACCTGAGGGCCCTAGGAGAGTACGGGAAATCAACTGGTCTGACCAGTCTCCTGGCCCCTCCTGGCCAGGTCTTTGGGAGGGTTGCATGCATTCCACTACCGGTTCTCCGCTGCGGGACTCCGTGGTCGACGCGGAGGCCGCCGTGCGTCTCACTCGCGATCTGGTGCGGCTGCGCACCGTGAGCGATCCGGGCGCGAGCGAGGTGGAGGGCCCGGCGGCGGACCTGCTCGCGCGGCTGTTCACCGAGTTCGGATGGGAGCACGAGGTGATCGAGGTGGCGCCGGGCCGCAAGAACCTCGTGGCGGTCGTCGAGGGCGGGGGCGGCGAGGGGCCGACGCTGATGTTCGAAGGGCACACCGATGTCGTGACGGAGGGGCGCCGCGAGGACTGGAGCGTGGACCCCTATGGGGGCGAGATCCGCGACGGCAGGCTGTGGGGCCGGGGTTCGGCAGATATGAAGTCCGGTCTGGCGGCGATGATTTGGGGCGTGCGGGGGCTCCAGCTTGCGGGTCCCTTCCCCGGCCGGGTCGTGCTCGGCGTGCTGTGCGATGAAGAGGGCATGATGCTCGGCGCCAAGGCGTTCGCGGCCTCCGAGCTGGCGGCCGAGGTCGACGGCGTCGTCGTCTGCGAACCCGAGGGCTATGAGGTGTGCACGTCGGCTCGCGGCGGCATCCGTATCCGGCTGGAGCTCACGGGCGTGATGGCGCACGGGGCGATGCCGCAGGAGGCGCGGTCGCCGCTGGTGGCCGGGGCGCGGATCGTCGAGGCGCTGGCCGGCGTCGAGGAGTGGGCGGTACGGCGGTTCGGCACGCACCCGCATGCAGGGGCGGTGACCGTCACGCCGACCGTGCTGCACGCCGGGGATCCCGCCCAGCTCAACGTCATTCCCGCCCACGGGCTGGTCGGGGTCGATGTGCGTACCGTGCCCGGTACCGACCACGAGGAGCTGATCGCCCGGGTGCGGCAGGCGGCGGAGGACGCGGCCGGGACGGTGGGGGTGACGGTCGCGACGACCGTGGTCGACGACCGTCCGGCCGTCGAGATCGACGAGGACCATCCCGTGGTCGCGGCCCTGGTGGAGGGTCACCGCGCGGAACACGGGGCGGCGCCCGCTTTCGGGGCCGTGCCCGGCACCACGGACGGGACCATCCTCACGCGGGACGCGGGTCTGCCGACGGTGGTCTACGGCCCGGGTGGCAAGTGGATCGCGCATCAGAAGGACGAGTACGTGGAGGTGGCCGAGATCGGCGAGTACGCGAGGGTCTACGCGGCCGCGGCCAGGCACTTTCTCGTCGCCGGTGCCGAGGGGGGCGCCCGTTGAGCGCTTCACCGACGTCGGACGGTCTGCTGCGGGACGGCCTCCTGCCGGAGGGCGTCACCGGCTGCCTGCCCGTCGGGGAGTCGTGGGTTCCCGCCGCGCGGCGGGAACCCGTGATCTTCCCGTACGACCGGAGCCGTGTCGCCCTCGCGCCCGTCGGCGACGAGACGCTCGCGCGGCAGGCGTGCTCGCATGCGGCCGGGCTGCGCCGGCAGGTCGCGAAGCTGGCGACGCGGGTGCGTCGGCAGGTCCTGGCCGGTGTCGCCGCGGCGCTGGAGTCGGTCGCGGGCGGCATGGAGGACCTGCTCGTGCTGGAGACGGGCAAGCCCCGGGCGGACTGCCGCACCGAGGTGGTGCGGGCGGTGGCCACGTGGGAGGCGGCCGCCGACGAGGCGTCCCATGTGCACGGCGAGACGGTCCCGTTGGACGGGCTGCCCTCCGGAGACGGGATGACCGGGTTCTGGACGCGGCGTCCCGTGGGGGTCGTCGTCGGGGTCGCCGGGTTCAACTACCCGATGATGCTTGCCTCTCACAAGATCGCCCCGGCGCTCGCCGCGGGCTGTCCCGTCATCGTCAAACCGGCGCCGGCGACGCCGTTGGCGACGCTGTGGCTGGTGGCGCTCGTACGCGAGCAGCTGGCGGCCGCCGGTGCCCCCGCCGGTGCGGTGCAGCTGGTCACCGGCGATGCCGGGGTGGGGCGTGCGCTGACGACGCATCCCGAGGTGGCCGCGGTCTCCTTCACGGGGTCGGCGGAGATCGGGCACCGCATCGCCCGCGAGGCGGCGCCGCGGAAGGTGGTGCTGGAGCTGGGGTCCAACGCGGCGTTGGTGGTCGCGGCGGACGCCGATCTGGATGCGGCGGCCGACGCCGTGGTGCGCGGCGGTCTCTATGCCTCGGGGCAGGCATGCATCTCCGTGCAGCGAGTGATCGCCGTCGAGGAGATCGCCGCCGAGCTGGAGGCGAAGATCGCGGAGCGGCTGCCGGGCGTGGTGGTCGGTGATCCGCGCGAGCCTGAGACGAGGGTGGCGGCGCTCATCGACGAGGCCGCGACGCAGCGGGTGTGTTCGTGGATAGATCGTGCACTGGCGGCGGGGGCTCGGCTGGTGCACGGCGGGGGACGCAGCGGCCCGTGCGTCATGCCGACGCTGCTCGCGGACGTTCCCGACGGTGAACCCGCGTGGGACGAGGAGATCTTCGGGCCGGTGGTGTGCCTGCGGCCGGTGCCGGATCTGGCGGCGGCGTACGCGGCGGTCAACGCCAGCCGGTACGGGCTGCACGCGGCGGTCTTCACGCGTGACCTGGGAGCGGCGTTCGAGGCGGTGGAGGAGCTGGAGACCGGCGGCGTCGTCGTCAACGACGTGCCCGGCTACCGCTGCGACATCGCGCCGTACGGGGGCGTGAAGGACTCGGGAGTCGGGCGGGAGGGGCCGCGGTTCGCGATCGAGGAGCTGACGGTGACGCGGATGGCGGTCTTCCGCAGGTGACGGCCGGGCAGGAGGAGACAAGGGTGGGATACGCGGATCTGTTCCGTCTGGACGGCCGCAGGGTGGCCGTGGTCGGCGGGGCAAGCGGCATCGGCAGGGAGGCGGCGCGGGCGCTCGCCGCGCATGGCGCCGAGGTGCTGGTCGCCGACCGTGACAGCCAGGGCGCCGAGGAGACGGCGCGGCTCGCCGCCGGGGAGACTCCGGCGCCCGGCTCGCGTACCGGGCCGGTCAGCGTGGACGTCCTCGACGTGCTGGACGAGGCCGCCGCGCGTCAGACCGCGTCCGGGTGGGGCGCGTTGGACGGTCTCGTCGTCACGGTCGGCGCCAACGTGCGCAAGCGGATCGCCGACTACACGCTTTCCGACTTCGACCGTGTGCTCGCGCTCAACCTGCGGGCGTATCTCACGCTTGTACAGACGACGGTGCCGGCGATGGCGGAGCGGGGCGGGGGCAGTGTCGTCGGGCTGGCTTCGATGCGGGCTTTCCAAGTGGAGGCCGGGCAGAGCGTCTATGCCGCGTCGAAGGCGGGGCTGGTGCAGCTGCTGCGTACCGCGGCGGCGGAGTGGGGTCCGCGCGGGGTGCGCTTCAACGCGGTCGCCCCCGGGGTGGTGCGTACGCCGCTCACGGATCAGATCGCCGCCGATCCTCAGTGGTACGAGGCCTACGCGCAGGCCTCGGCGCTTCGCCGGTGGGCGGGCCCGGAGGAGATCGCCGGCGCGGTGGCCTATCTCGTCTCCGACGCCTCGACGTTCGTCACGGGCAGTGTGCTGACGGTCGACGGGGGCTGGACGGCGGTCGACGGCCGCTACGAACCGTCCGTGTGACGCGGTTCGGGCCGGGCCGGAGAGCTCGGCGACAGGAAGGGCCGGGACACCGGAACCGCTGACCACCGGAAACCGGAACCGGGCAGGAGCAGGGGCCGGGCGCACAGCAGCCGGGCAGAGCACGGAAGGAGACATATGTCTGACGGCGTTTCCCACGCACGACGGGAGGGCCCCGGCGAGGCCGGGCCGCTCTCCTTCCCGGCCCTGCCTGCCGCGCACAGGCGCCGCCGCTCGCTGTGGCTGCTGGTGATACCCGGCGTGTTGTACTGCGCGGCGCCGCTGGTGGCCAACAGCATCGAGCCGCGCATCCTGGGGGTTCCGTTCCTGCTGGCGTGGATCATCATGGCGTCCGTCGTCAGCCCCCTGATCATCTGGGCGGCAGCACGACTCGATCCGGCCTACCGCGCGAATGCGCTCGAACCGATACCCGCCGACGACCCGCCGGATGATGCGGGCAGTGGCGGCGCCGGGCGCGACGGTGAGCCCGGTCCGACCGCGGGAGGTGCGGCATGACTTCCTCCGCGGCGATCGCCACGACGATCTTCGGCCTGGCGATGGTGGCGACCATCGCCGTGGGCCTCCTCAGCGCACGCGGCCGTGACAAGGGGCTTGCGGAGTGGTCGGTCTCCAGCCGCGGCCTGGGCATGCTGTTCATCTGGCTGCTGATGGCCGGGGAGACCTACACCAGCTTCTCCTTCCTGGGCACGGCCGGCTGGTCGTTCTCCTTCGGCGTCCCGATCCTGTACCTGGTGGCGTATCTGACGACAGGCTTCGCCGTCGCATACGTCGTGGGTCCTGCCCTGTGGACCTACGCCAGCAGGCACCGGCTGATCTCCATCGCCGACATGGCCGAACACCGCTTCCGCTCACGGCCGTTGGGCATGCTCGTCGCCGTCGTGGCGACCGTGTTCATCGTTCCCTACATCCAGGTGCAGATTCAGGGCATGGGCGTGGTCGTCAACGCGATGACCTACGGCAGCGTCGATCTGCGCGTCGCCGCCGTGATCTCCTTCGTCGTCGCCGAGGTGTTCATCCTGGTCTCGGGCCTGCGAGGTTCGGCGTGGGTCAGCGCGCTGAAAGACGTACTGGTCATCGCCGTCGTGGTGTTCCTCGCGGTGTACGTTCCGCTCCATTTCGTGGACGGGCTGGGCGACTTCATGCACCGCATGGTGACGGAGAAGCCGGAGTGGCTGACCTTCCCGGGCCACGACTCGGGCGGCCTGGACGGCACGTGGTTCGTCACCACGCTGCTGCTGAACGCCGTCACCATCACCGTCGTCCCGACGACGGTCGCCGGCTACCTCAGCGCCAAGTCCCCCAACGCCCTGCGCAGCAACGCCATCCTGCTGCCCTGGTACCAGTTGCTGCTGTTCATTCCGATGATGGTCGGCGCCACCGCGCTGTTCGTCGTCCCCGGTCTGAAGAACCCCGACCTTGCGCTGTTCTCCCTCGTCACCGACGCGCTGCCGGCCCCGCTGGTCGCGGTGATCGGGGTGGCAGGCGCCCTGTCGGCGATCGTGCCGATGAGCGTGTTCATGCTGGCCATCGGCACGATGTGGGGCCGCACCCTGCTGGGCGGCGGCAACGGCGCCGACCCGCGCAGCCGCAGCGGCTCGGCGCCCGCCGACGACATGCGCACCAAGAAGCTGTCCCAGCTTGTGTGCCTCCTGGCAGGGCTGCTGGCGCTGGCCGGAAGTCTGTTCTTCCCCAACACCCTCGTGCAGCTTTCCGTTCTCTCCTACGAGGGCCTGGCGCAGCTCGTGCCCGCGGTGCTCCTGGCGCTGTACTGGCGGCGCATGCCCGCCGTCGGCGCCGTCGCGGGCATGCTGGTCGGGCTGGCGGTGATGACGGCGCTGTGGGCCACGGGCAACGACCCGTGGAACGGCGTCAACGGCGGCATCATCGCCCTGGCGGCGAACCTCGCCGTCACCGGCGCCGTCACCTGGCTGCGCCCCGCACCCGCCGGCCCGCCCGCCGCGTCCGGGAGGGACGGCGCCGCCGAGGCCGCGTCCGCCGCCGGAGGCGCCCCGTGAGCCCCGACTTCGAAGAGCTCACACCCGTGGTCTATCGGGCCGCCCGGATCGTCAGCCAGCGTCGGGACGGCGGACCCGAACCGGAGGCGATCGCGGTCGCCGGCGGACGCATCGCCGCCACCGGCACGGCGGCCCGGCTGCGGGAACGCTTCCCCACGGCCGAAGAAGTCGACTTCGGCGACGCGACCGTCGTACCGGGGCTGAACGACGCCCACATCCATCTGGCCATCGCCGCCGAGGACTTGCTCCACCTGGACCTCTCGGCCGGCGCCGTCGGCAGCGTAGGGGAACTCCTCGGCCAGGTCCGGGCCGAGGCCACGCGGGCGGCCCCCGGCGAATGGATACGCGGAAGCCGCTACGACGACACCAAGACCGGCACGCTCACCCGCTGGGACCTCGACCGTGCCGCGCCCGCGCACCCCGTCCTCGTCGTACAGGTCGCCGGGCACTGGGGCGTCGCCAACTCCGCGGCGCTGCAAGCCCTTCACATCGACGAGGACACCTCCCCTCCCCCGGCGGCGAATTCGGGCGCGGCACGGACGGACGACTCGACGGCAGGCTCGTCGAGCGCGCCCTGATGAACGTCGTCTATCCCGCCACCGCCCGCGGCGCCTCTCCGCTGCGACCGAGTTCGCCGCAGGAGAGGCTGCGCGGCCTGGCGCGGGCCCAACGGCAGTGGCACGCCGCGGGGTTGACGTCCATATGCGACGCGCTCATCGCCCCCGAGGACATCGCGTTGCTGCGCCGGGCACGCGCGCAGGGCGAACTGACCCTCCGCTCGGCATGTTGCTGTCCATCGACCACTATCCGGCGGCACAGGCGCTGGGCGCCGGCAGCGGCTTCGGTGACGATCTGCTGCGGCTGGTCGGCGTCAAGGCGTTCGTCGACGGCGCCATCGGCGGACGTACCTGCCTGCTCAGCGAGCCCTGCGCCGACACCTCACAGCAGGGGCTGCAAACCACCTCCACCGAGGAGTTGTTCTCCCAGGTCCGCACCGTCCACGCCGACGGCAACCGGATCGGCGTCCACGCCAACGGCGACGCGGCCATCCGTATCGTCCTCGACGCCATCGAGGCGGCGCAGCGGGAGACGCCGCGGCCGGGGCTGCGGCACCGCATCGAGCATTGCAGCGTCATCGACGCGGACATCCTCCGGCGGATGCGGGAACTGGACGCGATAGCCGTGCCGTTCGCGGGTTACGTGGGCTATCACGGCGGTGCGCTGAACCGCTGGTACGGAAAAGAGCGGACGGAGCGGATGTTCGCACACCGTTCCTTCCTCGACGCGGGCATCACGGTCGCGGGTTCGTCGGACTACCCGTGCGGTCCCTACCAGCCGCTGCTCGGAATCCAGTCGATGGTCACCCGCGAGGCCGTCGAGGACGCCGTGCCCGTCGGCCCGTCGCAACGCGTCAGCGCACGCGAGGCTCTGGCCGTCTTCACCCTCGGCTCCGCGGAAGCCGAAGGCACCGCACACTGAAGGGGCGCCTCGCCCCCGGCTACCTCGCCGACTTCACCGTCCTCGGCGAAGATCCACTCGCCGTCGACGCCCGCACCATCGGCTCGATTCCCGTGGAAGCGGCATACGTCGGCGGTGAGTGCGTCCACCAGCTCCGATGAATCCGGGGACCGGCGGCTCTGTCAGGAGCCCGGCTCGCGCCGCGCCGAACGCCGGGTTTCTGCTTCTGCGCTCGCCGGGGGCGATGGCTGCGCGGCTCTCCGTGAAGGGCCTGCTGGGCCAGGAGATCCGCGGCAGCGTTCCGTTCAGTCCCGGTGCCCGCCCGTGAGCCACGTGCCGAGCTTCCGCACCGTCGACCACCGGCCTATGACGACGAGGGCGAGCGGGATGAGGATCATCGCCGGGGTCTCGACGCCGCGGCCGTCGTAGAGGGTCAGATGTGTGAGGCACGCGCCCGACATCACGAACATCAGGCCCAGTGCGGCAAGGCCCGAGAACCAGGGGGTGATGAGGCCGATCGCGCCGAGCAGTTCCAGCGCGCCGGTGAGGTACATGAACCACAGGCCGAAGCCGATGTCCTCGAAGGTCCCCTTGGCACCGGAGTCCGCGGTCAGGGCGGGCAGCGAGCCGACCGTGACCATGAAGTACGCGAGGTACAACTGCACGGCCCACAAGGCGACTTCGAGCGCGATACGGGCCGGCCCTTGGGGACGGGATGGACGCGCGGCCGAGGGACCGGCGTGGGAGGTCGGCGGGTTGCCGCTCGCGTTCGCCATGATGGACTCCTTCTGCGGACGGTGCACTCGCGGTTGTCCGGGGGCGGCCCGGCAGCCGACATCTACCACCGGCGCACCCTCGGCGGAACTCCCCCGCCACGGAGGAAGCAGCGAGGGCGCCCCCGCGCAGAGCGCCGGGGCCTGTGGAATCCGTATCACGTGCCCGGTACGCAGCGCAGACACTTGTCCATCATGGTCAACATCCGGCTCAGGGGCTCGTGTGTGGCCCGGCGCAGCGCCGTATTCGCTTGGGGCCTCGCCTACGTATGGTGTCGAGGCGGGTGCGGACCGTGAGCGTGACTTCCGTGGGGCGATAGGGGGTTGCGGTCACGTGACCGGTCGCGTGACCGCATTCCCGGGTACGCCGGACGTGAGGTCCGGTGAGCGGACGGCGTCGCTCAGTCCGCGGGAGTGACCTGCTGGCGTTCCACGGTCCGCAGCCAGTCCGTCTCGGTGCCGGCGCTCCACAGACCCGGGGCGGGCTGTGTGACGAGTCCGTGCAGCAGCAACTGCCAGTGAGCGGCGAGGCGTTGATGCACGTCGACGCCCGAGTCGCCCGTACGGCTGGTCTGTTGCGAATGTGCTCCGGAGGCGAGGCAGAAGGCCAGCTCGGCGACGGCCTCGGTGGTGGCCTCGCCGCGCAGCGTTCCTTCCTTCTCCGCCTCGCGGGCCACGTCCGTGAACACCTGCTGCCAGCAGGCGAACGGGTTGACCTCCGGGTCGGGCGGGGTGTCCAGCTCGCGCGCCAACTTCACGGCTGCTCTTGCCAGATGGTCGTGTTCGAGCTGATGGGCCACCAGATGCGTGAGGTCTATGAGAGTCTGCAACGCGGGCTGCTCTTTCTCCCGCAGCAGTTCGGCGGCTCGGCAGGACCGGGCGCACGCCTCGCGTCGCACGGTGTCCGCCAGTTCCTCCTTGCTTCCGAAGTGGAAGGACAGAGCGCCCTTGCTCATCGCTGCGCCGCGGCTGACCTCGAACAGGGTGGTGCGCTGGTAGCCGAGGCGGTCGAACGATTTCGCAGCCGCCATCGTCAGTGCCTGCCGGGTGAGTTCTGCGCGCTCTTGCCTCATTCGGCTTTCTTTCCCTTCATGCGATCCGGTCCGCGGGGAGACGGACCGTCAGGAACGGCAGTGCTGTGGGGAGCTGAACTGTCGTCCCCACAAACATACAAAGTGTTCTGTTTTTTTGCTCCGGAAGGGACGACAGAGCTTGCTGACAGATGCGCAAGCGCGTTGCCGTAAGGCGGGGGCAGCAGCGAACAAGGGACGGGCGGAGCGGCGGGGTGTGACCGGCCGGGGGCCTGACTTCGGCCTCTGGCCGCGTACTTGACCGCGAATCAGGCCGCCGAACCAGGCTTGAGGCGATTCAGGTGGCGGCGGAGCGCAGCAGATGGGCGCGGTACCAGGGGGCCGCTCCGTCGAGTGCGGCCAACGGGCCCTGGCCGGGGGCGGTTCCGCATGCCTGCCACACGCCGGTGGCGTAGTGGTGGTCGAACGCCAGCAGCCTGAGCCGGCGTTCACCGATGCGCCCGGGGTTCTCCTCCATCAGCTCCAGGCACTCCCGCCACGTCAACTCCCTTGTGAGCGGCGGCAGTACGCCGAGCCGGGCGAGCCTGTCCAGAAGGTCCCGGTTGCGTACGGGCTCGGGGTGTACGGCGTGGTGGACGCCCCGGGGCGCTTCGCCTGAGCCGCCGGGGCCCGTCGTGGTGAGCGCGGCGGCAGCGACCAGCCGCGCCAGGTCGTCCACGTCGATCAGGGACAGCAGGGCATGGCCGCCACGCCACAACCCCGGTACGCGGCATACCAGTTCGGCCAGGGCGGGCACGACCCAGCGGTCCCCCGCTCCGGTGATCAGACCCGCCCGCAGTACGAGGGCGCCCTGGCGGAGGGCGTGCGCCTCGCCCGCGAGTCTGCTGCGGCTGGCGGGCGAACCTGGGTCGGGCTCCAACTCCCCTACGGCGGCGCCCCGGTGAGGTCCGCGCCCGTAGACGGCGGTGGTGGACAGCGACACGATGCGTTCGACGCCCGCGCGCTCCGCCTCACGCATCAGCGCGGCGGTGCCCGCCTCGTTGACCTGCGTGCACAGTCGCTCGTCGGAGCCGACGTGGGAGGCGGCGTGCACGAGCACGCGCGCCCCGGAGCAGACCCCCGCGAGGGTCGACGGGCGTGAGAGGTCGGCGCGGACCTGTTCGGCCTGCGCGGGCAGCGGAAGGTCCCGGCGGGTGACGACTCGTATGTGAACGTCGTGCTGCGTCAGGCGCCGCAGCACCGCCGAGCCGATGAAGCCGCTCGCGCCCGTCAGCACCACCGGTACGGTCATCCGGCCGCCAGCAGCGGGGTCTCCGGATTGACGACGAGTTCCGCGGCCACCTGCGGCGGGGCGATGCCCAGCAGCATGTACTGCCACAGGTCGGCGATGCGGTCGGGCAAGTCCTCGCGGCGGCAGGAGAGTTTGGAGAAGTGCTGCACGCCGGTGTAGCAGCCGACGAGGAGCACCGCGAGCCGTTCGACCTCGACTCCGTTGCGTAGCTGGCCGCGTGCCTCCGCCGCGGCGAGCTGGCCGCGGAAGACCTCCGCCCATTCCAGGTAGGGCGCGTCGTCGTGGAAGCCTATCTCCTCCTGCTCCACGGCCAGCCGGACCCCGGCGCGCAGAAGCTTGTTGGTCTGCAGCTCGTGGGCGAGGAGGAGGGTCGTGTCGATGAGGCGCTGAAGACCGTCGGGGCCCGGGGGCAGTACGACGGCGTCGCGCTGGGCGAGCATGACGGTGCGGGCGAGTTCGAGCTTCGAGGAGAAGTGGAAGTAGAGGGCTCCCTGAGTGATGCCGGCCCGGTGCATGATCTCCGTGATCCGCGCCGCCTTGTAGCCTCCCTCGTCGAAAACCTCAGCCGCCGCCTCCAGGATCAACTGTCGTGTCTCCACGGCTCGTTGCTGCATGGGTTTCGCTCTTGCCGCAGCCATCCGACCTCGCCCCCATAAGGTTCTATCGTTTTTCAGGCACAGGTCACTGTCACTTTCTTCGGACCGACTCCCACCCGGAGGACCGCACATGGCATTCACCCCCGCTGTGCCCCATCTGCCGGAGAACACAGCGTACTCGTGGCCTGTGCCGCGGGAGCTGGTGCACAAGGCAGCGCACACAGAGGTGTTGTTGACAGGCTGGCGGCAGTGCGGCGAGGGGGAGTTCGAGGTGGGAGCCCAGTGGCCGCGCGACCACGGTTTCTGGCGTACGGACGCAGACGGCGTGCAGGATCCGATGCTGCTGGTCGAGACGACCCGGCAGGTGCTGCCGCTGATCGCCCACATGGGCTTCGGGGTGCCGGTCGGGCACCAGCTCATATGGGGCCACTACCACTGTGCGTTCTCGGTGCCGTTCTTACCCGTGGCCGGCAGTCCCGCCGAGGTGTTGCTACGGCTGTCGGCCTCCCGTTCCCCGGAACACGGCGCCCGGCTGCGCCAGATCGCCCTGACGATGACGGTGCGCTGCGCGGACCGCGTCCTCGCCACCGTCTCCACGGTCTACAGCGCGCACAGCCCCCGGGTCTACGCGCGGCTGCGAGGCCCGGACACGCCCGCGCCGCCGGAGGCCATGACTGCCGCGGTGTTACCTCCGCCGCCGCTGGCGCCCTCGCTGGTGGGACGGGAGAGCGAACGAGAGGTGGTGCTCGCGGCGGCGGAGGACGGCGGCGGGAACGACGGGGGCGTCGGCGCGCCCGGAGCCGAGGCCCGGGGCAAGGCCGAGGGTGGCGTCGCGCTCGAGCATGGGGGCGCTGGCGTGCAGGGCGCTCCCAGCGACGCGGCGGTGGGCGGGAGTTGGAGCCGCAGGCAATTGCGCGTGCTGACCACGAGTCCCTGGCTGTTCGACCACCCCGTCGATCACGTACCCGGCATGCTGCTGATGGAGGCCGCACGCCAGGCGGTCCACCTCGCCGCCGGACCGCTGCGCCCCCGGTTGACTCGCCTTGACGCCGGTTTCCACCACTACGTGGACCTGGACGTGCCGAGCTGGGTCGAGACCTCGCCCGGTCCTCCCGCCGCGGCGGATGCGGAGCCCCTACGCGGTGAGCGCACGCTGTCGGTGGACATCACGCAGCGCGGCGAGAAGGCGTTCACCGCCGTCGTCGGCTTCGTCACGGACGAGAAGGCCGATTCCGCCTGGGAGGCGGGGGCGACCGCGCCTCCGGCGGGGCTCCGGTAGGGTTGCCGCGCTCAGCACACACGACGACCTGGGAGGTGGGACCGATCACCGCTGTGGAAGAGGGCGTCCCCCTCCCGTGCCACGAGTTCCGCGCCGCGGACGCCGCGTCCCGCTGACGCGGCCACGCCCGGGAGCCGGGAGCCCACTCCGGAACTCCGAGAGGCACACCCGTATGTCCATTCCTCCCCTGCCCGATTCCTCGACGTCTTCGGCTACTCGGCCTCCGTCGGCAGCCGAGCCGTCCCCCTCGTCGGTCTCCTGCTCGGCGCTCGCCGCCCGGCTGCGTGCGGCAGGTTGCGTATTCGCCGAGGAGGAGGCCCAGTTGATGATCTCCTCGGCCGGTACGGCAGCCGAACTCGCCGCGATGGCCGAACGCCGCGCGGAGGGTCTTCCCCTCGAACACGTCCTGGGCTGGGCGGAGTTCTGCGGCCTGCGGATCGCCGTGGAGCCGGGGGTGTTCGTGCCGCGCAGACGCACCGAGTTCCTCGTACGGCAGGCCCTGGACGTGACGCGGCCCGGGAGCGTCGTCGTCGATCTGTGCTGCGGCTCGGGCGCGTTGGGTGCGGCGCTCGCGGCTGCCGTGGCGGACGTGGCTCGTGCCGGTCCGGCGCACCGCGAGAGCCACGGCCTCGTCGAACTGCACGCCGCCGACATCGATCCGGCAGCGGTGCGCTGCGCCCGCCGCAACGTGGCCGCCGCTCACGGCCGGGTCCACGAGGGCGACCTCTGCGCGGCGCTGCCGCCCGAGCTTCGAGGACATATCGATGTGCTGCTGGCCAATGTGCCGTACGTACCGACGGATTCGATGAGCCTGCTGCCGCCGGAGGCACGCGACCACGAGCCGCGTACCGCCCTGGACGGCGGCCCGGACGGGCTCGACGTGCTGCGCCGGGTGGCGGCCCAGTCCCGGCAGTGGCTGGCACCGGGCGGCCATGTGCTGACGGAGACGAGCGAGCCCCAAGTCGCCGCGGCGACCGGGGTGTTGGAACGCTGCGGGCTGTCGGCGCGTACGGCGCACTGCGAGGAGTCGGGGGCTGCGGTCGTCATCGGGGCGAAGGGAACGAGCGGGGTGCAGAGCGGCGGCCGCGCGAGCGAAGGCAGCGGACGCTAGGCGGTTCGTCCTGCTCACCGGCGCACGGTGCGACGGCCCGGCGCCGGCGACGAGGGCAGCACGCCGCCTATCGTCGAGCGCCATGAAGGTGCTGATCATGGGCGGCAGCGGGCTGCTGGGGACCGAACTATTGCGCCAGGCGACTGCTGCGGGATGGGAGGCGGCCGCGACCTACCACTCGCGGCCCGGCCGCGTCCGCGGGGTCTCGTGGCATCGGCTCGACCTTCGCACGCCGGGACACATCGACGAGGTGCTTACGGCGGTCGCACCAAGCGCCGTCGTCAATGCGACGAGCGGGATGAGCGACTGGGCGGTCACCGCCGACGGCTCGGTCCACGTGGCAATGGCCGCAGCGAAGCGCGGCTGCCACCTGGTCCATGTCTCCAGCGACGCCGTGTTCTCTGGTTCCCGGGTGCACTACGACGAGTCCTGTCTGCCCGATCCTGTCACCCCGTATGGCGCGGCAAAGGCCGCCGCAGAAACCGCAGTTCGGCTTCTGGCGCCGACGGCTGTGGTCGCACGCACGTCGTTGATCATCGGGCGCGGTGGATCCGGACCCGTCGGGAGATCCGAGCATGAGCGGATGGTCCACGCACTGAGTTCCGGTGCCCACGACGGCACCCTGTTCACTGATGACGTCCGCTGCCCGGTTCATGTCGAGGACCTGGCGTCAGCTCTGTGGGAACTCGCGTTGTCCGACCAGACAGGGGTGTTCCACCTCGCCGGTGGAGACGCCCTCAGCCGTTATGAACTCGGCGTTCTCATCGCCCGGCGCGACGGACTCGACGCGACCCGGTTGCCTGCGGGGCGGCGCGCGGACGCCGGAATTGCAGGGGCTTTGGACGTCCGCCTCGACACGCACGCCAGCCAGAGCCGCCTGCGCACACGGCTGCGCGGAGCACGGGAGTTCCTTCAAGTCCGCTGAGGCGCAGGCGAGTCGGGGCCTTGCGAGCCTTGCGCCATCCCGGTCGCCGCGCTCCCCGCCCTACTCCCCGGCGCGTCCCGCTGCCGCTCCTCCTGCCTCGCGACGCGGCCGCGCTGAAGTACCGCCGTCGCTGCGAAAGCGAGGATCAGAGCCGCCAGGACCCCGAGGTTGGCGGATGCCCATCTGCCCGTGGTGCCGCCGAGGCCGAGGGGGCCGAGCAGATAGCCCTGCCAGGAGAGCCAGTGCGCGGCCGAGTTGGTGACGAGGCCCCAGCCCGCCGCCGTGGCGGCGATGAGGACCGCGATGGGCAGTCGGCGTATGTCGCCGTAGCGTCCCTCGCGGTAGAAGAGGGCTGCGTCGTCGTACGGGCGGGAGCGCAGGGCGATGTCGGCGAGCATGATGCCGCACCAGGCCGCGACGGGGACGCCGAGTGTGGTGAGGAAGCCCGTGAACGCGCTGAGGAACCCCTCGGAGAAGAAGACGATGTAGACGGTTCCCGCGATCATCAGGACTCCGTCGACGGCTGCGGCGGCGTAGCGGGGCAGTCGTACGCCCACCGCCAGCAGCGCCAGCCCCGACGAGTAGATGTCGAGCACGGCGCCGCCGACCAGGCCGAGGACGGCGACGAGGGCGTACGGCACGAGGAACCAGGCAGGAAGGGCCGCGGTGAGCGCGCCCACCGGGTCGGCCGCGATCGCTTCGCTGAGGTCCTTCGAGGAGCCCGCGAGCAGCAGCCCGAAGACGAAGAGCACGACCGGGGCGGCGGAGGCGCCGAGCGTGGTCCAGCCCGCGACCGCCGTGCCCGGGGTGCGTCGCGGCAGGTAACGGGCGTAGTCCGCCGCGGCGTTGACCCAGCCGAGTCCGAAGCCCGTCATCAGGAAGACCAGGGCGCCGATGACGTCCTGGGCGGATCCGTCGGGCAGCGCCTGCACCGTCTTCCAGTGGATGCCGTCCGCGGACAGCACGATGTAGACGGCCGTCAGCGCCGCCGTCACGACGGTGATGGCCGTCTGCATCCGCATGATCAGGTCGAAGCCGACGACGCCCGCGAGGACGGTGAGTACGGAGACGACGGCGAGGGCCGCGATCTTCGTGGCGGTGCCGCCGCCCCAGCCGAGCCGGTCGAAGACCGTGGCCGTGGCGAGCGTCGCGAGGATCACCAGCACGGTCTCCCAGCCGACGGTCAGCACCCAGGAGACGGCCGAGGGCAGCCTGTTGCCGCGCACTCCGAACGCGGCGCGGCTGAGCACCATCGTGGGTGCGGATCCGCGTTTTCCCGCTACGGAGACGAGTCCGCACAGCAGGAACGAGAAGACGATGCCCGCGATTCCGGCCGCGAGCGCCTGCCAGAAGCCGATGCCGAATCCGAGGGCGAAGGAGCCGTAACTCAGGCCCAGCACCGAGACGTTGGAGGCGAACCAGGGCCAGAAGAGCTGCGCGGGGCGGCCCTTGCGTTCGGCGTCGCCGATGACGTCGAGGCCGTTGGTCTCGACGGCGAGCACGGACTTGCGCGGGGGCTGTGCGGGCCGCGCCGGTCCGGCATCCGTATCAGCCACTCGGCACCCCCGGTTCCCCCGCCGTATCCGACGCATGGAGCCTGCTGCCGGGCGCGTGGCGCGTCAAGTACGCGTGGGCGCGGCGCCGTTGGGCCCGGCCATCGCCTGCTCTCGTGCCGACGTGTATCTGAGGGATGCGTACGCCCGTGGAGCGGCGCGTAGTCCGGCCCAGCCGTCAGTCCGCGGCGGTGAAGGCTCCTTCGGTGAGTACGGGGACCGCGCCGGACGCGGAGTCGGGCTCGGGGACGGGCTCGGTGGCGACGGCGACGTCCTCCGCGAAGCCGTCCTCGGTCAACTCCCTGCCGGACGCACAGCAGTTGACGGCCTGCGCGATATCGGCGGTGCCGGTGTAGGCGGCGGCAGCAAGGGCGGCCTCCGGCGAGAGGGTGCGGTCCGCCGTCGCGGCCAGTGCCGCGATGACCGCGCCCGCGCCGAGCAGGTCCTCGGCGGCCGGACGGAGGCTGCCGTCGGCGCGGCGCTCCCCCGCGGCGACGACGCCCACGGGCCGCTCGCTCGTTCCGTACCTCTTCGCGGCCAGCCACTCCCCCACCGCGTGGGCGTTACGCAGGGACGCGGCGGCCACGACGGCTCCGGACTCCGCGGCGGCGACGGCGACGGTGGCCCCGTTGGGCGACGGAAGCACCAACCGTGGCACGAACGGCGCACGCCGCAGGGCCGCGGGCGAGAGCGACCAGGGTGCCTCGGCGGTGACTTCGCGGCGTCCCACCGCGAGGCGGGCCGCGAACTCCGCCGCCAGTGCCGCGGCACGCTCGTCGCCCCAGCGGCAGGGAACGATACGGATGCCGCGCTCCACTGCGACCGTGACCGAGGTCGTGAACGACAGCACGTCGACGACCACCAAGCAGGCCGTTTCCGGGGCGAGTTGGCGTGCACCCTGCGGTCCCCACTCGAAGCGGACACCGTAGCCGTGCTGCGTGAAGCAACCGCGTTCTGCCATGGCCGGTCATCCTGTCGTGCCTGGTGGCAGGCCACCAAGCGGTTATACGGGGTTTCGGCGCGGCCCACCCGGAAAACCGGCGGGACGGAAAGAGCGTTTTCTCGTGAGGAATTGCGGGGAGAACGTGCCGTTCGATCACCCACCTGCCCAAACGCGGTGCGGGTCGTGATACTTCTGTGCGTCGGCGGGAGAACTGCGGCCGTACCGAATCATCCGTACGGGCCCGAGCGGTACGGGTGTTGCCCGCTCCGCGCCGGAACGTACAGTCTGGACAAGGGCTTTCATGGGGACGGCGACCATACAGGTGCGAGTCCTGGCCGTCGCGGGCCGGCGGGTGTGGGTGGCGGTGAGCGGGACGCTGTCCGCGGCCACGCTCAGGGTCCTGCACTACAACCTGTGCGCCCGTGTCACGGACGAACGGACCGAGTTCTACCTCGACTTCAACGCCGTGCGCTGGGACGAGAACCTTCCAGCCGCGGAACTCCCCCGGCTGCTGCCGCCGGGCGGGCGGCTGCGTTTCCACATCGTCGGCGCACCCGTGAGCTTAAGGGGGCAGTTGGGCTCGGACGTTCGGTGCCGGTTCCACTCCGACATAGCGTCCGCGTGGTCGGAGTGGTCGCGGCAGCCGTGAACCGTCCTTGGCGCTACGGCAGTTGACGCCCGCGAGTCACCCCGGCCGGTTCCAGAACGCGGTCTCAGCGGACGGCGGCAGGCCGGGGAGGTTCGTTCAGGCCGCGTCCAGTACGGCGCTGACGGTCTTGCCTCCGCCGGGTGCCGCCGTGACGTCCATCCGCCGGGCGAGTCCGCGGACCATCGCGATGCCCCTGCCGCTCTCGCTGTCGCGTCCGGGCCGCCGCACATGGGGCAACCGCAGGCCGTCGTCGCGGACTTCGACGGTGACGGTGCCGTCGTCGCTGCTCAGCCGGAGGCGGCAGCGGCCCTGGCCGTGGAGTGCGGCGTTGGTGACGAGTTCGGAGACGACCAGTCTCGCCTCCTCCACATGCTCCGCCGCCTGAGGCGGAGTTCGCGAGCCCGTGAGGAACCCGGTGGTCAACTGGCGGGCCCAGCAGGCCGATACGGCCCTGCGCGGCAATGTGTACTCGACGCGTGCGGTGCGCCGCGTGCGGTGCGGACTCGCGCGCATGACGTTCACTTCCCCTCCGGGCCGACGCACGTCCGGGCTGAACGGTGCGGCCGGCTACGCGAATCGAGACCTGCTGTTCCGTCTTCCCGTCTCGAATCGGGGCATTCACCGCGCTGCGGGGAGAGTTCAGGACCATATGAGTCAGAGGCGCAGCAGGGCGGCACGGTCTCCCTGCCGGTCTCTCGCCGCCCTCCGGCCGCCCTGCCCGCCCTCCTCAACGTCTCTCCCCGCCGGACGAGTTGGGCGCCTCCGCGCCGAGTTCGTCGACCACGAGATGCTCACGGTCGGTCCTGCCCGTGCGGTACGCGGCCCTGCCGACCATGTGCGCCGCCACGGGGACGGTCAGCAACTGGAAGATGCCGACGAGGATCAGCGTCCCCAGGTCGGCGGCGCTGCGCAGCCTCAGCCCGGCGCCGATCAGTACCAGCAGCAGGCCCAGCGCCTGCGGCTTCGTGGCGGCGTGCATCCGCGTCAGCACGTCCGGCAGCCGCACGAGTCCGATGCCCGCGAGCAGACACAGCACCGCGCCCGCGATCATGCAGATCATGGCCGCGGCATCGGCGGCCCCCGACCAGTTCATCCGCCGCTCCCCTGCTCCGGTCCGCCACCGCGCCTGCCGCCGCGCCCGTCGTCCGCCGTGCTCCCGCGCTCCTCGCCGTCCCGGTCGCCGCGCCGACCGCCGCGACCGTGCCCGCCCCGACTCCCCTCCTCAGGCCCGTAGTTCGCGTCCGGGTCCTCGCCTCCTGCCTCGTCCCTCAGGGCGAGAAAGCGGGCGATGCTGACCGATCCGGTGAAGCCCAGGAAGGAGAGGACCAGCAGCGCAGGGAGGTAGTACGGGATCTGCCGGGCGGCGGTGAGCACGCCGATCCCCGCCATCACCACCGCGACCAGCGCGTCGAGCGCCACGGCGCGGTCGAGCGTCGAGGGCCCGAGAACCAGCCGTACGGTCACGAGCACCCCGGAGGCGAGCAGCAACGCGACGACGACGCTCAGGGCCGCTTCCACGGACCGCCCCTTCCGCCCGAACTGCCCGCGGCCGCGCCGCCGTTGCCACCGCGTGCGTCGAGGGCGGCGACGTCGGCGCGGGTACCGAAGGCCCGCACGACGCGGTCCTCCAGGCGCAGCACCTCATATCGCGCCCGTTCCAGTTCGGCCTCCCCCTCGGCGCCCATCACATGCACGTACATCGTTCCCGAAGCCCTGTGCACATCGAGGACGTTGCTGCCGGGCACGGCCGCGACCGCGACGGACGTGGCCGTCAGCATCAGATCGCTGGGGCTGCGCATCCGTACGGCCAGCACCGCGCACAGCGGCGGGCGCGGCCCGAGGATGTAGCGGTTGAGGCGCCAGCTCGACGCGGCCATGTCGAGCACGAACCGTACGGTGAAGCGCACGATGCCCACGGGACGCAGCCGCACCTGTGTCTCGATCGGCGGCAGCGGGAAGATCACGCACACGACGACGCCGACGACGACGCCGGTGACGACGTTGGCGGCGGTGAGCGTCCCCCACAGCAGTACCCACAACACGGTCAGGCCCAGAACCATGGGCCACTGTGCGGCGCGGATCCGGCTGCGGCGCCGGGGCCCGCCCGCCGGGGCTCCCGTCCGGTGCGCCCGTCGTGCCCCGCCACGGGGCGGGCTGTTCGCTCATCTGCCGGTCACCGCCTTCACATAGGGGGTGCGGGCGGTCATCTCCTGTGCGACACGGCCCGTCAGCGACGACAGCGGACCGGCGAGCACGGTGAACACCAGCCCGGAGGCGACGAGGGCCGCGGTCGGTACGAGCATCGCGGCGGGCGGCTGTCCGGTGGTGATGGACCGGCCGCCGAAGCTGGCCGCCTCGCCACGGCCGGCGAGCACATCGACGTCGACGGCTCCCGTGCCGCCGGAGGCTGCGGCCGCGCTGCCGCCGGCACCGGCGGCAGCGCCCGTGGCGCCCGGTGCCTCCTCGGTCTCCTCGTCCGTCTCGACGGTGTCGAGCACCACGCCCACCACGTAGAGCTGCGGCGGCGCCGCCCGCCAGAAGCCCAGGTTCCACGCCTTCGCGAGGGCGTAGAGCGTGAGCAGACTGGTGGCGGCTCCGGCCGCGATCAGCACGTAGACCAGCGCCCCACCGTGTGCGACGCCCGCGCGCAGCAGCCCGAACTTGCCCAGGAATCCCGGCAGTGGCGGCACCCCGGCGAGGTTCATCGCGGGGACGAAGAAGACGATGCCGAGGATCGGCGAGAGCTTCGCGATGCCGCCGAGACGCCGCAGATCGGTGGTGACGCCGCGTCGTTCGACGAGCCCCACGACGAGGAAGAGCGTCGTCTGCACCGTGATGTGGTGCACGACGTAGAAGACGGAGCCCGCGAATCCGGCGCGGGTGGCCAGCGCGATGCCGAAGATCATGTAGCCGATGTGGCTGACGAGGGTGAAGGACAGCAGCCTTTTGAGGTCGGTCTGTGCCACCGCCCCGAGGATGCCGACGAGGAGCGACAGCAGCGCGAGGACCATCAGCACCCCGCTGAGTCGCCCTCCGGGGAAGAGCAGCGTCTGGGTGCGCAGCATCGCGTAGATGCCGACCTTCGTCAGCAGCCCCGCGAACACGGCCGTCACGGGGGCGGGCGCCGTCGGATAGGAGTCGGGGAGCCACGCGGCGAGGGGGAAGACCGCGGCCTTGGTGCAGAAGACCGCCAGCAGCGAGATCTGTGCCAGTACGGCGATGCCTGCGGGCAACTCGTCGAATCTGAGGGCGAGTTCGGCCATCGTCACGGTGCCCGTCGCCGCGTAGACGACCGCTACGGCGGCGAGGAAGAGCACAGAGGACAGCAGCGAGACGATCGCATACGTCGCTCCCGCACGGATGCGGGTGACGGTGCCGCCGAGGGTCAGCAGCACATAGCTGGCGGTCAGCATGATCTCGAAGCCGACGTAGAGGTTGAAGAGATCACCGGCGAGGAACGTGTTGGAGACCCCGGCGACCAGGACCAGATACGCGGGGTGGAAGACCGACATCGGGGTGGTCTCCTCCTGGTCGGCCATGCCCTGTCCGATGGAGTAGAGCAGCACGCACAGCGTCACCGCCGAGGAGACCACCAGCATCAGCGCGGAGAGCCGGTCCGCGACGAGGACGATGCCGACCGGGGGCCGCCAGCCTCCGGCGTACATGACCTGCGGGCCGTAGCGGTCGGCGTCGACCAGCAGGACCAGTGCCACGGCCAGGACGGTCGCGAGTACGGCGGTGCTGATGACGCGCTGCGCGCGGCGCAGCCGTACGCCGATGCCGAGCTTCAGCCCGGCGGCGAAGAGCGGGAGCACTACGGGAAGGGCCACGAGTGCCGAGGCCGGGCCGTCGGCGCCGGCCGAGGACGCGGCGATCAACGCTGGGCTCCGGCGCGGGATTTGGGACCTGCGGCGGGACCGGGATGGCGACGGGCGGCGGGACCGGGGCTGCGAACCGGCTCCCGACCGAGACCGGGGCCGGGACCGCGACGGGGACCGGGACTGAGACCGGGACCGGGACTGAGACCGTGAACGGGGGCGTTCAACGGTCCGCCCCGAGGATGGTCTCCCACAGGTCCTCGTCCGCGGCTTCCTGTTCCGTCTCCATGCGTACTTCGCGCGCATGGTGGGACCTGGTCTCCGCGCGGGCACGGCGCCGGGCCTCGTGGAAGTGCCTGGCTGAGCGGCGGGGGCGTGGTGCGGCGACCCGGGCGCCGCCGTGCCGGGAGGGCCGCCGTGCCTCCCCCGCGCCGGTGCCGAGCATCTCCCGCCTACGGGCGCGGCGTTCACGCTCCCTGGGCTGCCGGGGCCCGGTGTCCTCCGTGTGTTCCTCTCCGTACTCGGCGCGGTGGGCCACCCGGAGGTCCTCCACGTCGTCCTGTACGTCGTCGGTGCCGGAGAGCTGCCACGCGCGGTAGGCCATGGCGGACAGGAAGGCGGTAAGGGCCAGGGTGATGACGATCGCGGTCAGCACGAACGCCTGCGGCAGCGGGTCGGAGATGCGTTTCGGCCCGAAGACCCGGTAGAGCAGCGGTGCCCGCGAGGCCGCTCCGGAGGTGGCGAGCAGCAGCAGACTGACGCCGTTGCCGATCACGACGGTGCCCAGCACGATGCGGGTGAGGGGGCGGCTGAGCAGCAGCACCGTGCCCGCAGCGACGAGCGCGCCGCCGGTGATCACGAGTGCGAGGGTCTCGTTCATCGTGCGGCCTCCCCGCCGGTGGCCGGGCTCCCGCCTGCCGGGCCGCCGCCCGCCGGGGCTCCGGTCGTGGCCGGGCCGCGGGCCTCCTCACCGAGGGCTCTCTCCACGCGCCGGTCGATCTCGGAGCCGAGGCTGCGCAGCACGTCCAGTACGACTCCCAGTACGAGCAGATAGATGCCGGTGTCGAAGAGCACGGGGCTGGCCGCGTGGAACTTGCCCACGACGGGCAACTCCCCGTGAAACGTGCCTGCTTGGAGCACCGAACCGCTCAGCACCAGCCCCACGAGGCCCGTGCCGGTCATCGTCATCAGGCCGAGTCCGAGCAGGAAGCCGGCGTCGACGGGGGCGGCGGCGTCCAGTTCGTAGCGTCCGCCCGCGAGATAGCGCACGGCGAGGGCCAGCCCCGCGACGAGGCCCGCGCTGAAGCCGCCGCCCGGCAGGTTCTCGGCGCAGAAGAGCAGATAGAGGGAGAGCACCACGATGGGGTGGAAGACGAGACGGGCCAGCACCTCGAAGATCACCGAGCGGCGTTCGGGGTCGAGGGTGCCGCTGCCGGTGAGCCACGTGCGGCGGGGTACGGCGCCCGCTCCGCGCCGTGGGAGTCCCGCCCTTCCGCCGGTCTCCGCCCGCAGAGGCCATACGTGCCCGGCACGGTGGGTGCCCCGGCCCTCGGTTCCGTGGGGCGGGCGGCGCGCGGGCGCCTGCGGGGCGCCGGACGGCGTCGCCCCGGGCACGGACTCGGCCGCGGAGGGCCAGGCCGTGACGGGGCTGCCGGTGCGGCGGCGCAGGAAGACGAGGCTCGTGACGCCGACGGCGGCGACGCCGAGCACCGCCGACTCGCCGAGGGTGTCCCAGGAGCGCAGGTCGACGAGGGTGGTGGAGACGACGTTCTTCAGCCCGTGATTCTGGGTGGCGAACGTCAGGTTGGGACCGGACGGCCGGCTCTCCCTTGCGGCTCCGGCGACGTATGTCAGCACGGCGGCGAACCCTCCCGCCGCCAGGCCCGTCACCAGCCGGGTCACCCGGCGGAGCATGCTGCTGCGACGCTCGTCGGGGAAGCGGGCGGGCAGTCTGCGCAGCACCAGGACGAAGACCACTACGGAGACGGTCTCCACGGCGAACTGGGTCAGCGCGAGATCGGGCGCGCCGTGCAGCACGTACAGCACGGCCGTTCCGTAGCCGGTGACTCCGGCGAGTACGACGGCGGTCATGCGCTGACGGGACGTCACGCACAGTGCGCCGACCATGCAGACGACGACGGCGACGCCGAGCTGCGGCACGGAGTCGTACCAGCGGACCCGGCCCACGTGCCGCCACGGCGGGTCGACGATCATGGCGATGCTCTGCGCGGTGATGAGCACGCCGAGGACGGTCCCGAGGTAGACGGGCAGCGATCCACGCTGCACGGCGCCGGTGACTTCGAGGGCGGTGCGTTCCAGTGCCCACAGCGAGCGGGCGAAGATGTGGCGGCCGTCGGTCACGGCGAGGCGCCTGCCGAGGCGTTCCATCGGGCGGGTCTTCCAGAAGAGCACCGCACCCGCGGCCCAGGTGAGGAGGGACAGCGCGAGTGCGGCGCTCGCTCCGTGCCACATCGCCAGTTCGTAGGGCGCGGAAGGCACGGCCCTGGACGGCGGGAAGGCGCGGGCGTAGTCGCCGAGCAGCGGTCCGAGGCTGAAGGCGCCCGGACCGAGTGCGGCTCCCGCCAGTGCGCAGACGGCCGCCGGCACGGTCAGCAGCGGGCTGACGGGCGTGCGTACGGCGGTCGGGGCGCTGGTGGCGACCCCGGAGGTCTTCGTACCGAAGGCGCCCCACAGGAATCGCAGCGTGTACGCCGTCGTCAGTGCCGTGCCCGCCGTGAGGGCGACCACTACGGCGGCCGAAGCGGATGCGGGCGGCCCGTCCGATCCGGGGTGCAGCAGCGCCGTGAACGCGGCCTCCTTCGCGGCGAAACCGAGCAGCGGCGGCAGTCCCGCCATCGACGCGCCCGCGGCTACGGCCACTGCGCACACGCCTGGCATCGCACGGGCCAGCCCTGAGAGGCGGTCGGTCTGCCGGGTGCCGGTGGCGTGGTCGACGATGCCGACGACGAGGAAGAGCGGCGCCTTGAACAGGGCGTGTGCGAGCAGCGCCGCGGCACCTGCGAGGGCCGCGACGCGGGTGCCCGTGCCGGTCAGCACGGTGAGGTAGCCGAGCTGGCTGACGGTGCCGTAGGCGAGCAGCCGCTTGAGGTCCTTCTCACGCAGTGCGCGCCAGCCGCCGAGCAGCATCGTCGCGGCGCCGAGGGTGAGGACGATCGTGCGCCAGGCGGGGACGTGCGCGTAGGCCGGTGCGAGTCGCGCGACGAGGTAGACCCCGGCCTTGACCATGGCCGCGGCGTGCAGATACGCGGATACGGGTGTGGGTGCGGCCATCGCGCCGGGCAGCCAGAAACTGAAGGGCCACAGCGCGGACTTCGACAGGGCACCGGCGAGGATCAGCACCAGTGCCGCGACCACGGGAGCGTCGGCCGACGGCGGGTCGGCGAGGATGCCGGAGAGGCGGTAGGTGCCTGCGGCGTGGCCGAGCATCAGGAAGCCCACCAGCATGGCGAGTCCGCCGGTGACGGTCACCATCAGCGCCTGGAGCGCGGCGAGCCGGTTGGGGCGCCGTTCGGGGACGTGGCCGATGAGGAGGAAGGAGAAGACGGTGGTCAGCTCCCACATCACGTACAGCACGATCAGGTCGTCAGCGAGTACGAGGCCGAGCATCGCGCCGGCGAACGCGGTGAGCGTCCCCGCGAACTGCCCGAGGGAGAACGCGGGCCGGGCGAAGTAGCCCGCGCAGTAGACCAGTACGAGCGCGCCGACGCCGCCGACGACGGCGACCATCAGCAGGGCCAGCGCATCGCAGCGCAGCTCCAGCTCCACGCCGAGCACCGGCATCCACGGCCACCGCTCGACGACGGCCTCGCCTGCCGTCACGTCCCCGTAGTGCCGTACGGCCCAGGCCAGTGCCGCCGCCGGGATAAGGGCCAGTACGAGGAAGGCCCTTGGGCCCAGCCACCGCACCAGGAGCGGAGCGGAGCACGCCCCGGCGAAGTGGAGGAGGATCAGCGACAGCACAGCGCAGATGATTCCATGACGAATCAGTCAATCTGCGGACGAAGCACCCTGCGGCCAGGGGGCGCTACGGGCAGGGGTGGCGGCGCGCAGCGGGCGTGGGCCCTGGCTCGCCCGCGGACCCGAAGGCGGGATCCGACGGGGCGGGGACCTGCGGGAGTACCGCCCGGCACCGGCATCCGCCCGCGACGCCAACTCGCGCCGTGGCTACGGGACTTCGGCGGTCACGCGGGGTCTCCGCGGCCGCACGGGCCGCCGAATCACCCGTGTGCCAGTTTCCCAGCTCAGCCACTTTCTGTGACTCTGGGAGAACTCAGGGTGAGAATCCCCTACATCAGGAGTCCCCCATGATCCTCAGTGTCTCCGGCGTCCTCCTGCTCGGCTTCATCATCTTCCTCTTCACCCGCAAGGACGGGCTCAAGATCTCCCACGCCCTGGTCTGCGCCCTCTTCGGCTTCTATCTGGCGGGCACCGCTATCGCGCCCAGCATCAAGGCGGGCGGCGCCAGCCTGGCAGGGCTGCTGGGCGGTCTGAAGTTCTAGCGCGCCGCGCGGCGCGGGGCACCGGGCGCATCGCCGTCTCGTGTCCCGCGCCGCGCGGTGCTTTCGTCACAGGAGGTTCCGTGGTGGTGCGTTGGCCGATCCTCTCCCGGCAGCCGGCGAGTACGGGCGCGTCCGTACGTCCGGTTCGCGACGTCGTACGGGCCGGCGCCGACGGTCTGCTGGACGTACTGCATCCGCTGATCGTCCTCCTGCGCGGCCTGATCCGGCTGACGGTGCTGGCGCTGCGCTGGTGGGCGCGGGCTCCGAAGGAGCGGCGCGGGCCGGTGGTCTTCCTCTCCGCGGTGGCCTTGATGGCGGTGGGGCTGCTGCCGTGGGGGCCGGTGCTCGCCGTTGCCGTGGTGGTGGGCGCCGCCGCCTGGCATGGGCGCGAGGGTGCGCGTGCGGGCGGCGCCGCACGTGAGGAGGCGGAGAACGCCCGGCTCCAGGCGGTCTACGAAGCGCTGGTGCCGTGCTTCGCGCTGCGGGACGACCCGGACCGCGAGCCGCTGTACGCACACGACGGCGCATGGGAACGGGCCTTCGAGGAGGCGGAGTTCGGCGACGACGGGCGCATCGCGCGTCTGCTGGTGCGCTATCCCGCCCACTTCGCCGACAGCGACCCGTCGCACCGGTTGGCCGTCGAGCAGCGGCTGTGTGCCAAGTCCGGGCGGGATCGCGAGTACCGCTTCGTATGGGACGAGGAACGCAACCGGCTGGAGATGACGGCACCCGGGCCGCTGCCGCAGGGCATCCGCGCGCAGCGTTTCGTGACGGCGCCCGGCGAGATCGTGCTGGGCTTCACCGATGCCGAGGCGGTGCCTCGGCGCATTCCCGTCACCGACGGCGGGCGGCCCCGTGACGTCCCGCCGGTGGTGTGGCGCACGGGCACGCGCTCCGCGGAGCCGCATCTGCTGGTCGCCGCCGCGCCCGGGGCGGGGTCGAGCACGCTGCTGCGGTCGGTGATGATCCAGGCCCTTGAGCACGGTGACGTGGTCGTCGTCGACGGGGACGGCTCGGGCGGCCATGCGTGTCTGACGGGGCGGCAGGGCGTTCTGGCCGTGGAGACGTCGCCGTCCGGGGCGGTCGCCGCGCTGGAGTGGGTGGTGCACGAGACGCAGCGGCGCCTGTCGGAGGCGAGCCGGGCACGGCAGGCGGCGCGGCCGGTGCCGGACGATGTGCGGCGGCCGCTGTGGGTCGTCCTCGACCGGCCGTCGGCGCTGAGCCATCTGGCCCGTACGGAGGGGCGGCAGGATCTGCGCGAGCTGCTTGGGGCGCCGCTGGCGCACGGCCGGTCCGCGCGGGTGACGGTGGTGGTGGCCGAGCACTTCGACTGCGTGGACGAACTGGGCGGGGCGCTGCGTTCGTACGCCAGGGCGCGGGTGCTGCTCGGCGCCGCGACGCCCGAGGAGACCTGGGCGGTGCTCGGTGCGGCGACGGTCTCGCCGCCGGGCCCGCAGGCTCCGCCGGGGCGGGGCTTCGCTCGGCTCGGGGCGGGGGCGGTGCTGCGGCTACAGGTGCCCGGGGCGCCCGATCCGCTCGACGAAGCGGCGGACGACGCCGGGCGCCAGGCCGTGCTGGGGCTGCTGCCGCCGCTCGCCGCGACGCAGGCCAAGGCCCTGGCGGGGCAGGCCACGGCGGAGACGCAGGCGCAGGCGGCCAAGGCAGAGCGCACGGAGGCGGGACCGGCCGCCCGCACGGCGACGCCGCCCAAGTCGCTGCGTACGTCCGGCACTTGAGGACCGGGACCGCCGGGCGTGGACCCGGGCGGGATGCGAGTCCGGTGGCGGGGGCTCAGGCGACGTAGGTGCGCGGCACGTCCCCGTCGGCGACCGCGCCCGCGCGTACGAGGTCTGCCGCTTTGGCCAGACGGGCGACCGCCTCGCCCACGACCGGGCCCGCCACGGTGAACAGCAGCCGCACGTAGCCCTCGAAGGCACCGTCGACGCCGAAGCGGGTGCCCGCGGGCACGCGTACGCCGATGCGCTCGCCCGCGTCGGCGATGCGTGAACCGGACAGGCCGCCGGTGCGTGCCCACAGCGTCAGCCCGCCGCGCGGGACGCTGAACTCCCAGTCGGGCAGCCGGTCGTGGAGTTCGGCGACGAGCGCGTCGCGGTTGGCGCGGGCTCCGGCGCGGCGCGCGGCGACGGCCGACTCCCAGCCGTCGCCCGTCATCAGCCGTGCCACGGCGAGCTGTTCGAGTACGGGGCTGCCCAAGTCGGCGTAGACGCGGGCGGCGACGAGGCTGCGGATCATCTCGGGCGACGCCCTCACCCAGCCGATGCGCAGGCCCGCCCAGACCGCCTTGCTGACGGAGCCGACGGTGATGACGGTGGAGCCGCCGGGGTCGAACGAGGCCATGGGACGGGGCAGTCGGACGTCCTCGTCCAGCGTCAGGTCGGTCATCGACTCGTCGGCGACGAGGACCGTACCGGCCGCGCGTGCCGCCTCGACCATCTCGCGCCGCTGCTCGTCGGGGGCGAGGGCGCCGGTGGGGTTGTGGTAGTCGGCGATGACGTACGCCATGCGCGGCGCGCTCTCACGGAACGCCTGACGCCAGGTGGGAAGGTCCCAGCCGGCCAGTTCGCCGGCCATGGGCACCGGCACGAGGCGGGCACCGGCGTCGCGCAGCAGGTGCAGCACATTGGCGTACGAGGGGTGCTCGACGGCGACGCGTTCGCTGCGGGGCACCAACTGCCGTGCCAGGGCGGCGACCGCGCCCATCGCACCGGTGGTGACCATGATCTGCTCGGGCATCGTCGGGACGCCGCGTGCGGTGTAGCGCGCGGCCAGCGCCTCACGCAGCGCGGGCAGTCCGCCCGGGTAGTTGCCGTGGGTGTCGGTATAGGGCGCGAGGTCCCGGACGGCGCCCTGGAAGGCGTCGGTGAGATGGGGTTCGGGCGCCAGGAAGGTGGCGCAGGCCAGATCGATGACGGACCCGGCGGACTCGGGCGGCAGCGGCTCCAGCCCGCGGGTGGGCAGCGGCTTTCCCGCGGGCACGGCGGTCCAGCTTCCCGAGCCGCGGCGTGACGCGAGGAATCCGTCGTTGCGCAGCGCCTCGAAGGCGGCGGCAACGGTCGTACGGCTGACGCGCAGCGCCGCGGCGAGTTCCCGCTCCGCGGGCAGGCGGGCGGCCACGGGGATGCGGCCCTCCAGTACGAGCAGCCGCACGCCGTCGGCCAGCGAACGGTACGCCGGTACCCGGTGTCCCGCGTCGGCGGCGGTCGCCGCGCGCTGCGACGCCAGCAGCCGGGCAAGCTGTGGCGCGCCGACGGCAGAGGTCCACTGCACCATGTTTGCGGTCCACCTTCCGCTGATTGGCCATGGATGTGGCCTGGTTCGTGGTTTCAGACTGCCACGCAACGCTTCACCGGCGCCAGCGGCAGCCCTGCCGGTGCCGCAACCGGCAGGGAAGGAGCCCCCGTTGACACCTTCGACGCCTCGCAGGCCGCGCCCCGAAGGCACTCCGGCTACGGGCGGGCGCCCTCCCCGGCGACTGGCACGGCGGCTGGTGATGCTCTACGCGGGTCTGCTGCTGTACGGGGCCAGCATCGGCCTGATGGTGCGCTCCGGTCTGGGACTTCCCCCGTGGGACGTGCTGCATCAGGGCCTCGCGCGGCTCACCGGCCTGTCCATCGGCACGGTCTCGATCGCGGCGGGCGCCGTCGTACTGCTGCTGTGGCTGCCGATGCGGCAGCGCGCCGGTCTGGGCACCGTCTCCAACGTCGTGCTCGTAGGGCTGGCCATGGACGCGACGATCCGCCTCGCTCCCGCGCCGCAGTCCCTGACGTTGCGGATTCTGCTGGTGACCGCCGCCGTGGTGCTCAACGGCGTCGCCACCGGGCTGTATATCTCCGCCCGCTTCGGGCCCGGCCCCAGGGACGGGCTGATGACGGGACTGCACCGGGTCACCGGCCGTTCGGTACGTCTGGTGCGCACCGCGATCGAAGCGTCCGTGCTCGTCTCCGGTCTGCTGCTGGGCGGCACGGCGGGCGCGGGCACCGTGGTCTACGCCGTCGCCATCGGCCCGCTCTCACAGCTCTTCCTCCGCGTCTTCGGCATGCCGGGACAACGGGAGCCGGGCGGCACGGGCGGCAGGGGCGGAACCGGCGGTCCCGCACCCGGCTCACGCGTGGTGGCACGCGGCGCCCGCCGCCCGGAAGGCGACGGACAAGGCGACGGCGACGGCGACGGCGACAGACAAGGAGAGGGAGAGGGAGAGGGAGAAGGTGCGCCGGTTCTGGGGCAGCGGCGCCCATGGTGGCGCGGGGGCGCGATACTGCGGCGATGACCACCGACCCGCGACCTTCCACCGCGCACGGCCCGCGTCACCGGCCCGCCCCGCTTCCCGTGCACACGGCCGCGGTGCGGCGCGTGCCGCGCCATCCGTTCCTCGACCACCGCGGCCCGCTGGCCCTCGCGCACCGCGGCGGCGCGGCCGACGGGCTGGAGAACACCCACAGCGCCTTCGCCCGCGCCGTCGCCCTCGGCTACCGCTATCTGGAGACGGACGTGCACGCCACCGCCGACGGCCGGCTCGTCGCCTTCCACGACGAGACCCTGGACCGGATGACGGACGCGAGCGGCCCCATCGCCGGACTCCCCTGGTCGCAGGTGCGCCAGGCCCTCGTCGGAGGCCGTGAACCGCTGCCGCTGATGCGGGAGTTGCTGCGGGCCTTCCCCGGCGCGCGCTGGAACATCGACGTGAAATCGGAGGCCGCGCTCGTACCGCTGCTGGAGCTGCTGGACGAGCAGGACGCGTGGCCGCGCGTATGCGTCGGCTCCTTCGAGGAGGAGCGGGTCGCCAGGGCACAGGCCCTGGCCGGGCCGCGGCTCGCGACGTCGCTCGGCACCCGGGGCGTGGTGCGGCTGAGGCTGCGTTCGTACGGACTGGTACCGGCGCGGGCGGTGCGCGCCAGCGCCGTGTGCGTGCAGGTTCCGGAGCACCGGTCGGGGATCCGCGTGGTCGACCGGGCCTTCGTACGGGCGGCGCACGCGCGCTGGATGCAGGTGCACGTTTGGACAGTGAACGAGAGAAACCGGATGCGGGAGTTGCTCGACCTGGGAGTTGACGGCATTGTGACCGATCACATCGAGACACTGCGCGACGTCCTCACCGAGCGGGGTGCGTGGATGCCCGGGCCCGGACCCCGGTAGAGCGGCGGCCGGGCGCCCCGGCGTCCGCGTACGCACACAGCCGCGGCGGCGCCGCCGTAACGAGGGGGACGACCGTGAGTGCTGTCGTTACCGGTGCCGGGGACGGCACCGCCGAGCGCCGCCGGGAGCAGCAGGGCTGGTACTTCTACGACTGGGCGAACTCCGTCTTCTCCACCAGCGTGCTGACCGTCTTCCTCGGTCCCTATCTGACGGAGGTCGCCAAGTCCGCGGCGGACGCCGAGGGTTATGTGCATCCGCTGGGTCTCGATGTGCGCGCGGGCTCCTACTTCGCCTACGCGGTGTCCCTGTCGGTGCTGCTGTCGGTGCTGGTTATGCCGCTGGTAGGCGCGATAGCGGACCATACGGGCCGCAAGAAGCCGATCCTGGGACTGTTCGCGTACATCGGCGCGGGCGCCACGGCAGCGATGTTCTTCCTCGACGGGGACCGCTATCTGCTGGGCGGCGCACTGCTGGTGGTGGCGAACGTGTCCTTCGCGACGTCGGCCGTCATCTACAACGCCTTCCTCCCGCAGATCGCCGGGCCCGAGGAGCGTGACGCGGTCTCCTCCCGCGGCTGGGCCTTCGGCTACGCCGCGGGCTCTGTGGTGCTGGTCGCGAATCTCGCGTTGTTCCTCCAGCACGAGGAGATCGGCGTGACGGAGGGGTCGGCGGTGCGGATCTGCCTCGCGTCGGCCGGTCTGTGGTGGGCTCTCTTCACGGTCGTGCCGCTGCTGCGGCTGCGCGAACGCCCCGGTGCGGTGGCCGGTTCCGGCTTCTCGCTGCTCACCGGCTGGCGCCAACTGGCCGGTACTTTCCGTGAATTGAGGCGCTACCGCCTGACGATGCTCTTCCTGCTGGCGTATCTCGTCTACAACGACGGCGTGCAGACCGTGATCACCCAGGCGTCGGTCTTCGGCTCGGAGGAGTTGGGCGTGGACCAGACGACGCTCATCGGCGCGGTGCTGCTCGTGCAGGTGCTGGCCGTCGCCGGCGCGCTGCTGATGGGGCGGCTCGCGGCCCGCCACGGCGCGAAGCGCACCGTGCTCGGCTCGCTCGTCGCCTGGACGGCGATCGTCTCCGCCGGGTACTTCCTGCCCGCCGGAGCCCCCGTCTTCTTCTTCGCGCTGGCGGCGGGCATCGGCCTGGTGATGGGCGGCAGCCAGGCCCTCTCGCGGTCGCTGTACGCGCAGTTGGTGCCCGCGGGGAAGGAGGCGGAGTTCTTCTCGCTCTACGAGGTGAGCGACCGCGGCACGAGCTGGCTGGGCCCCCTCGTCTTCGGACTCGCGTATCAGCTCACGGAAAGCTACCGTGCAGCGATCATCTCGCTGGTCGTCTTCTTCGTAGTGGGCTTCGTACTGCTGCTGCGCGTACCGGTCGAGCGGGCCGCCGCGGCCGCCGGCAACCCCGTCCCGGACCGGATTTAGGACTTGTGGGGGCGGCGCGGTAGTGTACGCCCTCGGCTCGCCGGATGGACCGTTACTGCACGCCAAAGAGATGAGAACGCTGGGTGACATCTCCTGTCAGTTGTGACAAACCGGTCATTGGTGGGTACACGTAGGGCGGCACGACGGGCGACGCATCCCCAATTCGGGAATCTTCACCGCCGACCGGACGTTGAGCAGATGACGACGACAGCGACACCTGTCCTGTGGGCGACAAGCCCGGGAGGCACGAATTCATGAGTGAGCGAGCTCTTCGCGGCACGCGACTCGTGGTGACCAGCTACGAGACCGACCGCGGTATCGACCTGGCACCCCGCCAGGCCGTGGAGTACGCATGTGAGAGCGGCCATCGATTCGAGATGCCGTTCTCTGTCGAGGCCGAGATCCCGCCGGAATGGGAGTGCAAGGTGTGCGGCGCCCAGGCACTTCTGGTGGACGGCGAGGGGCCGGAGGAGAAGAAGGGCAAGCCCGCGCGCACGCACTGGGACATGCTCATGGAGCGGCGCACCCGTGAGGAGCTGGAAGAGGTCCTCGCGGAGCGGCTGGCCGTTCTCAGGTCCGGCACGATGAACCTCGCGGTGCATCCGCGCGACGGCAACAACAAGCGTAAGTCCGCGTAGGCGGGCGGTGAGCGCCTCGGGCCGAGCGATCGAATCGCCGGTCCGGGCGCACCGACCGCTCCCCAGACACGACAGCGCGGGCCGGTGACCTCAAGCAGGTCACCGGCCCGCGCTGTGCTGTCCCACCGCCGACACCGGCACGCGGTTTCGTGCCGTATCGCGCTCAGCGGGAGGGCGGCTCGTCGTCGCGTACGACCTCGCCCTCGACGACCTTCCCGTCCGGCCTGTGCATGCGCATCTGCTCCTCCGCCCTGCGCGCCTGCTGATAGGCGTCGCCGATGGTGCCCGGAGCGAAGCCGGAACGCCGCTCCAGATAGCGCCGCGTGGTCTGCCTCATCAGCGCGGCGGTCGGCGGGAAGAGGCACAGCAGCCCGGCCGCGTCGGAGACGACCCCCGGCACCATGATCAGCAGGCCGCCGAGCATCGCCAGGGCGTTGCCGCCGGACCGCTCCGTACTCTCCGTGGATGCCGCGGGAGCCTGTCCCGTCTGCGCGGCGGTCTGCGCCTGCTGGACGCTCTCCGCGAGCCGCCGCCAGGCACGGCGCCCGGCGCGCTTGATGACGAAGACGCCGAGCAGGAAACCCGCGACCAGCAGCACCAGCACCACCAGTCCCCCGGCGGCCTCCCCGATGAGCGTCAGCAGCCAGATCTCCAGCAGCGCCCATGCGGCGACCGCCAGCGGAAGGAACGTACGGGCCCGCGAGCGGCGCGGACCGCCGCCCCGGCCCTGCTCTCCCCCGCCGCCGCGGCCCTGCTCGTCGTGCGGCGGCTCATACGGATACGGTGCGCGGCTCGTCATGCTTCAAGTGTGCCTGCGGTCGAGGGCGCGCTTCACACGGCCCTCGACTCCCCACGCGGTCACCCGCCACAGCGCCTCGACCATGATGTCGCGGCTCATCTTCGAGTTGCCCCGCACCCGTTCGACGAAGGTGATGGGGACCTCGACCACGTGGTATCCGGCGCGCACCGCGCGGTTGGCGAGATCGACCTGGAAGCAGTAGCCCTGCGAGGCCACCGCGTCCATGCCCAGCCCCTTGAGTGTCTCGCTGCGGAAGGCGCGGAAGCCGCCGGTGATGTCGCGCAGCGGAAGGCCGAGCATGACACGCGAGTACATGCTGCCGCCGCGGGAGATAAGACGCCGCGACTGCGGCCAGTTGACGACCCGTCCGCCGGGGACCCAGCGTGATCCGAGCACCAGGTCGGAGCCCTTGAGGGCAGTCAGCAGCCGCGGCAGCTCCTCGGGCTGGTGGGAGCCGTCGGCGTCCATCTCGACCAGTACGCCGTACCCGTTGTCGATGCCCCAGCGGAAACCGGCGAGGTAGGCGGCCCCCAGCCCTTGCTTGCCGGGGCGGTGCATCACGTGGATGTGCCCGTCCTGGGCGGCGAGTTCGTCCGCGATCTTGCCGGTGCCGTCGGGGCTGTTGTCGTCGGCGATCAGGATGTGGGCGTCGGGCACGGCCTCACGTACCCGGGCGCTGACGGACTCGATGTTGTCGGCCTCGTTGTACGTCGGGATGATCACCAGAACCGTGCCGAGCGGGCCGTACCGCCGCGCCTGTCCGCCGTCCGTCACCGCTGCTGCCCCTCTTGCTTCCGCCGTGCATCGCTCTGCCGCGTCTGCGCCGTGGGCGGCGTGTGCCGGTGGTCGGTCCGGCCGCGCCGGCCTGCGTACCAGGCCCCGGCACAGGCGAGAACGCCCACCATAGCGATCACCCACTCCGGGACGGCGCCGACGCGGTCGGCGGTCGTGATCTCGTCTCGCAGCGGCAGCTTCGCGCTGAGCACGTCGCGCTCGAACTCCTGAGTGCGCTGCCTGATGGTGCCGTCGGGGCCGACGACGGAGCTGATGCCGCTGGTGGCCGCCGTGACGACGGCCCTTCCGTGCTCGACGGCGCGCAGCTTGGACATCACCAGCTGCTGTTCGGGCTGGCCGGTCCGGCCGTAGGTGGCGTTGTTGGTCTGTACGACCAGGGCACGTGCACCGGCGTTGACGGTGTCGCGGGGAATCTCGTCGTAGGCGACCTCGAAGCAGATGACGTCGCCGAGGCGGGCCGGGCCGGTCTGGAGGACGCCGGAGTGGTCACCGGGCCAGAAGTCGCGGGGGATCTGCTGGAGCCGGGTGATGACGGTGCTCAACTCGTCGCGGAACGGCACGTATTCGCCGAAGGGCACCGGGTGCTGCTTCGTGTACGACTTGCCGGGGCCCTTACGCGGGTCCCACACGATGCCCTGGTTCTCGACGTAGCCCTTGGTGCCGGGGTGGTCGACGAGGGCTCCGACGAGGATGGGGACGCCCACGGCCTTGGCCGCCTGGTCGATGCGTTCGCGTGCCTCGGGCCAGCGGTAGGGGTCGAGGTCGGAGGAGTTCTCGGGCCAGATCACCAGGTCCGGCTTGTCGGCCTTCCCTGCCTTGATCCTGTGGGCGAGGTCGAGGGTGGCCTCGACGTGGTTGTTGAGGATCTTCATGGGGCGGCCGAGGAAGTTCATGCCGGGCTGCTCGACGTTGCCCTGGACGACGGCGATGTCGGCCGAGTCGTCCGCCTCGGTGGGTACGGGCACGGCGTATCCGGCGACCGTGGCGCCCGTAGCGAGAGCCAGCGCAGCGGCCACGGGGACCAGCGCACGGGGCATGAGAGCGCGCCGGCCGGATTCCGCATCGGGGGCGGCGGTGCCGCGCGTGGCGCGCAGGTGCCAGAGCGCGAGGGCCGCCGCGGCGAGCGCCGTGCCGGTGAGCGCGGCGGCGAACGTGACCAGCGGCGCCCCGCCGAGCGCGGCCAGCGGCGTGTAGGGCGATCCGGTGTTGGCGAAGGCGAGCCTGCCCCAGGGGAAGCCACCGAAGGGGACACGGTCGCGGGCCCACTCCTCGGCGACCCACAGGCAGGCGCCCCAAAGCGGCCACAGAGGCAGCCGCGAGGTGACGGCGAGCGCGGCGCCGAGCGCGGCGAGGAACAGCGACTCGATGAAGGCGAGCCCCAGCACCGCGTCCCAGCCGACGACGTGCAGCCACTTCAGCAGCATCGTGAAGAAGGGCCAGCCGAAGGCGAACCCCGTCCATGCGCCCTGGCGGGCGGTGCGGCGCCGGGTGAGGAGGCTGAGCGCGGCGACCGTCAGCAGCGACAGCGGCCACAGCCCGTACGGGGGGAAGGCGAGGGCGAGGGCGATTCCGGCGACGGCTGCACCGGCCGTGCGCGGCGCTTCGCGCCGTATGAGATCGCCGAGGCGCCGCAGCCGGCCGCCTCGGGCGCCCCGTCCGTCCGGGCCGTCGGTGTGTTCGCTCTTCCCGCCACGATCGGCCGGCTCCACTCGTAGGTCCTCGCCGCCCTCGCTTCCCGGGGAGGGCGCAGAGGGGGCGGAAGTGGAGGCGGGGGCGCCGTCGTGCGCTCCGTCGCCGTTCTCCGCCGGGGCCTCCGGCGTCTCCCGCGTGGCGGCGCGCTCGGTGGCCTCCACGCCCTTCGGCCGTCCGGCCGTGGGGCCGTCGGCTGCGGATGCGGCGGTGGTCTCGGAACCCGATGGCAAGGTCGCGCCCTTCCTGCAACGTCATGCGGTGGTGAAGCGACCGTATAACGGCGTTCGACGTCCGCGGGTCCAGGGCTGTGAATGCCACAGGAGATCGAAACGGCCCACGGCCGTACGGCGCCCGGGAGCGGACGCGGAATTCGATGAAGGGGAAGCGGCGGGGCTTGGGCCTGGGGGCTGCGTCACGGGCCGCTCGCCGTGCGCGTATCGCCCGGCCCCGTGACCGTCGCTGCGGGTCGGGGCCCGGTGCCCTTCGGGCCGACCTGGGACCCGCTGGCTGCGAGTCGACCGAGAGCCGTTGTCTACTGAGCATCCGGGCCCCACCCGGGTCACACCCGCCGGCCGGCCTCGACCTTCGCCCCCGTGCCGTGGGCGCTGGACCTGGCTCCCAGTGGTGATGTCCCGGTGCGGCACACCACCCCCTGGCCCAGCGGCGTTCGACGACTGCGCGGGGAATCGCCGGCCGGACGTCCTGTGGTGGACCTGGCCGAACCTACCCGTCGGCGGGCGTCGGCTGTCAACAGCGACGCTACCTGCGGCGTTTCGCCGAACCAGCAGGTCAGTCAGGCGCATTGGGCGCGGGGGCGACAGTCTGAGGGGGCGTCGGGCGCCGCAAGGGACATGCGTACATCACTCGTTCGGCCGCTCGTAGACCGTACGGCCGCCCACCACGGTCCGCAGACAGACGGGGAGTTGCTCGCCTGGCGTGAGATCCGGGAGGCCGGGGGTGCCGGAGCGTGGGTCCGTCGACCAGTTGGCGACGCGCAAATCGGGGGCCTGCACCACCAGTTCACCGGTACGCCAGAGCGCGTAGTCGGCGGGTGCGCCGGGGACGAGCACGCCGCCCTCGTCGGCGCCGACGGCACGACGTCCGCCGCGGGTGTGCGCGGTGAACCCGCCGCGCACGGAGATGCGGTGCTCGGGTGTGCGGTGGAACGCGGCGGCGCGCACCGCCTCCCACGGGCCCAGCGGGATGACGGGGCTGTCGGAGCCGAACGCCAGCGGTACACCGGCGCGTTGGAGTGCGGCGTAGGGGTTGAGGCGGGCGGCGCGCTCCTGGCCCAGGCGGGCCGCGTACATTCCGCCGGGGCCGCCCCAGGCCGCGTCGAAGCCGGGCTGTACGGATGCGGTGAGCGCGAACTCGGCGAAGGCCGCGATGGTTTGCCCGTCCATCATCTCGGCGTGCTCCACGCGGTGGCGTGCGGCGCGGACTTGGTCCGTGCCGACGCGGGCGGCGGCGGCACGCACACCCTCGGCCACGGCGGCGACCGCGGCGTCGCCGATGGCGTGGAAGCCCGCCTGGAGGCCGGCTTCGGTGCAGGCGGCGACGTGGTCCGCGATGCCGTCGGCGTCCAGGTAGGCGCTGCCGGTGTGGTGTGCGTCCGCGTAGGGCGAGGTGAGATGTGCGGTGCGGGAGCCGAGCGAGCCGTCCACGAAGAGGTCGCCGGCGGCGCCGATCGCGCCGAGGGCGCGGATGCGTGCGGCGTCCGCGGCGGAGGTGACGGGTTCGGCCCAATAGCCGTGCACGCGTGGTCCGTTGCGCTCGGCGGCGAGGGCGAGGAGTGCGGTGAAGTCCTCCTCGCTGGAGATGCCGGGCCCGGCGCACTCGTGGAGGTCGCTGATGCCGAGGGAGGCGGCGTGGGCGAGGGCCGCGCGCTGGGCCTCGGACCTGCGGGCGGGCGTGAGCGTGGAGTGCGCCCGCTCTCGTACGGCGTGGTGGGCGTCCCGGGTGAGGGGCCCGCCCTCGGCGAAGCCCGCCGACTCGGCGGCGCCCGGGACGAGTTCGAGCAGTGCCGTCGTGACGAGGGCCGAGTGCACGTCCGTACGGGAGAGGTAGAGCGCTCGGCCGCCCGCGGCCTCGTCAAGTTCCGCGCGGGTGGGGTGGCGGCCCTCCGGCCAGTGGGTGGCGTCCCAGCCGTGGCCGAGCAGTACGGGGTCGGCGGGACGTGCGGCGGCGTATTCGCGGACACGGGCGAGCGCGTCGGCGAGCGTGGGCGCTCCCGTGAGGTCGAGCCCCGTCAGCGCCAGGCCGGTGGCGGTGATGTGCACATGTGCGTCCGTGAAGGCGGGGGTGACGAGGGCGCCTTCGAGGTGGATCACCTCGTCGACGCCGTCGGCGAAGGAGTCGGCGGCGGACTCGGAGCCGACCCAGGCGATGCTGCCGCCCTGTGTGACCATCGCGGTGGCGAAAGGGTCGGCCGGGCTGTGCACCTCCCCGCCGCGCAGCAGGACGGTGCGGGTCTCGTGCCCTTGGGCGGAGCGCTCGTTCATGGGCTCAAGTCTCCCGCCCCGGCGCGGGAGGCCGAGGGGCGGGTCGGGCCGTCGAGTGCGGTCGCGCCCGACGGCTCAGATCGACGGCGGCCGGGCCTCGTAGGGGGTGGAGAGCACGACGGTCGTACGGGTGGAGACTCCCGACAGGGTGCGGATGCGGGCGAGGAGATGCTCCAGCGCGATGGGGGTGCCGACGCGGACCTTGAGGATGTAGTTCTCGTCGCCGGCGACGCTGTGGCAGGCCTCGATCTCCGGTACCTCCGCGAGGCGTTCGGAGATGTCGTCGGGTGCGCTGGGGTCGAAGGGCTTCACCGAGATGAACGCCGTGAGCGGCAGGCCCACCGCCTCGGGGTCCACGAGCGCGGTGTATCCGCGGATGACTCCGCGCTGTTCGAGCCGGCGCACACGCTGGTGCACGGCAGAGGTGGACAGGCCGGTGGCCTTGCCCAGGTCGGTGTAGCTCATCCGCCCGTCCTTGACGAGCAGATCGACGATTCGGCGATCCACTTCCTCCACAGCAGGTCAACCTACTGTGCCGGGCGCACTCCGGCACAGCGGGCGCAGAAGGAGCGCACGTACGAGCGCCGTGTGTGACCAAGGCCACATCGGTGCTCCCGTGTCCCCGGGCGTGCAGCGATTACGCGAATGACGCCACGGGAAGTGCTTGCTGGAGCCGGGGCAAGATGCCCGGCAGGTCCACCAGAGGGGGATTTGCATGCGCACTGATAAGCGGGTCCGCACTTCCGGGGCGGCCGTGACGGCGGTGGAGGAAGAAGCGGTGGCCGACAGGGCGTACGAGGACGGGGTCTACGACATCTTCCGGGTCGGCTGCCCGGACTGCCGGCAGCCCATCGCGCTTCTCGCGGACGAGGAGAGGCTGCCGGAGCACGCGCTGTGCTCCTCGCCGTGGAATCCGTTCGGGCTGACGGTGTGCCAGGGGTCCGGGCGTGCGGCGTCCGAGGCGGACGCGCTCGACGGCGACGAGGACGGCGAGCACGGGCTGACCTCGCTGCTGACGCTTCCGGAGGGGCTGGACTGGCGGAAGCAGCCGTTCTCCCACGCGGGCGGTCCGCGTACGCCGTCGCTGCTGCGGGAGGGGTGACCCGGAAGACGGGTGGCGGCGATCGGCGCGGCTCGCGCTCCGTTCGGCCACGGCCCTGCGGCTCGCGGGCGGATCGGCGGGTGGATAAGACGCCGGCGCTGGGAACCCGTACGGCCTCTGAAGGCGACAGCCGAGCGAGGCCCCCATGACACAGACACAGACCAGGTCGAGGACGCGGTCGTCGCGGCAGCCCGGTGACCGGGCGAAGGCGCGGGCGCTGCTGAAGACGCACGGCCAGACGTACGCCGAGCAGGCGGGCATCACGCTGCGCGACACCCCGTCGCCGCTGTACCGGCTGCTGGTGCTGTCCCTGCTGCTCTCGGCCCGCATCAGGGCGGACATCGCCGTCGCCTCCTCGCGTGCGCTCTCGGACGCCGGGATGAAGGACGCCCGGCGGATGGCCGAGGCGACGTGGCAGCAGCGCGTCGACGCCCTCGGCGTGGGCGGCTACCGGCGCTACGACGAGCGGACCGCCACCCAGCTCGGCGAGGGCGCGGAACTGTTGCTGAGCGAGTACAAGGGCGATCTGAGGCGCATGCGGGAGGATCCGCACACCGAGGAGCGGCTGCGGGAGGTGCCGGGCATCGGGCCGACCGGGGTCGACATCTTCCTGCGGGAGGCGCAGGAGGTATGGCCGGAGTTCGGGCCGTACTTCGATCAGAAGGCACAGCAAGGCGCGCAGCGGCTCGGGCTGCCCACGTCGCCCGCGAAGCTGGCCGAGCTGGTGCCCTCCCGTGACCGGGCGCGGTTCGCGGCGGCGCTGGTGCGGGCGGCGCTGGACAAGAAGGTCGTCGAGGACGCGCGGGAGGCCGCGTAGCCCTTGCGGTGTCCATGGACCGCGGCCGCCACGTCGCGGAGGCGTAGCGGTCGCGGTGCCGACGGTGCGCAGCGGTGCGGTACGGAGGGCGCGGCGCGGACCCTGCGGCGGGGCGCGGCGGGATGCGCCGCGCAGGCTCTAGTGGCGCTCTTTGCGGCTCTCCGGGCCCGCGAGGTGGCGGGCGATCACCATGCGCTGGATCTGGTTGGTGCCCTCGACGATCTGTAGCACCTTGGCCTCCCGCATGTAGCGCTCGACGGGGAAGTCGGCCGTGTAGCCGTAGCCCCCGAGGAGCTGGACGGCGTCGGTGGTGACCCGCATCGCCGCGTCGGTGCAGAACAGCTTGGCCATCGCCGCCTCGCGTCCGAACGGCAGCCCCTCGTCCCGCAGCCGCGCGGCGCTGAGGTACAGGGCACGCCCCGCCTCGATCTGGGTGGCCATGTCGGCGAGCATGAAGCGCAGGCCCTGGAAGTCGGCGATGGGCCGTCCGAACTGCTGTCGTTCGAGCGTGTACGCGAGGGCCGCGTCCAGTGCGGCCTGGGCAACGCCGACCGCGCACGCCGCGATGCCCAGACGGCCCGACTCCAGCGCGGAGAGGGCGACGGTCAGACCCTGGCCCTCGTCGCCGATGCGGCGTGCGTCGGGGACGCGTACACCGTCGAAGTGGACCTGGGCGGTGGGTGATCCGTTCATTCCCATCTTGCGTTCCGGGGCCGCCGCGGAGAGTCCGTCGGCGTCTCCGGGTACGAGGAACGCGGTGATGCCGCGGGGTCCGTCGCCGCCCGTGCGGGCGGCGACGGTGAGGAAGTCGGCGGTGCCGCCGTGGGTGATCCACGCCTTGGTGCCCTCGAGCACCCACTCGTCCCCGTCACGTGTGGCACGGGTGCGCAGGGAGGCGGCGTCGGACCCGGACGAGGGCTCGGAGAGGCAGTACGCGCCGAGGGTGCCGCCGCCGAGCATGGCGGGCAGATGGTCGGCGCGCTGCTGCTTGGTGCCGAAGACGGCGAGCGCGTGGCAGGCGAGGGTGTGGACGCTGGTGCCGAGGCCGACGGTCAGCCGTGCCGCCGCCAGTTCCTCCAGGACCTGGAGGTAGACCTCGTAGGGCTGGTCGCCGCCGCCGAACTCCTCCGAGTACGGCAGCCCCAGCAGCCCCGACTCGGACAGCAGGGTGAAGATCTCGCGTGGGAAGCGGCCTTCGGCCTCCTCCTCGCCCGCGCGGGGACGGATCTCCCGCGCCGCCAACTCGCGTACGAGAGACAGCAGATCGCGGGCTTCCTGCGTGGGCAGCCGCCGCTGAACCGGCTGCGGTCCGTGTTCGGACATCACGACGCTCTCCTCCTGTTCGGGGGCTGCGGCAGCGGACCGGGGTGTGGTGGCGCCGCCGTACCGAGGGGTCTCGGCGTAGGCCGGGACCGGTGCGCACGCCGCTGACCGGTGGCCCCGCGCCGGGTTGCGACGGCGGCTGACCAGGGGTTGCGGCGAAAAAAGTATGCCCGATCGGTGGCATGGCGTCATCGGCGGGCCGTGCCGGGCGGCAGAGGCGGGCAGCGAGCACGAAGCAGATTGGTTCAAACCATTGACGTACTGGTCTAGTCCTTCTAGATTCCCGGCTCGGACACTTCCGCTGCTCTCACCGCGGACCATCCCCCACCACGCACCAAGGGATCACCAGCACCTTCCCCACAACTCCCTTGAGGAGAGCCATGATCCGATCTTTCATACGACGTCGCAGATCTTCCTCACGCGCTTCACACCGGCGACGCCCTGTCGCGCTCGCCGCCGTGGGATGCGCGGCCGTCCTCGCCCTCTCGCTTTCCGGGGCTGGCGCTTCCGCCGCTCCGGCCGCCGGTTCGCCGGGCGCCTCCGGCAGCCCGGGACAACAGCGCGCCGCCGACGGCAAGTTGGTGGGCTACTTCGCCAACTGGGACGTCTACCAGCGCAATTACCACGTCAAGGACATCGAGACCTCCGGCTCCGCGGACCGGCTCACCCACATCAACTACGCGTTCGGCAACGTGCAGGGAGGCAAGTGCACCGTCGGCGACGGCTTCGCCGACTACGAGAAGGCGTACACGGCCGAACAGAGCGTCGACGGTAAGGCGGACTCCTGGGACCAGCCGCTGCGCGGCAACTTCAACCAGCTACGCAAACTCAAGGAGAAGCACCCGGAGTTGAAGGTGCTGTGGTCCTTCGGCGGCTGGACCTGGTCCGGCGGCTTCGCCGAGGCGGCGAAGAACCCGGCCGCGTTCGCCTCCTCCTGCCGGAGCCTCCTGGAGGACGAGCGCTGGGCGGGGGTCTTCGACGGCATCGACATCGACTGGGAGTACCCCAACGCCTGCGGCCTTTCATGCGACGAGAGCGGGCCGAACGCCTTCACCGAGGTGATGAAGGCACTGCGCGCGGAGTTCGGCGGCGACAAGCTGGTGACGGCGGCGATCACCGCCGACGCCTCCGACGGCGGCAAGCTGGAGGCCGCCGACTACGCGGGCGCCGCACAGTACGTCGACTGGTATCTCCCCATGACCTACGACTACTTCGGCGCCTGGGACGCACAGGGGCCCACCGCGCCGCACTCCCCCCTCACCGCCTACGACGGCATCCCCAAGGACGGCTTCGACACCGAGTCGACCGTGAAGAAGCTGAAGGCCATGGACGTGCCCGCCGGGAAGCTGCTGCTCGGCATCGGCTTCTACGGGCGCGGCTGGAACGGCGTCACCCAGAAGGAGCCCGGCGGCAGCGCCTCGGGCCCGGCGCCGGGAACCTACGAGCAGGGCATCGAGGACTACGAGGTGCTCAAGGGCCGCTGCCCCGCCAACGGCACGGTCGCGGGCACGGCGTACGCCCACTGCGGCGATCAGTGGTGGAGCTACGACACCCCCGAGACCGTACGCGGCAAGAGCGACTGGGCGGCGCAGCAGGGGCTGGGAGGCTCCTTCGTCTGGGAGCTGAGCGGAGACACACCGGACGGTGAGCTGATCAAGTCCCTTGGCTGACAAGGCCGTTGCCTGATCCGGCCTGTGGACCGTCACCGTCGCGCGCCCCGTGGTCCACCGCGGGGCGCGCGGCGTTGTCAGTGGCCGGTGCGACACTCACGCGCATGACGGGTGATCCCGGCGGCCCGCACGCGGTGCGGTGGGCGCTGGCCGAGAGCGACGACGGGCGCGTTCTGGTCTGCCCGCTCGACGGACATGGTGCGCCCGCCGGGCCGGTCCGCGAGGAGCGGTCCGTGGTCTCCGCGGTGCGGTCGCGGCCCGGGGTGGGGCGCTGGGTGTGGCGGTCGAGCGCCGCCGTGCATCCCAGGCTGGCCGAGGCGGGTGTGCGCGTAGAGCGGTGTTACGACGTGGAGGCGGCCGAGGCGCTGCTGCTGGGGCACGAGGGGCGGGCCGGGGAGCCCCGTTCACTGCCGGCGGCCTGGGCGCGTCTGCGCGGCCTGCCGGTGCCGCCGGACCCTCCCTCGGTGTCACGGGGAGCGGAGGAGGAGCCGTCGCTCTTCGACACGGGGCCACCTCCGCTGCCGGACGGCGTAGAGCCGATGACGGCACTGCTGGAGGTGTACGCCGCGCAGTTGGAGCGTACGGCCAGGGCCGAACACCCCGAGCGCATGCGGCTGTTGCTGGCAGGAGAGTCGGCGGGGACGCTCGTCGCGGTGGAGATGGGGCGGACGGGCGTGCCCTGGCGTGCGGACGTCCACCGGGAGCTGCTGGAGGAACTGCTCGGCGAACGGTACGCGGGCGCCGGGCTGCCGCGGCGGCTGGCCGAGCTGGAGGAGGAGATCTCGGCGGCGTTCGGGCCGGGCGTGCGGGTGCGGCCGGATCTGCCGGCGGACGTGCTGCGGGCCTTCGCGCGGGCGGGCGTGAAGCTGTCGTCGACGAGGGCGTGGGAGCTGCGGCGGGTGGATCATCCCGCGGTGGAGCCGCTGCTGCGGTACAAGAAGCTCTACCGGCTGTGGACCGCGCACGGCTGGTCGTGGCTGCGTTCATGGGTGCGGGACGGCCGTTTCCGCGCGGAGTATGTGCCGGGGGGCGCGGCGTCCGGACGCTGGACGACCAACGGGGGCGGCGCGCTTCAGATTCCGAAGGTGGTGCGGCGCGCGGTCGTCGCCGATCCGGGGTGGCGGCTGGTCGTGGCGGACGCCGGGCAGATGGAGCCGCGGGTGCTCGCGGCGGTCTCCCGGGATCCGGGGCTGATGGCGGTGGTCGGCGGCGACGAGGATCTGTACACGGCGCTGTCGCGCGAGGCGTTCGGGGGCGACCGTGCGCAGGCCAAACTGGCGCTGCTCGGCGCGGTGTACGGGCAGACCAGCGGCGACGGGCTGCGCAATCTGGCCGCGCTGCGGCGGCGCTTCCCACGCGCGGTCGCCTATGTGGACGAGGCGGCGAAGGCGGGCGAGGAGGGGCGCCTGGTGCGTACGCATCTGGGGCGCACATGTCCGCCCGCCGGGGGCGGCGGGGAGGACGGCGAGGGTGCGGGGGCGGAAGGCGTGGGGCGGGAGGCCGCCTGGGAGGGCGGCGGGGAGACGCCGCCCCCGGCGCACGCCGCTCATGCCCGTGGCACCGCGGGAGCGGCCCGGGCGCGGGGCCGCTTCACCCGTAACTTCGTGGTGCAGGGCAGCGCGGCCGACTGGGCGGTGCTGATGCTCGCCGCGCTGCGGCAGGAACTGGCCGGTTCCAAGGCCGAGTTGGTCTTCTTCCAGCACGACGAGGTGATCGTGCACTGCCCGGCCGGTGACGCCGAGCGGGTCGCGGAGGCAGTCGCGGAGGCGGGGGAACGGGCGGGGCGGGCGGCGTTCGGGGATACGCCGGTGCGCTTCGCGTTCAGCACCGCCGTGGTCGAGTGCTACGCGCGCGGACGCCAAGTGACGCGTTCCGGAGTCGCGAGGGGTGCCGGGCGGCGGGCCCGTCCGTACCGTCTTGAGGTGCCCGGCCTCAGGTGCGCGTCCTCAGGTGCGCGGTTTGACGTGCCCGACTGGACGTGCCCGGCCTGACTCACGGGGAGACGGCGCGGGTCAGTCGGCCAGTTCGGAGCGCAGCTTCTCCGCGACGGCCTCGGCCTCGGCCTCGCTGCCGTAGCGGCTGCGCGGCCAGAAGAAGCCGCGCAGTCCGTCCTTGCGATTGCGCGGGACGACGTGCACATGGAAATGCGGCACCGACTGGCTGACCCGGTTGTTGGCGGCGACGAACGAACCGGTCGCCTCCATCGCGGACTCCACGGCCGCGGTGATGTCGCGGACCCGGGTGAAGAACGGGCCGAGGGCTTCGGCGGGCAGGTCGGTCAGCGTCTCGTGGTGCTCACGCGGTACGACGAGGGTGTGCCCGGGGAAGAGAGGGCGCGCGTCGAGGAACGCCACCACGTCGTCGTCCTCGAAGACGCGGTGGCTCGGGCGGCGGCCGTTGACGATGTCGCAGAAGAGGCAGTCCGAGTCCACTCCCCCATTCAACAGCCTCCCGCGTGCGCCCTCAGGGAGAGCCTTCGGGCGCGGACGGCGGTCGCCGGCGTCGTTGCCTCAACCTGCCGGACCGTGGCGGCCGTTGAGGCCGCCGCGCTGCGACCCGCGCTCAGGGATCGTCAATAGCCGGCCGAAAGCTTTCCCCATTCTTTATTGTCTAGACCAATGGACGGCGCTAGCGTGCTGACGCGCCTGAAGAAGGCTGCACTCTTCAACACCCCCACCACCCCCCACGATGGGAGCTTGTCGTGCGCCCACACCTGACGCAGCGTCGCAAGATCGCGCTCGGGATCGCGTCCGTACTCGCAGTCGCCGGAGCGACCGGCATCGGCTTTACCGCGCAGGCCGGCAACGTCGGCCAGCACACGAAGGCCGCCGCGCCCAGCGGGCTGAACGGCCCCTACCTCTACACCGGCGCCGAAAAGGTGCCCGACGCCACCCAGTTCATGAAGGACACGGGCAACAAGCAGCTCACGCTCGCCTTCATCCTGGCCAAGGGAGGCTGTGAGCCCGCGTGGGACGGACAGCGTCCCCTCACCGGCGGCGAGGACGAGAAGACGATCAAGGCCGTCCAGGAAGCGGGCGGAGACGTCACCCCCTCCATCGGCGGCTACAACGGCTCCAAGCTCGGCGAAGCGTGTGGCAGCGCCGAGGAGTTGGCCGCCGCGTACCAGAAGATCATCGACGCCTACCAGCTCAAGTCGATCGACGTCGACATCGAGGCGAACGAGTTCGAGATGCCCAACGTGCGGCAGAAGGTCGTCGACGCTCTGAAGATCGTCAAGGACAAGAACAAGGACATCAAGGTCTATCTGACCTTCCCGACCCTGGAGCAGAGCCCGACCGACAACGGCAAGGACCTGATCAAGAAGGGCGCCGCCGCCGGCCTCGATGTGGACGGCTGGACCGTCATGCCGTTCGACTTCGGACACGGCGACCAGGACATGGCCAAGGCCACCCAGACCGCGGTGGACGGGCTCGCGAAGATCGTCGCCGACGAATACAAGATCGACCAGGAAAAGGCGTACGGCAAGGTCGGCTTCTCGTCGATGAACGGCAAGACCGACCAGCCGAACGAGTCCATATCGCCGTCGGACTTCCAGAGGATGGTCGACTTCGCCACCGAGAAGCACCTGGCGCGGGTCAGCTTCTGGTCCGCCAACCGCGACCGCCCGTGCTCCAGCGGAGACGGCAACGACTCGTGCAGCGGGATCGACCAGAAGGAATGGGAGTTCTCCAAGATCCTTGCCGGTTACCAGGGTTAGGACCGTGGGCTACGTGGTGAGGCGGACGGGCACCGAGGACTCGGGCACCGCGACGGAACCGGACTGTGTCCGGACCCGCCTCACCACGGTTGGCGCGTAGACGCCGCTTGCCGGCCGCGAAGGGCCGCCGTGAAGGAGCCGGTCTCAGCAGTCGAACACCGACCAGCAGATGTCGTTGCGCAGCCGCTGGTCATCGAGTACGAGTTCGCGGATTGCGTCCGGGAGCTGATCGCGCTGCCACCGGCATTCGAGACGCCCCGCGGTCTCGCTCTCGCCCTCCGGTGCCGCCGCCCGTGCGGCCTTGATCGCGTAGGCGGCGGCGCCGAGTTCGTGCGCGGCGACATGGGCGACGGCCCCTGCCTGCCCGGCGGCGTACGCGGCATGGCGTGCTGCCCCACGCAGGTCTCTGGCCGCCCCCATCGCGTGGCCGCCCGCCGCGCGGGCCTGCATCATCTTGACCTCGCCGCGCACCCAGGCCCGCGCATGGCCGATCGCCTCGCGCGGTCGCGGGTCCCCAGGCCGGACCGACTCGAAGAGGCCGAGGACGTGCTCCGCACACGAGGCGGCCCATAGGGCGAGGAGGCGGTGGTCCGCATCGGTGAGGGTCCCGCCTCGGCGGATCGTCACGAAGCGAGGGTCACGGACCTTCGGGAGGATCACGACTCCCACCCCCTCCCGTGCGCATCGGCGGCACTCCCCGCGCTCTGCCCTGACGACCGGCCGGACGCCTGGCGCAGGGAGTGGTCCAGAGCGCTCATCAGCCGGGCCACACGATTGCTGCCGCTCGTCACGGGCGGGTAGCGGCGGAGCACGTCGATGAGCACCGGTGTCGCACGCTGCCGTGACCGTTCCAGCAGGGCGTCGGCGATCGTGGGGTCGCCGCCCGCCTCCATCTCTCCGACGCGTGCGGCGCTCGCGGCGGCTCGCAGGATGTGGCCGACCTGGCCTGCCCGGGCGATGGGGTGCAGGTATGCGGCCGACGCGGCGTCACCGGCGGATCGCGCGGCCAGTCGCGCGGCTTCGAAGGGCGCGGAGCGAGCGGCTCGATGCGCGTCCAGGGAAGTGACGCGCTGCGACTTCGTCCTGTCGGCGCCGTCGATGAACTCCCAGGCCGCGTCGATCGCCGCACGGGGGCGTGGATCGTCGCGGACAGCCTGCTCGAAGACCGCCAGGACGTCCTCTGCGTGCCGGACCACGTAGCGCGCCACGACGCGCAGCTCGTCCATCGTCAGGTCGAAATCTCCGGACACGGTGTGCGCGCTCCTTGCCATGTCCGTGAATCGTATCCTTGAACACTCGGTGGAGACTCTGCGCGGAGTTCTCTCTCGCCTACGTCGGAAACCCTCAACCGGAGGTCACATGCGGCCGGTGGACCTGGCCCGTCGGCACGGCCTCTCCACGCAGGCGGTCCGCAATTACGAGGAGGCCGGAATCATCCCGGCGGCCCGCCGCAGCCGGACGGGGTACCGGGACTACACCGCCGTTCACGCCGCCGGTCTCGCGGCCTACACGGCGCTCGTCCCCGCCTTCGGCCATGCGACGAGCCGACGCATCATGCAAGCCGTGACCAGCGGCCGGCTCGACGAGGCGCTGGAGCACATCGACGCCGGGCACGCGCTCCTCTCCCGCGACCGCGGCACGCTGCGAGCCGTCGAGGCGTCGCTTCCCCGTCTTAAAGCCGCCGGTCCGGATGCGGCGGCCGGTACTCGGGCGCCGTACAGCATCGGTGAACTCGCCCGCCACCTCGGGATCAGCCCGGCCACCCTGCGAGCCTGGGAACGCGCAGGAGCCCTCACGCCACGCCGCGACCCGCGCACCGGACACCGCCGGTACCTCGCGGCGGACGTGCGCGACGCCGAACTGGCGCACCTGCTGCGCCGGGGAAGCCAGGCCCTGGGCACCATCGCCACCGTCCTCGGCAGGCTCCGCGACGCCGGCAGCCTCGAAGCGCTGGCCAGGACGCTCGAAGAGTGGCGGCACGGCCTCACTTCCCGCGGAACGGCCCAGCTTCACGCCGCCGGTCGACTCTCCGCGTACCTCGACGTCTTGGGCCGATCCGCCGGCTCCTGAGGAGCCTCGAAGCACGATTGCGGCACGCTCGCACGGGCATCGGGCCGCCGTCACCGTCGCACGTGCTGACCTTCTCCGGCGCCGGATCGTCCGGCATCGCCGCCCGGCGATCGGCCGGGGCCGTATCGCCGTCCGGGCAGGGGCAGTTGGAGCAGTAGGACGAAGGCGGCGGTAAGACGCGGCCCCGGCGGGGTTACGTGCCCGGCGTCGTCAGACGCCCATGTCGCAGCAGCCCTCGCGGCGCAGTTGGCGGCTCACGAGGCGCCAGGCGTCCGCCGTGGCCCCCGTACCGCGGGCCTCGCGTTCGGGGAAGGACGCGGTCAGTTCGGACGTTTCGTGGAGTTCGCCGCCGCGCAGCACCGAGACCGTACGTACGAGGTCGTCGAAGTCGGAGAAAGGATCGCCGCCGACGAGGGTGAGGTCGGCGAGCTTGCCCTCCTCCACCGTGCCCAGGTCCTTCTCGGCGCCGAAGACCCGCGCGGGCATCACGGTCGCGGTGCGCAGCGCTTCGGCGGCCGACAGTCCGCCGCGGTGCAGCGCGCGCAGCGCGAGATGGAGATGGAGGCCGACCGGCACGAGCGGCTGGTCGGTGCCGAGGGCGATGAGGCCGCCGGAGTCGAGGATGCGGCGGTAGACGGCCGTCTCCCTTGCCAGGGTGGCCAGTTGGCCGTCGGTGGGCGGTGTGCCGGCGAGTTCCTCGACGGCGCCGGTGTCCCACGGCGGCATCAGCCGCGTCACCCGCGGGTCCCCGGCGAGCGACGGATCGGCACCGAGCAGCGGCGCCGCGGTGAACGGGGTGGCGATCAGACAAAAGCCGGCGCCGCGCGCTGTGTAGATCTCCTGCACGTCCTGCTGCGCATGGCCTGTCGCGGTGGTGGCGTGTCCGTACTCCAGGCGCTGCGTGGCCTGGAGATGGGTGGTCAAGTCGCCGCCGAGCTGTATGCCGGGGGTGCACAGATGGCTGCCCGCGCGGACGCCGAGCCGCTCGTGGGCGAAGCGTGCCGCCTCGGCCATGATCCAGCCGGGCGCCCGTACGTACGTCTTGACGAAGTCCCAGTCGAGTCCTTCGGCACGCTCCAGTGAGCGGCGCAGTCCTTCGCGGGTGCGGTGGGCGCGGCCCATGCTGTAGGCGACGCGGGCGCCGTCGAGGAGTTCGCCGGTGGCCAGCAGCCGGGGCCCGGCGAGGGCGCCTGCCGCGACTGCCTCGCGGACGCGGGCCTGTTCGTAGGCGAAGCCGCCCAGCGATACGGCGGTGGTGATGCCGTATGCGAGCTGGGTGGCGGTCTGGCGTCCGCCGTAGGTGCTCTGCCAGGGGTGGGTGTGGGAGTCCCACAGGCCCGGCACCACGGTCAGCCCGGAGGCGTCGATGTGGCGGGCGGCGGCGCGGCGCGCTCCCGCGCGGTGCGGAAGCACCTGGCGGATGCGGCCGTCGCGCACCACGATGTCGACGTCGTCGCGGACGTGTTCGCCCGTGCCGTCCCACAGCCGGCCTGCCCTTACGACGGTGTCGCGGGCGCGCGGCGGCCGGTGGCGCAGCCGCAGCGGCACCGTGTGCGCTGCGCCGCTGCGGACGTCGAGGCGGCGCAGCCTGCCCGCCGAGAGATACATCAGGGTCTGCGAATCGCCCGACCAGGACGGGTGGTCGGCGCTCTCGTCGGTGAGGCGGCGCGGTTCGCCGCGGGGTGTGCCGTCGGCGTGTACGGGCAGCAGCCACAGCGCGGACTCGCTGACGACCGCGAGGTGCCTGCCGTCGGGGGACCATACGGGGCCGCTGTCGTAGCGGTCGGAGAGGGAGGCGTGCTGGGAGAGGGCGTAGAGCCGGTCCTCGCCGCCGGCGGCGCCGACGACGCGGATGACGTTGTAGCCCTCGCGGAAGCGCTGGTTGAGGCGGTTGCGGTCGCACAGCGCGAGATAGCGGCCGTCGGGGGACCAACTGGGTCTGCCGGGGAGACCGGCGGCGCCCAGTGGCTTGGCGATGACGCGTTCGGGTCCCTCGCCTCGTGCGGTCCCGTCGGTTCGCTTCGAGGGGGAGGCGCTGCCGCGCAGGTCCCTCACGACGAGGTTGCCCGTCATGTCCAGGCAGGCCAGTTGCGTGCCGTCCGGGGAGAGCACGGGGAAGACACGGCCGCCGCCGGCGAGTTCGGTGTCCTCGCCGTTACGGAGGTCGTGCCGCCGGACGGCGAGAAGCCCGTCGCGGTCGTCGGAGTAGACGAGCCCGCTCCCGTCGGGCGTCCATGTGGGGGCGAGGGGATAGCGGGTGTGACTGCCCTTGACGACCTCTCGGGGGTGTCCGTGGCCCGAGACCGGCGCCACCCAGAGGGAGTTGAGCGCCGCGAAGGCGACCCGGCGGCCGTCGGGCGAGAGCGCGGGAAGGTGCAGTGCGCGGACGTCTCTGCTGCCGCCCGCGTCGAAGCCGTAGTCCTTCACCCGGTAGCGGGGGCGTTCGACGGGCAGCGACGCGGCGAGCGTGATGTGCTCGGCGTCCTTCGGGTCGGCGGTGCTTACGACGGTGAACCGGCCGCCGACGGTGAGCAGCAGCTTCTCCGCGGAGACCCAGCGGGGCGGGACGGGCTGCAAGTCTCCTTCGACGGCGAGGACTTCACCGTCGACGATCAGCGTGCAGGACGCGGCAGGTGACGGGGTGATGCGCAGATGTGCCAGCCGTCCCGTGGGTGAGACGGCGGGTGTCATCACGTCCGCGCCGTCGTCGCCGGTGTGTTCCGTGCGGACCGCTCCCCCGCCGTCCGCCGGTACGGAGGCGATGACGCGGGTGTGCAGAACGGGCCCGTTCTCCCCCTTCACGGGGGTACCGCGGGCGAACAGCACGCGCCGCCCGTCGGGGGACCACGCCGGGTCGAAGTCCTCCCAGGGGCCGTCCTGTCGGGGCCCGTCCTGCCCGGGAAGGCCCGTCAGCCGGGTGAGTGCATTCGTGCGTACGTCCAGGACCCAGATGCGGTACGGGCTGCCGGTCACGGGGTGGCCGCCGCGCTCGGAGGCGAAGGCGATGCGGGTGCCGTCGGGCGACCAGGCCGGGCCGCGGTCGTCCCAGGGGCCGTCGGTGCGCTGACGCAGGCCGGAGCCGTCGGGGCGCAGGGTCCACAGGTGGAATCCGCCGCCGCGGTAGGCGCAGACGGCCAGTTGCTTGCCGTCGGGGGCGAACTCGGGGCGTGTGGGCTCCAGTTCGGGATCGGTCAGTGGTACGGCGGTGCCGCCGTCGCGGGGCACGGACCACAGGACGTTCTGCACTTCGGCGACGAGGCTGTCGCCGCCGGGGGCGAGGGTGGCGGCGCCGTTGGTGGCGGCGGTGAAGGAGAGCGTGACGCGGGAGGCGAGCGCCTGCGGGGCGGAGTCCGCGGCGGATGCGGAGGCGGGCGGCGCGGCTGCGGAAGCGGTGCCCGGGGTGGCGAGCACGGTCCCGGCGGCGGAGGCACCGGCCGCGCCCGCGGCGGTGAGAAAGCGGCGGCGGGACAGCCGTGCGGCGCGCGAGAGCGGGTTGCGGGGGCTGGACGCCGCGGGGACGTCAGGTTCGCGGGCACCGTGTGCGGGCGCCTCGGGTCCGTCGGCGGCTTCGGTTGCGGAACCGGCTCCGGAGTCGGCACCGGAGTCGGCTCGGGGGCGATCGGCGGCGGGCTCGGCGGTGGAGTCTGTGGGGGTCAACGGCCCTCCCGGGGCACGGTTTCGATCGAACGCGGAGACGGCCTCCGTTGTGCGGGTGTGCGTGTTCGCGTCGGCCCCGTACCGCGTACGGCGGAGGCATCGATGGTGTCCAGGACCGAACTCGCCGGTCAACACCCCCTGTCCGCAAGGGCCGTCGGCCGGTCGCGGCCGTCGACTGCGGTGTCACGCGGGCGAGTTGCCCGGCTCCTCCTGCGGCAGGTCGAGCAGCGTGCTCAGCTTCCGCGCGGCGGGGCTGGCGGCCTCACCTGCGGGTCGCGCGAGGGAGACCTGCCACACCGGCTGCGGGCCTTCCGTGAGAGGCAGGGCGCACAGCCCGCGGGCCTGCGGCTTGCGCGCGAAATGCCGTGGCACGACGGCCACTCCGAGGCCCTGCTCGACGAGTTCGATGAGGCTGTGCACGTCGTTGACCTCCAGTGCGACCTGGCGTTCCACGCCGGCGGCGGCGAACGTGCGGTCCGTGAGCTGCCGCACGCCCCAGTCGGGCTGGAAGTCCACCAGTGCCTCTCCCTTCAACTCCGCCCAGCGCACGTGCCGTTGCGCTCCCCCGGCCGGTCCCGGGGCCGATTCCTCGGCCGGCCCCTCGCCGGGTCCGGCGAGGGCGTGTTCCGGGTGGCAGAGCAGTACGAGGGGCTCGCCGGTCAGCGGTGTGAGCCCTACGCCCTGGGGCGGCGGCCCACACAGGGCGACGAAGGCGAGGTCGAGGCGGCCCGCGGCGACGTCGTCGGCGAGCAGACGCGAACCTGCCTGCCGCAGCCGTATCTCCACCTGCGGGTGCTCCGCACGGAACCGGGCCAGCAGCCGCGGCACGTCCACGCCCGCGATGCACTGCTCGCTGCCGACGGACAGCGTGCCCCTCAGCAGCCCCTGGGCCGCGGCGACCGCCTCCTTCGCGGCGCGGACGCTCGCCAGGGTGCGGGTCGCCTCGCCGAGCAGCGCCCGGCCGGGGCCGGTGAGTTCGACGCTGCGGGTGGTGCGCACGAAGAGCTTGGCGCCCAGCTCCCGTTCGAGGGCGCGGACGGAGGCCGACAGCCCGGACTGGGAGACCAGCAGCCGCTCGGCGGCGCGGGTGAAGTGCCGTTCCTCGGCGACGGTGACGAAGTATTCGAGATGCCGTAGTTCCACGATTGAGAAGGCTAGCTGCTCAATCCGTTCGCTTTCTTCTATTGGACGCCTGGCGCGGTGCGGGCGAGGGTGGAGACGTCCACGACGTACGCGAGATGTACGAGGAGCGCACTCATGCGGACCACCACCCTCGGAGCCACCGGCCTGGAGGTCTCACGTGTCGCCTTTGGGACATGGCAACTGGGCGGCGACTGGGGCGAGTTCGACGAGGACGCGGCAGTCGCCGCCGTACGGCGGGCCCGCGAGCTGGGCGTGAACTTCTTCGACACGGCGCAGGCGTACGGCTTCGGCGCCTCGGAGCGGCTGCTGGGCAAGGCACTGCGCCAGGAGCTCGACCGCGACCGTGACAGCGTCGTCATCGCCACGAAGGGCGGCGTGCGCCCGGACGGCGGCGGGCGGGACGCCTCCGCGGCCTTCCTGCGGGAGGGCGTGGAGCAGAGTCTGCGTGCACTCGGCGTCGAGACGATCGACCTCTACCAGGTGCACTGGCCCGACCCGAAGACGCCCGCGGCGGAGACCGCGGAGGCGCTTCAGCGCATGGTGGAAGAGGGCAAGATCCGACACGTCGGCGTCTCCAACTACGACGTGGCGCAGATGGAGGAGTTCGCCGCCGTGCGTCCCGTGGAGACGCTCCAGCCGCCCTACCACCTCTTCCGGCGCGGCATCGAGGCGGAGATCCTGCCCTACACCCGTGAGAAGGGAATCGGCGTCCTCGCCTACAGCCCCCTCGCCAGCGGGCTGCTGACCGGCCGCTTCGACGAGGACACCACCTTCGACGAGGACGACTGGCGCAGCAAGGCCACGGCCTTCACCGGCGAGGCGCTGCGGCGCAACCTCGCAGTGGTGCGGCGGCTTTCGGACTTCGCGGAGGCACGCGGCCGCCGCGTCGGCGAGATCGCCGTCGCATGGGTGCTGGCACACGTGGACGTGGCGCTGGTGGGAGCGCGCAGCAGCTCCAGCATCGAATCGTCCGCCGCGGCAGCGGACATCACGCTCAGCGCGGACGAGATCGCCGAGATCGAACGCATCGCCTCCGACGGCGTCCCCATCGAGGGCGCCAGCCCCGAAGGCGTCGCCTGAGCGGTCATCCCGCCGTCAGGCCGGCACGCCGCCCATCGCACCGCTCGCGTACCGACCACGGCGCGGCACCCGCGCCGAAACGACCCGCCGACCCGACGACACACCTACGCGACACCCCTGGAGACCTTCCGTGTACCAAGCCGACGACGGCCGCTACGAGTCGATGCCCTACCGCCGTACGGGCCGCAGCGGCCTCCGCCTCCCCGCGATATCGCTGGGCCTGTGGCACAACTTCGGCACCGACCGCCCGCTGGAGCGCCAACAGGCCATCGTGCGGCGCGCGTTCGACCTGGGCGTCACCCACTTCGACCTGGCCAACAACTACGGACCGCCGCCCGGGGCCGCGGAGACCGCCTTCGGCCGCATCGTCCGCCAGGATCTGCGCCCGTACCGCGACGAGATCGTCGTCTCCACCAAGGCGGGGCACCTGATGTGGCCCGGCCCGTACGGCGAGTGGGGCTCCCGCAAGAGCCTGCTGGCCTCCCTCGACCAGAGCCTGGGCCGGACGGGCCTGGAGTACGTGGACGTCTTCTACTCGCACCGGCCCGATCCGCACACGCCGCTGGAGGAGACGATGGGCGCGCTGCACACCGCCGTGCAGCAGGGCAAGGCGCTCTACGCCGGAATCTCCAACTACTCGCCGGAGCAGACGCGTGAGGCCGCCCGCATCCTGCGTGAGCTGGGCACTCCGCTGCTGATCCACCAGCCCCGCTACTCCATGCTCGACCGGCAGCCCGAAGAGGGTCTGCTGGAGACGCTGACGGACGTCGGCGCCGGCTGCATCGTCTTCTCACCGCTCGCACAGGGGCTGCTCTCCAGCCGCTATCTCGACGGCGTACCACCGGGATCGCGGGCCGCCGGGGCGAGCCCGTTCCTCAGCAGCGACCAGATCACCGAGGAGACGGTAGCGATGCTCCGCGGACTGAACGAAGTGGCCCGCGAGCGCGGCCAGTCGCTGGCGCAGATGGCGCTGGCCTGGGTGCTGCGCGACAGCGTCACCTCGGCGCTGGTGGGCGCGAGCAGCCCGGAACAGCTCGCCGACAGCGTGGCGGCCGTGGAGCGTCTCGGCTTCGACGACGGCGAACTGGCGCGCATCGAGGAGCTGTTGGCGCAGGGCCCGGCACCGCGCTGAGCAGACGCGCGGACGGCGGGCCCGCCCCCGCTTCAGGCCCGCCCGCCGTCTGTCTGCTCCGGTCAGCCGAAGGTGTCGGGGTCCGGCCCTACGCGTTCGCCGGTCTCCAGCGAGTCCATGTCGGCGAGGTCGTTGCCGTCGAGCTGGAAGTCGAAGACGTTGAGGTTCTCCCGGACGCGTGAGGGCGTCGCCGACTTGGGGATGACGATGTTCCCGAGCTGGAGGTGCCAGCGCAGCACGACCTGCGCGGGGGTCCTGCCGTGCTTCTCCGCGATGCGGGCGACCGCCGGGTCGTCCAGCACCCCGTTGTTCCGGCCGAGCGGCGACCACGCCTCGGTGGCGATGCCGAGATCGGAGTCGAACGCCCTCAACGCCCGCTGCTGGAGGCGAGGATGGAGTTCGATCTGGTTGACCGCCGGTACGACGTCGGCCTGCTGCGTGAGGCGCCGCAGATGCGCGGGGTGGAAGTTGGAGACGCCGATCGCCCTGGCCCGCCCCTCGGCGTGGATCTTCTCCAGGGCCCGCCATGTCTCCACGTAGAGATTCCGCGCGGGCAGCGGCCAGTGGATGAGGTAGAGGTCCACGTACTCCAGGCCCAGCTTCGTCAGCGACGTGTCGAAGGCGCGCAGGGCGGCGTCATACCCGTGGTCGGTGTTCCACAACTTCGTCGTCACGAACAGCTCTTCGCGCGGAATGCCGGACGCGGCCAGCGCACGGCCCGTGCCCGCCTCGTTCTTGTACAGGGCGGCCGTGTCGATGCTGCGGTAGCCGACTTCCAGGGCGTAGGCGACCACGCTCTGCGTCTCGGCTTCCGGCACCTGGTAGACGCCGAAACCGAGCTGCGGCATACGGATTCCGTTGTTCAGGGTGACTTCGGGGCGGGTGCTCACGCTGCGTTCCTCAATCCTCGGTGACTCAGCTCCCCGGCCTGGCCTTTCACCGGGTGTCGCGGACCTGGGGCTTACTTTACGGAGTGCGTCACCGGCATCACGCACGGCACAGCCCTACGCCGGAGATGCGGTATTCGCGGCGGGTGCGGAGCGGTTGGGCAGGCGCAGCGTCGGGGCGAGCCGCCTCGCGCGTGGCGCCGTGCGCTCGGCAGCGGTCGCAGCCGCTCAGTCGCCGCCGTAGGAGCCCAGTGCGTAATCGGCGACCGTCTCCAGCAGGCGCTCGTCCTCCTGCTGGGGCCGCATCGAGGACGGTTCGCCCCGGTAGGTGTCGAACAGGACGTGTGTGGCGCCCAGTTCGGCGAGGCCGTCCAGATCGCTCCTGATCTGGCCGAGCGTCCCCTGGCCCGCCAGGCGCTCGTCCTCCTCCAGCGGCGAGTCGGTCAGCAGCAGCGGCAGCCGGGGAGCGAACGCCGGTACGGGCCGCTCCTCCTCGTCGGCGATGCGGCGCAGCGCGGGAAGGCCCTGCTCGCGGTAGAAGCGCATGCGCTGGTTGAGCGGATGCCATGCGTCACCGTGTCTGACGGCTCGGCGCAGCGCGGCCCTGCTGGCGCCGCCGACCCACACCGGCGGCACGCGCAGCGGCAGCGGCCCGGTCGCCACATCGTCGAAGGACACGAACTCGCCGTGGTGGGAGATCCGTTCGTGCCGCCACGCCCTGGTGACGACGTCCAGATACTCGTCGGTGATCGCACCGCGCCGCCGGTAGTCGACCCCCAGCGCCCGGTACTCGCTCTCGCTCCAGCTCACCCCTACGCCCAGGATGAGGCGCCCGCCGCTGAACCTGTCGATGTTCGCCGCGGCGCGGGCGGTCAGCAGCGGATGCCGGAACGGCAGCACGGTGACGGTGGTGCCCAGTTCGATGCGCTCGGTCCGGCCCGCGAGCCAGGCAAGCGTGGTGAACGGATCGTAGAAGGGCGCCTCGTACTGCTCGGCGACCTCGGGCGTGACCGCGATGTGGTCGGAGATCATCGCGAACCCGAAGCCCCGCTCCTCGGCGTAGCGTGCCCAGCGCAGCAGCGTCGAAGGTCCCGTGCCCGTACCGAAGTTGAGGATGTTGACGCCGAATCGCACCGGGCTCTCCGTTCCGTTCCGCCTTCTGTACGTCCCCCTCGCGGACGCCCTGGCTCGTTCACGTACGCACCCGCATGGGTACCGCGGAGGCGATCTCCGCAGGTCACAACAGGGAGGAGGCCCGGCGGATTCCCGCTCCCCCGGCGGGAGTCCAGGGGACCAGGGGCCGGGGCGAGGCGGGCGGTGTGCCGCTGCTGCGGGGTGCGGGTAGGGCGTAGGGCGTGCGGCGCCCTCATCTCGGTACGCGCGGCCGCGGCCCGGGCCGGTACTGCGGCTCGTACTCCGGATCGTGCTCCGGTCCGCGTTCCCGGACCCGCCCCGGCTCACGCTCCTGCGCCCGCTTGGGCGTCGCCTCCCCCTGGCGTGCCGCAACGCGCCTGCCCCCAGGACTCGTTGGCGGCCTCACCTCAAAGCCGCCGTGCGCCGTTCCGACGCGTGCCGTTCCGACGCGTGCCGTTCCGATGTGCGCCGCGCCGTCGTGCGCTGCCACGTCGGGCCGGGCGCCTTCCCCCTTCCGCGACATCGCCGCCAGTACGAACGTGACGCTGATCAGCAGCGCCCACGCGCCCGCCTTCGCGGGGCTCACCGGCTGCCAGCCCTCCAGTTGGTCCGGGTAGCTCCACGCACCGGCGTACGTCGCGGCGTTCTCGGCGATCCACAGGAAGAAGCCGATGAGCGTGAACCCCAGTGCCAGGGGCATCCGGGGGCGCCAGGCCCCAACCGAGTAGTGCACCCATGTGCCTGCCGTCGCGTACAGCATGAGCAGCGCCAGCACCCAGCGGGCGTCGGGCAGCCAGTGGTGGGTGAAGAAGTTGATGTAGACGGCGGCCGACAGCGCGGCCATGACGCGCGGCCGGTAGCCGGTGATTCCCAGGTCGAGCAGTCGCCAGGCCCGGCAGACGTAGCTTCCGACGGCCGAGTAGAGGAAGCCGCCGTACAGCGGTACGCCTCCGATCTTCGTCAGTGCCGCTTCGGGGTAACTCCACGATCCCAGGCGGACCTTGACCAGCTCGAAGAGGAGACCGATGACGTGGCAACCCGCGATCACCACGGTGTCCCGCCCGCTGTCCCAGCCCGCGCGTCTGGCCACCACCGCGAGCACGACGCCGTAGACCAGCACGATGTCGTAACGCGCCACGGGCAGTTCGGGCAGCAGGCGCGAGGCCGCTATGCCGCCGAGCAGCGCGGCGGCGAAGGCACAGCAGCGCGCCTGAAGCCACCCGAAGAGCAGCAGCCGGCGCACCGCCCGCGAGAACGCGTCCATGCCAGGAGGACGCTCAGGGCGGCGGCGCGGTTCGCACCGCCGCCCCCACCCCGGTCGTCAGCCGTCCGGGCCGGGCGGCCCCCCTCCCACCGGCCGTGGCTCCCCCCTTGCCGGTCCGCCCGGCCCGACGGCTTGAGAACGACCGTTCTCCGACGAGGAGGCTACAGTGCCAAGCGGTGCTCATCAAGCGGCGAGGAGGGCGAACATGGACACCGAACTCCCTCCGGACACACGTGTGTTGGACGCGGCGGACGACCTCTTCTACGCCCATGGCGTGCAGGCCGTCGGCGTGGACCGCATAAGAGACGCCTCCGGTGTCTCCCTCAAGCGCCTCTACCAGTGCTTTCCCTCCAAGGGCGCCATCGTGGAGGCGTATCTGCGCCGCCGCGACCAGGTCTCGCGCACCGCCTTGGAGGAGCACATCGCGGGCTACGGCTCGCCGAGGGAGCAACTCCTCGGCATGTTCGAGTGGCTGCACGACTGGTTCCGTCAACCCGGCTTCCGCGGCTGCGCGTTCAACAACGCCTTCGGCGAACTCGGCGCGGGCTCGGACGCGGTGGCCGAGGTCGTTCGTACGCACAAGGCCGCACTGCGTGCCCGGATTCTGAGCCTGGTGGAGGGCGTCGGCGCCGCCGATCCGGAGGCCGTGACGGCGCAGATCGTCGTGCTGTTCGACGGAGCGATCACCGTCGCGACGGTCTCGGGCACGCCGGAGGCGGCGCTACAGGCACGTGACGCGGTCGCCGTCCTCCTCGACGCCCACGGCGGGGCATAGCGACCCTGCCGGGCCCCGGCCGCAGAACCCGCCGCGCTGAAACCTTCGCCGCCGCCAGGGTCCGCGAGGCTTATCCGGCGTGCGCAGTGCCCGTATCGTCGTCGCCGTACCCGCCAGGCGGTGAAAGCCCCGGCGGCGGGCCTGATCCCGTCCCGGCAGGGCACGCTCACCGTCGCAGGACAACGCACGAGCGGGCGGCCGCTGCGGGACGCCCGGAAGGAGGCCACGGTGGGCGACTACGAGGAGATCTTCCGTGCGAGCGTCGCGGACCGCGAGCGGTTCTGGCTGGAAGCGGCCGGTGCGCTGGACTGGCACAGGTCGCCGACGAAGGCGCTGGACGACTCGCGACCGCCCTTCTACCGCTGGTTCCCCGACGGCGAGTTGAACGTCTGCCACAACGCGCTCGACCGCCACTGCGACGCCGGCCGCGGCGAGCAGGCCGCGCTGATCTACGACTCCCCCGTCACGGGCGTGAAGCGGACCTACAGCTACGGGCGGCTCCGCGACGACGTCGCCGTCTTCGCCGGTGTCCTGCGGGACGCGGGCGTCTCGGCGGGCGACCGGGTCGTGATCTACATGCCGATGGTGCCGGAGGCGGCCGTCGCGATGCTCGCGTGCGCGCGGCTGGGGGCGGTGCACTCCGTGGTCTTCGGCGGGTTCGCGGCGAAGGAACTCGCCGTGCGGATCGACGACGCGGCTCCCAAGGTCGTCGTCTCCGCGTCCTGCGGCATCGAGGGCTCACGCGTCGTGGAGTACAAGCCTCTTCTGGACCAGGCGGTCGAGCTGGCCTCGCACAAGCCGGACCGCCGGATCATCCTCCAGCGCCCGCAGGCCGAGGCGGCCATGGGCGAGGACGACATGGACTGGGAGACCGCGTGCGCGGCGGCCTCCCCCGCGGACTGCGTGACGGTGGCCTCCACCGATCCGCTGTACGTCCTCTACACCTCCGGGACCACCGGGAAGCCCAAGGGCGTCGTCCGCGACAGCGGCGGCTATGCGACCGCCCTGACCTGGAGCATGGCCAACGTCTACGACGTCGGGCCCGGGCAGACGCTGTTCACCGCCTCCGACGTCGGCTGGGTCGTGGGCCACTCCTACATCGTCTACGCGCCGCTGCTCGCCGGCGCGACGACGGTGCTCTACGAGGGCAAGCCGGTGGGGACGCCCGATGCGGGCCAGTTCTGGCGCGTCGCGGCCGAGTACGGGGTGCGTTCGATGTTCACCGCCCCGACCGCCTTCCGTGCCCTGAAGAAGGAGGACCCGGACGGGGAATTCGCCCGCAGCCACGACCTGTCGTCGCTGAAGTACCTGTTCCTCGCCGGTGAACGGCTCGATCCCGAAACCTACCGCTGGGCCTCGCAGTTGCTGGACATCCCCGTCATCGACCACTGGTGGCAGACGGAGACCGGCTGGCCCATCGTCGCCAACCCGGCCGGGATCGAACTGCTGCCGGTCAAGCCCGGTTCGCCGACCAAGCCCCTGCCCGGCTGGGACGTGCAGGTCCTCGACAGCGACGGCAAGCAGGTGCCGCCGGGCACCAACGGCGCCATCGTCGCGAAGCTGCCGATGCCTCCGGGCGCGCTGCCGACGCTGTGGAACGACGACGACAGGTTCGTCGAGTCGTACATGTCGGCCTACGACGGCTACTACCTCACCGGCGACGGCGGATATCTCGACGAGGACGGCTATCTGTTCGTCATGGGGCGCACCGACGACGTCATCAACGTCGCGGGCCACCGCCTGTCGACCGGCGGCATGGAAGAGGTGCTGGCGAGCCATCCGGATGTGGCGGAGTGCGCCGTCATCGGGGTGGCCGACCAGCTCAAGGGGCAGGTGCCGCGCGGTTTCGTGGTGCTGAAGTCCGGGGTCGACGCCACCGCGCCGGGCTACGTGGAACGGCTGCGTGACGAACTGGTCCAGCTCGTACGCGACCAGGTCGGCGCGGTCGCCTCGCTCAAGGACGTGGCTGTCGTCGCGGCGCTGCCCAAGACCAGGTCGGGGAAAATCCTGCGCAAGTCCATGCGGAGCATCGCCGACGGCACCGACGAGCCGGTGCCCAGCACCATCGACGACCCGAGCGTGCTGGAGGCGCTGCGGCCCGCGTTGCGGCGGGGGTAGCGGGCGAAGGCGCGGGGTGGGCGGCGCGTTCCGCCCACCCCGCGCCGCGTCGCTTCGCACCTGCCGGGGCCGGGGTCAGCCGACGAGCAGCGAGTCGTCCCGGGTGTGGGCGCCCGGCAGATGGTGACGGGCGGCGATGACCGCGGCGTCGACGTCGCTCGTGCCGGTCGCGATGCACAGCGAGTAGGCGACGTCGTCGAGACGCTGGCTGGCCGCCTCTCCGCCGTGCTCGGCGTGGAGTTCCCGCAGGGTCTCGTACTGGGCCAGTGTCTTGGCCAGGACGGCAGGGTGTGCCATGAGCATGAGAGTGCTCCTTGCGTCGGGGTACGGCTGCCGCACGCGGAAGGACCGACGGGGACCGGACGGCACAACGGGCCCTCGGCGCCCGAAACGGCGCTCTCCCGCGAATGTGCCTGCTGTCCGAAGCACTTGACCCACGGGTTTATCCGGCGACCGGCTGTCCCAAACCCCGCAGCGCGCATAGATTGCCCCGGCACGGTGCCCGCCGCCGGACGCGGTGGGCCCGATGAGGCGGCCGTCGTACGGCGGCCGGCCGGTGCGTACGTCCGGGTGCGCCGTTCTGCGCGGCGCCCACAGCAGCGGTAAAGAGTAGATATGTCGCAGCGGCTCGCCGACCTCCACCAGTCCATGCGCGAGAGCTACTGGATGCCCGCCCTTCCCCTGGCCTGGCTGGTGATCGTCGTCGTGGCCGACGTACTGGCGCCGCCGGACATCCATCTGGGTCCGCTGCTGGTGGCGGCGCCCGCCATCACCGCCTCGTTCGGCGGGCCCCTGCTGACGGGCGTGATCGCCGCTCTCGCCGTGGCCGCGCAGGCGCTCATCGCGGTGCTGCGCGACAAGCAGCAGCTCTTCTCCGCGAACCATCAGGCGCAGATCGGCGCCCTGGTCCTGGTCGGCGTGTGCCTGGTGATCTTCTGCACCGTGCAGGAGCACCGCGCGCGTGAACTGTCCCAGGTCAGGAATGTCGCCGAGACCGCGCAGCAGCTTGCCCTGCGTCCCCTGCCCGCGAGGATCGGGCCGCTTCGGGTCGCCTCCCTCTACATCGCCGCCGAGGCCGAGGCCCGCATCGGCGGCGACCTCTACGCCGCGGCGCGCACGCCCTCCAGCACCCGGCTGATCATCGGTGACGTACGGGGAAAGGGCCTGTCCGCGGTGGGCGACGCCACGCTTCTCGTGGGTGCGTTCCGCGCGGCCGTACGCGCCGGGACGGACCTGGCCGAGACCGCCGCTTTCCTCGACGAGAGCGTCACCTGGAACCTGGGCGAGCCGTCCAGGACTGAGCAGGCGCGGGAGACGTTCATCACCGCGTCGCTGATCGACATCTCCGACGACGACAGCGGCTGCCGCATCGTCACCTGCGGGCATCCGCCACCGCTGCTGCTGCGCAAAGGCCATGTCATGCCGGTCGAGCCGCACCTGTCCGCGCCGCCGCTGGGGCTCGGCGACATGGCGCACGCCGACTACGCCGTGGACGCCTTCGAACTGGAGGCGGGGGATCTGCTGGTGCTGTACACGGACGGCATCACCGAGGCCCGTGACTCCGGCGGGCGCTTCTATCCGCTCGCGGAGCGGATGACGGGATGGGCGGAGTCCGGTCCGGAGACGCTGCTGAAGCGGCTGCGACAGGATCTGACCCGCCATGTCGGCGGGCCGCTGGACGACGACGCCGCCGTGATCGCGGTGGAGCGTGCGACGTAACGCCTCCGCAGCCGAAGGGCCGTTGTCTGCGGGCGTTGCCTGCGGGGTGGCGGCCGGGGGCGGCGAACCTGCCCGCCCGCAGGGGCCGTCAGCCGTCCCGGAGCTCCAGGGTCGCCTGCACCGGGAAGTGGTCGCTGGGGTAACCGCCCTCGTGCGTACGGGTGTTGACCCTCGCTGACGTGGTGCGCACGCCGGGCGAGGTGAGGATCCAGTCGATACGGGGCCCTGGCGAGGCGCCCTTGTAGTCGTGCCAGGTGCGGTGCTCCTCGCCGCGGCGCTCCGGCGGTGCGGCGGTGAAGACGTCCGTCAACTCGCCGTCCCTCAGCAGGGTTTCGTAGACCCCGCCGTCGTCCTTCTGCGCCGGGACGTTGAAGTCGCCCATGACGACGCACGGCAGGCTCGTGTCGAACGCCGGAAGCGGGCCGCCTGCGTCTCGCATCTGCTCGACGAGCAGCCGTGCGCCCGCGAGACGGGCCTCGGCGCTCACATTGTCCAGATGGGTGTTGAGCACGTGGAAGCCGCGTCCGCTCCTGCGGTGATGGAAACGCACCCACGTCACCATCCGCGGAGAACCCGCGCCGGGCCACTTCGCGCCCGCGCTGCGCGGATCCGGGGCTATCCAGAAGTCCTCGTGCGCGACGGCCTCCAGCCGTCCGGCGTCGTAGAAGACCGCCATGAACTCGCCGCGGCTGCCGCCCTCCCGGCCCGTCCCGAGCCAGTCGTACTCCTTCCCGGACTGCCTCATGTCCTCGTGGATCTCCCGCAGTTGGCGGTGGAGGCCCTCCTGGGTGCCGACGACGTCCGGTGACTCCTGCCTCAGCAGCGCGGCCACGGCCGGGCGGCGTTCGGGCCATGAGTGCGGGACCGCGGGGTCGTAGTCGGCGAAGCGGAGGTTGAACGTCATCACGTGAAGCTCCATGGCACATCCGTACCACTGCTTCGCGGCGCGCGTGCGGCCGTTCCCGGGTCGTACGGCCGGTCCGTCGCTGCCGCTCGTCGCTGGCGGCGACGCAGCCGGGGCCGCGGCGGGGCCGCCGCGGGGCCGCCCGGCGTCAGTGGCGGGTGCGGCTCGGGGCGCGCAGTGCCGCCGCCGAGAGGGCCGCCCACCCCAGCGACACGGCGACGGACATGGGGCGGACGTGCCGAGGCAGCGTCGCGCCGAGCAGCACGGCGTCCCCGAGGTCCGAGGCGATACGTACCAGGGCGGCGGTGCGCAGTGCCGGGCCCTCGGGGGCGAGCACCATCGCCGCGCCGTCCGCGACGTCCCGCCACACCAGGGGCCGCAGCGAGATCCGCGTCGTCTCCTCGACCTCGCCGCCTGGGCCGCTCAGGCCCGAGGGCCGCGCCAGCAGTTCCGGGCGGGCCGCGACCGCGAGCCCGTACAGCGCGGTGGCCGCGCCCACGCATCGCAACGTTCTGACGTGCACCGTGCCTCGCCTCGCTCTCTCGCAGATCCGCCTCCACGGCAGCGCCTGCCGGGTACCCCTTCGGGCGTCCGGCGAGTCCCGTACCGGGCGATGAGTGACCGGCCGGGGTTACGGAGACGAGCGGCCTGTACGTAAGGAGACGAGGCCGTGCCGTGTCCGTGGTGCCGCCGCTGGGCAGGGGTCCGCGGTGGCCGTGGTTTCCTGCCGTGTGCGGTGGCCGTATGCGACGGCTCCGCCTGTACAGGCCGGGAACCCGTACCGGGAAGCGGCCGTAACGACCAGGAACGCTGCACGGAGGGCGGAGCACGTGCCGGACGCTGAGGATTCCCAGACCGTCTTCGAGGTGCCGGGCCTTGCCGCGCCCGTGGAGATCCGCATCGACCGCTGGGGGGTGCCGCATCTCTACGCCGCTTCCCGCGAGGACCTGTATCTCGCGCAGGGCTTCAACGCCGCCCGCGACCGCCTGTTCCAGATCGATCTGTGGCGCCGCCGCGGACTGGGGCTGCTCTCCGAGGTGTTGGGCCCGCGTTACGTCGAACACGACCGTGCCGCACGGCTGTTCCTCTACCGGGGCGGCATGGAGGAGGAGTGGCGGGCCTACGGGCCGGAAGTGGAGCCCGCGGCGCGGGCGTTCACCGGGGGGATCAACGCCTTCGTCGAAATGTGCGGACGCCGACGGACGCTGCTGCCGCCGGAGTTCACGCTCCTCGGCTACGAGCCTTCCTGCTGGGAGCCGGGCGACGTGGCCCGTATCCGCAGCCACGGCCTTCACTACAACCTCGGCGACGAGGTGGCCCGCGCGCTGACCCTGCGGGACTTCGGGCCGGAGGCGGAGGATCTGCGCAAGGTGCGGGAGCCGTCGCCGCACCGGCTGCGGGTGCCGGAGGGGCTGGATCTCTCCGTGATCCCCGACGACGTACTGCATGTCTACCGGCTGGCTACGACGGCTCCGTGGGCGCCCGCGTCCGGGTCGCGAAGTGCGGCGCCCCGTACGGGACTCGACGGCAGCAACAACTGGGTCCTGGACTCCTCCCGCACCGCCACGGGCCGCCCGCTGCTGGCCAACGACCCGCACCGCGCGGTGACGCTTCCCTCGCTGCGCTATCTGGTGCATCTCTCCGCCCCGGGCCTCGATGTCGTAGGCGGCGGCGAACCGGCACTGCCCGGCGTCTCCATCGGGCACAACGGGCGGGTCGCCTTCGGACTGACGATCTTCCCGATCGACCAGGAGGACCTGTACGTCTACCGCACCGACCCTCAGGACCCCAGCCGTTACTTCCACGACGGCGGCTGGGAGTCCATGGTGCGTGTGACCGAGACCGTTCCGGTGGCGGGCGGCGAGGACGCCAAGGCCGAGCTGCGGTTCACCCGGCACGGGCCGGTGATCCGCCGGCTACCGGAGCGCAACGCGGCGTTCGCGGTGCGGGCCGCGTGGCTGGAGCCGGGCATGGCCCCGTATCTCGGCAGCCTCGGCTACATGGGCGCACGTAACGCGGACGAGTTCACCGAGGCGATGCGGCACTGGGGCTCCCCCGGCGAGAACCAGGTCTACGCGGACACCGAGGGCACCATCGGCTGGTGCCCCGCCGGGCGGGTCCCGGTGCGTACGGGCTGGGACGGGACGCTGCCCGTGCCGGGCGACGGGCGCTACGAGTGGTCGGGCCACCATGAGCCGGGCACCCTGCCGTCGGCACGCAACCCGCGCAGCGGCTGGCTCGCCACCGCCAACGAGATGAACCTGCCGCCCTCCTATCCGAACGCCGAACGCACGGTCACCTACGACTGGTACGCCCCCTACCGCTACCGCCGGATCGCCGAGGTCCTGGAGAGCCGCCGCGACTGGACCGTGGCGGACTGTGTGCGCTTGCAGACCGACCATCTGAGCCTGCCGGCACGCGGCGTGCTGCCGCTGCTCGACGGCCTGGACGGCGTGGACGGCCGGGCCGGGCAAGACCCGCGCGTCGCCAGGGCGCTCGGAGTGCTGCGCGGCTGGGACGGGAGGCTGGAGGCGGACTCGCCGGCGGCGGCGCTGTTCGAGATCTGGTTCCGCCGCCATCTGCGTCCGGCGCTGCTCCGCTCGGCGCTGCACCGCGTACTGCCGGAGCCGGACGGGCAGTTGGAGCGCGCGCTGGCGCGCGTCCTGCCCGCCGAGGACGCCGCCTCCGACGCCCGCGTTGATCTCGGGCTGCTGCTCTCGCCGGAGGGGCGGCCGGGACTCGAAGACCCCGACGAGGTGCGCCGCGTCCTCCTGACCTCCCTCGCGGACGCCTTCCCGGAAGCGGAGCGGCTGCTCGGGGACGACCCAGGGAGCTGGGAGTGGGGGAAGCTCCACCGGAGCCTGCTGCGCCATCCACTGGCGGAACGGGTGCGGGAGCGTACGGGAGGCGAACCGGAGTGGATGACGGTCGGCCCGGCGCCGCGCGGCGGCAGCGGAGACACCGTGGGCGCGGCCGCGTACACCTCCGACTTCCGTCAGAGCGGGGGCGCCACGTTCCGCCTCGTCGTGGACGTCGGTGCCTGGGACGAGTCCGTCGCGATGAACTCGCCCGGCCAGTCCGGCCATCCGGACAGCCCCCACTACCGCGACCTGTTCTCCTCGTGGGCGGCGGACGAAGCCTTTCCGCTTCTCTACAGCCGCGCCGCGGTGGAACAGCACACGGAGCGGGTCCTCACCCTCAGGCCCGCGTCCGGCACCGCATAGCACCGCATAGCCCGGCCGACGTCGCCGCGGACGCCTGCTTTCCGCATCGGCCGTCCGCTCGCCCTCGCCGCGTCCCCGGCGGTCTCGGCATGGGGCAGCGGGCCGCGCCGACCCGATGACCGCTCGCGGCGCCCCCGCCGTCGAAGCGGCTAGCTTCCGGAGCCGGGCAGATGCGCCTTGGCTTCGTCGTATCCGGCGTCGCCCGGGGAAGAGGCAGGCGCGTAGAGGAGGTTGAGGACCCCGGTCTGGAACGTTTCCGACGACACCAGCCGCAGCGGGATCGCGGGCCCGTCCTCGTCGAAGAGGCGCATGCCCTTGCGGACGGCGACGGGGTGCACCAGAAGGTTCAGCTCGTCGAGCAGACCTGCCGCGAGGAGCTGCCGCACGACGGATACGGAGCCGCTCATGGCGATGTCGCCGCCCGGCTCGTTCTTCAGGGCGGCCACGGCGGTTTCGAGGTCGCCGTCGAGCTGTTCGGAGTTGCGCCAGGTGAAGTCGAGCTTCCGGCGGGAGACGACGATCTTCCGTGCGTCGCCGAGCTTCTTCGCGAAGGGGGCGTCCTCACCTCCGGCCGCTTCGCGCTCGGGCCAGGCACCGGCGAAGCTGTCGTAGGTCCTGCGGCCCAGCAGCACCGTTCCTGCCGCTCCGAGGCTCGCGTCGACGGCGGCGCCCATCTCGTCGTTGAAGTACGGGAAGTGCCACTGGTCGGGGGCCTCCACGACGCCGTCGAGCGAGATGAACAGCCCAGCAGTGATCTTGCGCATGGTGTCCTCCGGGTCAGGAGCCGATGAGCCTTCCCCCGGTCGGACCACCGCGGCGGCCCGTACTCATCGGTGCGCCGCCGGTGAATTCGCTTATGCCTGCGGGCGGGTGCGCCGGTGCGGCCGCGGGCGCCCGTGGGCCGTCTCGCGCATGCCCGCCGCCGCGCCCCCTAGCGTCCGTGGGTGAACTGCCTCGCCGGGATGAAGAGCGTGTGCCCGCTGCCGAAGGCGATCCGCAGGCCGTCGGCCGTCCAGCGGGCCGAGACGATCCCGGAGTCGCCGAGCGCCGTGTCGATCTCCAGCGTGTGCCCGTAGGACAGGCCGGGGTCCCGGCCCGCTGTCAGCCGGTACGACACGTCGCCGGAGAGGGTGTGCTCCCGTACGAGTCCCGCGTAGTGCCGTGACGCGTCGTCATAGCTCACCTTCGCCGGCTGGCGGCTGCGGTGGACGGTCTCGGAGTGCGGCCACCACAGCACGGCGGCCGATGCGACGGTCAGCGCAGCGCCCACCGCCACACCGAGAAGGGCGGGCCGCATGCTCCCCGCCCGGTGGGCGCCCCGCCCGCCGCGCGGTCGTCCCTCATGTGACCTCCCGTCATACGACGTAGGGAACGTGTCGTCTGACGGGACTTCGGCGGGGGAAATGGCGCTTCGCCTCCTCGGTGCGGGGCGGTCACGTTCGAACGGTCGTGAGGACTGCCGGGCTCTCAAGGGCTGGGACGCGGTGCGGGCCCAGGGGGGTTGACCGGGAGCTGACGGGTGGTCGAACGGACGGGGCTGGGCGCCCGTGTACGGATCGTCCAGGTAACCCGCAGGACTCGCCCGGTGACGCAGGGCCAGCCAGCATGAATGATGGAGCCGTCGACGAGGAGAACATGACGTGACCGTGGAGGCATGGGCATGGCCGGGCCGCTGAGGCGTCTCCGCGCCCTGTCCGCCTCCCGGCGGGCCGAGGGGCGGCCGGACGGGCGCGCAGCGGGCGGGCCGGGGAGCGGGGAAGCACACGGGGCGCCGCACGGCTCACGAGGGCGGCGTCTGTGGTCGCTGCTGAGCGAGGCGAGCGTCGCCCGGCAGGTGTTCGCCCTTCAGATCGTCGTCGTGCTGCTGCTGGTGCTGGCCGCCGTGGTGGCGCTGGTGCTACAGGCCCGCAGCGACAGCGCCACCGCCGCACGGGACCGTTCGCTCGCCGTGGCCGAGACGTTCGCCAACTCGCCGGGCACGCTCAGCGGGCTGCGCTCCCCCGACCCGACGGCGCGGCTGCTGGGCCCGGCGGAGGCGGCACGCAAGCGGTCGGGGGTCGACTTCGTCGTCGTGACGAACACCGAGGGCATCCGCTTCACCCACCCCATCAGGAACCGGATCGGCAAGAAGTTCGTCGGCACCATCGCACCGTCCCTGCGCGGTCACGTCCATACGGAGACCATCCAGGGCACCATCGGCAAGATCGTCCAGGTCGTCGTCCCGGTGAAGGACTCCGACGGCAAGGTCGTGGGCCTGGTCTCCTCCGGAATCAAGATCACGAAGGTGAGCGGAGTCGTCGACCGGCAGCTCCCGCTGCTGGTGGGCGCCGCCGCCGTGGCGCTCGCACTCGCCACCGGCGGCACCGCCCTGGTCAGCCGCCGCCTGCGCCGCCAGACCCACGGCCTGGGCACGCTGGAGATGACGCGCATGTACGAGCACCACGACGCGGTGCTGCATGCGGTGCACGAGGGCGTGGTGATCGTCGACGGCGAGGGGCGGCTGCTGCTCGCCAACGACGAGGCCTCCCGGCTGCTGGACCTGCCGCCCGACGCCCAGGGCAGCCATGTCACCGAACTCGGCCTGGAGACCCCGCTGGGCAGACTGCTGTACCCGGGACGTGTCGCCACCGACGAGGTGATGCGCTCCGGGGAACGGCTGCTGGCGGTCAACAGCCGTCCCACGGACCGCGACGGAGGGCCGCCCGGCACGGTGGCCACGTTCCGGGACACCACGGAACTGCGGCTCCTCTCCAGCCGGGTCGAGATGATCCGCAGGCGTCTGACGCTGCTGTACGAGGCCAGCGGCGGCATCGGCACGACCCTCGATGTGACGCGTACCGCCGAGGAGTTGGCGCAGGTCGCCGTCCCCCGCTTCGCCGACTTCGTCACCGTCGACCTGGCGGAGCCGGTGCTGCACGGCGACGAGCCGGCCCCGTACGGCGGCGGCCTCGCGATGATGCGGCGCGTCGCCTTCAGCGGAATCCACGACGATCCGCCGCTCTTCCCCGTCGGTGAGCTGATCACCTTCATCCCCGAGTCGCCGCAGGCCCGCAGCTTCGAAAGCGGCCGGGCCGTGCTGGAACCCCGGCTGAGCGACTCGCCGGGCTGGCAGGCGGTGGCCCCGGAGCGGGCCGCGCGGGTCATGGACTACGGCATCCACTCGCTCGTGGCCGCACCGCTGCGTGCCCGTGGCGTACTGCTGGGCGTCGTGAGCATCTGGCGCATGGAGAAGCCGGAGCCGTTCGAGGACGACGATCTGTCCCTCGCGACGGAACTGGCCGCACGCGCCGCCGTCTCCATCGACAACGCGCGCCGATACACCCGTGAACACGGCATGGCCGTCGCCCTTCAGCGCAGCCTGCTGCCGCGTGCCCTGCCCGAGCAGAGCGCCGTCGAGGTCGCCTCCCGCTATCTGCCCGCGGAGGCCGGTGTCGGCGGCGACTGGTTCGACGTCATCCCGCTGCCCGGCGCCAGGGTGGCGCTGGTCATGGGCGACGTCGTGGGGCACGGGCTGCATGCCGCGGCCACCATGGGACGGCTGCGCACCGCCGTGCACAACTTCTCCGCCCTCGACCTGCCGCCCGACGAACTCCTCGGCCACCTCGACGAGTTGGTGGCTCGCATCGATCTGGACGCCCTCGCCGCGGGCGACGAGGCGACGATCACGGGAGCCACGTGCCTCTACGCCGTCTACGACCCTGTCCTGCGTACCTGTGTGATGGCGAGAGCGGGTCACCCGACGCCCGCGCTGGCGCGTCCCGACGGCACGGTGGAGTTCCCGGCGATGCCGTCCGGACTGCCGCTGGGCATCGGCGGACTGCCCTTCGAATCGGTCGAGTTGGGCCTGGAGGAGGGCAGCCGCCTCGTCCTCTACACCGACGGCCTCGTCGAGCGCCGGGGCCAGGACATCGACACCGGGCTGCGGCTGCTGCGCGAGACCCTGGCGCACGCGGGCCAGTCGCCGGAGGAGAGCTGCGACGCCGTGCTCGACGCGCTGCTTCCGGCCCGCCCCAGCGACGACATCGCGCTGCTCGTCGCCCGTACCCGGGTGCTCGCGCCGGATCAGGTCGCCGAGTGGGACGTGGTCTCCGATCCGTCGGCCGTCGCGGGAGTACGTACGGCCGTGACCCGCAGCCTCACCGAATGGGGCCTGGAGGAACAGGCGTTCGTCACGGAGCTGATCCTCAGCGAGCTGATCACCAACGCCATCCGCCACGCCACCGGGCCCATCAGGGTGCGGCTGCTGCGCGACCGCACCCTCATCTGCGAGGTCGCGGACCACAGCAGCACCTCACCGCACCTTCGCTACGCGGCGACCATGGACGAGGGCGGACGTGGACTCTTCCTCGTCGCCCAGTTCGCCGACCGCTGGGGCACCCGCTACACCAAGGACGGCAAGGTCATCTGGGCCGAGCAGTCGCTGCCCGTGAGGCGCGGGGACTGAGGGCAGGGCCTGCGGGCGGCGCGAGCCGACGGGCAGTGCGTGCCCGCACGCCATAGCTTCGGCCCGCCGTGGTACCCGCACGTCTCCACGAGCCGCATCCGAGGGGACCTGCGGCAGGCAGGCAGGCCCGCCCGGGAGCCCAGGCGAAGGAGCGCTGATGACAGTTCCGGTACCGGACGGCGCCGCCGAGATCCACTTCGTGGGGAACGCCACCCTGCTGCTGCGCTACGGACCCTTCACGCTGCTCACCGACCCCAACTACCTTCACCGCGGGCAGTTCGCCCACCTCGGCTACGGCCTGCTCTCGCGGCGCCTGACCGACCCGCTGCCGCCTCCCGGCGGCCTGCCGAGGGCACCGGACGCCGTGGTGCTGTCACATCTGCACGGCGACCACTGGGACCGGATCGCCCAGCGCTCCCTCGACCGCGGGGTCCCCGTCGTCACCACACCCCACGCCTCCCGGCGCCTCCAGGGCCTCTACGGCTTCCACCGTGCGACGGGCCTCGCCTCCTGGCAGAGCCACGACCTGCTGAAGGACGGCACCGCCGTACGTGTGACCTCCGTGCCCGCAATCCACGCCGGGCCCAAGGCGCTGCGGCGCCTGCTGCCGCCGGTGATGGGCAGCGTCGTCGAGTTCGGCCCCGCCTCGGGAGGGACGGCCCTGCGGATCTACCTCAGCGGGGACACGCTTCCCTTCGACGGGCTGCGCGAGGTGGCCGAGCGCTTCCCCGACATCCATCTCGCCGTGCTCCACCTCGGGGGTACGAAGCTGCCGGGCGGGTTCGTCGTCACCATGGACGGGCGGCAGGGAGGCGACCTCGTCGACATGCTCGACCCGGCGCTGGTGCTGCCCGTGCACTACGACGACTACACCGTCATGAAGTCGCCGCTCGCTGCGTTTCTCGACGAGGCGGAGAAGCGGGGCTTCCGCTCCCGGCTGGTGCGCTGCCCGCGTGGTTCGCGGGTCGTGGTGGGCCCCGGAGCGAAGGTGAACGCCGTACCGGCGTCGGCGGGGCGGGCCTCCGGCGCCGGCTGACCGGCCACGCCCTTCACGGCAGTGGCGTACCGCCGGTGGCGTTGACGATCTCGGCCGTGATGTAGCTGGACTCCTGCGACGCGAGGAAGACGTACGCGGGCGCCATCTCGGCGGGCTGGCCCGCACGCCCCAAGGGGCTCTGCGCTCCGAACTGGGTGGTGTCGGGCAGCGTCGAGGGGATGAGCGGCGTCCAGACGGGCCCCGGAGCGACCGCGTTGACGCGGATGCCCCGCTCGACGAGCATCCCCGCGAGCCCCTGCGTGAACGTGACGATCGCTCCCTTGGTCATCGCGTAGTCCAGCAGATGAGGACTGGGCTTGTAGGCCTGCACGGACGTGGTGTTGATGATGCTGCCGCCCTCGGGGATGTGCGGCAGCGCGAACTTGCACAGCCAGAACATGCCGTACAGGTTGGTGTGCACGACCCGGTCGAACTGCTCGGTGGAGACAGCCTCGATGCCGTCGGGCTGCGACATCTGGAACGCGGCGTTGTTGATGAGCACATCGATCCGCCCGAACTCCTCGACGGCCTTGCCGACGATGCGCCGGCACTGCGCTTCCTCCCTGACGTCGCCCGGCAGGGCCACCGCGTGCCGTCCGGCGTCCTCGACGAGGCGTACGGTCTCCCGCGCCTCGTCCTCCTCCTCCGGGAGGTACGTCAGGAGCACGTCGGCGCCCTCGCGTGCGAAGGCGAGGGAGACCGCCCGGCCGATGCCGGAGTCCCCGCCGGTGATGACGGTCTTCCGGTCGGTGAGACGGCCGCTTCCCTTGTATGTGTCCTCGCCGTGGTCGGGGCGTGGGCTCATCCGGTGGGTGTAGCCGGGGTGTTCGTCGTCCTGGGCGGGGAACGGCGGCTGGGGCTGCTGGCGGGTCGGGTGCTCCGAACCGGCTCCGGACATCCGGGGTTCCTCCTGTGACGTGCGTGACGGAAGCGGGCGAGTACCCGCGCCCCCGTTCCCGTAACAGGGCGCACAAGGGCGGTGAGCAGGAGCGGGCGGCGAGTTCGGAGTCGACCCGCGGACCGGAGGTCACGGATGAACGCCGGGCGAACCCGAAGTGCCGGGTGTGAATCCCGCCTCAACGGGGAGTCGCCACCAAGGCCCCTCGTACGCCCCGGGGCGAAGGAGGGGCTCAGGTCTCATCGGTTCGGAAGAGAAGCCGGTGAGGCCGTGCCCAGACGGGCGTTCACGATCGCTCAACCGGCGTCCGCGGTGCGGCACTTGCGCCTGTGGTCCCCTCGACGGCCGCCGAGGGACCGTCCCTTGTGCGGGCCGCCCGGTCGTGGGGTTGCCGAGTCGCGGGCGAGCGGCTGTACTTGGGAGGCTGACGGCGCACCCGAGGCAGAGACCGGCTCGCGCCGTACCGAGACGATCACGGGGGATCACGTGCTGGACATCGAACCCTTACTGAGTCATGCCATGCCCGCGGTCGGTGCGGCCGTGGGCGCCTACGGCGTCGCCGTCGTGCAGCAGGCCGAGACAGAGGCCGCGCAGGCGACCGTACGGCTGGGGCAGCGGCTGCTGGACCGGGTGCTGCGCCGCACACCGGACCGCGCGCCGATCGAGGCGGCGGTGGAGGACCTGGCTGCGGCGGAGGGCGACCCGGACGCGCTGGCAGCGCTGCGTTTCCAGATCCGCCGTGCCCTGCTGGCCGACGAGTCGCTCGCCGCGGAGTGGGCGGCGATGCTTCCGGAGCGGCCAGCCGTGCGTGCCGACGGTGCGCGCGGCGTGGCCGTGGCGGGTGACGTGACCGGGATCGTCTCCACCGGGGACGGCGCGACGAACGTCATGCGCCGGTGAGCGGCGGCGGCCCCTTCGACGGGCCTTCGCCGGACGCGCGGGGCGGTCCGCAGTCCGCCGCGGACGGCGCCGGCCTCGCGGGCTCTGCCGCGCCGCCGGTGCCCGCCTCCGCGCCTGCCGTACCTGCCGTACCTGCTCAGAAGCCGCACCTCTCGGAGGGCGAGGGCGGCGACCGGTCGGTCACCGTTCACGGCGACAACAAGGGCATCGTCAGCACGGGCGACTTCGCCTTCAACGTCTGCTACGTCGACGGCCGCTTCGTCGAGACCGGCAGCCTGCGTGAACTGCCCGTCCGGAGCGCGCCGTTGCTGGCGGCGCCCGCCCGTGCGGAGCTGTTCGGCCGCGACGGGCTCGTGGAGGACGTGTGCGGTCAGCTCGCCGAGGGGAGGAGCGTCCAGCTCTACGGCAGCGCGCACGTCGGCAAGCGCGCCGTCGCCGAGGCGGTGCACCGCAGGCTGGCCGAGCGGCGGGCCCGTGGCCATGTCCTGGCCCCGCGCGCCGGGGAGCAGGAGACCCTCGATGTGCTGTACGGGAGGCTCGCGGAGGCGTTCTTCGGCAAGGCGTTCCTGCGCGACGTCGACGAGACCGTGCTGCGCGCCGCGGTCGGCGACGTCTCCGGGGTGCACATCACCGTCCTCGACTGCGCGCTGGAGCAGGAGGACGTGGCGAGGCTGCTGGAGACGTTCCCCGGCTGCACCTTCCTGCTCACCTCGCCGTATCCGACGCTGCCGGACGGCGAGGCCGCCCACCATGTGCAGCCTCTCCCCCGGGACGCGGCGATCGAGCTGCTCAGCGCCGAACTCGGTCTCGACCTGGGCCCGGAGGGCCTGCGGAACCTCCAGTTCGACCACGTCTACGAGATGTCCGAGGGCAGGCCGAGGCTGCTGCTGCAGTACGCGTCGTTCATCAAGGGTTCCGACGCATGGCGGGCCATGCCCGCGAGGGGGCCCCATGACCAGCCGCCACCGGTCGACCCGGAGCGGCTGAGCCCACGGCATCAGGCGGAGGCGCTTGCCGTGGCGCTGAGCGAACCGGCGCGGCGTGTGCTGGTGGCGCTCGCGACGTTCGGGGCGCCGCTGGCCGACGCCTGGCTCGCGCCGGTCACCGGCGATCCGCGGGCCGCGGACGCCGGTTCGGAGCTGCGCGACCGGCGCCTGGTGACGTACCGCTTCGGCATGTACCAGATCACCGAGGAGGCCGCGGCAGCGGTACGCAGCCAGGGCTGGCCGACGGCGTCCGCGGCCACGGCGGCCGAGGGCCTGACGGCGGCACTGACCGCCGAGCCGAAGCCACCGGCGCCGGAGCCGTACCTGCTGCTGGCCGTGGCGCGTGGCCTGAGGGACGCGCACAAGTGGGCGCTGACGGCACGGTTCGTGAAGGCCGCGGCTCCCACGGCGCTGGCCGCCGGGCGGGGCCAAGTGGCGCTTCAGCTCTATGTGCTGGGGCGGATGGCCGCGGGCCGCGGCGGGCTGAAGAAGGACCTGGACCACTACGTCAGGACCGAGGAGCAGACCCGCCGCCTCCTGGACGGGGACAGGGCCGCGGTCGTCGCGGCGCTGGCGCTGCTGTCCGCGCCCGCGGTGCCCACGGCGAAGCTGGGGAGTGTGGCCGGTTACATCGCGAAGTTCACCACCACGAAGGTCGCGATCACGGCCGGGGCGGTGACCGTGGCCGTGGGCGCGGCGACGGCCGTGGCCGTGACCGCCGCGGCCGATCCCGCCGGGTGCGCCGAGGCGAAGCAGACGCTCTCCGCGGCGCCGGAGCCTTCCGGGCTGCGGACGACGCAGGATCTCGTCGACGAGCACCGCCGGGTGAGCAGCGGGCTGCGGGCCGCCGCGGAGAAGGCGACCGACTCCGAGGTTGAGTCCGCGCTGCGCCAACGTGCGGACGAGCGGGAGCAGTCGGTGGGCACCGCGCAGAGCGAGGGCGCCGGCCTCGGCCCCGACGTCCATCCCGATGTCGAGGCCGCCCTCGTCGGCAGCAAGGCGCTGCGGGCGGAGATCCAGGACACCCAGAAGATCTCCCCGGTCTGTCCCGACGTCCTGGAGTGACGTAAGGGGAGTCAGGAATCCGGCGTGACGCTCCGCGGGGTCCGCTACGCGGCACGGTGAAGGTGCCGGTACGGGCCCCGCGCTCCGTACTCACGTACGTCTCGCGTGTATGCCGTGCGCGTGGGTTCAGGAGGAGAGGACGTCGGCCACGGACGTGTCCGTGCGGGACGCCAAGTCTCCGAGAATGTCCTGGAGTTGTGCGGCGATGGCCTCGGCGCGTTCTCGGTCCAGCACGTCGGGACGGTAGTCGAAGCGCAGCGCGAAGCCTCCCTCGCCCGCGAACGCCACGAGCGTCAGCGGATAGTGGGCGGCGTCACGGCCCTCGATGCCCTCTACTCGCAGGCCGGGCACGGGCTGATGAAGGCCGGTGCTGTCCAGCGGATAGTTCTCGAAGACCACATGGGTGTCGAACAACTCCCGCCGTCCGGTGACGCGTTGGATGTCGCCCAGCCCCACATGGTGGTGGGGCAGCATGCGTGCCTGTTCCCGCTGGAAGCGGGCCAGCAGTTCCAGGACCTTCTCCTCGGGGTCGACGGTGACCCGTACCGGGACGGTGTTGATGAACAGGCCGATCATCGACTCCATGCCCGCGACCTCGGGCCTTCGCCCCGAGACGGTCGTACCGAAGACGACGTCGCCCGTTCCGCAGGAACGGGCGAGGAGCAGCGCCCATGCGGCGAGCAGCACATTGCCCAGCGTCAGTCCGGCGCGGGAGGCGACCCGGCGCAAGGCGGCGGTGAGCCTGTCGGGCAGCACGACGTGCAGCGGCTGCGGCGGTACGGCCCCGGCGTTGATCTCTCCGCTGCTCAGCCTGGTCGCGGCGCCGACTCCCGCGAGATGGTCCCGCCATGCCTCGAGAGCGGCGTCCTGGTCGAGGCGGGCCAGCACGGCGAGATGTTCCCGGTACGGGGTGACGGCGGGCAGCGCCGACGCGTCGCCGCTCCCGGTGTGCACGGCGTACAGGGCGAACAGTTCACGTACGAGCAGCGGCATCGACCAGCCGTCGAGCAGCAGATGGTGGTTGGTGAGCACCAGCCGGTGATCGTCGTCGCCGCAGCGGAACAGGCTGAGGCGCATCAGCGGCGGCCGGTCGAGGTCGAAGCGCCGTCGTAGATCCGCGTGGAGGAGACGCCTGAACACCCTCTCGCGGCGCCCGGCCGCCACACGGCTCAAGTCGGCCTCGTGCCAAGGCGGTTCGGTGCCCTCCGTGAGGATCTGCACGGGGGTGCGCAGGTCCTGGTGTACGAAGGCGGCGCCGAGGTTCGGGTGGCGCTTCAGCAGCGAGCGTGCGGCGCCGCGCAGCGCGTCCGCGTCGGGTTCGTCCCTCAGCCGCAGCACGATCTGTGCCTGATACACGTCGGGGCTGTCGGGTGAGAACAACGAGTGGAAGACCAGGCCTTGTTGGAGTGGCGTCAGCGGCAGCGCGTCCGTCAGCCGGGGCCAGCGGCGCTCCAGCGCTTCGATCTCTTCCTGCTCCAGCCCGGCCAGCGGCAGGTCGGAGGGGCTGCGTCCGCCCGCGCCGGGTGTGGCGGCGTGGGCGATCAGCGCGTAGAGGGCGCTGAACCACAGGTCGGCCAGCTCCCGTATCTCCGCGGTGCGGAACAGGCCCTCCGTCCATGACCATTCGGCGCTCAGCTCGGGGCCGTCGGGGCCGTCCGCCGTAAGGGAGTTGACGTCGATGAGGTGTCCGCCGGGGAGGTGCCCCGCGGCGCCGGGCGGGGCTTCGGCCCCTACGGCGGGGTCAGCCGGGTCGACGAGGCCTTCGCCGTCCGGGGTGACGGACCAGTCGCTGTCGCCCGCGGCGGGGAGGCGCCCGAGGTAGTTGAAGCCGAAGCGCGGGCTGCCCAGTGCGGCGAGTCCGGGGCCGGTACGGGGGTCGAGGTAGCGCAGCACCCCGTAGCCGACACCGCGGTCGGGGACGGCCCGCAGCCGCTCCTTCACCTGCTTCAGGGCCCGCCCCAGTGCCGGTGTCGCCTTCCATACGTCGCTCCAGCCGCAGCCGGTGGCGGGCAGCCGCACCGGGTGGACGCTGGTGAACCAGCCGACGGTGCGGGAGAGTTCGAACTCCTCGTGGATCTCCCCGCTACGGTCGCCACGGAGGGCGTCAGCCGGTTCCCGGTCGCCGTCGGGGCGGCCGTGCGACTCCAGGTCGAGTACGACGTCACCGGAGGGCAGGCCGCGTCGGCGGCGCCACTCCTCCACCGCGAGGGCGAAGCCGGTGAGGAGCACCGGCTCGATGCCGCAGTGGAAGGCCGCCCCCACCTGCGTCAGCAGCGCATGCGTGCGGCCCGGCGGCATGGCGACCCTGAGCCGTCGTACGCCGGGCCCTGGGGCGGGCTTGTCCGTGCGGGGGCCCGCCAGGGCGGATTCGGCGTCCTCGCCGGGGCGCGGAAGCGCGGAGGACCACAGTGACTCCTCGTCTTCGCGTACGCCGCGGTCGCCCTGGTCGGCGAGGAGCCGCGCCCAGCTTCTGAACGACGTCGCGGCAGGCGGCAGTTCGGGTCTGCGGCCCTCGGCGACCGCGTCGTAGGCGGCGGCGAGGTCGGGCAGCAGGATGCGCCAGGAGACACCGTCGACGGCGAAGTGGTGTACGACGAGCACCACTCGGCCATGACGGTCCGGGCCCCGGTCCACGAAGACGGCCTGAAGCATCCGCCCGTCCCGGGGGTCGAGCCGTTGCCGCGCCAGGCGTATCGCCCGGGACGTGAACTCGGCGTGTGCGCCGGACGGCCGGACGTCCTGCTGCTCGCCCGTTCCGCCGGTGTCGGTCGCGTCGAGCCGGTGGACGCACTCCTCGGCGGGCACCGTGCCGGGCGGCGGTATGTGCAGCGTCCACGGTCCGGTGTGCTCGTCTGTTCCCGTGGGCGCCGTGAAGCGCATCCGCAGCGCATGGTGGTGGTCCAGCAGGGCACTTACGGCGGCGACGAGCCGGTCCCGTGTCAGCCCGAGGGGTGCGCGCAGCGTCATGTGCTGGCTGAACTCCGCGACTTCGCCGCCGTGTTCGCGCCACCAGTGCATGACGGGTGTGAGCGGCACCGGGCCGCACGCGTCCTCGTCGAAGAGGGCCGCGTCCGCCTCCCCGCCCGCTTCGGGGTGCGCCGTCAGGGCCCGTCGACGGGCCTTCGCACCGGCTTTGTCCGTCTCCGGTCGATTCCCCTTCGTTCCATGGGCCTCCGCTCGCCTCGCATCGGCCTTGCCCGTGAACTCCTCGGCCACGGCGGCGAGTTCGGCGACCGTGGGGTGCTTGAAGACATCGCGCACGCTGAAGCGCAGGCCCGCGGCGCGTGCCCGGCTGACGAGCTGGATCGCGGTGATGCTGTCGCCGCCGAGGTCGAAGAAGCCGTCCGTGACACCCGCCGAGGGCAGGCGCAGCAGTTCGGCGACGATGCCGCAGAGCACCCGCTCGCGCTCGCTGCCCGGCGCGGCACCGGCGCCCTTCGGTGCGATGCGCCGTGGAGCGGGCAGCGCGGCGCGGTCGAGTTTGCCGTTGCGGGTCAACGGCAGGCGTTCCAGGACCACATGGGCGGACGGGAGCATGTACTCGGGCAGTGACCGCGCGGCGTGCTCCCGTATGGACGTCCAGTCGACGTCGTCGGCCGCGACGCCCTCCGCGGGCACGAGGTAGGCGACCAGCCGCCGCTCCCCCGTCTCGTCCTCGCGGGCGACGACGGCGGCCTGGCCCGCGCCTCCGTGCCCGGCGAGTGCGGCGGCGACCTCTTCCGTCTCGATGCGGAAACCTCGCAGCTTGATCTGGCCGTCCGTGCGGCCGACGAACGCCAGCGCTCCGCCGGGCAGCCAGCGCACGAGGTCGCCGGTGCGGTACATGCGCGTACCAGGGGCGCCGAACGGGTCGGCCACGAAGCGTTCCGCGGTGGGTCCGGGACGGCCCAGATAGCCGCGTGCCACTCCCGTTCCGGCGACGTACAACTCCCCTGTCACGCCTGCCGGTACGGGCTGAAGCGACTCGTCGAGCACATATGCGCGCATGCCGTCGAGCGGACGTCCCACGGGTATGCCGCCCTCGCCGAAGCCGGCGCCGGCGCTTCCGGAGGAGCCGGGCTCCAGGGCGTGCGCCGTGGCGAAGGTCGTGGTCTCCGTCGGCCCGTAGCCGTTGATGACGCGGGTGTCCGGGCAGTGTGCCCGCACCGCACGCACGGCGCGCGGTGAGACCACGTCGCCGCCCGTCCAGACCTCCTCCAGTGTGCGCAGGGCTGCCGGGTTCTCCTCGGCCATGAGCTGGAAGAGGCCCGCGGTCAGCCACAGGGTGTTCACTCGCCCGCCGGTGACGAGCCACTCCAGCGCGGCGACGTCCACTTCGCCGGGCGGCGCCACGACCACCTCACCGCCCGTCAGCAGCGGACCCCAGATCTCGAAGGTGGAGGCGTCGAAGGAGTGCGGAGAGTGCAGCAACATCCGCCTGGGCGCGGGCACTTGACGCCGGTCTCCGCGGGGGCCCAGCGCTTCGGCGAGTGCGACGATGTCGGCGTGGGTGACGGCGACGCCCTTGGGCGCTCCCGTGGACCCGGAGGTGTACATGACGTAGGCGAGGGCCGCCGGATGGACCGGGCCGCGTGGAGGGGCGGCATTCGGCGACGGGTCCGGGGCGGGCGAGGTCGCGTCGTCGCCGTGCGGGTCCGCGCATCCGGCCGCCTGGACGATACGGAGGCCGTCGGGCCGGTCGCCGTCGGCTGCGGCGGCAGCGCGCTCGTCGTCGACGATCAGCACCCGTGCGCCGGACTCGGCGATCATGTGCTGCCGGCGGGCGCGTGGCGCACGTGCGTCGAGCGGTACGTACGCCCCTCCGGCTTTGAGGATCGCGAGCAGCGCCACCACGAGGTCCGCGGACCGGTCCATCAGCACCGCGACGGGCGTCTCGGCGCGTACCCCGCAGCCGGCGAGACGACGGGCCAGCCGTTCCGAACGGTCGTCCAACTCGGCGTATGTGAGGGCCGGTTCGGATGCCGCGCCCGAACGCGGTCCGGGTGCGCGTACGGCCACCGCTTGCGGTGTCGCGCGTGCCTGTTCGGCGAAGCGCTGTGGAACGGTGCGCCGGGCCGCCGCCACGGGCAGGGCCTCGCCAGTGCCCCACTCGGTCAGCAGCCGGTGCCGCTCCTCTTCCGTCAGGACGCTCAGGCGGTGCAGGTTCGTCCCGGGTGCGGCGGACACCTGCTCCAGCACCGACTCCAGCCGCCCGGCCAGCGCTTCGGCGGTGGCACGGCGGAAGAGGTCGCTGCGGTACTCCAGTCGACCGTCGAGGCCCGCGCAGTGCCCGTCCGGGTCCCGGTGCTCGTACAGGCTGACGCACAGGTCGAACTTGGCCGCGCCGGTGCTCACGGTGCCGACCGTGGCCGACAGCCCGGGGAGGGCGATGTGCTCGGGTGGCGGCCCGGTGAGGGTCAGCATGACCTGGAACAGGGGCTGTCCGGGTGCGCTGCGGTCGGGGTTGAGGGCTTCGACGACCAGGTCGAAGGGGACGTCCTGGTGGGCGAAGGCGGTGAGGTCGGATTCCCGTACCCGCCTCAGCAGCTCCCGGAACGTGGGGGCCTGGGAGGTGTCGGTGCGCAGTACGACGGTGTTGACGAAGAAGCCGACGAGTCGGTCCAGGCTCGTCTCGGGGCGGCCTTCGACGGCGGTGCCCACGGGGATGTCGGTGCCCGCGCCCAGCCGGGTCAGCAGGGCGGACAGCGCGGCGTGCACCACCATGAACAGGCTGGCGTGTTCGGAGGCCGCCAACTCCGCGAGCTTCGCGTGGACTTGGGCCGGTATCCGCAGGGGGACGCTGTCGCCGTCGCTTCCGGTCTCCTCCGGTGCGGGCGTCCGGTCGGCGGGCAGGGCGATCCGCCGGGGCAGGTCCGCCAGCGCGCGGGTCCAGTGCGCCAGGCCGTCGTCGCCGGGGCCGCCCGTGGGGGTGGCCTCGGTGGGGCCGTCGGCCTCGCTCGCGGAGGCGGCCTCGCTCGTGCCGTCAGCGTCGCCGGTACCGGCCCGGTCCTGGCCGAGCAGCGTGCGCTGCCACAGCGCGTAGTCGGCGTAACGGGCGGGCAGCGGCTCCCACTTGGGCGCATGTCCCGCGCGGCGCGCGGCGTAGGCGGTGCCGAGGTCGTCGAGCAGCGGTGCGAGCGACGCCGCGTCGCATGCGATGTGGTGGAGCAGCAGCATCAGCGCATGCTGGTCCGGGCCGGTGGTGAACAGCCTTGCCCGCAGCGGCGGTTCGCTCTCCAGACGGAAGGCGTGCCGGGCGGCGGCGGACAACTCCCCGTCGAGCAGCTCCGCTTCGGTCTCCACCTCCGGCAGCCATACGGGGGCCTCCCCGGGCGGCAGCACCTTCTGCTCGGGGCCCTCGGCGGTGGTGCGTACGACGGTTCGCAGCGGTTCGTGGCGACGCGTCACGTCGAGAACGGCCGAGCGCAGGGCGTCCTCGTCCAGGTCGCCGCTCATCCGCAGCACCAGCGGCACGTTGTAGGCGGCGTCGGGCCCGGTGAGCGACTGCTGGAACCACAGCCGCCGCTGGGCGTGCGACAGCGGGACGCTCTCCGGCCGCCCTCCTTCCGTGCCCGCCAGGGACGGGCGGCGGACCGGCGGACGTGTGGTGAGCACGGCGGCGAGACCCGCCACGGTGGGACGTTCGAAGACGTCCCGGACGTCGATCCCGGCGTTGAGTTCGCCGCGTACCCTGCCGACGAGGCGGGTCGCGCGCAGGCTGTCCCCGCCCAGGTCGAAGAAGCCGTCCTCGGGGCCGACATCGGCTACGCCCAGCAACTCGCCGTAGAGCGTGGCGAGTCGGCGCTCCAGCGTGCTCATGGTCCGCTGTCCGGCGGGGGTCGGCGGCTTGCTGCGCGCCACCGGCTCCGGGAGCGCGGATCTGTCGAGCTTGCCGTTGGCCGTCAGCGGCAGCCTGTCCACCGGTACGAACACGGACGGTACGAGATGCGCGGGCAGCCGGGCGCTGAGATGTCCGCGCAGCGCGTCCTCGAAGCGGCCCGTGTCACGGCGAGTGCCGTCCGGGACGACATACGCCACCAGCCGGGCCTCGTCGTCGCCGGACGCATCGCGCTCGGTACCGGCGGCTATGACGGCCGAGTGCGCGACGCCGGGGGCGTCGGCCAACGCGGCCTGGATCTCGCCGGGTTCGATGCGGAAACCGCGCACCTTGATCTGGTCGTCGGCCCTGCCCGCGTACTCCAGCCCGCCGTCGGCGCGCCAGCGTGCGAGGTCTCCGGAACGGTACAGCCGCGACCCGGGCGGCCCGAACGGGTCGGCGACGAAACGCGAAGCGGTCAGGCCGGGCAGCATGAGATAGCCGCGTGCGACGCCGGCCCCCGCCACGTACAACTCGCCGGTGGTGCCGGGCGGTACGGGGCGCAGCCGCTCGTCCAGCACATACAGCCGGGTGCCCGCTATGGGCCTTCCGATGGGGCTGCCGCTCTCGGCGCGGTGGCCGTCGTGCAGTTCGAGCCTGGTGGCGTGCACCGTGGTCTCGGTGATGCCGTACATGTTGACCATGGCGGGCGCGTCCGCCCCGTGCCGCTCGCACCACGGTCGCAGCCGTTCCGGGTGCAGGGCCTCCCCTCCGAAGATCACGAGGCGCAGCGACGTCGGGCGGCGTGAGCGTGGCTCCTCGGCGTCGGCGCGGTCGAGGGTGAGGAAGGCGGACGGCGTCTGGTTGAGCACGGTGACGCGCTCGTCGGCGATGAGTTCCAGGAGGGCACGGGGTGAGCGGCTCACGTCGTGGCCGACGACGACCAGCCGGCCGCCGTGTGCGAGCGCACCCCACAACTCCCATACGGAGAAGTCGAACGCGCAGGAGTGGAACATCGTCCACACGTCGTCCGGGCCGAAGCCGAAGGGCGCCGCGGCCTCTTCGAGGAGCGCCACGGCATTGCGGTGCGGGACGACGACGCCCTTGGGGCGGCCCGTGGAGCCGGAGGTGTAGATGACGTAGGCGGCGTTCGAGGGCGTCAGCGGGGCGTGACGGTCCTCGTCGGTCACGGGCGCGCCGAGGCCAGGGTCGCCCGGCTCGCCTTCCGCTTCCGCGAGTTCACCGGGCGTGAGCGTCAGTACGGGCCGTGCGTCGGCGAGGATCGTACGGATGCGTTCCTCGGGCCAGCGCGGATCGACGGGCAGACAGGCCGCTCCCGACTTCGCGACGGCGAGGATCGCGGTCACCAGGTCCGCGGAGCGCGGCAGCGCGACGGCGACGAGGCGTTCGGGGGCCGCGCCGCGCCGGATCAGCAGACGGGCGAGGCGGTTGGCGCGAGCGTCGAGTTCCTTGTAGGTGAGTGCGGTCTCCCCCGCGGTGACCGCCACCGCCCCCGGGGTGCGTGCGGTCCAGCGATCCACCAGGTCGGCCAGGGTCGAGGCGGGTCGGCGCCCCTCGTCTCCCGGCCGAACGGTCGCCGACACCGGTCTCAACGCCCGGGTGGGGCGCGCCGGTCGGGGCGCCCCTGGTACGAACAGGCGCCGCTCCCCTGCCGTCAGCGGATCGAGCCGCCCGGCGGGCAGACCGGGATCGTCGGCGAGCCTGCGCAGCAGCAGTAGGAACCGCCGGGCCTCGGCCGCTGCCTCGGCGGCGGCGAACCGGCCCGGATCGGCGTCGAGTTCGACACGCAGCCCCACGCTGTCCGCGCCCTGTCCGCTGCGCCCGCCGGGCTGGATGTCGCGGTGGACTGTGATCGACAGGTCCTCGACGGGGCCGATCGCGACGTTGCGCATCATCATCGGACGCCCCGCGAAGTGCCGCCCGTAGTCGAAGGGCAGCACGTTCACCGCCGACGCATACAGCCTCCCGGCGGGGCCGCCGCCGGCCGTGCCGCCGCCGGTCAGGCCGAGGTCTCGGCGCAAGTCCTCGTAGCGGTAACGCTGATGGGCGAGGGCCGCGGTCATCTCCGCGCCCACGGCCCGTACGAGGTCGGCAAGGGGGCGCCACGCGTGCACGGGCACCCTCAGCGGCACCACGTTGGAGGCCATTCCGGGCACGGTGCGGGCGGCCTCCCCCACGCGGGCGGTGACGGGCAGGCCGAGCACGACCTCGTCGGCGCCGCGCCTCCCGTCGCCCCTTCCGTCATCCGTGCCTTCGCCCGCACGGGTCCGTACATGGGTCAGCAGCGCTGCGGCGGCGGTCACCAGCACAGGCCAGCGAACGCCCAGCCGGCCTGCCGCTTCCCGTACTCGGCGCCAGTCGGCGGCGGGAAGCATCGCACTGCGGCGGACCGCGAGTCCGCCGGGTGCGCGGGTGCCGCCGGTGCCCGTACCCCAGGTGAGGTCGCCCGGTTCGGGCAGATCGGCCGTACGTCCCAGCCAGAAGCCCCGGTCGGCGAGGCGGGCGGGCGAGTCGCGGTAGGCGGCCTCCTCCTCCAGCAGTGTTCGAAGCGGCCCGAACTCCCCTGCCGGTGCGGGCTGTCGCTGTTCCAGCGCGCCGTAGACGCGGCTGAGGCGGCGAGCGAAGAGCGAGGAGCTGAAGCCGTCCAGCACGAGGTGGTGTGCTCCCAGGTACCAGCAGGCGGCCGTGTCCGACAGCCGCAGCAACGCCCCGCGGAAGAGGGGCCCATCGGCCAGGTCGAAGGGCCGTGCCAGATCGGCGCGCATCCATGCCATCGCGGCGCGCCGTGGGCTCGCCTCGCCGCCGAGGTCGACGAACGGCACGCCCCAGTCGGCCGACGGCCCTGGGTGCAGGCGGGGTCGGCCGTCGGCGTCGACCGCGAAACGCGCCCGCAGCCCTTCCGCTTCGGACACGACCTGCCGGAACGCCGATTCGAAGGTGGCCGGGTCGAGCGTCCCTTGGACCTCGACGGCGATTCCGACGTGGTAGCGGGCCGAGCCGGGGGTGAGTGCCTGGCCCATCCACATGCCTGACTGGGCGGCGGTGAGAGGGACGCCGCCCGGGTCGCCGGTGCGTTGCGCGGCGCCTCGCGCGCTTTCGTGCGCGCCGCCGTGCGCCGCGCCGTCCGCCTCGCCCCGCACGGTGTCGCGCCCCTCGTCCGTGCCGCCCCCGGCCGGGAGCATGCTCATGCGGCCCTCGTTCTCCCCGTTCCGGCTACGGCCCGTCCCACGCTGGTGCTCACGGTGTGGCTCCCGGCGTGGTCGCGTCGCCCCGCAGATGCTCCAGCAGCACCTTGCCGATGTCACCGAGGGCGTCGGGGCGTCCCATGCCGCCGTGGGTGTGGTCGACGGTGCGCACATCGGGTTTGCCGCCGTCCAGATGCGGCAGCCACAGCTCGGCGGCGAGCTGGGGATCGGTCTCCCGCGCGGCGAAGACCAGCATGTTCCCGGTGAACCGGCCCGGCCGGTGTGCGCGGGAGAGCGTGCCGTTGTTGAGGAAGATCCGGCAGATCGCGGCGATCCTCGACTCGTCGAACGTGGCCAGCAGCCCCGTGCGGTCGCGGGCGATCTCCAGGAACCGCGGATACGTCAGCGTCTCCCCGGCCCACGCCGAAGGGTCGTAGCCGAAGAACTCCAGCACGAGCCCCAGCACCATGCCGACACCGCCGTCGGCCGGTGCTTCTGCCGTGTCCGCCGGCTGCGGCTCCTCCGGCCGGCCGGCTACCGCGCCGCCGGGGCCCGGCGGGAAGGCGTCGAGCACCGACAGCAGACCTACGCTCTCCCCGCTGCGCTGAAGCTGCACGGCCATCTCGTGGGCGACCAGCCCGCCGAACGACCACCCCAGCAGGTGGTAGGGGCCGGACGGCTGGACCTCGCGCACATGCGTCAGATAGTCCGCCGCCATCTCCTCCACGGTCGCGGGCAGCACGTCCGTACCGCCCAGGCCGCGTGCCTGGAGCCCGTAGACGGGCTGGTCGGCGCCGAGCGGCGTGGTCAGCCCGGCGTACGACCAGGCGATTCCCGCTGCCGGGTGTACGCAGAAAAGCGGCGGCCTGCTGCCCGAGTCGCGCAGCGGCAGCAGCACGTTGATGCCGCCCGTCTCCGACTGCCCGGCGTCATCGGGGGCTTGGGGAGCGGCAGCGTCCGCCTTCGCTTCCATCGATCCGTCCGCCGGGCCGCTGACTGTCCCGTCCATCGACCCGTCCCCGGGCCCCTCCGTGGACGCGATGGTGCCGACGCTCCTCGCGGGTTCGTGTGCCGCCGTCGTCAGCAGCTCCACGAAGCGGGCGGAGAGGGCCTCCACCCTGCCGCGTTCCAGGAGATGCGGACGGTAGTCGAACCGCAGGAACAGGCGCTCGCCGCGAGCGGAGACGATCAGCCCGAGGGGATAGTGCGGTGCGTCGTCGCCGCTGGCGCCCGCCAGGGTGAGCCCCGGTGCCGGTTCGCTCTGCACGCCGTCGATGGGGTAGTTCTCGAACGCCATGACGGTGTCGAACATGTCGCCCATGTTCGTGATGCCGCGGATCTCGCCGAGGCCGATGTGGTGGTACGGCATCAGCCGCGTCTGCTCGTGCTGGACTCGCACGAGCAGGCTGCCGATCGACTCGTCGGGAACGGTCCGCACCCTCGTCGGCACGGTGTTGATGAACAGCCCCACCATGGTCTCCACGCCCGGGAGTTCGGCCGGGCGGCCGGAGACCACGGAGCCGAAGACCACGTCGTCGCTGCCGGTCTCCAGGCCCAGCAGCACTCCCCAGCACGCCTGGAGCACGGTGTTGAGCGTGACCCCGTGGCGGCGGGCCATCTCCACCAGCGCCGTCGTGGTCTCCTCGGTGAGTTCGACCGCCACATGCTGTGCGGGCAGCGGCCTGAGATCGCCCTCGTCGGGGGCGAGCCTCGTGGTGGTGGCCAGACCCGACAGGGCGTCGCGCCAGGCGGCTTCCGCCTCGCCGGTGTCGACGTTCTCCAGCCAGGCGAGGTAGTCGCGGAACGGTGTGATCGCCGGAAGGTCCTCGTCGCTGCCGCCGGAGCCGCCGAGGGCCTGCCGGTAGAGGGCGAACAGCTCCCGCACGATCACCGGCAGCGACCATCCGTCGAGCAGGATGTGATGTGTGGTCAGCACCAGCCGGTAGCTGTTCTCGCCCGTCGTCAGCAGCATCATGCGGACCATCGGCGGCCGTGCCGGGTCGAAGGGGCGGCCCCGCTCGGCACGCATCATCAGGCGCGCCGTCTCCTCCAGCCGCTCCCCCATCATCGCGCCGCTCAAGTCCGCCTCACGCCACGGGAGTTCGGCGTCGGCGCAGATGACCTGCACGGGCTGGCGCATTCCGTCGTGGACGAAGGCGGCACGCAGATTGCCGTGCCGACGCAGCAGTTCCTGTGCGGCCTTGCGCATGAGGCGCGCGTTCAGCGTGCCCTCCAGGTCGAGGGCGAGCTGCACCGTGTAGAGGTTGTTCCTGGTCTCCTCCGCGCCGCCGTCGCCGTCCGGACCGTCGTCGCCGGTCTCGGCGAGGGAACCGAGCAGTACGTGGTAGAGCATGCCCTGCTGAAGCGGCGAGAGCGGCAGGACCTCCTCCAAGTCCGGGTGGGCCGCCTCCAGTTCGTCGATCTCGTCCTGGTCGAGACCGACCAGCGGGAAGTCCGACGGCGTGCGTCCGCCGGCGCCGGGCTGTGCCGCGTACTCGGCCAGCGAGTCGAGGATCTCGAACCAGGCGTCGGCGAGGGCCCTTACGGTCTCGTCGTCGACGACGCCCTCGGGCCATACGAACGACACGGACAGTTCCGTGCCTTCGTCGGCGTCCTGTGTCAGCGCGTTGATGGACAGCGGATGCGTCAGCGGCATACCGGCGTCCGCTCCGGCGCTCATCGCCAGCTCCGGCGCCGGTGCCCAGTCGCGCTCCCCGGACGCGGCGGGCAGCAGGAAACGCCCGAAGTAGTTGAAGCCGATGTGCCGTGGCGGAGCGGTGACGAGCGCGGGCGACGTCTCCGGATTCAGATAGCGCAGCAGCCCGAAGCCGATGCCCTTGTCCGGGATGGCGCGCAACTGCTCCTTCACACGGCGCAGCGCACGCCCCAACTCCTGTCCGTACGCCTGCTGTTGGCCGCCGCTGCTCGCGGCGTCGCCGGGCGCGAGTCGCACCGGGTACATGCTGGTGAACCAGCCGACGGTACGGGAGAGGTCGGCGCCCGGCACGACCGGTTCGCGTCCGTGGCCCTCCACGTCGATCAGCACCTCACCGCCGCCCCGGACTCGGCTCTCGCCCTCGCTGCCGGTCTCGTCGCCGAGGCAGCGCCGCACCGCGAGTGCGAGCGCGGTCAGCAGCACGTCGTTGATCTCGCAGTGGAACGCGGCGGGAATGGTGGTGAACAGATGCCGGGCACGCTCGGCGCCGTAGGTCAGCACATGGGACCGGGCGCTTGCCGTGGTGTCACGCGCCGGGTCCAGCGGGCGCTTCGCGAGCTGCGGCCCTTGCGTGTCCAGGATGCCGGTCCACAACGGAAGCTCGGCGAGGCGGTGTTCCTCCTTCGCCTGTGCGGACAGCGCCTGCGCCCACTGCCTCAACGGCGTCTCCACGGGCTGAAGTCGAGGCTGCCCGCCGGACTCCAGCGCCTCGTAGGCGGAGGAGAGGTCGGGCACGATGATGCGCCAGGACACCCCGTCGACGGACAGGTGGTGTCCCATGAACATCAGACGGCCAGGGGTGTCGGGGCCCGCGTCGAACCACAGGACCCGCACCATCGTGCCTGCCCGCACGTCCAGTTCCGACTTCGCGCGGGCCGCTTCACGGCCGACGGTGTCGACGAGATCGGCGTCCGGCTGTGAGACGGCGATACGGCGCACGCAGGAGGCGGCGGCCACCGAGCCGGGCGGGCGAACCACGAGACGCCAGTCCTTGCCCTCGGTGTCCAGCCGCAGCCGCAGGGCGTCGTGGTGGTCGAGGAGGGCCTGTACGGCCTTGGTGAGCACGTCCTGACGCAGTCCGCCCGGCACCTGGAGCAGCACCGCCTGGTGGAATCCGTCGACGGGACCGTCGAGTTCACGCAGCCAGTGCACGATCGGGATGAGCGGTACCTCGCCCACGCCGGAGGCGTTCTCGCCGCCCGACGCCCGGCCGGTCTCACGTGCCACCGCCGCGAGTGCGCGAACCGTCTTGTGCTCGAAGACGTCCTGCGGCGTGAGCACCAGGCCGGCCTTGCGCAACTGGCTCACGAGCTGGATGGAGACGATGCTGTCGCCACCGAGGTCGAAGAAGCTGTCCTCCGGGGCGACTTGGGGCAGCCGCAGCACGGAGGCGAAGGCTTCGGCGACCAAGTCCTCGCGGGAGGCGGCGGGTTCGGGTTCGGGTTCGTATGCCGGTCCGGGGTCTGGAGCTGGGTCTGGACCGGGGTCGGGGGCGGCGGCTTCGGTCGCAGGGGTTGTCGCCGGTGCCGGTGCCGATTCCGGGGCATGTGCGGCCGACGGCCGGTCCGGTTCGTGTGCTGGTTCCGGTTCCGCTTGCTGTGCCGACTCGGGCGAGGGCCGCTCCGCCGGTAGCGGCGCCCGCGCGGGCTCCACCGAGGCCCGCGTGTCCTCGGGTTCGGCGGACTCGCCGGGAGCCGGCTCGGCGGTGGCTGGCTCGGCGGTGGCTGGCTCGGCTGGCTCGGCGGGTTCCGGGGCAAGCTCCTGCTCGGACGGCCGCTCCGGCACCTGCTCTTGTGCCCGTCCCGATTCCGGCGTCGGCTCCGTCGCCGCGCGCCGCGTAGCGTCCTCACCGGCCGTCTGCTGCCCCCGCACCGGGCGCGGCACCGGCAGGGCCTCACGGTCGAGCTTGCCGCTGGGCGTGCGGGGCATCTCCGGTAGCACGGTCACCACTGCGGGAACGAGATACGCGGGAAGGCGCTCGGCCAGCCACTGCCGCAGTGCCTCCGGTTCCACCGGACCCGCGCCGCTCCCGTCCCCGGTACCTGTTCCCGCCCTGTTGGACGGCACGACGTATGCCGCCAGCCGCAGTTCGCCCTCGGTGTCCTCACGTACCGCGCACACCGCCTCGGCGACCTGGCCATGACGGCCGAGTACGGACTCCACCTCGCCCAACTCGATGCGGAAACCACGGAACTTGACCTGGCCGTCGATGCGTCCGAGGAAGTCGATCTGCCCGTCGTCCAGCCACCGCGCCAGGTCGCCCGTCCTGTACATGCGGCCGCCGGGCGCGCCGAACGGGTCGGCCACGAAGCGTTCCGCGCTCAGCCCCGGCCTGCGCAGATAGCCGCGGGCCAGTCCCTCGCCCGCCAGATACAGCTCGCCCGGCCTGCCGGGCTCGACCGGCTGAAGCGCCTCGTCCAGTACATAGGCACGCACGTGACCCAGGGGCCGACCGATGGAGGGGGCCGCGTCCTCGGGGGCTGTCGCGCCGTCCCATGCCGTGGCGTACACGGTCGCCTCGGTCGGTCCGTAGACGTTGAGCAGCCTCGTGCCGGGCATCGTCTCGCGTACCCGCTGCGCCAGGGAGGCGGGAAGGGCCTCCCCCGCCATCGACAGTGTCTTCGCGGAGAGCCGGAGCCCGCCGTGGTCGGTGAGCCTGGCCAGCACCGACGGAATCGCGCACAACAGTCCGCCCGACCAGCGCGGCGGGTCGCCGTCCAGCAGCGACAGCAGGTCCCGGACTACCTCTACGCGTCCGCCCGCGGTGAGCGCCGGGAAGATCTCCGCGACGGACACGTCGAAGCTGAACGACGTCGCCGCGAGGGTGTGTTGAAGAGCGTCCGTCCCGAACTCCTCGACGGCCCATGCGGTCAGCGCCGTGACCGAGGCGTGTGCGACGACCACGCCCTTGGGGGTTCCGCTCGATCCGGAGGTGTAGATGACGTAGGCGGGGTGCGCAGGCAGCAGTGGGTTGGCACGGTCGGCGTCGGTGAGCGGCGCGGGCGAGCGAAGGCCGCACTCCTCGGCGGTACGCGGGTCGTCGAGGACGATCAGCGGGGCCTGGGCCCCCTTGGCCGCCTGGGCTCCCATGGCTGAGGCGATGTCACGGCCCGCTCCGGCTTGGTCCGTCAGCACGCAGCAGGGGCGCGCGTCGCGGGCCATGAAGTTCAGCCGCTCCGCCGGGTAAGCGGGGTCGAGGGGCAGATAGGCCGCGCCGGACTTCAGGACGGCGAGCATCGCGACGATCGTCTCGGCGGAGCGGGGCAGCATCAGCCCCACGACCCGTTCGGGGCCCGCGCCGTGTTCCACGAGCAACCGCGCGAGCCGGTTGGCCCGTTCGTCGAGTTCGCGGTAGGTGAGGCTGACGGAGCCGTCGCTTACGGCCACGGCGTCCGGGTGCCGCGCGGCGGAGTCGTCGAGCAGACGGGGAAGTGTCGCGCCGTGCGGCGCCCCGGCCGCCCGGTGCGAGCCGGAACCGGGCCTCGCCACGACGGTGCCTGTGCCTGTGCCGCCGCCTTGAGCCCAGGACAGCACCGTGCGCCGTTCGCCGGGCGTCAGCAGGTCGAACGCTCCCACCGGGCGGTCGGGGCGGGCGACCGCCTCGCCCAGCAGACGCTCGAACCGCTCGCGGTGCGCGTCGAGTCGAGCCGGGGAGAAGCGCCCGGCGGCGCCCATGAAGGTGATGCTCAGGGTGCGGTCCGCCGGGTCCTCGTCGATGACGACGCGCAGTTCCCCCGCGGCGTCCCCGGCCGCCGGCCCGTCGCGGCCCACGCGGCGCACGGATGCCGGATGGTCGCCGAAGCGGATCTCCTGTGCGGCCGTACGTACGTCGACGACCGTCGTGTAGAGGCGGCCCGCGGAGGCGTCCGCGGCGCTGCCCGCAAGGCCGAGCTGTTCGCGCAGCTCCTCGTGACGGAATCGCTGATGGCGCCGCACGCGGCGGCTCTCCAGCGCCACGTCCCTCGCCAGTGTGGTGAAGGCCGTACCGGAGGCGACGCTCAGCCGCAGTGCCGCCACATCGCCCGCCGCGCCCGCAACGCGCCGCAGGGCGCGGCGAGTTCGGCCGTCGACGGGCAGGCCCAGCACCACGTCGCTGCCGCCGGTCATCCTGTGCACATACGCGGCGACGGCCGCCAGCAGGACCGCGGAGGGGTCGGTGCCGGTGTGCCGGGTCGCGGCGCGCACCAGTGCGCTCGCCTCCGCGGTGAGGGACACGGTGCGCGAACTCGCGGTGCCGCCCGGCCCGTGGATCGCGGCGGCGGTGTCGCCTGCGGAGCCGCGCGCCGGGCCGGAGGCGGCGAGAGAGAGCGGCTCGGGCCGGTCCGCGAACCTGCCGAGCCAGAACGCACGGTCGCGGGCGGGCCGTTGGGTGCCCCGGTAGTCGGCCTCGTCGGCGTGGAGCGCGGACAGCGGTACGAGCCTGTCCTCCTCGTGCGTCCAGCCCTCCGCGCGGGCGGTGTAGACCTCGGCGACGCGGCGGGTGATCAGGCCGCAGCCGAACTCGTCGAGTACGCACGGGTGATGACGGTGGAACCAGCGGAAGCGGTCGCTCGCCAGTCGGATCAGGGCCTGGCTCGACAGGGCGTCCGTGGGCTCCAACGGCCGTTCCAGCTCGGCCTGTTCCCACTCCCGTGCCGCAGCCGCCGGCTCCGACTGGGCGCTCATGTCCACCAGCGGCAGGGGGAATTCGCCGTCGGCCTCCAGCAGCGGCGCCCCGGCGGCGTCGCGCCGGTCGCCTGTCTCCTCCGGCCGTGTGCCGGGCTGCGTGCCGCGGTCGCGGGCACGTGCGACACGCAGGCGCAGCGCCTCGCTCTCGCCCGTCACCGTGCGTACGGCGTCCACGAACAGCGAGGCGTCCAACGCCCCCCGGATCTCGACGACTTCGGCGACCCACGGGACGGGACCTCCGACGCCGCCGGCCGGCTGTCCGGCGCCAGATCTCCCGGCCGGCGGCGGACAGCCGGACGGGCTCAGTGTGGTGGTCAGCCATGACTGGTTTCTCCCCGTGGGACGAGCGGGCTGTTCGGATAGTGGTGGAACCCCCGGCCGGCCTTGCGGCCGACGCTGCCTTCGGCGACGAGCTTCGCCAGCAGCGGGCACGGCTGGAAGCGTTCGTCGCCGGTGTGTTCGCGGAGCACGTCGAGGGTGTCGGCGACGGTGTCGAGCCCGATGAGGTCGCCCGTGCGCAGCGGGCCCATGGGGTGGCCGAAGCACTCCTGGAAGACGCGGTCGACCGTCTCGGCGTCGGCTGTGCCCTCGTGCAGCACGTACGCGGCCTCGTTGACGGTGAGCATCAGCACGCGGTTCGTCACGAAACCGGGACCGTCGCCCACCACGAGGGGCTTCTTGCCCATGCCCTCCAGCAGGTCCAGGGTGCGGGCGAGGGTCTCGTCGCCGGTGTGCGGCGAACGTGCCACCTCCACGGCGTCCTTGAGCGGCGCCGGGTTCATGAAGTGCGTCCCTATGACGCGGTCGGGGCGGCGCGTGAAGGAGCCGAGGCGGGAGATCGGTATGGCCGAGGTGCAGGAGGCGAACACGGTCTCGGGGCCGCACAACTCGTCGAGTGCGCGCAGCACTTCCTCCTTGAGGGGCTCACGTTCCCGCACGCACTCGACGACGTAGCCGGCGTGCGCCAGGTCGGACAGTTCGGCGGAGAACCGTACGAGCGCGGCGGGGTCCGCCGGCTCCGGCCTGCGTGCCGCTCCGCCCGCCGCGCCGCCGGCTCCGGCCTGGTCCTGGTTCCCGCCGACATCCGGGTTTCCGCCGCCGCCCTGGCTCTCCGGGCGTCTGCCCCGCAGCAGGCTCTTCAGCCGCAGCCCGGCCCGCAGCCTCGCGGCACCGTCCCGGCGCGCCTCGGCGGCCGGGTCGACGACCACGACGGGATGGCCTGCCTGTGCGAAGCACTGGGCGACGCCGACGCCCATGGTGCCTGCGCCGACGACGCCCACCGGCGCGGCCGTCTCGATGTCCTTGGATACGCCCACGGTCGCGGGGCCTCCTTCGCTGCGTTCCGTTCGGGGTCAGGCGGGGTGCGGCCCTGCGGCGGGCCCGGCGTCGGGTGAGGCGGCGTCCCGCCACAACTCGGCGAGGGGCACGGCCGGTTCACGCATGCCGAGCCTCAGCAGCGTGACGACGCCGTCGGTGACGGCGGCGGCCGTATCGGCGTCGAAGAGTTCCGTGCGGTACTCGACGGAGATGCTCAGCGCGTCCGGCTCAGGCCCCTCCAGCACCGACCAGGCGAGGTCGTAGGGGCTGGTGCCGGGCTCTCCGGGCAGCAGCAGCCGTGCCGCGCGGGAACCGGGCCAGCTCACTCCCCGCACGTCGAGGCCCGCCGCGGAGCCGAGGTCCCGCGGCAGCGCGTGGTGTGCGTAGGTGACGTCGAACAGCGGCTCACGCCCGGGTTGCCGCGCGGGCCGCAGAGCCCTTACGACGTCGTCGAACGGCACGTCGGCGTTGCCCCGTGCCCCGGCGATCACCTCCCGGACATGGGCGGCGAGATTGCCGAGGCCCAGGTCGCCCGACGTGTCGATGCGCAGCGTCAGCGGATTGGCGAACGGGCCGAGGATCTCCCCCAGCGCGGGGGCGGGCCGCTCCGCGCCGAAGCGCCCTGGACGCGGCGAGTCGGTGTCGGGCGCCGACTCGGTGAGGCCGATGTGCGCCTCGTCGGCGCCGGAGCGCAGGGACAGCAGAGTCGCTATGCACGCGAGCAGGCGCTCCCGTGCGCCCGCCTGAATCACCTCCCGGGCGAGCGGTGCGGGCAGCCGCACTCCGTGGAGGGCGCCGGTGTAGGTACCGCGCATGGGCCGCGGCCTGTCTGCCGTCGTCTCGAAGGTCCTCAGGGAGCCCAACCGGCGCTGCCAGTAAGCGAGTTGATCGTCGAGCAGTCCGTCCTCCCGCAGACGGCGCTGCCACTGGGCGTAGTCGTCGTAGCTGACGGGAAGCGCCGCCGGGCCGGTCGGGAGGCCGCCGGAGCGGGCGGCGTAGAGGGCGAGCAGGTCCCCGAAGAACACACCGGGCTGAGCACCGTCGTAGACGTCCCGGTGAGTGGTGACGACGAGGATGTGGTCGGCGGGGCCGGTCGTCAGCAGCAGCGCCCTCAGGGGGGAGCCGGTCGCCGGGTCCACGGCCGTGCGCGCGTGCGCCGCGGCCAAGTCCCGTGCGGCGGCCTTCGGGTCCGTACGGCCGGAGACGTCCACGACGCTGAGGAAGCCCGCCGCGCCGTCCCGTGCGAGCGGCGCGAGGGGCTGCGCGCTGGTGACGGGGAAGCGGGCGCGCAGCACGTCGTGCCGCTCGGTCAGATCGTCGAACGCGGCCCGCAGCGCGTCGGCGTCGATGTCGCCGCGCAGGCGGAGGCAGGCGGAGACCGCCGCGGAAGGGGTGGGGACGGCAGGGGCGGGTGCGGCAGAGAGGGGCTCGGCGGTTTCGGGTTCGGCAGGCTCGGCGGTTTCGGGCCCGGCGGCTTCGGCTTCCGGTGTGCCGGAGTCTGTGCCGGGTCCGCGGCCGGTGCCGTCCTGCTCCGTCTTCTCCGGTGGTGCGGCGGGCAGTTCCAGATGGTTCACGTCCGGGTCGTCCACCGCCGCCCAGAGCAGATCCAGCAGACGACGCGTCATCGTCTGCACGGTGCCCGCGTCGAAGAGCCGCGTGCTGTACTCCAGGGCGACCTCGAGCTCTTCGACGTCCGGCCGCTCCGCGACCACGAACGTGAGGTCGAACTTGGCCGTGCCCGGCGGCAGTCCGGGGAAGAGCGGCGTCTCGTCCTCCTCGCCGCCCGGCCGCCCCGGGTTGAACGTGCTCTCCCCGAACGAGAAGTCCGGCGGCAGCGTCTGGTGCACGTACATCACGTCGAAGATGGGGTTGCGGCTCGGGTCGCGGTCCGGGGCGACCTCCCGTACGACCCTGTCGAAGGGGATCTCCTGGTTGTCCATCGCGCCGAGCACGACCGCCCGTACGCGCCGCAGCAGTTCACGGAAGGTGGGTTCGCCGGAGAGGTCGGAGCGAAGGGCGATGGTGTTGTTGAAGAAGCCGAGCAGGCCCCACAGTTCGGGCCTGCTGCGGCCGATGGTGGGTGTGCCGACGACGATGTCGCGCTGACCGGACCAGCGGGAGAGCAGCACGTCGAGTCCGGTGAGGATCACCATGAACAGCGTCGCCGTCTCCCGGCTGCCCAACTCCCGCAGCTTGCGGACGAGTTCGGCGGGGACGGTGAATCCGTGTGTGGCTCCCGCGAAGTCCATGCGTGCGGCCCGCGGCCGGTCGGTGGGCAGCTCCAGCACCGGTGGACTGTCCAACTGGCGGCGCCAGTAGTCCAGTTCACCGTCCAGCAGTGAGCCTTCCAGCAGGTCGCGCTGCCAGCGGGCGTAGTCCTTGTACTGCACGGGCAGCGGCTCGGGCCGGTGTACGCGGCCCTCGCAGCGGGCCTCGTAGAACTTCAGCAGTTCGCCCATGAGGATCTGCGGCGCCCAGCCGTCGTTGACACCGTGGTGCATCGTCCAGCAGAACAGATAGTCGCCCGGTCCGATGCGTACGACGGTGACGCGGACCAGCGGGTCGCGGGCCACGTCGAAGACCCAGTGCGTCTCCTTCTGCACGGCGGCGCGGGCCGCCGCCTCCGGGTGAGGCTCGCCGGAGACGTCGAGCACGCGGAAGAAGTCGCCGAGTTCGGGGCGGATCACGAGCCGCGGACGGCCGTCCGCCTCCGCGAAGTTGGAGCGCAGTACCTCGTGCCGCTGGGCCAGGTCCTCCCAGGCGAGGCGGAGCGCTTCGAGGTCCGGCTCGCCGCGCAGCCGGGAGGCGCCGGGCAGGTTGTAGAGGGTGGTGGACGGGTCGAGCTGGTGGTGGAACCACATGCGCTCCTGCCCGTAGGAGAGCGTCGGCTCCTGCCCGGGGCGTACCGGCGGCAGCCTGTGCGCACCGGCGGCGGGCGCCTCCCGCTCGCCGGTCTGCTGCTGCGAATCCGCCTCGTCATGGTTCTCGGCGGCTTCAGCGGTCCCCGGCATGCGCTCGGTGATGGCCCCGGCCAGGTCGGAGACGAGGGGGTGGGCGTAGATGTCGACGAGCTTGAGCGCGGCACCGTACCGGCTCAGTACGCGCTCGATGAGCTGGAGCGCGATGACGGAGTTGCCGCCGATGGAGAAGTAGTCTGCCGTGGGCGGCACTTCGTCGGCGTACAGCAACTCGGCAAGAGTCTGCCGCAGCCACGGCAGTACATCGGCGGTGTCCGTGCCGCCGGGCAGCAGGCCGTCCGGCGACGAGTCGCCGGGTGCGTCGGCCTGCCCGGTCCCGGCCTTGGGCTGCGTCTCCGGCTCCTGCTCGTAACCGGGCCCCGGCTTCGGCTCGGGCTCGGGGTCCGGGTCGGGGCCGGGGTCGGACTGCGGCTGCGGCTGCGGCTGCGGCTGCGGCTGCGGCTGCGGCTCTGCCAGCGGTACGAGCGGCTTACGACCGGTGACGGCGGGGGCAACGGGCGCCTCCGGGGCACCGGCCTGCGACGCCGCACCGTCGAACTCGTCGCCGTCGACGGCCTGTCCGGGTCCGCCATCCGCCACGGGATCATCGGCACCGGCTCGGAGAGCGGCACGGGTCGCGGGCGGCAGCCCCGCTGCGGGAGCCACGGGCCGCTGCTCGGGAGGCGTCTCGCGGGGCTCCAACTCCGGTAGGGCCGAAGGCGGTTGCACGGGTGGCGCCGTGAGCTCCCCGGAGGCGGCGCCGCCCAGGCCGTCGAAGCGGATGACGTCGCCGGGCGGCCTGGCCCAGCAGCGCACCCCCGGAACGGATGGCCGGGCAGCGGGGCCCTCCGGGGCTTCGGCCCGGGGCCGGTGTCCGTCCGCAACGACTCCCAGTTCAGGTCGAGTCCGGCCTCGTAGAGCAGCCGCAGCACCTCCAGCACATCCTCGGTGTCCTCGCCGAGCGTGGTCACGAGCGCGTCGGAACGCCCGTGAAGGTGCCGTGAGAGCTGGTCGCTGATCTCTCCTCGTGCGGCGAGTTCTACGAACACCGCCGGGCCGGAGGCCAGTTGCTCCTCCACGGCGGCACGTAGCCGGTCGGGCCGCAGCGGGCCTCCGTAGATCTCGTCCGCTCCCCCGTCTCCTGTGCGGGCGCCGTCCGTGCGCGTCCCTTCCGGACCGCCGCTGCGGGCGTTCCTGGCCCTCTCCAGGGATCGGGTGTCGGCGGCGGTCAGCCTGCCCTGGAGATAGCGGACGGCGTAGCGGGAGACACCGGAGCTGATGAGGCCCGCCACGGTCACACCGGCCTCCTTCAGCCGTGCGTACGCGGCGAGTTGGGCACGTACACGTGCGGCCGGGCCGTCGGGGAGCGGCAGCGGCCCGGGCAGCGGCGCGCCCTCACCGGCCGGTGCGCCGGTGGCGTCGCCGGACAGCAGCAGCACGACACGGGGCGCCGACGAGGCGCCACCTGCGGCGGGGACGCCCTCCAGCCGCCACCATGTGACCTGCGCGGCGAGCTTCAACGCGAGGTCGGGCACGGTGCGTGCGATCACGCCGAGGCGGTGCGGGTAGTGGTCGCGGCCCTCGTTGAGGGTGAGCGCGACGTCCGCCAGCCTGCGGGGCCGGTCGCGCAGTTCGAGCGAGAGCCGCCCGCAGAGCGTGACGAGATCTTCGGCGCTGCGTGCGGAGACGAGTATCAACTGCGGCCTGCGCGACGGCGGTTGAACACCCGGCAGGGCGGGCGGCTGCTCGACCACGCAGTGGGCGTTGACGCCGCCGAGGCTGAAGGAGCTGACGCCGGCCCTGCGCACGTCGCTTTCCCAGGGCCGGCGCGAGGTGACCACGTCGAGGCGTGCCGCGTTCAGATCGACGTCCTCGGCGGGGCGTGTGAAGTGCAGCGTCGGATACAGCTCGGCGTGCCGCACGCTGAGGACGGTCTTCACCAGTCCCGCGATTCCCGCGGCGTGGTCGAGGTGCCCGAGGTTGGTCTTCACCGAGCCGATGGGCAGCGGCGCGTGTGCGTTCGCGGTGCCGGATCGGGCGAGGGCGAGGCCCTCCACCTCGACGGCGTCGCCCAGCCGGGTGCCGGACCCATGAGCCTCCACATAGCCCGCGGCCGAGAGGTCCAGTCCGGCGTTCCGCCAGGCCCTGCGGATCGCCTCGGCCTGCGACTTGGCGCTGGGCGTGGCGATCGTCGCCGAGTGCCGCCCGTTGTGCACCACGGCGCTGCCCCGGATCACCGCGTGGATGAACGCGCCCTCGTCCAGGGCCCGTTCGAGGGTGGTGAGCAGCAGCACGGCTCCGCCCTCGCCCGCCGCCGCACCGTCGGCGCCCTCGTCGAACGCACGGCACCTGGCCGTGGGCGAGGCGATGCCGGGAAACGCCCCGACCGTGGCGGCGGGAGGCACGACGTGACGGACGCTCACGCCGCCGACGACGGCGAAGTCGGCGTCGGCGTCCCGCAGTTCACGCGCGGCGTGGTGCACGGCGACGAGCGAGCCGTTGCAGCCGGTGTCCACGCCGTAGCAGGGGCCGGTGAAGCCGAAGAGGTGGGAGACGCGGGTGGGAAGCCCGCAGGGGATGTTGCCGATCATGGAGAGGGTGCCCACCTCGCGGACGAGGGGCGCATAGCCGTTGGTCGGCGAGCTGAAGACCACGGCCGTGCGGGTGTCCCGCATGCGCGAGGTGGCGTATCCGGCGTTCTCCAGTGCCTCGTGGGTGAGTTGCAGCGCCAGCCGGTGCTGGGGGTCGGTGATCTCCGCCTCGCGGCGGGAGAGTCCGAAGAACTCGTGGTCGAAGAGGTCGATCCGGTCGAGGTAGCCCTGGTGCGGATAGTCGACGGACGGGTCCTGGCAGCAGGCCTCGGCCCGCTCGGGCGGCATGGCCCGCACGGAGTCGCGCCCGGCCCGCAGGTTCGCGCGGAACTCGTCGAGGCTGCCGGCCTGCGGGAAGAGCGTGGCCACGCCGATCACCGCGATGGCGGCCCCTTCGTGCGCCGCGCCTGACGTACCGCTCGTCCCGCTCATTCCGGCCTTCCCGTTCATGGCAACCTCACCAGCACTCCACCGCTCCCGCCGCATCGTCGACCCGGCCGGCGGGCACCTTGCGTCACAACTCGTAGGCGGACGGGACGTGTTCGTCCCGCCGCGTCCGCACACCCAGCCGGGCGGTCAGCGCCTCGGCCTGTGCGGCGATCGTGGTGAGGTCGAACAGCTCGCCCACGCGCAGCACTCCGGGCCATTTCCGTTCCAGCCGCTTGTGCAGGTCGATGACCCGAAGCGAACTCCCGCCCACCGAGAAGAAGTTGTCGTCCGGGCCGGACTCGCCGTGGCCCAGCACGGCGGCCCAGATCTCGGTGACGGCCCGCAGATGGCCCGCGGGGTCCGCCGCGACGGCACCGGACGCGTGCCCGCCGTGCGCGTCCCGCCCGTCCTGCTCGGAGGAGGCAGGGCTCCTGGCCTCGAAGGGGACCGGGGCCTGGGCCTCGAAGGAGGCAGGGTCTTGGGCGATCATCGCGGCCAGGGCGTTGCGGTCCGCCTTGCCGCTGGAGCTGCGCGGCATCCGCTCCAGCGCGTGGAAGAGCACCGGGACGGCCTGTTCCACGAGGTGTTCGCCGCAGTGCTCGCGCAGTTCGGCCCATGCCGGTGCCGGATCGCCGGGCGTGACGGGGGTGAGGAACGCCACGAGCCGGGGTTCCGCTGCCGAGGTGTCGTACAGCACGACCGCCTGCCCGACGCGTGGGTGGGTCTCCAACACGGCCTCGGTCTCGCCCAGTTCGACACGCGTACCGCGGATCTTCACCTGGTGGTCCGTCCTGCCGTGGCAGTGCAGCGCGCCCGACGCGTCCACGTGGGCGATGTCGCCCGTGCGGTAGAGGCGCGCACCGGGAGGCCCGTACGGGTCGGCCACGAACCGTTCCGCGGTCTTGGCGGGCTGCCCGGCGTAGCCGAGGGCGACGAACCCGCCGCCGATGTACAGCTCGCCGCGCTCCCCCCGGGGCACCTCCCGCAGGCGCTCGTCCAGCACACGTGCCTCGGCGCCGCGCCAGGGCCTGCCGATGGGCACGCGTTCCCAGGACGGGTCGACCCCGGGCTGGACGGTGCACGAGATCGTCGTCTCCGTCGGGCCGTACTCGTTCGCCAGCGGAGTCCCCGGCAGCCGCTCGTGGTGGAGGCGTACCAGGTCCTGGGTGCAGGGCTCCCCGGCCACGACGACGAGCCGCAGGGTGCCGGGCAGCAGCCTGCTCTCCGTCAGCAGCGCCCGGTAGTAGGACGGGACGACGATGAGGTGCGTGGCGCTGAACTCGCCCGCCAGCCGGGCCAGTTCGTGCACCTGCCGGAGCTGCTTGTCGTCGGGGAGCAGCAGGGTGTGGCCGTTGGCGAACGACCAGAACATCCCGCCCAGCATCCCGTCGAACGACAGCCGCATCGCCATCAGGAACGTGGAGTGCCCCGAGCCGTAGACCCACTCTCTGGGGCTGATGGACGTGGCGAGCTGGCCCCGGCTGACGAGCACTCCCTTGGGGGTGCCGGTGGAGCCCGACGTGCAGACGATGTACGCGGGCGCGGTCTCGGGGACGTCGGCGTCACCGGGGCCGCGAGCGCCGGTGCTCGTCGACTGCTCGCCCTCGGCGGCGAGTTCGCGTATGCCGAGGCCCGCGACGTCATAGGCCGTGGTGCCCTCCGGCAGCTCCGCCAGCGCCGGATCGGGGCCGGAGACGACGACCACCGCGCAGTCGGTGTCGGCGAGCAGCGCCCGCAGCCGCCCGTTGGGCTGGTCCGGTTCCACCACGGCCCAGGCCGCGCCGGTGCGCAGGGCGGCGAGCATGGCGGTGACGGCGAGGGCGTTCTGTTCCAGCCGGATGCATACGACGCGTCCGGGGCCCGCTCCCCTGCGGCGGAGCCGGTCGGCCAACGCCGCGGAGGCCAGGTCGAGTTCACGGTAGGTGACTTCCGCTCCTCCGACGATCAGTGCCGTCGTGGCGGGCGTGCGGGCGGCCTGCCGGCGGAACCTCGTCAGCAGGGAGGCGGACGTGGCGGAGTCCGCCTGCTCTCCCGGGGCCGCGTCGCCCCGGGTGCCTTCGCCGGGCTGCGGGTCTGTGCCGGGCCTGTCCGTGGAGTCGTACTTCACCGTGGCCCCCTCAGTCCGTACCGCTGACGACTCGGACGTGGCCGTGCCGCCGCGGGCCCAGCCGCTGCGGATCGAAGGCGAGGACGACGGGTGCGGCGGGGCCGCCCGCACCGCCCGGCCGGCCACCACCGGCATCGCCGTCTGTGCCCTGTGGGCCCGTGCCGTCCTCGACCGGCGCGAAGCCCGCGAAGCGCAGCGTCACCAGCATGTTGCGGTTGGCCTCGGTGGGTACGAAGTGAGCGACGGGGCGGCGTCCGCCGTCGACCGCCTCGCGGACCAGATGGTCCAGGAGCACCGTGCCCACGCCCCGGGAGGCGACCCGGCACGACATCAGCATCAGCCGCAGCACGGCGTCGGCGGCGGTGAGTTCGGTGACGGCGAGGCCGATGATCCCGTAGTCGCCGAAGCGGTCGCGCAGTTCGGCGACCCGCACCCGGTGGCCGGGCGAAGCCGTGAGCCGCCGCAGCTCGTCCGCGTCGTAGGTCACGCCGGAGGTGTTCAACTGGTGTGTCCGTACGGTCAGTTCACTGGCCCGCGCCAGATCGTCCTCGGTGGCGTCCCTTACGGTCATCTCCAGCTCCAGGGAGGCGAGGAAGGCCCGCCGGTCCTTGCCGTCCCTGTCGAACTCCTCCTCGGCCGCCCTGCGTCGCCGCTCCGTACGGTAGAGCTGCCGTCGCCTTCCCGCCTCGCCGGTGGTGAACCCCGGCTGGAATTCGGCGAGATCGGGCAGCGCGCCCGCCTGTTCGGCCGGATAGCAGCGCACCGTCGGCAGCGCGGAGGAGACCTCCGCGCGCTCCACGGGGTCGTTGTCGACGAAGGCCACGGTGTCGAGACCTATGTTGAGCGTCTCGGCGATGCGGCGCACCGCGTCGGACTTGACGCCCCAGCCGACCTGCACGTCGCAGAACCACTCCTCCAGTCCGTGCCGGTCGAGATGGCGCTCGGTGAGGGCGTACTCGCCGCGGCTCGCGGCCGCGTGCACGATGCCCCGCTCGTCGAGCACGCGCAGGGTCTTCAGCGCTCCGGGGAACGGTTCGGGCTCGTCGCCCTCCAGGACCACCCCGTCCCACAGGGTGTCGTCCAGGTCCCAGACGAGGCACTTGACGACGGGCCCGTGCGCTTCCCCGGCGGCGGTCATGACCGCACCTCCGGCGCCTGTCCCGAAGTCCGCTCCGAGGTCTGCGCCGTGCCCCGAGGAGCGGCCTGAGCGGCGGCCTGGCCTCCGGGCACGGCTCGACCGGCGTGGCGGCGCAGCAACTGCTCCGCGATGTGGAGTTCGGCCACCTGCTGCGCTCCTTCGATGATCTCCATGATCTTGGCGTCCCTGAAGTGCCGTCCGGCACGGCTGCCGGGCTCGCAGCCGGCCGAACCGAGGATCTGCACGGCGCTGCTGCTCGCGGACGCGGCTGCGGCAGCGGCGGCGTACTTGGCGACGATCGTCTCCGTCACCGCGCCCGTCGCTCCCGAGGCGCGGAACTCGGCCGCGCGCAGGGCGAGTTCACGTGCTCCGGCGGTCTCGACCGCGGCCCGCGCCAGCAGTGCCCGCACCGACTGGTGGTCGGCGAGTGCGACGCCCTGCTGCCTGCGGCCCGCGGCGTGTGCGGCGGCGTCCTCGACGCACGCCTCGGCCATGCCGACGCACCCCCACGCCACGGTGAACCGCCCGTGGTCGAGTGCCGCGGCGGCGACATGGGAGAGGCCCAGCCCGGCGGGGGCGACGAGATTGCCTCGCGGCACGCGGACCTCTTCGAGCCGGACGTGTGCGATACGGGCGGCGCGCATGCCCAGCTGGCCGTCCACCGGTTCCCGGCTGACGCCGTCCCGGTCGGTCTCCACGAGGACGGCGGCAGGTCTGCCGCCGTGCTGTGCGAGCACCAGCAGCAGATCCGCGACCTGCCCGAAAGTGATCCACTTCTTGTGTCCGCTGACGGTCACATGCTCGCCGTCGGCTACGTCCTCGATGCTTGTGGCGACACCGGCCAGTGCGCTGCCCGCGGCCTCCTCCGTGGCGGCGAGGCCCGCGGTCAGCTCACCTGACGCGAGCCGGGGCAGCCACCGTGCGCGCTGCTGCTTCGTACCCCAGCGGCGCAAGGCCGCGGCGACCATGCCCTGCACCGTCACCAGGCCGCGCAGCGCGCTGCACACGCTGCCCAAGTGCGCGCAGATCTCCCCGAGTTCGGCGGGCGTGAGTCCCGACCCGCCGTACTCCTCGGGAAGGTCCGCGGCGAGCAGGCCCGCGGCGGCGACCTCCTTGCGTACGGCCTGCGGCAGTCGGCCCTCGCGGTCCCAGCCGGCGGCGCGGTCCCGCATCTCCGCCGCGAACCGCGCGGCTTCGGCGACGAGCGGCGAGCCGGGCGGACTCACCTTGCCGGAGCCTGCGTTCGGCCGGGTCGCTGATGTCGTGGGGTTCACGGGGTCTCGGTGTATTCGGGCGCCCCGGTCTTGCTCAGCACGAAGCGGGTGATGCGATCGGCCGTGCGGAAGCTCTCCAGGTCGAGGTCCTCGACCTCGACGGTCAGGGAGAAGCGGCTCTCCACGAAGGTCACCAGTTCCAGCGCGAACAGCGAGTCGACGAGGCCGAGCGCGAAGTAGTCGTCGTCCGGCCCGACTTGCTGCCGCAGCGCGGCGGAGAGGAAGTCGGTGATCTCCCGGGTGATGTCGTTCACTGTGCGTGCGCTCCCGTCTCGGCGTGGGTCCCGATGCCGACGAGCAGCACGCTCCAGGCCGCCACCGGGCTCACGTTGATCAGCACGGCGTGGTCCCCCTCGGACAGCTCGCCTCGTTCGATGGCCGTGTAGAGGTTGAGGAACACGTCGTTGGGGCCCAGGTGTCCCAGGCGCCGCAGGTTGTCGCGGCAGACCTCCATGAGCCGGATGCCCAGGGACTCCTCGGTGAAGGTGAAGCCCGCCGCCGACAGGTTCTGGCTGACGTAGCCGCGTACGTCTCCCGGCTTGAGGCCGTTGCGCTCCAGCAGCCCCTCCAGCAGGCCCGACAGCCTGCTGCGGCTCTCCATCGCCAGCCGGAAGGAGTAGGTGGTGGTGTCGCGGCACGCCTCCCGCCACTCGCCGGTGGGGCGGTCCCGGTACTCGACGTGGAAGAGGTCCCAGTGCTCGCCGTTGGTCTCCTGGACGATGTCCAGCAGCCTCACGGGGACGGGCGCGGAAGAGGTGCCCATGCTCCCGGCGCCCGCGTCCCTGGGAACCGCGGCATCCGGACCGCCGTGCCGCCCGGGTGCGCAGGCGGACAGCAGCAGTGCCTGGCCGCCGTCGCCGTTCACCGTCACGGGGTGGCGGTAGCGTCCCGGGCCGGCCGGTTTGCTTCCGTGTACGACGAGCACGTCGCCCAAGTCCCGGTCGGCGCACAGCAGTCCGCGTGCCGCGAGCAACGCGGGAGTGATCGAGACGCAGCCCAGGCCGCCCACCGAGAACGTGACCGCCCGCTCGGCGCCCAGCAGATGCTGCAAGCGGGTCGCCTCCGAGCTGAGCAGTGTCTCCGGGGCGCGCGGCTCCACGACGATCAGCCCGCCCAGGTCGCGTGCGGGGAGCCCGGCGCGCTCTAGCGCCTCACGTGCCGCGAGTTCGCCGAGTGCCGCCGGGTTCAGGGAGTCGTCGGCCCTTACGGACTCGATGCCCAGCGCGAGACAGGTGCGCCGCTCGCTCTCACCGAGAGACGCCAGCTCGGGCAGTTCGGGCACGTCCAGCGAGGACTCGGGAACATGCCAGGCGGCACTCCGAACTGCCACCGGAAATACGCCGCTTCCCCCGGCTTGAGACGTCACGCGTCCTCCCCGTTTTTCTGGTCGCTCGGGATGCTACAGCGCCGACCTTCACCGGGAGAAGAGATGAATTCGAAAAGCAGGCTCTTCGTGAAGGGGTCGTGAAAGGTGGCCCATTCAACGGTTCGTCGATTTACCCCGTATCGGCGATGACGCTGGAGTGGGTGTCTCTGGGCGATTTTTCAGCGGAGTGGCCCGAGTATGGACGCTCTGCCCGGATTAAGGACGGGCAAGCCTGGCGGAATCCAATGTTCCGGGCTTGGAGACGGCGGACGGGCGGTCCGTGGCGACCGGTCGCGCCGCCTTCTTTGGTGGAGACCACTCACGGCGGCGCGAGGGGCGGGCGGTGACGCGGCGGTCCGACGGCCCGGCAGACCGGCAGGCGCATGGGCGGACACGGAAATGCCTGGGCCGCTCCCCCGCCCGATGCGGGAAACGCCCAGGCAGTGACGGCGATACCAGCCGGATGAACCCGCCGTACGGACGTCGGGCACGCCCCCGGCCGCTCGGGCGCTTCGCCCGGCGGCCCCGTCAGGTGCGGCTCGTTCAGCGGCCCTCGTTCACCAGGTGCGCGGGCCGCATGTCCGTCCAGTTCTCCTCGACGTAATCCAGGCAGGCCTGGCGGCTGTCCTCACCGAAGGCGATCGTCCAGCCCTCGGGCACATCGGCGAACGAAGGCCACAGGGAATTCTGCCGTTCGTCGTTGACGAGCACATAGAACAAGCCGTTCTCGTCGTCGAATGGATTGGTCATCAGGTCCCTTTCCCCGGTTTCTCAGGCCGCGAGCCGTTCCCCCGCCTTCCGGCGACGCATACTCCCCCAGCGCCGACCGCCCCGCAAGTATTGCGCTCACGAAAAGGGGTTCACAGAACTGCCCACACCGAAGGCCGGGCAAGACCGGGCGCGTGGAATAGGGAATGCGATCCGGGTACGGCAGTGCGCTCACCCCCGGCCGGGCCGTGCCCCGTCCACGAAGTCCATGGACGGGGCACAACCGCCGTGACCGCACCTGCCCGCCGCCGCCGAAGGCGGCAGGGCATCCGCTCAGTCGACGCCCAGGGTGCGCAGCACCCGGCGCTGTGCGTCCGAGACGTCCCTCGGGAAGTACAGGTAACACACGCCGCCCGTACCGGACTTGACCTTGCCGTCCTCGTCCTTGCGCTTGGTGCGCAGCCAGATGTTCTCCCACTGGCGGCGCTTGTAGACGTGGCGTACCGCGTCGTTGTCCTTCGAGGCGGGGTCGTTGGCGATGACGTCACCGTCCTCGGTGAAGCCGATGACGGTCATCAGATGCCCGGCCGTGCCGTAACCCGCGCCGTCCAGCTCGGACTCGATGAACGACTGCGAGGTGATGACGGGGATGCCCGCCGCCACCAGCCGCTCCACGTCGGTCAGGCTGCCGAGCCGGGTGACGACCGACTCCATGTCGCGGTAGGTGGCCGCATAGGCGGCGTTGAACGGCCAGTTGCCGCACCCCTCGTACTGGTAGTCGAAGGTGTAGCGGGCGGCGTGGCAGACCTGCGGGTCGGCGAAGTCGGGGTCGACCCACTCCAGGTCCTCCTTCGTCGGCTTACGGCCCCAGTACTCCAGGATCATCTGCGACGAGGTGGGGCTGCACCACGCCTCTCCTCCGCCGTCGTACTCGGGGTACTGCCCCTTGTGGACTTCCTGGGAGTAGCGCGGCACCTTCAGCTCGACGCCGCGGCCCGGACCGGGCTTCGACGCCGGGACCTCGAAGCGGTCGGGAACGTCCGAGGCCATCGCGCTCAGCCGCCACACGGCGGGCTCGGCGCCGCTCGCCAGCGCCCGGTGGAGTGTCAGACGCACCTGGTACGCGGTCAGCCGCAGGCCGCTGTCGAGCTTGTCGATGGCGAGGGTGTCGGTCCACACGCTGGACTTGCCGTCGCTCTGGTCGTCGACGGAGGTGCGCCGCGGCACGTCCTTGCCGTCGCCGGCGGTCCATACGCCCATCGTGTACCAGGGCGATTTCTTGCCGTCGGAGTAGCGGCCCTGGAGTTCGACGCGCAGCCAGGTGCCCTTGGGGGTGTGTGCGTTCCACGAGGTGATGATCTCGCCCGCGGCGACGCCCGCGGGCTGCACCGGCGAGGTCCACGTGGCGTACTCCCAGGTGGCGCTCTCGCCTGTGTGCGGGTCCTTGTAGCGCGTGGTGCCCTGCGGAGTGCCGAAGACGACGGCGGGACGGGCCCCTCCGGTGACGCGTGTGCCCTCGGCCTCGCCCGACGCCCAGTCACGACGGGAGTTCCAGCTGTGCAGCGAGACCTTCGACTTCGCGCTTCCCGCACCGGACCTGGCGGCGCGCTCCGCGGCGGACGCGGGCGAGGCTGCCGCCATGGCCGCCGTGGCGACGGCGGCGGCCAGTACGGTACGGCGCGTGGCGGGTCTGTCGTTCATGGCCATAGATCCCATAGATCCCTCAACCTCGGTTCCCATGCGGCAGGTACGCGTCAGGGTGCCACTATCCCCGCTACGGCGCCCGGTCGGCCAGGAGTCCGGCTTCGACGCACACACCAATATTGGCGTGGACCACTGACATCGCAGGGGGGCGGGCGCCGGGCGGGGGAACCGTAGGCTGGTCCGGTGTCCAGGCCCCGCCGCTCGACCGGTCCCTCCGGTTCCCCACGTCCTTCCACGGCCGTGGGGAGTTCGAGCGATTCCGGTTCTGGGCAAGGGAGTTCCGGCGCGGGCGGGTGCGGGGCCGGAGGTTCCCCGAGTCGCGCTTCCCGGGCCTCCGGAACCTCCCGCAGCCCCGTGGTCCCCGACCCCTCGTCAGTCCCGCACGCGTCGCCGTCCCCTGCCGGCGAAGGCGGAGCATCCGACGGGCTCGCCGGTCCCGGCGCCCTGGACGGTCTCGCCGCGACACTGCGCGCCCTGCCCCCGTCGTGCGGCCCCGTGCGGCTGATCGCCGTCGACGGCCACGCGGGCTCGGGCAAGACCACGTTCGCCGCACGGCTCTCCGGCACCCTCGGCGGCGCCCCCGTACTGCACCTTGACGATCTCGCCAGCCACGAGACCTTCTTCGGCTGGGTTCCCCGGCTCACCGAGCAGGTCCTGCGCCCCCTCTCGCAGGGGCGCACCGCCCGCTACACGCCCTACGACTGGCACCGTGCCCGCTTCCCCCCGGAACCGGAGTCGGCGGCGTCGCTGCCGCCCGCGCCCGTCGTACTCGTGGAGGGGGTCGGGGCGGGCAGGCGGGCGCTGCGTCCGCATCTGGCCTGTCTGCTGTGGATGGACATGGCCGCCGAGGACTCCTGGCACCGCGGGCGGCTGCGGGACGGGCCCGTACTCGCCGAATTCTGGGACACCTGGACGCACGCCGAGATGACGCATTTCGCGGAGGACTCCTCGTATTCATTCGCGAATTTCGTGGTGCGTCGGGGAGAGCTGGGATACGAGGTGCGCAAGGGGCCCGCGGGAGGCCGCTGACAGTCCCAACTCCTCACGCTCGGTGACCCGTTGGGGATCTTTGAAGTTCCTTCTCGTGGCCGTCCGCCGGGGCCGCTTGACCCGGGGACCTCACAGGAATTACTTTTCCAACAGGCGGTCTGTACAGGTCGCCCGCAGACGCGAAGCCCCCGGTTGTTCCCCCGTGATCGGGGGCTTCGTTCTGCCCGCGTCCCCGTCTCCAAGATCCCCTTGCGGTGTCGTTCACCGTATGTGACCGTGCGCGGACCGGGCCGACGTCGCCCTCGCGGCACCTTCCGCACCCCGTGCACCACCGTTCGCCCGCGACGACCTCGCAGGTACGATGCGTAGGGGCGCGGGTCATCGGGCAAACCAGGGTCAACGAGCCTCAATTCCCGCCCGGAGTACGGACGTTCGTCGTCCCGCTGCCTCATCCGGCTGCCCGGCGCCGGGGCTCCGGGGCGCAGGGTCCCCGGGGACTGAGCGGGCGGGCCGTCGGCGGATGACGGGGGACGTTTCGTGGGGGACGTGATGGATTACGGCAGGCAGGGCGGCCCGCATCTGCACACACCTGCCGACCTCGCCTGGCTGCGCGGCGTAGACGCCTACACGGTCGGCCAGTACGCCCAGGCCGAGGAGGAGTTCCACGCGGCCGTGCGGCTCGACCCCGGAATGGCCGACGGCTGGCTGGGCCTGCACGCGCTGCGCGCGGACACGGCGACGGCCCTGCTGCGCATGTACCACAACCGCCAGCGCTTCGGCGAGCAGCGCGCACGCCACGACCGCAACCTCAACTCCTGGTACTGGCTGGGCTGGTGGGTGCAGCCGGTGCTGGAGAGCGAACGCGATCTGCTGCTGGCGCACGCGTCGCACTGGCTCGACGGGCGCCATGTGGCGGAGCTGGACAGGGCGCTGGCGGACTGCCCGCCGGTGGAGACCGATCCGCAGGTACGGTTCCTGCACGCGTGCCGCGCGTATCTCGCCAAGGACTGGGAGCGCCTCGTGGCGCACACCGAACCCCTCGTCGACGACGCCCTGCTGGGCATAGAGGCAGGGCTGTTCGCGGGGATGGCACGAGTGCGGCTGGAGATGTACGGGCAGGCGGAGCCGCTGCTGGCGGCGGCGCTGATGCGCTGCCGCAGCGAGCAGCCGCAGCGCAAGGAGCTGCGCTACTGGCTCGCCCGCGCCCGCGAGGGCACGGGGCGCAGCGCGGCGGCCCTGCCGCTGTACCGCGCGGTGCACCGCATCGACCCGGCGTTCATGGACACGGCCGCGAGGCTGACCACCATCGCCGACGGCGACGGCCTGGGCGACAACGGCGACCTGGCCACGGCCATCTCCCTCGCCGGCAGCGACACGGGGGCGGGCGCCGGTGGGCGCAGGGCTCAGGACGGGCTGGACGGCCTGGACGGTTCCGCTTCGTACGAGGGCGGCATGGACGCCGCCGATCAGTCCGCGGGGGACTCCCCCGGCGCCGGTCCGGGGCCGGGCGCGGGCTCCGGCACGGCCCCCTCGGCGTCCTCCGGCATCGACGGCCTCGACGCCTTCGGCGGTCCCGATGTGATGCCCGACCCGGCCGAGGGCGCCGACCCCGACGTCGATCCCGGCGCCGACGCGCTGCGCCTTGAGGACTCGGGCGATCCTGCGGAGCCGGTGCGGGTCGACTCCGACGCCGTGCGGGACCGCATGGTGCCGCACACGGGCAGCTCCGGCGCCGACCGTGTGCTGACGGGTCCGTCCGATCCCGTACTGCTCGCTCAGGCCCTCGACGAGCTGGAGCGGATGGTGGGTCTGGAGCCGGTCAAGCGGCAGGTGCGTGCGCTGTCGGCGCAGCTCCACATGGCGCGGCTGCGTGCGGCGCAGGGCCTGCCGGTTCAGCCCCCGAAGCGGCACTTCGTCTTCTCAGGGCCTTCCGGTACGGGCAAGACGACCGTGGCTCGCATACTCGGCCGGGCGTTCTACGCGCTGGGCCTGCTGGGCGGCGACCATCTCGTGGAGGCCCAACGGGCCGATCTCGTAGGAGAGTTCCTCGGCCAGACGGCGGTGAAGGCCAATGAGCTGATCGACTCGGCACTCGGCGGTGTGCTCTTCGTGGACGAGGCGTACGCGCTGTCCAACTCCGGCTACAGCAAGGGCGATGCGTACGGCGACGAGGCACTTCAGGTGCTGCTGAAGCGCGCGGAGGACAACCGGGACCAGCTCGTGGTGATCCTCGCCGGCTACCGGGAGGGCATGGACCGCCTCCTGGCCGCCAACCCCGGCCTCTCCTCGCGCTTCACCACCCGTGTCGACTTCCCCAGCTACCGGCCGCTGGAGCTGACCGCGATCGGCGAGGTGCTCGCGGCGGAGAACGGCGACAAGTGGGACGAGGAGGCGCTGGAGGAGATGCGCAGCATCAGCGGCCACGTCGTCGACCAGGGCTGGGTCGACGAGCTGGGCAACGGCCGCTTCCTGCGCACCCTTTACGAGAAGAGCTGCGCCTACCGCGATCTGCGTCTCTCCGGCTATCCGGGCACCCCCACGCGGGACGACCTCGCCACGCTCCGGCTTCCCGACCTCATGCAGGCGTACGGTGAGGTGCTCTCCGGACGGGGTCCGGACGGTCCGCGCCTCGATCCGCCGCCTCCGCTGTCCTGACGGGCTGCTCGGGTTCGTCCGGCTCGTGCGGCTGACGCGGCCCGCCGTCCCGCGCCGAGCGTCCGCCCGACTCCCCTTCTCTCACTGCCTGTTCACCGGCTGCCTGTTCACGGCCTGTCTGTTCGTCGGCTGTCTGTTCGTCGGCTGTCTGTTCGTCCGCCGCGCCTGGTGCCGCCGGTACGGGCGAGCCGCCGCTGCGCTGCCTCGGCGGGGCGCCCGCCGACTCGTGTGCCGGGTCGTGGACTTCGCCGACGAGCATCTCCAGTACGTCCTCGAGTGCCGCGAGGCCCAGCACCCGTCCCGAGGCGTCCGCGACGGCGGCGAGATGCGAGGCGGCGCCGCGCATCGCCGCGAGCGCGTCGTCCAGGGGCAGTTCGGCACGCAGCGTCGTCATGGAGCGCCAGAGGTGCTGCGGTACGGCGCTGTCGCGGGCGTCGGCGTCGTCGCTGAGGTCGAGTATGTCCTTCACATGGAGATAGCCCATGAACGCGCCGTCGGACGCACGGATGGGGAAGCGCGAGTAGCCGGTGCTGACGGTCAGCTCCTCGACCTGCCGGGGTGTGACGCCGGGCCCCACGGTCACCAGCGATCCGGGCGCCAGCAGCACGTCCGTCAGGGGGCGGGTGCCGAGTTCGAGCGCGTCGGAGAGGCGTTCGTGCTCCTCGTGGTCCAGCAGCCCCGCCTGCCGGGAGTCGGCGAGGAGGCCGGTGAGCTGTTCGCTGGTGAAGGCCGCCTCGACCTCGTCCTTGGGTTCCACGTGGAAGAGCCGCAGTACGAGCTTGGAGCAGCTTCCGAGCGCCGCCGTCACCGGGCGGCACAGCCGGGCGAAGGCCACCAGGGCGGGGCTGAGCCACAGGGCGGTGCGTTCCGGCGCCGCCATCGCCAGGTTCTTCGGCACCATCTCGCCGATGACGAGGTGGGCGGCGACGACGACGGCGAGCGCCACCACGTAGCCGACGGGGTGGATCAGCGCCTCCGGCAGCCGCACCACGTCGAACAGCGGCTCCAGCAGCCTGGCGATGGTCGGTTCGGCCACGGCGCCCAGCGTCAGCGAGCACACGGTGATGCCGAACTGCGCCGCAGCCATCATCTGCGGCAGGCTCTCCAGCCCGTCCAGGACCCGGCGGGCGCGTGCCGATCCGGCCGCGGCCAGCGGTTCGATCTGGCTGCGGCGCACGGAGACGAGGGCGAACTCGGCGCCGACGAAGAAGCCGTTGGCGAGCACGAGAAGGGCGGCGAACAGCAGTTGGAGGGCGCTCACCGCGGACTCCTCTCCGCCGGCACGGTCTCCAACCGCCCGGACTGTGCGGCGAGTTCGACGCCCGGTCCGGCCGCGGGGCTCGTCTGCGGCGGCAGCGCGGCGCGTGCGCTCTCCCCCGTACGTACGATGCGGACGCGTTCGGCGCGGTGGTGGTCGACCAGACGCACCCGCAGCTGCCAGCCCGGCTCGCCGGGGCCGCCGGGCAGATGCGCGGTGTCGCCGGGTGCGGGAATGCGTCCGAGGCGGTCGGCGACCAGGCCGGCGACCGTCTCGTAGGGGCCGTCCGGGGCGTGGAGGCCGATGCGGCGCAGCAGGTCGACGCGGCAGCCGCCGTCGGCGTCCCAGGCGGGGCGGCCTTCGGAGTCGGGGGCCGCGGGGGCGAGCACGGGCACGTCGTCGCCGTCGTGCTCGTCGCGTACCTCGCCGACGAGTTCCTCGACGATGTCCTCCAGGGTGACCACGCCCGCGGTGCCGCCGTACTCGTCGACGACGACGGCGATGGGCGCCTCCCTGCGCAGCCGCTCCAGCAGCGGCTGGACGGGCAGCGTCTCCGGTACGAGCAGCGCGGGCGCGGTGATGTCGTCCACGGGGGTACGCAGTCGCTCATGGGCGGGAACGGCGAGGGCGTCCTTCAGGTGGGCGGTACCGATGATCTCGTCGAGCCGTTCACGGCAGACGGGGAAGCGTGAAAGCCCGGTCGCGCGGGTGAGGTTGACGACGTCCTCCGCGGTGGCGCCGGACTGTAGCGCGCTGACCCGCACCCGCGGTGTCATCACGTGCTGCGCGGTCAGTCCCGCGAGGGACAGGGTCCGTACGAAGAGGTCCGCGGTGTCCTCCTCGATGGCCCCGGCACGCGCGGAGTGCCGGGCGAGGGAGACGAGTTCGGCGGGTGTGCGGGCCGAGGCCAGCTCCTCGGCGGGCTGCACGCCGAAGGCGCGGACGATGCGGTTGGCGAGGGCGTTGAGCAGCCCGATGACGGGCCGGAACGCGCCGGAGAAGAGCCGCTGCGGGCCCGCGACGAAGCGGGCGACGGCCAGCGGCCGTGACACCGCCCAGTTCTTGGGCACCAGTTCGCCGACGACCATCTGCACGGCGGAGGCCACGAACATCCCGACGGTGACGGCCGTACCGGGCACGGCGCCCTCGGGCAGGCCGGTCGACGTCAAGGGCCCGCTCAGCAGCCGGGCCAGGGCGGGTTCGCAGAGCATGCCGACGACGAGGGAGGTGAGGGTGATGCCGAGCTGTGTGCCGGAGAGCTGGAAGGAGAGTTCGCGCAGGGCCGCGGTGACGGCGCGGGCGCGGCGGTCGCCTTCGGCGGCGGCCCGTTCCGCCTCGGGGCGTTCGACGGTGACGAGGCCGAACTCGGCGGCGACGAAGAAGCCGTTGGCGAGGACCAGTACGAACGCGGCGGAGAGGAGCAGGAGCGAAAGGGTCATGCTGTGTCTCCCCAGTGGCCGGGGGACACAGCGCAGGTACTACAGGACGATCCGTCCATCTCTGACGGGGGTCACTCCTCGGGTCGGTTGCGGATTGCGTTGTGGCGGGTTGCCGATCGGGGTCGCGGACGGGAGGCGGCGGGATGCGCCGTTCCGACCAGAGTAAACACGTCCGTGCGGCGTACGGCAGAGGCAGCCGGCGGACGAGTCCATTCCGCACGGGCCTGCTCAGCGGGCTGTGACGGCCCGGTGCCGGGGCGTGTCCGCGCACCGGGCGGCGGGCCGCGCGGAGTTCGTGAGCGAGCCACCGCTGCGGGCCGGTGTGGCGCGGCACCGTTCAATGCGTGTGCGGGGGGCGTCAGCGTCAGCGCATCAGCGCACCGTCTCCCCCGTGCCGTACCGCTCCGCCAGCGCACGAAGCGCCGTCGCGTCGGCGACGGCCCGCTCCTTGGCGATCCCCGGCTGAATTCCCATGGCGGGCAGGCTCGTTCCGTCGGCGAGGTCGAGGCTGACCCAGGGGTCGCCCTGGCGGAGGTTGACGCACACCACCTCCGCCCATTCGAGGCGGCGGCGGGTCGTCAGGTTGACCACGGTGACTCCGCTTTCGTCGGCGGTCACATGCGGACGCGACAGCAGCAGAAGTACGCCGAGGAAGAGCAGGCCCGTCACCACGAACGCCGCCCGCTGCCCCGCGCCCGTCACCGGCAGGATCAGCCCGATGAGCGTGAGCACGGCGAACACCGCGACGCCGACGGTGATGAGGACCGCGCGGGTGCGGGCCGGGCGGAACGTGACGGGCACGTCGGGCGGTGGGGTCATGGGGACGCTCCTCGCGGTGGCACTGCCGATCACAGTCGGCAGGCGTGGATGCCGGTGGTGAGGATGGCGCGGGCGCCCAGTTCGTAGAGGTCGTCCATGATGCGCTGCGCCTCCTTCGTACGGACCATGGAGCGTACGGCGACCCAGCCCTGGTCGTGCAGCGGCGACACGGTGGGCGACTCCAGACCGGGAGTGAGGGCGACGGCCTGCTCCAGGTGCTCGGCGCGGATGTCGTAGTCCATCATCACGTAGCGGCGGGCTACGAGGACGCCCTGCATGCGGCGGAGGAACTGGCGGACCTTGGGGTCGTCGTCCGGGGCGTCGGTGCCGCGCACCACGACGGCCTCGGAGTGCAGGATCGGCTCGCTGACGATCTCAAGTCCCGCGTTGCGCAGGGTGCTTCCGGTCTCCACGACGTCGGCGACGACTTCGGCCACGCCGAGCTGGACGGCCGTCTCCACGGCGCCGTCCAGGTGGACCACGGAGGCGTCCACGCCGTGTTCCGCGAGGTGCCTGCTGACGATGCCGGAGAAGGACGTGGCGACGGTCATGCCGCCGAAGTCGCGTACGTCGGTGGCGGTGCCGGGGCGTGTGGCGTAGCGGAACGTGGAGCCGGCGAAGCCGAGTTGGAGGATCTCCTCGGCCTGTGCGCCGGAGTCCAGCAGCAGGTCCCGTCCGGTGATGCCGATGTCGAGCTTGCCGGAACCGACGTAGACCGCGATGTCACGGGGCCGCAGGAAGAAGAACTCGACGTCGTTCTCGGTGTCGGTCAGAACCAGTTCACGGCGGTCCTTGCGCTGCTTGTATCCGGCCTCATGGAGCATCTCCGCCGCAGGCTCGGAGAGAGAACCCTTGTTGGGGACGGCGATGCGCAGCATGGTGCGGTCTTCCTTTGCGTGGGTGTGCGGTTCGGGCTCAAGAGGCGTGCGGGGCCTGGAAGACGACTTGGAGAAGGGCTTCGAGGCGGGGGCGTGAGCAGTGAGGTGAGAGGGCGGTCCACGGCTTGACTCACGGGCACGGAGCCACTGTGCAGGATCACTGGGCAGTGTCACCGGGCGGGGTCACCGGGCGGGGTCACAGATGAGCGTATACGTCTTCCAGGGAGACTCCGCGGGCGATCATCATGACCTGAAGGTGGTAGAGGAGCTGCGAGATCTCCTCGGCAGTGCGCTCGTCCCCCTCGTACTCGGCGGCCATCCACACCTCGGCGGCCTCCTCGACGATCTTCTTGCCGATGGAGTGCACGCCCTGCGCGGCCAGTTCCGCCGTGCGCGAGGTGATGGGGTCGCCTGTGGCGGCCTTTTGCTGGAGCTCGGCGAAGAGCTCCTCGAATGTCTTGTTCGCCATGGTGTTCCCAACTCTACGTGGCGGTCCGGGGCCCCACACGCGCGGGTCGTGCCGCTCGGACGGCCACCGTGCGCAGCGCGGCGGCGGTCGCGACGGCGGCCGTCAGCGCCTCGTGGCCCTTGTCCTCCACGGAGTCCGCAAGCCCGGCACGGTCGAGGGCCTGCTGCTCGTCGTCGCAGGTGAGCACGCCGAAGCCGATGGGGACGCCGGTCTCGACGCCGACTTGCGTCAGGCCCTGGGTGACGCCCTGGCACACGTAGTCGAAGTGCGGCGTACCGCCGCGGATGACCACGCCGAGTGCGACGACCGCGTCGTAGCCGGAGCGCGCGAGGACCCCGGCGGCCACGGGCAGTTCGAAGCTGCCGGGGACGCGCAGCAGGGTCGGCTCGCCGGTGCCCAGCTCCTGTGCGGCGCGCATGGCGCCTGCTACGAGCCCGTCCATGACGGGCCGGTGCCACTGTGCGGCGACCACCGCCACTCGCAGATCGCCGCAGTTCTCGACGTCCTCGACGGACACTTCGGGGGCGCCCTTGCCGCTCACGTTGCTCGCTCCTCGTTCCGGTTCGCTGTCGTGCCGTTTTTCGCACCGTGTGTGCTGTCTGTGCTGCTTGTTCTGTTCATTCTGTTCGTGCCGGTAGTTGTGCGCGTGGGCCGCACGTCGTCGCGGCGGCGGGACGCGCCCGGTGTCACTGGCTTCCGCACGGCGAGGTCTCCCGGGCCTCCAGCGACGGGAGTTCGTGGCCCATGCGGTCCCGCTTGGTGCGCAGATAGCGCAGGTTGTGCTCGCCCGCCACCACGGGCATCGCCACGCGCTCCTCGACCCGCAGCCCGTGGCGGACCATCGCCTCGGACTTCTCCGGGTTGTTGGTCATCAGCCGCAGGGAGCGTACGCCCAGGTCGGCGAGGATGCGCGCGGCGGCCTCGTAGTCGCGGGCGTCGGCGGGCAGGCCCAGTTCGAGGTTGGCGTCGAGGGTGTCGCGGCCGCGCTCTTGCAGCTCGTACGCGCGCAGCTTGGACAGCAGCCCGATGCCGCGGCCCTCGTGCCCGCGCAGATACACCACCACGCCGCGCCCCTCGGACTGCACCCGCTCCAGGGCGGCGTCGAGCTGTGTGCCGCAGTCGCAGCGCAGCGATCCGAAGACGTCGCCGGTGAGGCACTCGGAGTGCACACGTACCAGCACGTCCTCGCCTTCGCCCGCCGTGACGTCGCCTGCGACCAGGGCGATGTGTTCGACGCCGTCGGCCGTCGAGCGGTAGCCGTAGGCGCGGAACTCGCCGTGGCGCGTGGGCAGTCGCGTGACGGCCTCACGTCGTACGACCGGACCGGCGGACTGCTCGGCAGCGTGCGCGACAGGCTGTGCGCCGGGAAGGGCGCCGGGAAGGGCGCCGGACTCGGCGGACTGCCCCTCAGACCGCACGGGGGCCGGTTCCCCGGGACGGGCCTCGCCCTGGCGTTCGGGGCGTGCCCTGCGGTAGGCGACGAGATCCTCGATGGAGATCACCGCGAGGCCGTGCTTGCGGGCGAACGGCAGCAGTTCGGGCAGCCGCAGCATCGTGCCGTCCTCGGCTGCGATCTCGACGATGGCGGCGGCGGGCCGCAGTCCGGCCAGCCGCGCCAGGTCGACCCCGGCCTCGGTGTGCCCTGCGCGGGTCAGGACGCCGCCCGGCTTGGCACGCAGCGGGAAGACGTGTCCGGGCCGTACGAAGTCCGGCGGCGCCGTCTCCGGGTCGGCCAGCAGCCGGATGGTGGCGGCGCGGTCGGCGGCGGAGATGCCGGTGGTGATCCCATGGCGGGCGGCGCCGTCGACGGAGACGGTGAAGGCCGTCCCCATGGCCTCGGAGTTGTGCTCGACCATCTGCGGCAGGTCGAGCCGGTCGAGGTCGGCGGCCTCCATGGGCGTGCAGATCAGTCCCCGGCACTCGCTCATCATGAAGGCGACGATCTCGGGGGTGATCCGCTCGGCGGCGACGATCAGGTCGCCCTCGTTCTCCCGGTTCTCGTCGTCGACGACGACGACGGGACGGCCGAGGGCCACGTCGGCTATGGCGCGCTCGACGGTGTCGAGGGTGAAGTCGTCGGGGCTGCGCTCCAGTTCGGAGCCGCGTCGCGGTTCGTAGTCGCCGGGCGCCGGGACGGACCCGGTGACCGGAGCGGCCGTAGTGGCTGCGGCCGTAGCGGCTGGGGTGGCTGCGCTCATCGCTGCGCCTCCTCGGTGCGGCCCCTGGGGGCCGGTCGTGCCGGGCAGCGGCCCGGCGGCACTGCCGGGCCCGTTCATGGTCGTGCTCCTTCGACGGCGGAGTCCGGTCGAGCGGACACCGCTGGTGCGGCGGTACGGGTCCTCAGCCACCAACTGCGCATGCCCCACAGCACGAGACCGAGGTAGACGACATACACCAGGCCGGAGAACGCGAGCCCGCTGCTGAAGGCCAGCGGTACGCCGACGACGTCGACCAGCAGCCACGCGAACCAGAACTCCACGAGTCCGCGTGCCTGAGCCGTCATCGCGGCGAGCGTGCCGACGAAGATGTACGCGTCCGGCCAGGGGTTCCACGACAGCTTCGGCACGAGCGTGAAGAGCCCGCCGACGGCGAGGGTCCCCAGTGCGGTGCCCGTCAGCAGCACGGCGCGCTCCCGCATGGTCGCGAAGCGGACCGTGATCGCGCCGTCCTCGGCGGTGCGGTTGCCGCGGCGCCACTGCCACCAGCCCCACAGCGCGACAGCGATGACCAGGAGCTGCTTGCCGACTCCGCCCGCCAGTTGGGCCGAGTAGTAGGCGCAGACGAGGACGACCCCGGCCAGCACCTGCACGGGCCAGGTGAGTACGGAGCGGCGCCAGCCCAGCGCGAGAGCGGCCAGGCCGATGACGTTGCCGAGGAGGTCGGAGTAGATGACGTGCTGGCCGAAGGCCGTGAACGCCTCGTCGTCGAGCAGGGCGATGACGCTCACCGGACCGCTTCCCTGCCGTCGTGCGTCAGCAGCCGCTCCACGTACTTGGCGAGGACGTCGACCTCCAGATTGACCGGGTCGCCGGCGTTTTTGACACCGAGGGTGGTCAGCTCCAGCGTGGTGGGGATCAGGCTGACGGTGAAGTGGGCGTCGCCCGCCTCGACGACGGTGAGGCTGACACCGTCGACCGTGATGGACCCCTTCTCGACGATGTACTTGGCCAGCCCCGGGGGCAGTTGGACGCGTACCGTGCCGTCCGCGGTCCGCTCGGCGATGGTGCCCGTGCCGTCGACATGGCCCTGTACGAGGTGGCCGTCGAGCCTGCCGCCCAGCGCCATCGGGCGTTCGAGATTGACCCGGGAGCCGACGGTGAGTGCGCCGAGGCTGGAGCGTGCGAGCGTCTCGCCGATGACGTCCGCGGTGAACTCGCCGTCCGACGACTCGACGACGGTGAGGCAGACGCCGTTGACGGCGATGGAGTCGCCGTGCCGCACTCCCTCGGTGACGCGGGGGCCGCGCAGCCGGAGGCGTGCCGCGCCCGGCAGTTCCTCCACTGCGACGACCTCGCCCAGCTCTTCGACGATTCCGGTGAACACTCAGGACTCCTCGGTGACAGCGGTGTTGGCTGCTTTGGCGGTACTCGTGGTGATGGCGTGGGGCCCGGGGGCGGACGCAGAGGCAGATCTGACCGCGGTGGCGCCTCCCGCCGTGACCTCGGCGGCGGTGGTCGCGGCTGCTGCTCCGGTCGCCCCGGCCCGTACGGACTCCGCGGGCACCGCAGTGATGCGCAAGTCCGGTCCGAGCCGGGCGGTTTCGGTCACCTTCAGCCGCAACGCCTGCGTGATCGCGGCGATTCCGGCGTCCCCGAGCGCGGCGGGCCCGGCGCCCAGCAGTACGGGTGCGATGTAGCCGATGACCTCGTCGACGGCTCCCGCACGCACGAACGCGCCTGCCAGCGTCGGGCCGCCCTCCAGCAGCACGGAACGGACCTCCCGCGCGTAAAGCTCCTCCAGCAGCGCGGTCAGATCCACGCCCGGCCCGCCGCCCGCGGCGCGCGGCAGCCTCAACAGCTCCGCAGCGCCTTCGAGTTCGTGTGCCCCGGCGTCCTCGGCGACGGCCACGAGCGTGGGTGCGGCGCCGTCCAGTACGCGTGCTCCGGGCCGTACCACCGCGGCCTCGGTGTCGATCACCACGCGCAGCGGCTGCACCGCGCCGGGCACGCCTCGCACGGCGAGATGCGGCCGGTCGGCTCGTGCTGTGCCGGAGCCGACGAGCACCGCGTCGGTACGGGCCCGCAGCCGGTGCACGTCGGCACGTGCCTCCTCGGAGGTGATCCAGCGGCTGGAGCCGTCGGCCGCCGCGACGCGCCCGTCGAGTGTGGCGGCGTACTTCCATACGACGTAGGGGCGCCCGAGCCGCACCGATGTCAGCCATGCGGCGTTGCCCGCGGCGGCCTCGTCTGCCAGCAGCCCCCGCACGACGTCGATTCCGGCCTCGGCCAGCCGCCGTGCGCCGCCGGGTGCCGAAGGGTCGGCGACGGCGTAGACGACCCGGGCGATGCCCGCTTCGATGAGCGCCTTCGAGCACGGTCCCGTACGGCCGGTCCGGTCGCAGGGTTCGAGGGTGACGACGGCGGTGCCGCCGCGTGCGTCGTCGCCCGCCTCGGCGAGTGCGTGGATCTCCGCGTGCGGTCCGCCGGCGCGCTGGTGCCAGCCCTCGCCCACGGGATAGCCCTCGGAGTTGAGTACGACACAGCCCACGACGGGGTTCGGGCTGGTGGATCCGAGGCCACGGGCGGCGAGTTCGACGGCGCGCCGCATGGCGGCCCGTTCGGCCGGTTCGGCGGAAGGGGCTGACACTGCGGCTGCGTCGGTGGCCACCGGGTCTCTCCTGCCTCTTCGGGCACGGACTCCGGGGCGCTTCGGGATGCCTGCGGACCGTCGAGCCGGGGCACCGCGGGACGGAAGGAGGCGTCTGCCGTGCGTAGCACGACGACGCCCGCCGACTCGGCGGTGTACCGGTCACGGTCCGCCGCGCACTGCCTCCCATCCGGACTTTCACCGTCGGTCCAGGAGTTTCACCTGGTCAACCGGCCGCTGGAGGCGACCGGGTCGCGGACTGTAACCGCCGGTTCGGACTTTCACCGACCCCGGAGTGCGCTGACGTCACTGGTACGCGACCAGTCTGCCACGGTGCCGGGCCCCCGGCGGCCGCACGGCCTGTGGGCTCACTCACAGTGCGTGCACGGTGGTGCTTCGCACGTGTCGACGGCTGTGCGAGGAGTTTCAGCCGCTTGCAAATGCCTTGCGAAAACCCCTTGTTCGGGTGCGTACGGCCCCCCGTACAGTGGCCCGGATCGCGCAGGCCGAAGGGGTACGGGCGCGGGCGCGGGTGATGCCGGAAGGCGCCCGCGGAGACAACCGACCACGGCGGCCGACGGCCGCCCGCAGTATGTAGAGGCCGGAGGATTCCCGTACATGCAGCAGACCGTCATCGAGGGCGCCACCCGCCGGGCACGGGTCGCGGTCTCCGTCGTCTTCACCGTGCACGGCGGGGTGAGCGGCAGCTTCGCGACGGCCATCCCGTGGATCCGGGAGCATCTCCAACTCGGCCACGGCTGGCTGGGGATGGCGCTGGTGTTCCTCACCGTCGGCGCCTCCGCCGCGATGCCGCTGTCCGCGCGGCTCGCGCACCGCTACGGCCCGCGCCGCACTCTCGCGTGGCTGTCGGTGATGTGCTGCGTTGGTCTTACGCTGCCCGCCTTCTCCCCCGGGCTGGTGTGGCTGTGCGTGATCCTCTTCGTCTACGGGTGCGGCCTGGGCCTGATGGACGTCGCGATGAACTCGCACGGCGTGCAGATCGAGGAGCGTTACGGCCGTTCGGTGATGTCCGGGCTGCACGGCATGTGGAGCGTCGGCACGCTGCTGGGCGGCGCGGGCGGCGCCCTCGCGGCGGAGACCGGGATGGACGGCAGGGTCCATCTGGGGCTGGTGGCCCCGGTGCTGGCGGTGATCGCGGTCGTCGCGTCCCGCTGGGCGCTGGACGTAGGGGAAGGCACCGCGGAGAAGGACGCGGCCCGGACCGCGACCGGGACCGCCGCCGGGGGCGAGACCTCCGCCGCCGCCGAGGCCGGGACGGGGACCGGCACCGGGACCGGGACCGGCGAGAGCGAAGGCGCAGAGACGAAGAAGGAGGAGCCGCCGCGCTTCGCGCTGCCCAGCCGTGCCGCCCTCACCGTCGGGCTGATGGGCTTCTTCGCGGTCTTCGCCGAGGGCGCTTCCATGGACTGGTCCGCCATCTATCTGCGTGATGTCACCCATGCCGATCCGGGCCTGGCAGCCTCGGCGTTCACCGCCTTCGCGTGCACGATGGCCGTCGCCCGGCTCCTGGGCGACGCCGTGGTACGGCGGCTGGGGCCGGTGCGTACGGTGCGTGCGTCCGGTCTGACGGCGGCCGTCGGCGGTGCGCTGGTGGTGATCGCCCGTACTCCCGCGCTGGCGATCGCGGGTTACGCGCTCATCGGCATCGGCGTCGCGGTGGTGGTGCCGCTGTGCTTCGCCGCCGCGGGCCGAATCCCCTCCTCCTCGCCCGGTCAGGAGATCGCGGGCGTCGCGACTCTGGCGTACGCCTCGGGCCTCGCTGCTCCCGCAGCGGTCGGCTGGATCGCGGAGGCCACGTCGCTCTCCGTGTCGTTCGGGCTGGTCACCGTGCTGCTGCTGGGGCTCGTGCTGGGGGCGGGGATGCTGCGTACGGAGGCGCGCACCACGGCCTCGGGCGTTCCCGGCGGCGCCTCCGCCAAGATGGAGGACGCCTCGGCCGCGGCCCCCGAGTCGCCCTGAGCGCACGGGACTTCGAAGCGGGCCAGGGCGGCCCGACTGAGGGGCCTGATCGGGGCCCCGCGCGGGACACGGCGCCGGAGCGAGTGTGCCGCCTCCCTGGAACGGCCCACGGACCCAGCCGACCCGACCGCCTCTCCGGACCCGGGCCCGCGACCGCGGCGACCGTGCCCTGGCGTACCCCACGTCCCTGCGTCCCCGACGGCCCCGGGGTCCTCCGTCCGGGCGCCCCGGCTGTCGTGTCCGCCGCCGCGCGCCACCCGGGCTGTCACGCTGCCCGCATGACGTCAGCCGAACGTACGCCGCTCCGGGACGGGCCCGGGCCGCGCCAGTCTCGTCCGATCCGGCCCCGTCCCCACGGCGGGCTGCGCTCCGTCGTGCACAGCCTCCGCGGCATCGCCGCCGAACTGCCGTACGGAGACGGCGTCGCCGTCTTCAACCGCGTCTATCTCACGGTGACGCGGGAGTTCCAACAGCACGTGGAATCGGGCTGGTTCAGCGACCGTGACTCGGCAGGGGAGCTGGGTGTGCGCTTCGCCGGGCGCTATCTGGCGGCGGTCGGCGCGCTGCGGGCGGGCAGCCGTGCTCCGGCGTGCTGGCGCCCGCTGTTCCGGCTGCGCCACCATCCTCAGGTACATCCCCTCCAGTTCGCCCTGGCGGGGATCAACGCCCATGTCGGGCACGATCTTCCGCTCTCGCTGCTCGCCACCTGCCGGGCACGGCAGGCTCGACCCGAGGAGCTGGAGGGCGACTTCGAGCGTGTGGGCGATCTGCTGACACTGCTGGAGGAGCGCATCCGCGAGGAGCTGATGCCCGGCCCGGACCTCCTCGACGCCGCCGACCCGCTCACGCATCTCGTGGGCTCCTGGAGCCTGGAGATGGCGCGCGGCGGGGCCTGGATGGCATTTCGCGCGCTGTGGGGTCTGCGTGAACTGCCCGAGCTGGCAAGGGAGTTCACCGAGCGGCTCGACGCGGGCACCGGAATGACCGGGCGGTGTCTGCTGACGCCGCTGCCGCCGCGCTGCGCATGAGCCCAGGGAGCGTGACCCGAGTGAGCAGGCGCCGTGAGCGCCGTGACGAGAGGGGTCGCGGAGGCGGAAGAGGGCAGTCTTGCAGGACGGGACGCGAGTCCCCGCCCCCACACACGATCCGTACGGAGGAGACATGACGCTGCGACTGGGCCTGGGGCTGCCGCAGATGAAGCACTTTGCGTCGGGCCGCGACGTGACGGCGGTGGCCCGGGAGGCCGAGGAGTTCGGCTTCGACAGTCTGTGGGTCTTCGAGCGGACCCTGGTGCCGGAGGAACCGGTCGACGGCATGTACGGCATCGACGGCAGGCCCTGGCCGGAGACCTTCCGCCATGTCGCCGACCCGTTCGTCACGCTCGCACAGGCGGCAGCCGTCACCGGCCGGGTGCGTCTCGGCACGTCGGTGCTGGTCGCTCCGCTGCACGCGCCCTTCGAACTGGCCCGTATGTTCGCCACGTTGAGCGCGGCCAGCGGCGGCCGCGTCGTCGCGGGCCTGGGCACCGGCTGGTCGCGTGACGAATACGCCGCCGCGGGCTCCGACTTCGCCCGCAGGGGTGAGCTGCTGGACGAGACGATCGACGTGTGCGAGACGGTGTGGAGCCCCGGCACCTCAGCGCACGAAGGGGCACGCACGCGCATCGCGCCCTCCGATGTGGGGCCCAAGCCGCCGGGCGGCCGTATCCCGTTGCTGCTCGCCGCGAGCAACACCCGCACCCTGGACCGGATCGCGCGCCGCGCGGACGGCTGGGCGCCCTCCCTGGCGACCCCCGAGGTCGTGGCCCGCAACCGTGCCAGGCTCCGCGAACTCGCCGAAGGGCACGGCCGCGACCCCGACTCCCTCACCGTCGTGCAGCGGTGCGGGGTGCAGATCACCGACAAGCCGCTGGGCCGCGACCGCAGGCCGCACCAGGGCAGTGTGGCGCAGATCGTCGAGGACCTCGCGGAGGGCGTGGCGGCAGGCGTCGACGAGTCGATCGTCGACTTCCAGAACTCGACTCGCGACGCGGTTGAACTGATGGACGCGGCAAGGGAGTTGTACTCGGCCATCCGGGCAGCGGGCATGTGACGCCGCCAGGTTTCGCATCCAGGGCCGGCTTTCGCCCCGCCGTCGCCTCCCGCCCGGCGCCCGTGCGCGCACGGGTTCCGGGCGGGAGCCGCGCCGGGCCGTCCCTCAGTCCTCCGGCAGCAGCACCGGCGCGATCTCGTCGTACACGTCGCCGGGTCCCGGGTTGGACGGATCGGTGCCGCCGCCGAGGTGGTGGAGCACTCCCCATACGGCGTTGATCGCGGTCTGTACCGCGCCCTCCGCCCAGCCCGCCGTCCAGGAGATGTCGTCCCCGGCGAGGAACAGGCCGCGCTTGTCCTCGGGCAGGTCGTCCTGCATGAAGTGGGTGAACAGGCGCCGCTGGTAGCGGTAGTGGCCGGGGAGGTTGGCCTTGAAGGCACCCATGAAGTACGGCTCGTCCTCCCAGGAGACCGTGAGGGGGCTGCCGGTGATGTGGCTGCGGATGTCGACGTCCGGGTAGATCTCACCGAGCGACTTCAGCATCACCTCCATGCGCTCCGTGGCGTCGAGCGGCAGCCACTTGAGGCTGTCGTCGCACCACGTGTACGACAGGCAGATCGCGGCGGGCCGGTCCGGGCCGTCGTCCAGCAGATAAGTGCCGCGCGTCATGCGGTCGGTGAGCGTCATGCTCATCACGTCGCGGCCGGTCGGCTCACCCCTGTCGTCGACGGCCTCGTCGAGCCAGAACGGCCGGTCCACGGGCACGAACAGCTTCGAGGACTCCATGTAGTGGGTGCGTTCCACCGCCGTCCAGTGGTCGATGGGCAGCAGCTCGTCATCACAGTCGATCTTGCTGAGCAGCATCCACGACTGGGCCGTGAAGACCGCTGCCCGGTAGGTGCGGATCGCGCCCGATGCGTCGGTGACGGTGATGCGGTTGCCCGCGGTGCGGTGCAGACGGGTCACGGCGGGCCTGGGCTCGCCCGCCTCGTGCAGCGAGGCCAGCGAGGTGCCGTGCGGCCAGTGGACGAGCTTGTCCGGCTCCATCTCCCAAAGGCGCAGCGGCAGTCGGCGGCTGCCGCCGACGATGCTGCGGTGGTCGTCGTCCGCGCCGGTGTAGACGACGCGCAGGATCTCCAGGATGGAGTTGGGGAAGTCGGTGTCCCAGCCGCCGGTGCCGAAACCGACCTGCCCGAAGATCTCACGGTGCCGGAAGGACGCGAAGGACTTCGAGGCGCAGAGGAAGCCGTAGAAGGTCTGGTCGTCCAGCTTCTCCACCAGCCGCGACCAGATCTCCCGGATGCGCGGCACGTCGCGTTCCCTCAACGCCCGCCGCATGGCGGAGAATTCGGCGCCCTCCTCCAGGCAGGCGTTCCAGGCGTCCATGACCTGGTGGAACACGGGCGGCAGGTCGTCGAGCGTACGGGCGTAGTACGAGCGGCCCTTGAGGTCGACGACCGTCGAAGGGGTCGCGGGCGCGAGGGGGTTGGGGAACGGCTTGGTCTCCAGCCCGGCGAGGTCGACATAGTGCTGGAAGGCAGTCGAGGACGGCGGGAAGCGCATCGCGCCCATCTCGGCGGTCAGTTCGCCCTCGCAGCCTTCGAAGCGCTCGGTGCGCAGCCGCCCGCCGATCCGGTCGGCCTCGTAGACGACGGGCCTGAGGCCGGTCTTCATCAGCTCGTACGCGGTGACGATGCCGGAGAGTCCGCCGCCGATCACGGCGACCTCGGTGCCGTGCTCGGTGGCGGGTACGGAGCCCAGGCCCGCGGGGTGGGCGAGGAAGTCGTCGTAGGCGAACGGGAAGTCGGGCCCGGACATGGTGGGCGGCTTCCCGGCGGCGTCGTCGTGAAGCTGGTCCTCGTGTACGGCGGTGGGCACCGTGGACGTCATCGGCGCAGTACTCCTCTCCGGGGTCGGGGGCGCGCGAGCGCAGGCGGGCGCGTTGCGCGTGGTGGCTGGGGGAGGTTGGGTCTGGGCAGTGAAGACGGGAGTGAAGTCCCGTCGGCCGCCGGTGAGTTCAGTCGGCTGCGTTCAGCCGGTCGCGTACAGCTCGGGCCGCCGGTCGTCGAGATAGCCGTTCTGCGTACGTGACTTGTGCAGCAGATCCGTGTCGGCTTCGCCGAGGAGCAGCGCCGCGTCGCGTCCGGCCCGCAGCGGCACACTGCCGTCGGGGGCGGCGAGAGCGCTCAGCCCGGCGAAGTCGAACTCCCCCTCGCGGCCGGTGCGGTCGGCGTACGCCACATAGAGCTGGTTCTCCCATGCACGGGCAGGTACGAGGGTTTCCGCGACGATGTCGTACGGACGCATCAACGCCGTGGGCACCACGAGCAGTTCGGTGCCCGCGAGTGCGTGGGCGCGTACGGCCTCGGGGAACTCCACGTCGTAGCAGACGAGCAATCCGACGCGGACGCCGTCCACTTCGGCCTGTACGACGAGCCGTTCTCCGGGGGTGAAGCGGCGCTTCTCGTAGTCGCCGTAGAGATGTGTCTTCCGGTAGTCCGCGAGGTGGGTGCCGTCCGGTCCGACGAGGGCGGCGGAGTTGTACAACTCCCCTGTGCTGGGGTCGAGTTCGGGATAGCCGTAGACGACTGCGACGCCGTGTGCGGCAGCGATGCGTGCGACCGCGCGGGCGGACGGGCCGTCGGCGGGCTCGGCGCGGGCGCAGATCCCGCCCGAGGGGTCGTAGCCGGTCAGGGACAGTTCGGGAGTGACGAGCAGCCGTGCGCCCCCGGCGGCGGCCTCGCGGGCTGCGCACTCCAGCGCGGCGAGACCGTCCTCCACGGTGCGGGGCGCACCGGCGGGGCCCTGTCGTAGGGCGAGGCGCAGCGACGGCATGGGACCTCAAGGGCTGTGTCGGGGCGTATGGCGGCGGGGACGGGGCGCGGGCCCCGTCCTGGGCGCTCGTGCTCGTACTCATACGGACGTGCAAGGGAACACTTCGAAGGTACGGCCGCAAAGCGACGGGCGGCAAGACTGATCCATTGCGCATCCGGCAGCGTTCCGTTGCGTGGATACGAACCTGTACGGAGATTCGTTGCGCGGAAGCAGCCGGGACCGCGCCGCGCTCAGTACGTCAGCGTGGCGCGCCCGACGTGTAGCGGCGCAGCAGCGGCGAGAGCACAAGCACCGACTTCGTGCGTTCCACGAAGGGTTCGCCCGCGATGCGTTCCAGCACCTGCTCGAAGTGGCGCATGTCTGAGGCGAAGACCTGCACCATCGCGTCGGCCTCGCCGGTGACCGTGGACGCGGAGGCCACCTCCGGATAGCGGGCGAGGGCGCGGCGGATGTCCTCGGGCCCGGTCTTCGAGCGGCAGTACATCTCGATGTATCCCTCGGTCTGCCAGCCGAGCGCCGCCGGGTCCACCCGCACGGTGAACCCGGTGACTACGCCCTCGGCGCGCAGCCTGTCCACGCGGCGCTTGACGGCGGGCGCGGACAGGCCGACCTCGGCGCCGATCTCGGCGTAGGAGCGCCGGGCGTCCTGGGAGAGTTCGTGGACGATGCGTTCGTCGAGTTCGTCGAGGGTCACTGCGTGCCGGTCACTCCTCCGTGCTGGCGGACTTCGGCCCGGCCGCCGCAGCCGTGCCGTCCGGCGCGGTCCGAAGGCGCGAGCGCCGCATTCCGTAGCCGAAGTACACCACAGCGCCCACGGCCATCCAGAGCCCGAACACCTGCCAGGTGACGGCGTCCAGGGAGAACATCATCCACAGGCACAGCCCCAGCCCGGCCAGCGGGAAGAGCGGCGAGAGAGGCACCCGGAAGGTACGCCTCATGTCCGGGCGCGTACGCCGCAGCACGATCACCGCGACGTTGACGAGGCCGAACGCGAAGAGCGTGCCGATGCTGGTGGCGTCCGCGAGGCGCCCCAACGGCACGGCCGCGGCGAGGAGTCCGCAGAACGCGGAGACGATCACGGTGTTGGCGCGGGGGCTGCCGCTGCGCGGGTCGACCTTGGAGAAGACGGAGGGCACCAGGCCGTCGCGTGACATCGCGAAGAGGATGCGGGTCTGCCCGTAGAGGACCGTCAGCACGACGGAGGCGATGGCGACGACCGCGCCGAAGGCGAGCAGCGTCGGCCAGAAGCCCTGCCCGGTGACGCTGTGCAGGATGCCGGAGAGCGCCGCCTCGCTGCCCTCGAAGTGCTGCCAGGGCGTGGCGCCGACGGCGACGGCCGCGACCAGGCAGTACAGCGCGGTGACCAGTACGAGCGAGAGAAGGATGGCGCGGGGCAGGTCGCGCTGCGGGTCCTTCGCCTCCTCCCCGGCCGTGGACGCGGCGTCGAAGCCGATGTACGAGAAGAACAGGGTGGCGCCTGCGGCGCTCACTCCGGCCATGCCCAGCGGCATGAAGGGCTGGTAGTTGCCCGCGCGCACCCCGGTGGCGGCGACGGCGCAGAAGAGCAGCAGCGCCACGACCTTCACCGCGACCATGACGGTGTTGGCCCGTGCGCTCTCCCTGGCGCCGCCGAGCAGGAACGCCATGGCCAGCACCACGACGAGCAGCGCCGGCACGTTGAAGAGCCCGCCGTCGCCGGGCGGCGCCGAGAGCGCCTGCGGCAGTGTCACGCCGAGCGTGCCGTGCAGCAGCTCGTCGATGTACTGGCCCCAGCCGACGGCGACTGCCGCCACCGACACCCCGTACTCCAGCAGCAGGCACCAGCCGCACACCCAGGCGACCAACTCGCCCATCGTGGCGTATGCGTAGGAGTAGGAGGAGCCGGCGACGGGGATCGTGCCCGCCAGCTCCGCGTAGGAGAGCGCGGAGAAGAGGGCCGTCAGCCCGGCGATGATGAACGAGACGACCACCGCCGGGCCCGCGTCCGGGACGGCCTCGCCCAGGACGACGAAGATGCCGGTGCCCAGGGTCGCGCCGATGCTGATCATCGTGAGCTGCCACAGCCCGAGGCTGCGCCGCAGCTCTCCGCCCTCGCCGTGGCCGCCCTCGGCGACGAGCAGTTCCACGGGCTTGCGGCGCATCAGCCGCGCGGCGCCGCCCGTCCGCACGTCCGGGGTCTTCTGGATGTGCGGGCCTGTGTCCCGGTCCAACACGGCAGCGGCCTCCTCGCTTGTCGATCAGCTACGGCGCAAGACCCTACGAGCCGTGGCCGACGGCCGGTAACGGGGGACCCTTGCGCGTGCGCGGCGATCCGTTGCGCGAACGGGGCGCTGCGCGGCGAATCGTTCAGCGGGAGGGGCGCGGGGTGGCGGGATCACGGGTTGGGTCGGGGCGGCGCCCCGGGCCGGGGGGGGTCGCGGGGTGCGTTCAGGAAGCAGGGGAGGAAGCGGGAGTGGGAGAGGCGGGATCACGCTCGACGCGGGCGCGCACCCAGGTGCGGTCGTCGGTGAGATAGGAGTCCACGGCGAGTCCGGCCTCCGCGAGCGCCGCCTCGAAGCGCGGCCGGGGAAGGTTCCGGGAGTAGAACGTCTGAGTCCAGCGTGCTCCCCCGAAGTCGTATGCGAGGCACGTACGGGACGCGCCGTCGCCCGCCGGTTCGAGGGAGACGACGGTGACGGTCAGCTCGCCGCGGCTCCAACTCGACCCGGGCTCAAGGCTGTCGTGCAGTCCGTCGCGCTCCCGCTGGATGAGGACGTGCCCGCCGGGTGAGGTGTGCCGGACGCAGGTACGCAGCAGCCGGGCGCGATGCGCGTCGTCGGCGGTGTTGACGAGGAACGAGGCGAGCAGCACGGCGTCGAACCGGCGCCCCAGATCGAGGTCTTCGATGGGCGCTCGCACGGCCGGCGCGACGGGACGCACATGAGCGAGCATCCCCTCGGACTCGTCCACGGCCGTCACCTGAAGCCCGGCCGCCACCAGCGGCCTGGTCATCCGGCCCGCGCCTGCGCCCAGTTCGAGCAGCGTGGCGCCCGGCGGCAGCGCGGCGGCGACGATCTCCGCCTCGCCGTTGCCGGGCAGTCGGGCGTACAGGTCGACGGAGCAGCCGTCGGGGGTGAATTCGCCGGGGCCGGTGCCCGCGTGTCCGTCTCGGTTGAAGGAGGTCATACGGGCATGGCAGCACCGGAACCGCGAAAGTGGCAGAGATTCGGCCCGGCACGAATGGGCGCCGAGGCGAAGGGTGTTGGGGGCGGCAGGGTTCCCGCGGTGCGGGGTCGAGCTACCGCTCCAGCGGCTTCTTCGCTCCCTCCGGCAGCTTCAGATACACCAGGGCGGAGATCAGGCACAGCGCCGCCACATACCAGGGGAAGGCGCCGGGGCGGCCCAACTCCTTGAACAGAGTGCCCATGTAGGGGGCGGTGCCGCCGAAGAGGGCGACCGTCGCCGAGTACGGGAACCCGATGCCGGAGGCCCGTACACGCGCGGGGAAGACCTCGGCGTTGACCGCGGCGGCGACGGATGTGTAGCCGGTCAGCAGGATCATGCCCGCGCACTGCACGAGCAGCAGCGAGGCGAACGAGTCGGTGATCGAGTTCAGCAGCGGCACGCACAGCACGGCGAAGCCCACGGAGAACGTCAGCAGCAGCGGCTTGCGTCCGACGCGGTCGGAGAGCATGCCGCCCAGCGGTTGCAGCAGCGCGAAGAACGCCAGCGACACGGTGCCGATCAGCAGTGAATCGCCTTTGTCGAAGCCGACGTTGACCTGTGCGTACGTCGGCAGATACGAGGTCCAGGTGTAGTAGGCGATGGTGGCGCCCGTGGTGATGCCGCAGATCAGCAGCGACTCCCTCGGGTGGGTGCGCAGCGCTTCGAACAGCTTGGGCCGGGGCGCCGCCTGCTGCTCGGCGCTGCGGGTCTCCTGCGAGCTGCGCCTGATCCAGAAACCGACGAGGCTGAGCACCGCACCGAGCACGAACGCCGCGCGCCAGCCCCACTGGTGCATCGCGGCGTCGTCGACGCGGGCGACGAGCAGCGCGGTGACACCGGAGGCGATGAGCTGCCCGACGGTGGTGGAGACGTACTGGAAGCTGGAGAACAGCCCGCGCCGCCCCGGCCCCGCGGACTCCACGAGGAAGGTGGTGGCGGCGGCGAACTCGCCCCCCACGGAGAGCCCTTGGAGCAGCCGTGCGACCACGAGCACGACCGGGCCGAGCAGTCCGGCCGCGGCGTAGGTCGGGGTGAGCGCCAGCAGGAGGCTGCTGCCGCCCATCAGCAGGATGGTGGCCGTCAGCGCGGCACGGCGTCCACGGCGGTCGGCGATGGCCCCCAGCAGAAGCCCCCCGATGGGCCGCATGAAGAAGCCGACGGCGAAGACGGCGAACGTCGACAGCAGCGGGACGAGGGAGTCGTCCGCGCTCGCGGGGAAGATCTCGTCGGCGATGAAGGTGGCGAGGAAGGTGTAGGCGAGCCAGTCGTACCACTCGACGGCGTTGCCTACGGAGGCGGCGAGCAGTTGGCGGCCCGGGCGCATCGGCGGGGCCTCGCCGGCTGCCTTCGCGGGCCCGGGGGCATCGGTGGGCTGCGTCATGGGCGGTCATCTCCCCAGAAATGATGTGGGCACACGCGTGTGAACGGATGCTCACGAAACCCGGCGGGGGCACGGCCGCGTGCTCGTCCCGCGCCGTCCATGACACTTCTGTGAGCCGTCTGACGAACCCACAGAGAAATCACAAGAACGGTCTCCAGGGTGTGCGCGCATGAGTCTCTCCCCCACCCATGCATTCGCCGACGACCGTGGACGGCAAGGGAATCCGGACCACGACGGGGACCCGGCGGCCGCCGTCTTCGTGGACTCGACCGGCCGCCGTGCCCTGCTGCTGCGCCGGGCCGGGATGGTCTTCGCAGCCGCCGTCCTCGTGTACGCGGGGATGGTCGGCGTGGCCTTCGTCGGAGGCCCGTCGCTCGCTCCTGCTCAGCTCTCCCCCTTCGGGAACGCGGGCTCCGCGTCCGAGCCGGGCGGCGACGGTGCGCGCCCGGCCGGTTCGTCCTCGGAGAGGCAGTCGGCGAAGCCGTGCCGCAAACACTGCGGCAAGAAGTGCAGGAACCGCCCCGGCGACCGGAACCACCAGGGCCACCGGAAGCACCCCGGGAAGCAGTGCGCCAGAAAGCCGTTCCAGAAGACGCTCGACAGCCCCTCCGGAGCGCCGCTTTCACGCTCCGCCCGGTCCTCGGCCGAAGGCCGCTGAGCATGGCCCCCACCGTCACCCGGGCCCGGCACGCACAGCCCGGCCGGCTGTCCGCGGCCCGCCGCCCCGCCTTCTTCGGACCGCGCGCCGTCGTGGCGCTGCTGGCTCTGCTCGGACTCGTCGGCGTGATGCTCTTCGACGGCTATCTCAACGCCGAACTCGGGGACGACGACCGGGTGCGGGAGAACGCCGCCCCCTCCGGGAAGGTACCGGAGCGCATCCTCAACGGCGGGTCCACGGTGTGGATCAACAAGGGCAAGGCACGCAGCCGCCCCGTCCCGCGCAAGACCATCGCGCTGACCTTCGACGACGGCCCCGATCCGCGGTGGACTCCGAAGATCCTCGCCGTACTGGAGAAGTACGACGTTCCGGGCACGTTCTTCGTCGTCGGATCGATGACGGCACGCTATCCGGGAGCGGTCTGGGACATCGTCGAGGGAGGCAACGAGATCGGCGTCCACACCTTCACCCACGTCGACCTCTCGTACCAGAGCGCGGACCGCGTCGAGCGGGAGATGGCCCAGACACAGCTCGCCCTCGCCGGAGCCGCGGGCGTCAACACCTCGCTCTTCAGGGCTCCTTACTCCTCCACGCCCGACGCCATCGACGACTTCAGCTGGCCCGTCTACCGGCGGCTGGGCGCACGCGGCTACACCAGCGCCTTCGTGGACACCGACAGCGAGGACTGGCAGAACCCCGGGGTGGAGAAGATCGTCCAGAACGCCACCCCGAAGGGCGCCAAAGGCGCCTCCGTGCTCTTCCACGACTCCGGCGGCGACCGCACCCAGACGGTGACGGCGCTGGCGTCGTACATCGAGAAGATGAAGGCACGGGGCTACACCTTCACCACCGTCAGCGACGCGAGCCGCCGGCCCAGCCCCCACAGGCCGGTCACCGGAGTCCCGTTGTGGCAGGGCAGGGCGCTCGTCGCGGCGACCGCCGTCGCCGAGTTCGCCATGCCGCCCCTGGTCGTCGGGCTCACCGTCGCCGGTCTCGCGGTGCTGGGCCGCTCCGTGCTGATGCTCGTCCTCGCCCGGCGCCACCACCGGCAGCGCAACGGCCGCGGCTTCCGCTGGGGCACGGAGGTGGTGGAGCCGGTGAGCGTGATCGTCCCGGCTTACAACGAGAAGGAGTGCATCGCGGGCACCGTCGCCTCTCTTGCCCGCAGCACCCATCCGGTCGAGATCATCGTCGTCGACGACGGTTCGACGGACGGCACCCCGGAGATCGTCGAGGCGCTCGCCCTGCGCAACGTCAGGCTGGTGAGGCAGCGGAACGCGGGCAAGGCCGCCGCCCTCAACAGAGGGATCGCCCACGCACGTTGGGGCATCGTCGTGATGATGGACGGGGACACCGTCTTCGAGCCGGAGACGATCCGCACCCTGGTGCAGCCCTTCGCCGACCCGTCCGTCGGCGCGGTCGCGGGCAACGCGAAGGTCGGCAACCGCAGAACCGTCATCGGGGCGTGGCAGCACATCGAGTACGTGACGGGCTTCAACCTGGACCGCCGCATGTACGACCTGCTGCGCTGCATGCCCACCATTCCGGGCGCCGTCGGGGCGTTCCGCCGCCGGGCGCTGGCGGACACCGGCGGCTTGAGCGAGGACACGCTCGCCGAGGACACGGACGTCACCATCGCCCTGCAACGCGCGGGCTGGCGGGTGGTGTACGCCGAGCACGCGGTGGCGTGGACCGAAGCGCCGGGCTCCATGCGGGAGTTGTGGCGGCAGCGCTACCGCTGGAGCTACGGCACCATGCAGGCGCTGTGGAAGCACCGCCGGTCCGTCTTCGACCGGGGGCAGGCGGGACGCTTCGGGCGGGTGGGGCTGCCCCTGGTCGTCCTCTTCCAGATACTCACGCCGCTCCTCGCACCGCTGATCGACCTCTTCACCCTCTACGCGGCGATCTTCATCGATCCGCTGAAGTCGCTCGCCGCCTGGGGTCTCGTCCTGGCCGTGCAGCTGTTGTCCACCGCCTACGCGTTCCGGCTGGACCGGGAGAAGTACAGGTATCTGCTGATGCTGCCGCTTCAGCAGATCGTGTACCGGCAGTTGATGTACCTCGTGCTGATCCACTCCTGCATCACTGCCGCGACCGGCGGTCGCATGCGCTGGCAGAAGCTCAAACGCACCGGAGAGGTCGGAGCGTTGAGGGCGGGGTGAGCAGGGCGTACCCGGGTGTGCGCTCGGCGCGTGGCCGCAGTGGCGTGCTCAATGGACGGGCGCGCCGGCCGGGTCCGCGGGCGGGCCGCCTTCGACGTGCTGCGGGGACAGGGACTCCCTCGGCTGCGGGTGCGAGGCCTGTTGCGGCTCGGGCTCCGTACCCGGGCCAGGCGCGGACGCGCCGGCGGCGCGGGCGTCCCGCCGTACCAGTGCCGCGTAACGCCCGTCCGCTGCGAGCAGTTCGGCGTGGGTGCCGCGTTCCACGATGCGTCCCTCGTCGAGCACCACGATCTGGTCGGCGCCCTCGATCGTGGAGAGGCGGTGGGCGATGGTGATGGTGGTGCGCCCGGCGGACAGCGCGTCGACGGCCCGCTGCACGTCCCGTTCGGTACGGGTGTCGAGGGCGCTCGTGGCCTCGTCGAGGATGAGCACGGGCGGGTCGCGCAGGATCGTACGGGCCAGGGCAAGCCGCTGCTTCTCGCCGCCGGAGAAGCGGTGGCCGCGCTCCCCTACGAGGGTGTCGTAGCCGTCGGGCAGCGCGGCGACGTGGTCGTGGATCTGTGCGGCCTCGGCGGCGGCGCGCAGCTCCTCCCCGGTCGCGTCCGGCTTGGCGAAGCGCAGGTTGTCGGCGACGGAGGCGTGGAAGAGGTACGTCTCCTGCGAGACGACGCCGACCGCGCGGGAGAGGGTGTCGAAATCGAGGTCGCGTACGTCGACGCCGTCGAGGAGGACGCGGCCGCCGGTGACGTCGTACAGGCGCGGCACGAGATGTCCGAGCGTGCTCTTCCCCGCCCCGGTGGCTCCTACGACGGCGAGCGAGGAGCCCCGCGGGACGGTGAGGTCGATGCCGCGCAGGGTCGCGGGGGCGCCCTCACCTCCGTAGGCGAAGTCGACGTGCTCGAAGCGGACTTCGCCGCGCACACACTCCAGCCTTACGGGACGTGCCGGTTCCTCGATGTCGATCCGCAGATCGAGGTATTCGAAGATGCGCTGGAAGAGGGCGAGGGACGTCTGCATCTCCACGCCCGTCGACAGCAGGGACACCGTGGGCCGCAGCAGCCCCTGCTGGAGGGTGACGAAGGCGACGAGGGTGCCGATGGAGAAACCGGGGCCGCCGAAGTGGACGAGCATCCCGGCCGTCCAGTACAGCAGCGCGGGGATGGCGCCCATGACGATCCCGATGGTCGACATCCGCCAGCGGCCCGCCATGTGGGAGCGGACCTCCAGCTCCACCAGGCGTTCGGACTCGTCCGCGAAGTGCCGGGTCAGGGAGTCGGAACGGCCCATGGTGCGGCCGAGCAGGATGCCGCTGACGGACAGCGACTCGGTGACGAGCGCGGACATCGCGGCCATCTGCGCCTGCCGCTGGGTGGTGATGCGCTTGCGTTCGCTCCCGACGCGCCTGCTGACCCATACGAAGAACGGAAGGAGCATCAGCGACGCGACCGTCAGCCGCCAGTCCAGGGCGAGCATGGCGGCGACGGTGGCGACGACTCCGGTGAGGTTGGAGACCAGCGACGTCGCGGTGGAGGTGACGGTGGCCTGCATGCCGCCGATGTCGTTGGCGATGCGGGACTGGACCTCTCCGGTGCGGGTGCGGGTGAAGAACGCCAGCGGCATCCGCTGGAGCTTGCCGTAGACGTCGGTCCGCAGATCGTGCATGACGCGCTGCCCGACGGTGGTCGACAGATACGTCTGGAGGACGTTGAAGACGCTGCTCATCACGGCGATGCCGATCAGCCCCAGAGCGAGCAGGCTCAGCAGTCCGGTTCGCCGGTCGGGAATGGCGACGTCGAGGATCTCGCGCAGCAGGAACGGCGAAGCGACGGACACCAGCGACGACGCCCCGACCAGCAGTCCCACCACGGCGAGGCGGCCACGGTAGGGGCGGAAGAGGCGCAGGATGCGCCGGAGCTGCCGGGGCGGGGGCCCGTCGGCCCGGCCGTCCTCCGCCGGCGGGGTCCACTCGATGTCGCGGTGCAACGGGCTCCTTCGGGCTCTCGGGGCGGCAGGGGCGTGTGCGGCGGCGGGCGGCCACGCCGGCGCGGGACCGGAACGGCACGGACGCCGGGTGCCGCACGGTCCTTCGAGACTACGCTCCGGCACCGTCGCTCCCGTACCGGGAATCCGGCCCCGACCGGGGCCGCCGGGCTGCCTCTAGCATGGGCCGCAGACTCCGTCCGTACGCGCTCCCAGGAGAGAACATGCCGCTGCTCGACCCAGGACACGGCGCGCTGCGGCCCCTGACGGACGCCGGTCATGTGCCCGCGCACGACCGTGTCCCGGAGGGCCTGGCGAGCGGCACCCCACAGCCGCTCCGCGGCGCCCTGACCCGGCTGCTGGGCGAGGAGAAGGTGCTGTGGAAGGTCTCGGACCTGGTGCGTTACGCCTCCGACGCCAGCCCGTACCGCTTCGTGCCGCAGGTCGTCGTGGTCGCCGAGGACGCGGACGACGTCTCGAAGGTGCTCGCCTACGCGCGTGAGCACGGCCGCCAGGTCGTCTTCCGCGCCGGGGGCACCTCGCTGAACGGGCAGGCGCAGGGCGAGGACATCCTCGTCGACGTGAGGCGCCACTGGGCGGGCGTCGAGGTCCTCGGCGAGGACGGGGCACGTGCCCGCATCGGCCCGGGTACGACGGTGGTGCGGGTCAACGCCGCGCTCGCGCCCTACGGGAGGCTGATCGGCCCGGACCCGGCGAGCGCCATCGCGTGCACCATCGGCGGCGTCGTCGCCAACAACGCCTCCGGGATGACGGCCGGGACGACCCGCAACTCCTACCGCACCGTCGCCTCCCTCACCCTCGTACTGCCGTCGGGAACGGTCGTCGACACCGGCGCCCCCGACGCCGACGAGAAGCTGGCGCGCGCCGAACCCGCCCTGTGCGAGGGCTTGCTGGCGCTCAAGGCGGAGATCGAGGCGGACGCGGCGCTCACCGCCCGCATCCGCGCCAAGTACGAGCTGAAGAACACCAACGGCTACCGCCTCGACGCCTTCCTCGACGGCGACACCCCCGTGAGCATCCTGCGGGGCCTGGCCGTCGGCTCGGAGGGGACGCTCGGCTTCATCTCCGAGGTCGTCTTCGACACGCTGCCGCTGCACCGCCGCATCTCCACGGGGCTTTTGTTCTTCCCCTCGCTCGCCGCTGCCGCCGCCGCGGTGCCCCGCTTCAACGAGGCCGGTGCGACGGCCGTCGAGCTGATGGACGGCAATACGCTGCGCGCCTCGGTCAGCGTCGCGGGCGTGCCTGCCGACTGGGCGGAGCTGCCGAAGGGGACAGCGGCGCTGCTGGTGGAGTTCAGGTCGCCCGACGAGGCGGCGCAGGAGGAGCGGGAGCGGGCCGCCGAGGCGCTGATGGCGGACCTCGAACTGGTCGCGCCCGTGGCGTCGGTGACGAACACCTTCACGCGGGACGCGAAGACCATCGGCTTCTACTGGAAGGCACGAAAGGCCTTCGTCTCGGCCGTCGGCGGCTCACGGCCCGCCGGTACGACACTGATCACCGAGGACTTCGCGGTGCCGCCGTCGCGTCTCGCGGAGGCGTGCGAGGCGCTGCTCGGCCTTCAGGAGCGGCACGGCTTCGACGCCGCCGTGGCCGGGCACGCCGCCCACGGGAATCTGCACTTCCTGCTGGCGTTCGACGCCGCCGACGAGGGGGACGTGGCGCGCTACGCCGCGTTCATGGACGACTTCTGCAAGCTGACCGTCGAACGCTTCGACGGCTCACTCAAGGCCGAGCACGCCACGGGCCGCAACATCGCGCCTTTCCTCCAGCTCGAATGGGGCGAGCAGGCCACCGAGTTGATGTGGCGGATCAAGCAGACCGTCGACCCGGACGGCGTGCTCGCTCCGCGCGTGCTGCTGGACCGCGACCCCAAGGCACATCTGCGGGGGCTGAAGTCCATCCCGAAGGTCGAGGCCGTGGCCGACCCCTGCATCGAGTGCGGCTTCTGCGAACCGACGTGTCCCAGCGGCGACTTGACGACCACACCCCGCCAGCGCATCGTGCTGCGCCGGGAGATGCTGCGCCAGCCCCCCGAATCCGCCGTCAACGACAGCCTGCTGGACAGCTACGGCTACGACGCCGTCGACACCTGCGCCGGGGACTCCACCTGCGCCCTGGCGTGCCCCGTCGGCATCGACACCGGCGCGCTGATGAAGGACTTCCGCCACCGTCGGCACTCGCCGCGTGAGGAGCGCAACGCCGAGCGTGCCGCACGCCGTTTCCAACTCGTCGAGCGCGCGGCACGGTTGGGGGTCGCCGCCGCGAACGGGCTGCGCCGCAAGGTGATGCCGCGACGCGGCGAACGGCTCCTGGAGTCCCTGACGGGCGCGGCACGCAAGGCCGTACGCCCCGACCTCGTACCGGAGTGGCTGCCGCAGATCCCCTCCGCGGCGGCGAAGCGGCTGCCCGCAACCGACCGCGACGGCGCGGCCGCCGTCTACTATCCGGCCTGCGTCAACCGCATCTTCGGCGAGCCGGAGGGCTATGAAGGGCCTTCGCTCCCCCAGTCCATGGTGATCGTCTCCGCACGGGCGGGCCGCCCGGTGTGGATCCCCGAGGACGTCACGGGCACCTGCTGCGCGACGATCTGGCACTCCAAGGGCTACGAGGCGGGCAACGCGCTGATGGCCAACCGGATCGTGGAGGCGGCCTGGCGCTGGACGGACGGCGGTGAACTGCCGCTGGTGGTCGACGCCTCGTCCTGCACCCTGGGCCTGGGCGAGGAGGTCGTGCCGTATCTGACGCCCGCGAACCGCAAGCTGCACGAGCGGCTGACGGTCGTCGACTCCGTGACGTGGGCGGCACGGGAGCTGCTGCCTCGGCTGAAGGTCGTACGGCGTACCGGGTCGGCGGTGCTCCATCCGACCTGCTCCACGCAACACCTCGGCGGGGGCGAGCTGTTGCGTGAGGTGGCCCAGGCGTGCGCGGAGGAGGTCGTCGTCCCGGTGGACGTGCGCTGCTGCGGCTTCGCGGGCGACCGGGGCATGCTGCACAAGGAGCTGACCGCTTCGGCGACGGCACGCGAGGCCGCCGAGGTGAACTCCCGGGCCTACGACGCGTATCTGTCGGCGAACCGGATGTGCGAGGTCGGCATGGACCACGCGACGGGCGGGCGTGGCTATCGCTCGGTGGTGATGGAGCTGGAGCGGGCCACACGGCCGGAGTGACCGGGTGGCCGCTGACGGGATGGCCTACTGACCGGCTGGCCGACCAGCCGACTTGACCGGGCGCGCTCACGGGCGCGGCGGGGCCCCAGACGGGCCGAGGCCCCAACCGCGCGTCTCCGTCTACGGCTTGGCGCCCACGTGCAGCGCCACCACGCCCTTGGCGGGGACCGTCGCCTCCGCCTTGCCGTCGTCGCCGACCTTCACGGTGTTGCCGTCGCACTTGTCCGGCGCGGCCTTCGCCACGTTGCAGTACGTACCGGCGGGCAGCGACGTCGAGAACGTCCGCTTGGTCTCGGCGTCGCCCGCGTTGAGCGCGACGAAGCCCTTGCCCGCGCGCCCGAAGGACAGCGCGCTGCCCTCCGACCACCAGTCGGTCAACTCGGCGTCGCCCACGGCGTTGTGGAAGCCGACCATGCCGGTGATCGCCTGCTGGGCGTGCATGTCCGTCCAGCCGTCGCCGCCGGAGGGCGGGCCGGAGTCCTTGTCGGACCACTCGTAGCCGGAGAAGACGTTCGGCGAACCGTAGGGGTGGGCCAGCATGAAGGCGTTGGCGAGCTTGTAGAGGTCGCCGTCCTTGTACGTCAGCGTCGAACCGTTGCGCTCGGTGTCCCAGTTGTCGACGAACGTACGGGCCTGGGCGCTGCCCAGCTTCCCTTCGGCGATGTTCTTCAGGCCGCCGACGTCGCCGCCCTGGAAGGCGCTCTTGAGGTGCTTGCCGTAGCGGAACTCGTCCACGTCGCCGATGCCCGTGTACTCCTCGGGCTGGACGGCCTCGCCTTCGCCGTGGATGACCTCCGAGACCCAGAAGCCCGGATCGGCCATCTTGCCCTTGACGGCCTTCACGTCGTCGGCGGACATGTGCTTCGCCGCGTCGATGCGGAAGCCGTCGACGCCCATCTCCTTCAGCCCGTCCAGGTATTCGGCGATGGTGGAGCGCACCTTGTCGCTGCCGGTGTCGAGGTCGGACAGGCTCACGAGTTCGCAGGTCTGCACGTTCTCCCGGTTGCCGTAGTCGGAGATGTCCTTGCGGCAGGCGTGGAAGTCGGAGTCGCCGTAGGTGCCCGGGTATTCGTACTTGCTGTATTCGGTGCCGCCGGTGCCCGTGCCGGAGTCGGCGGCCATGTGGTTGATCACCGCGTCGGCGATCACTTTCACGCCCGCCTCGTGGCAGGCGGAGACCATGCTCTTGAATGCGTCGGCGTCACCGAGACGCCCGGCGATCTTGTAACTGACGGGCTGGTACGAGGTCCACCACTGGTCGCCCTTGATGTGCTCGCTCGCCGGGGAGACCTCGACGTAGCCGTAGCCGGCGGGGCCGAGGGTGTCCTTGCACTCCTTGCCCACGTCGGCGTACGGCTTCTCGAACAGCGTCGCCGTGACGGTCTTCTCTCCGGGCGGCGTGGCCTGGGACGGCCACGCGGTGGCTGCCGTGATGCCGCCCGCTGCCAGGACCGCGGCCGTGCTCGCGCAGATCAGACGCTTCGTCATCATCGTGCGGCTCCTTCGTCGTCGGACACAGAGGTGCCGAGGAAGGGCAGCCACGCGCCAGGCCGCCGTGGGGGGTTCGGGAGGGAGCCTGCCTTCGTCCTTGTGTGCACGTCAAGATGCGGCGCAAGCGTTTCCAAGAGTTTGCTGAAATCTCTTGCCGCTGAGGGGAGTCGGCCAACGCCCTTGTCCATGAGGTCGCTTGGGACATCCGATGGACCCCGATGGACAGGGCATCCGATGGACGGAGCCGATGGACGCAGCATCCGATGGACGCCGCCGGGCGCCGGATCTCCGGGCGCTACGGCTTCGAGCCGGGAGCTGGGCGCGGACGTACCTCGGCACGGGACGTGCTAGCGAGCCAGGGCCGACCTGTCCCCCATGACCACGGCCGGGTGCTTGGCCGGGTCGAGCGTACGCAGCAGATACTCCATGCCCTCACGGGGGAGGCTCACACACCCGGAGGTGCCGCTGCCGTGATCCAGGTGCAGCCAGATGCTCCCGCCCTTGGCATCGCCCACGGGCCGCGTGGGGTCCAGGGGTGAAGTGCCCTTGGCGCGGTTGTAGTCGACGGCGATGACGTGGTCGAAGTCGTGCCGGGTGCTCTTCGGCCAGTACGAGGGCGGGGTGAAGGCGGCGCTCGCGGTGTAGGGCAGCTTCGCACCGGGTGCGGAACGGACGCCGCCGGCGTCGGTGAGCGTGAACACCCCCACGGGGCTGCGCTTGTCGTTCTCGCGGTGGTCGGTCGTCCAGCCCCTGCGCCCGTTGTGCGCGGGCCAGCTACGCTCCGGCCGCCACTTCTCCCCCTGTTTGCTGAACAGGCGTACCTTCGCCTCGGCGGAGTTCTTTCCTTCGCCGTAGACGGCCACCACTTGGCGGGACTTCTCCGGGATCCGCTCGTACAGGGTGTCGCCCACACCGGGGATGGCCGTGGGATCGGCCTTGCGGGCCGCGTCGTCGGATGCCCTGCCGCCTCCGTGCGGAGGGGCCTCGGCCGCGCCCGTGTCACCGCCGCACGCGGCGAGCGTCACCGCGAGAGCGGCGGCTGCCGCACCGGCCACCGCCGTCCTGGCCGCCCGTACCGCTGCCGTGCTCATCCGGCTGTCCGCAGCAGCATCTCCCGCCACTGCCCCGTCCGCTTCCGCTGCCGTCGCACCCACTGCTTCGGGGTCCGCTGAGGTCGGGGCTGCTGCCGTCGGGTCCGGATGTGCCTGCCTCTTCCATACCTGCTTCTTCCTGGCCTGCGGCGCCGCCGTTCCAGTTCTGTGCATGTTCACCATGCTCCCATTCCCGCCGGTGGCGGCCCGGAGACCACCGGGCTCGATGTTGGCTGCGAATGCACGCCAGGGACCGAAACCGCCCGCTTGCGCAGGTACGCGGGCGCAGGTCGCGGACGGCCCGCGGGTGTTCGGCCGTACGGCGGCACCGGCGGGAAAACCCGTTGCGTGCCGGCACCGGCACGGCGAGTCTTGCGGAGCGGCCACACCCCTGCACGCCGCCACCGCACCGGGTCACCACTCGTACCGACCGCTCTGGGACGACATGCAGATTCGCGATCTTCCGTATCCCGATCCCGGCGTCCCGGACGTACGGTCAGGGCCGCGCTTCTTGCTGTGGCTCTTCCGCATGCAACTGGGCGGGCAGGCCAAGTCGCTGGGCTGGGGCGCGCTTCACATGGGATCCGTGGCGCTCGTACCGGCGGTCGTGGGGCTCGCCCTGGACGCCGTCGTGGCCGGTTCCGGCCGTGGCCTGGCCGAGGCCGGAGCCATGCTCGCCGTCATCACGGTCACGGTGACGGCAGGCGACACGATGCTCCACCGCACGGCGATCACCAACTGGATCACCGCCGCCGCCCGGGTCCAGCAACTGCTCGCCCGGAGAACGGCCGCGCTCGGCGCGACGCTCACCCAGCGGGTGGCCGCGGGCGAGGTCGTCGCCGTCTCCACGGGCGACATCGAGAAGATCGGCTGGTGTGTGGAGTCCGCGTCCCGCTTCAGCGCGGCTCTGCTGGCCACCGTCGGCGTGTGCGCAGGACTCGTCTTCTACGAGCCGCAGCTCGGGGTGCTGGTCTCCGCCGGGATGCTGGTGCTGGCGGTCACCGTGCTTCCGCTGCTGCCGCGCGCTACGCGACGAGCCGACCTCCAGCGTGAAAAGGCGGGACGCGCCACGGAGTTGGCCGCCGACACGGTCGCCGGGCTGCGTGTGCTGCGCGGGATCGGCGGCGAGGAGCTGTTCCTGACGCGGTATCGGCGGGCCTCGCAGGAGGTCCGCCGCGCGGCGGTGCGTACGGCCCGTATGTGGGCGCTGATCGAGGCGGTGCAGATCGCGCTGCCGGGACTGCTGCTGGTGGCGGTCGTCTGGCACGGTGCGCGGCTCGCGCTCGACGGGCGCATCGGCGTGGGCGAACTCGTCACGGTCTACGGGGCGGTGACCTTTCTGCTCTTCCCGCTGCGGATGTTCCAGGAATTCGCCATGGCGTACTCGTTCTCGCGGCCGTCCGCGCAGCGGGCGGTACGGGTGCTGGGGCTGCGCCGCGGCGGAGGAACCGGCCCCGGGGAGGCGGGAGCCGACGACGCGGGACGGCGCGAGGCCGCAGCCGCGGAGCACTTTCGCCCCGGGCCGTCCGGTGCCGCGGGTGCCAGTACCCGGGCAGGGGCCGAGCCGGAGACCGGCGGCGCCCTCGGCGGCGACCTCTACGACCCCGTCACCGGACTGCTCGCCACCGCCGGGCAGTTGACGGCCGTGGTGTGCGGGGACCCGGAGGCCGCGGGCAGGCTCGCCGACAGGCTCGGCGGTCACGCCCCGGAACGCGACGGCTCCGCATCCGTCCTCCTCGACGGCGTGCCCCTCGACGAGGTGCCGCTCGCGAGCGCCCGTGCGGTGGTTCTCGTACAGGACAAGGACCCGGTGCTGCTCTCGGGCACGCTGCGGGAACTGCTCGACGTGCCCAGATCCGGCGCGGTCTCCGAGCGCATGGCGCTGGAGGCCGCACAGTGCGGCGACGTGCTGGGCGCGCTCACCCAGGGGACCCCCGAGTCCGGCGGCGACCCCCTCGACGCCTCGGTCACCGAACGCGGACGGTCCCTCTCGGGCGGGCAGCGCCAACGGCTGGCGCTGGCACGCTCGTTGGTCACCGACCCGCAGGTGCTGGTGCTGGACGAGCCGACGTCGGCGGTGGACGCACACACCGAGGCCCGTATCGCCCGGTCCCTGCGGGAGGTGCGTACCGACCGTACGACGGTGGTCTTCACCTCCAGTCCGCTGATGCTGGACCAGGCGGACCGGGTCGCACTGGTACGCGGCTCTGAGGTGCTGGCCGCGGGCACACACCGGGAGCTGCTGCACACCAACTCCGCATACCGCGCCGTGGTCACGCGTGAGCCCGAGCAGGACACCCCGTCGGCGGAAACCTCCGCGGGCGAGGCCGGACGCGAGGACCGCGAGGACGAGCACGCGGGCGGCGTCGCGGCAGGGGGCGAGCGAGCAACCGGTGGCGAACGCGAGCGCGAGCCCGCCGGTTCCCCTTCCGGCGCGGCCACTCCCGGGGCGTCGCACGTGCTCGGCGGACGCACGAAGATCCCGCAGACCGACGGGCTCTCCCAGTCCGACGGACCCGAGCAGCCTGAGAGGGCGAAGCGAGCCGAACGGACCGCACACACCGAACGGGCCGCACACACCGAACGGGCCGCAGCAGCCGAAGGGTTCGCACCCGCGGAAGGAGCCGAGCGCGCATGACCGCTCCCACCGGCACGTCGGCGGACGCTTCCGCCGACGCCGCCAGCGCCCCGGCCGACGCCTCCGCCGGCACCCCGGCAGGTGCCTCGGCCGACGACGTCGTCTTCGGCGTCGCGCCGCCCCACTACGACCCGGCCGCCTCGGAGAACGCCACCACCCTCCCCGTCGGCGGACCGGCCACCGTCCGCGGCTATGTACGCGAGCTGCTGCGGCGGCACAGACGTGCCTTCGCCACGCTCGTCCTCGTCAACGCGATCGCGGTCGTGGCCTCCATGGCCGGCCCGTATCTGCTCGGCGGCCTCGTCGAGGACCTCACCTCCGGCAGCAGGGACCTCCGACTCGGCCGGATCGTCGGCTTCTTCGTGCTGGCGCTGGCCGTGCAGAGCGTCTTCGTACGGGAGGTGCGGCTGCGCGGGGCGATGCTCGGCGAGCGGATGCTCGCGGATCTGCGTGAGGACTTCCTCGTACGGTCGGTGGCCCTGCCGCCCGGGGTGCTGGAGCGGGCGGGGACGGGCGATCTGCTGTCGCGGATCACCACGGACATCGACCGGCTGGCCAATGCGATGCGGGAGGCCGTGCCGCAGCTCTCCGTGGGCGTCGTATGGACGGCGCTGCTGCTCGGCGGGCTCACGGTCACCGCGCCTCCGCTGGCGCTGGCGGTGCTCGTCGCGCTGCCCGTGCTGCTGGTCGGATGCCGCTGGTACTACCGGCGTGCTCCGAGCGCATACCGTTCGGAGGCCGCCGGATACGCCGCCGTCGCCGGTGCCCTGGCCGAGACCGTCGACGCGGGCCGCACCGTGGAGGCCCACCGGCTCGGAGCACGCCGGATCGCGCTGTCCGAGCGGAGGATCTCCCAGTGGACGGCGTGGGAGCGCTACACGCTGTGGCTGCGTTCCGTCCTGTTTCCCGTCGTCAACGTCACCAATCTGCTCCTCGTGGCCGGTGTGCTGATGCTCGGCGGCACCTTCGTGCTGTGGGGCTGGATCGGCGTCGGCCAGCTCACCACGGGGGCGCTGCTGGTGCAGATGCTCTTCGAGCCTGTCGGGCTGATCCTGCGCTGGTACGACGAACTCCAGGTCGCCGAGGTCTCGTTGGGACGGCTGGTGGGCGTACGGGAGATCGAGCCCGACTCCGGCGACGAGATGCTGACGCCGCAGGGACGCGAACTGCGCGCGAACGACGTGCGGTTCGGCTACCGCACCGGCTCCGACGTACTGCACGGAGTGACGATGCGCGTGCCGCCCGGCACGCGGGTGGCGCTCGTCGGCCCCTCTGGCGCGGGCAAGTCCACCCTGGGGCGGCTGCTGGCGGGCATCTACGGCCCGCGGACCGGCGATGTCGCCCTCGGCGGTGCCGAGTTGTCGCGGATGCCCGCCGAGCGTGTGCGGCGTCACGTCGCGCTCGTCAACCAGGAGCACCATGTCTTCGTGGGTTCGCTCCGCGACAATCTGCTGCTGGCCCGCACGGACGCGAGCGACACCGAACTGTGGGAGGCCCTGCGGGCCGTCGACGCCGACGACTGGGCGCGTTCGCTGCCGGACGGCCTCGACAGCGAGGTCGGCTCCGGCGGGATCTCCGTCGCCCCGGCACACGCACAGCAGATCGCGCTGGCGCGGCTCGTGCTGGCCGACCCTCACACGCTGGTGCTGGACGAGGCCACGTCGCTGCTGGACCCGCGAGCGGCAAGGCACTTGGAGCGTTCGCTGGCGCAGGTGCTTCAGGGACGCACGGTCGTCGCCATCGCGCACCGGCTGCACACCGCACACGACGCGGATGTGATCGCCGTCGTGGAGGACGGCCGGATCAGCGAACTCGGCAGCCACGACGCCCTTGTCGAGGCCGACGGCGCATACGCGGCGCTCTGGCGTTCCTGGCACGGCTGAGGACGCCTTGGCGCCGGGAACGCCTCGACGGCCCGCGTCCGGCCCCGCGGACGGACCGCGGGCGCCCGTCAGCCGATGACGCCGAGGGCGAAGAGCCCGCCCGCGCCGCCGAGCACCATGAACAGAGGCATCAGCAGCCTCGTCTCGACCCAGGCCCCGGCGCGGAAACGCATGAACTCCGGTGTGCCCAGCGGATACCAGCGCTTGCCGCTTATCTTCACGGGCCAGAGGATCGGGCAGCCGGAGACGGTGATGGCATCGCCGATGTTGTGTACCAGCGCACCCAGCACTATCGGCAGGCCCAGCCACAGATACTCCTGTCCCGGGCCGGAGAACAGCCAGTCCGAACCGTTGCCCGGCTGGTCCAGTACTCCCGCGAGGCTCCAGGCGCTCGTCGCTCCCAGCAGCCACACCAGTATGTCGCTGGAGACCCTGGCCGCACGCCACAGCAGCCCTTCGACGGCCAGCACCATGTGGATGAAGAGGATCACCAGCACCGCCCAGCGCCCGCCGAAGACCGCAGCCGCCGAGAACCCCGCACCGAGGAACAGCGCCCATGGCCAGGTGTGGGTGAGGGTGCGGTGCCCGCCGGAGCGGCGCCGCTCGCCCTGCCCGCGAGTGGCGTTGTAGACGGCCTCGGAGAGCTTGTCGATCACTCCGCACAGCGCCCGGGAGAGCGGCCCGAACGCACGGGAGATGGTGGCCGACTTGTGGTCGAGGTCCGGGGCGAGCGCCGCCCCCGAGCAGATCAGGGCGCCCGCAAGCAGCACGGGCCAGGGCATCGGATGATCCAGTGCGGACGCGGCAGCGCCCGCCCCGAGCCACGCCGCCGCCCCCGACAGCGAATGCGCCGGTCCCATCATGTCCGTCCCCCACCCCTGTGACTGCTCGCGATGGCGCCGCCCGCAGACGGCCGCGGCTCCAACTGACCGCCGTGCGCGGCCGGATCGCCTCGACTGCTGACGCCTTTTCGGCGAGACAGCGTATCGACAGATGATCACGGGACGGGCACCGGTTCCCGATAGCGAGTGCGAGGGAGGCAGTATGGGGTGCGTGACAGCCAGCCTTATCGATCAGATGCCGAGCGACGCCGACCCCGACGCCCTTTACGAGACCTTCTCCGGCTGGGCGGAGGAAAGGGGCATTTCGCTCTACCCCGCTCAGGAGGAGGCGCTGATCGAGGTGGTCTCCGGTGCCAACGTGATCCTCTCCACCCCCACCGGCTCCGGTAAGAGCCTGGTGGCGGCGGGCGCCCACTTCGCGGCCCTCGCCCGTGACGAGGTCACCTTCTACACCGCTCCCATCAAGGCGCTCGTCTCCGAGAAGTTCTTCGACCTGTGCAAGATCTTCGGCACGGAGAACGTCGGCATGCTCACCGGCGACGCCTCCGTCAACGCCGACGCCCCCGTGATCTGCTGCACGGCCGAGGTGCTCGCCTCGATCGCCCTGCGGGACGGCCCCCAGGCCGACGTGGGGCAGGTCGTGATGGACGAGTTCCACTTCTACGCCGAGCCGGACCGGGGCTGGGCGTGGCAGATTCCGCTGCTGGAACTCCCCCAGGCCCAGTTCGTCCTGATGTCGGCGACGCTCGGAGACGTCACACGCTTCGAGGAGGACCTGACGCGCCGCACGGGCCGTGAGACGGCGGTGGTGCGGTCGGCGACCCGACCCGTGCCCCTGTCGTACGAGTACCGCACGACATCTCTCACCGAGACGGTCACGGAGCTTCTGGAGACCCGTCAAGCGCCGGTGTACATCGTGCACTTCACCCAGGCGCAGGCCGTGGAGCGGGCGCAGGCGCTGATGAGCATCAACATGTGCACCCGCGCGGAGAAGGACGAGATCGCCAAGATCATCGGCAACTTCCGCTTCACCACCCGCTTCGGACGCAACCTCTCCCGCTATGTGCGGCACGGCGTCGGCGTCCACCACGCCGGCATGCTGCCGAAGTACCGCAGGCTCGTGGAACGTCTCGCGCAGGCGGGCCTGCTGAAGGTCATCTGCGGCACCGACACCCTCGGCGTCGGCGTCAACGTCCCCATCCGCACCGTGCTGTTCACCGCGCTCACCAAGTACGACGGCACCCGCGTCCGTACGCTGCGCGCACGGGAGTTCCACCAGATCGCAGGGCGGGCCGGGCGTGCCGGATTCGACACCTCCGGCTTCGTCGTCGCTCAGGCGCCCGAGCACGTCGTGGAGAACGAGAAGGCCCTCGCGAAGGCCGGTGACGACCCGAAGAAACGGCGGAAGGTCGTACGGAAGAAGGCGCCCGAAGGGTTCGTCAACTGGGGGCAGCAGACCTTCGAGAAGCTGATCGCCTCCGACCCGGAGCCGCTGACGTCCCGCTTCCGGGTGACCCACGCGATGCTGCTGTCGGTCATCGCCCGGCCCGGCGACGCCTTCGCGCAGATGCGGAAACTGCTGGAGGACAATCACGAGGACCGCCGCTCGCAACTGCGGCACATCCGCAGGGCGATCGCGATCTACCGTTCGCTGCTCGACGGCGGTGTCGTGGAACGGCTCGACGAGCCCGACGCCCAGGGCCGCACGGTGCGGCTCACCGTCGACCTCCAGCACGACTTCGCGCTCAACCAGCCCCTGTCCACCTTCGCGCTGGCGGCGTTCGAACTGCTCGACCCCGAATCCCCCTCCTACGCCCTGGACATGGTCTCCGTGGTCGAGTCGACCCTCGACGACCCCCGGCAGATCCTGGCCGCACAGACCAACAAGGCCAAGGGCGAGGCCGTGGCGCAGATGAAGGCCGACGGCATCGAGTACGAGGAGCGGATGGAACGGCTGATGGACATCAGCCATCCTCAGCCGCTCGAAGAGCTGCTCTTCCACGCATACGGCCTCTACCGCAAGTCCCACCCGTGGGTGGGCGACCATCCGCTCTCGCCCAAGTCGGTCGTCCGCGACATGTACGAACGGGCCATGACGTTCGCCGAGTTCGTCTCCTTCTACGAACTCGCCCGCACCGAGGGCATCGTGCTGCGCTACCTCGCGAGCGCGTACAAGGCGCTTGAGCACACCGTCCCCGACGAGAAGAAGTCCGAGGACTTCCAGGACATCGTCGAATGGCTCGGGGAGATGGTCCGCCAGGTCGACTCCAGCCTGCTGGACGAGTGGGAGCAACTGGCCAACCCCGACACGGACGTTCCCCCGGCGGAGAGCGCCGACGAGGCGCAGGAACGCGCCGACCACGTCAGGCCCGTCACGGCGAACGCCCGTGCCTTCCGCGTCCTGGTGCGCAACGCCATGTTCCGCCGCGTCGAACTCGCCGCCCTGGACAAGGCCGGGGAACTCGGCGAACTCGACGCCGACTCCGGCTGGGACGAGGACGCCTGGGGCGAGGCGCTGGACGGCTACTGGGACGAGTACGACGACATGGGCACCGGCCCCGACGCCCGTGGGCCGGGCCTGCTGCGTATCGAGGAGGTCCCCGAGGAGGCGCTGTGGCGGGTGCGGCAGACCTTCGCCGACCCCGAGGGCGACCACGACTGGGGCATCTCCGCCGAGGTCGATCTGACCGCGTCCGACGAGGAGGGCCGCGCGGTCATCAAGGTGACCGACGTGGGCCGGCTGTGAACGCCCGGCAACGCGAGCACGGCCCCCGGCACCGCCACGGCCCCCGGCACGGGCACGGCTTGCCGCGTCGGCACCGTACGCGTCATGAGAACTGCCCGTGGTACGAGCAGGGTTCGTGGCACGGGAGCGGTCCGCAGCGGGTGAGGGCCCTCCCCCAGAGCCGTCCGAAGGGCCCGCCGCACACGGAACAGGAGCACGCACCATGAACAGCCCCGCCGAGCAGCTAGCCGCGCTTCTCGACCTGGAACGGATCGAGATCGACATCTTCCGCGGCCGGAGCCCGCAGGAGAACCTCCAGCGCGTCTTCGGCGGGCAGGTGGCCGGGCAGGCTCTCGTCGCGGCGGGACGCACCACCGACGGCGAGCGCCCCGTCCACTCCCTGCACGCGTACTTCCTGCGTCCGGGCATGCCCGGCGTGCCCATCGTGTACCAGGTCGAACGGGTGCGGGACGGGCGCTCCTTCACCACCCGGCGCGTCGTGGCAGTACAGCAGGGCCGCACCATCTTCAACCTCACCGCCTCCTTCCATCAGCCGGAGACCGGCATCGACCATCAGGTCCCGATGCCCGATGTGCCGGACCCGGAGAGCCTTCCGAGACTGGCCGACGAGATCCGCGACCGCCTCGGCGAACTCCCCGAATCGATCGAGCGCATGGAGCGCCGCATGGCGTTCGACATCCGCTACGTGGAGCGGCTGCGCTGGGACTCGGGCGAGCTGCGGGACATGGAGGCCCGCAGCGGGGTGTGGATGCGAGCCATCGGCTCCCTCGGCGACGACCCGCTCGTGCACACCTGCGCGCTCACCTACGCCAGCGACATGACGCTCCTCGACGCCGTACGCATCCCCGTCGAACCGCTGTGGGGCCCACGGGGCTTCGACATGGCCTCCCTCGATCACGCCATGTGGTTCCACCGGCCGTTCCGCGCCGACGAATGGTTCCTGTACCAGCAGGAGTCACCCATCGCGACGGGCGGGCGCGGGCTGGCACGTGGCCAGATCTTCGACCGCGACGGCCAGTTGATCGTCTCGGTCATGCAGGAGGGCCTGTTCAGAAAGCTGGGCGGCTGAACCGCTCTCCCCCGCCTGGCGGTCGGCCGCCCCTCGTTCGGCCGTGCTCAGGCTCTCCGGCCGGGCGCCGGTGGCCCAACGTCGGCCGGGGGACGGTGCCTTGAGGCACGCAGCCCCGTGAGCACACGGGTGCGCTCCTGAAGGGCCCGCGCTCGGTCCCGCCCTCGGCCCGTCGCTCCGGCATACGCCGCCCCCGCCATGTGGCGCCCCGGTCCGGTGCCGGGGAGCCATGGGGCGTGTGCGCTCCCTGTCCGCGGGTCGCCGGGCAACGGGCGGCCCAACAGGCGAACCCCCGTCCGGCGACCGCCGAGCGGCGGGCCCTCGCATGGTTCGGAGGCTGCCTCGGCCCGGTCCGGGGAAGCCCGCCGGGACACCCGTGCGTACTCCAAGTCGGCCGCGAGCATGAGCCGTTGCCAGAAGATCTCGTCCTCCGTGGCCGCCGTGCACAGCTCCTCCGCCACCTCGCGGACCGGGGCCGGCCTTCCCGTCAGCGGCGTCAACTCGGGCTTCAGAGCGCGCAGTCGGGCCCGTTCGCCCGGATCGGGGACCGCCTGGGTCAACGCGTCCTCACCGAGCACCGCGGCCCGTGCGGCTGCCGCTTCCCACGGGCCCTCGGCCTGACGGCACAACTGCCCTACGCGGCGCCCCCGCCAGTGCCTGGCCCGCAGGTCCATGCCCTCCGCCAGCAGTGATCGCAGCCCTCGCGGCAGCCTGCCGGAGAGCATCTCCGGACGGTTCGCGGCGAAGGCGAGCAGCTCCGCGGCGAGGTACAGCCACACCACCGTGCGATAGCGGTTGACGTAGAAACGCACCGGGCTGAAACAGCCCGCGCGGGCGAGGCGGGCGAACCGCGACGCGGAGATGCCGAGCAACCGGGCTCCGTGGCCGCCGTCGACCACCCGCAGCCTTTCGCGCAGCCCCTCCGGGAAGTCCGCCTGGGCCCGCAGCCGCAACAGTTCGGCACGCGGCACCCTGCGCACCGCACGCCCTCCCGCAGGCGCCGAGCCCGCGGAGCCCGCCGACTGCGCCTTGTCCGCACCCGTATCCGCACCCGTGACCGTGCTCGCGCCCGCGGGCGTCGCCGGGCCGGCCCGCCCCCGGCGCACTTGTCCCGGCACGGTGCTCACCTCGCCCAGTTGCGCGGCGAGTGCCATCGCACCGGGCGTCAGGCCCAACTCCCTCGCGGCCGTGCTCATCGCGACGTCGTCCGTCATGGTGTCCCCCGTCGTACATGTCTCAAGCTGCCTCTCAGCTACCGACAGTGACGACGTTAGACGCCCGCCGTCGAATCCCGCTCGGCCTGTGGATAACTCTGCCCACGGCCCGATACGGGAGCGGACCACGCCGGTCGAGTGCGTCCGCGATCCGCCCGCAGAACTCGTACGGACCCTCGTAGCGACCCCGGTACGGACTCCGGCAGCGACTCGGGTACGGACTTCGGCCCGGCCCGGTCAGAGGCCGCCCACGCCCGGGCCGGTGTCCGGCAGACCGGCAAGACGCGCGACGAGCGGGCATGCCCGCCTCCGCCGGAACCGCCCGCCCGCGCACACCGCTTCCGCGCCGCTACGTCCCGTTCCGCGCCGCCAGCCCGAGATGCTCACCGACACGGTTCACCAGAAGCGTCATCTCATACGCCACGGCGCCCACGTCGGTGTCCGGCCCGGTCAGCACGCAAAGGCAGCTTCCCTCACCCGCGGAGGTCACGAAGAGCAACCCCTCATCGAACTCGATCATCGTCTGCCGTACCCGTCCCGAACCGAACTGCGTCCCCGACCCCTTCGCCAGGGACTGGAGACCGGATGCGACCGCGGCGAGATGCTCGGCGTCCGTCTTCTCCAGGGTCTGACTGTTCGCGGTGACCAGACCGTCGGTCGACAGCACCATCGCGTGCCGTACGGACGAAATGCGTTCCGTCAGGTCATCGAGCAGCCAGTCGAGCCCTGTGTTCAGCGCCATCGCGGCGTTCCCCCTTCTCCTTAGCTGCTGCCGTGCCACCCTTACCCACCACAACGCGGGGAGCAACCACACGCTCACGTGCCGCACTCAGCGCCACGAACCGTGTACGCCGCGCGCAGTATGTAGGCATGGCTGAGAAGATGACGGAAGACGAGTGGCGCGGCTTCATCACCGAGGGCACCCGTACGGGAAAGCTCTCAACGGTCCGTGCCGACGGAAGCCCTCACGTCGCCCCCGTGTGGTTCGTGGTCGACGGCGACGACCTGATCTTCACCACAGGTGAGGGCACGGTCAAGGGGCGCAATCTCGCCCGCGACGGCCGCGTCTCGTTCTGCGTGGACGACGAGCGGCCTCCCTACGCCTTCGTGGTGATCCGCGGCCACGCCGAACTGAGCGCCGACATCGACACGATGCTGCACTGGGCCACGCGCATCGGGGCCCGCTACATGGGCGAGGGCGCGGCGGAACAGTTCGGCGCCCGCAACGCCGTACCCGGTGAACTGCTCGTACGGGTACGCATCGAGAAGGTGGTGGCGATGGCCCGCGTGGCGGACTGACGGCGGCCCGGAGACGAAGGCGGCACCGCCGGCGAACCACCGCCCGGCGGTCCGCCCCGCCTCGTCGGCCATCATGAACCCATGCCCCATGAGTCGCACGAGCCACACGAGACGAGTGACGAGGCCGCCCGCGTAAGGGAGTTCTTCGCCGCGCGTGCGGCCCGCTGGGACGCGCGCTTCCCCGACGACGGTCCCGCCTACGAGGCGGCGGTCGGCGAACTGGGCCTGAGCAAGGGCGACTTCGTGCTCGACGCGGGCTGCGGGACCGGGAGGGCGCTGGCTCCGCTCCGCGCCGCCGTCGGACGAGACGGCACCGTGCTCGGCGTCGACCTCACCCCGGAGATGCTCGCCGAGGCAGTGCGCGCCGGGCGGCTCGCCGACGGGCGCATGCTGCTCGCGGACGCCTGCCGGCTTCCGCTGCGCGACGCCGCACTCGACGCCGTATTCGCGGCCGGACTGGTCTCCCATCTGGCGGGGCCCGGTACCGGTCTGCGTGAACTGGCCCGCGTCGTAAGGCCCGGCGGCACGCTCGCCCTCTTCCACCCGGTGGGCCGTGCCGCTCTCGCCGAGCGCCAGGGCCGCGTCCTCACTCCCGACGACATAAGGGCCGAGCCCAACCTCCGTGCCCTGCTTGCCGGTTCGGGCTGGCGGCTGACGTCGCTGGACGACGGTGAGGACCGCTATCTGGCGCTGGCGACCCGTACGGGGTGACGAGGCGGTGGCACGGCCCGGCGGGACGCCACGCGGCCGGTCACCGTCCGGGCCGCCGAACAGCCGCCTCGGCCCTACGCCTTGCCGTGCGGCACGGGGCACCCGCCGAGGCCGCGTTCCGACTGTCCGGGAAACGTGCCCAGGTCGGCGAGCGAGTAGCCCGTGGGATAGCCCGGGTAGCCCTTGATCTCCGGGTTCTGGCGCGCGTAGTGCGGCTTGCGGCGCGGCGGCATCAGACGTACGGCACGTGCCCGCGCCTTCAGCGCGCCCTGCACCAGCGTGCGTACGCCGGGACGCGGCGGATCGTAACGGAAGGCCTGGAGCAGCGAGTCGTCCAGCAGGGCCTTGCTCGCGCCGCGCACGGCCGGTGCGAGCAGCGACGGATACCACGAGGCCATCAGTGCCAGCGTCGAGTCCGAGACGCGGCGGGAGTCGGGGTCCCAGGCGAAGTTCGCGGCCTCGTAGTCGTCGAGGAACTTCTCGAACCCGCCGAAGTCGCCGGGGATTTCGGTGATGCCCATGTGCCGTCCGAGAGTGCGGTAGTAGACGGCCGAGGCGTGCTCCTCGACGGGCGACAGGCGGCGCCAGCCGTACTTGTCGAGCCAGCGCTTCGGCATCACGACGAACGTGCACAGCACATAGCGCATGTCGTCGTCGGAGATGTCGTAGCTGCGGTGCATCTGGTTGATGCGGCGGATCGCGGTGCGTCCCTCGTCGGAGGCGAATCCGTGTTCCACGACGGCGTCCAGCAGCAGCGTGGTGTCGTCGTAGCGCTTCTGCGTACGGTCCGTCAGCTCCGCCGTGTGCGCCAGCAGGCGCCCGATGCTGGGGACCGCGTAGGTGCGATAGAGGGCGAGTTCCAGCGAACGTGTGAAGTCCCAGGGGAATTCGTACGTCGCCGACAGCCGGTAGATCTCCAGGAAGTCCTCTTCCGGGTCGAGTTGCAGGATGTGCCTGAGCCGGTCGTATCGCCCCACGTCGCGTCTCCTTGGTCAGCGGCCCTGCTCTGTAAACGAACTGACTCTAGAGTTAAGGTTCCCCGGAACGCATGGAAAGGGGAGGCGCCGTGGCCGCCGAGGACGATGACGCGCTGTTTGTGCTGACGGCTGTACTGCTGACTCCCGCCCAGTTTCCGAGCGTTCTGGGTGACGACTACCCCGAGGCGTGCGAGAGACTCGGCCTCGAGCCGTACGCCGAGGGATACGGGCTGGTTCTCGGCCAGGACGGCTCCGGTGCCCGCTGGACGGTGGCCACCGACGACGTGACGCTCGTCGCCTGCGCGATCGCCGCGTGGGACTGCGGCATGGAGTACGACCTCTCGCCCTCCGAGCGTTCCGTGGCCGCGGTCCTGCCGGGCTGGCCGCTGAACGTCGCCGTGTCGGCTCCCGGCGTACCGGCTCCGCACGACCCCGAGCCCGACCCGGAGGCCGACGGCGGGCGTCCCGTGCTCGTACCGCCGGACACCGAGCAGTGGGGCCCGGCACAGCGGCGCCTCGGCGCGGACGAGATCGCGCTCCAGTGGGCGGTGTGGCGCGAACAGGTCGAGGACGACGTCGAGTTCGTCGAGGCCGGCGAGAGCCCCAACGAGTCGGTGAAGCGGGTGCTGGAGGAGGTACGGGCGTATCTGAGCGACCCGCCGCCGCCCGGACGCGTACGCTCCGCGTTCGCCTCGGGTGAGGCGCGCACCCTGCGTGCCGACGGACCGGGCTGGAGCATGGTGGCACGCACCGACGACATCGCCTTCCTGCTGCTGGACGACGAGCCGGGCGAGGTGCTGCCGGTCGGGCGCGGTTCCGAACTGCCGGGTCTGCTGGAGGCGTTGGACGGGATGGCGCTGCGGCCCGCCGCCTGAACGGTTCGGCCCCTGGGGCCGGTTGTGACGCTGGGGCGGGTCCCTGGCGCCGGTTCTGTCCCTGGAGTCGAGCAGTCCAGTGCCTGCCTCGGACCCGGCGGTTCAGTGACCGGGCGCCGCCCCGGCGGGAGTTGCCCGGCGGGAGTTGCTACGCGGCGGGCACTCACCCCTGCGGGACAGGCACATGTACGCCGCCGGGTCGGCCGTGCCAGGAGACCAGGACCGTGCCCGGCAAGGCCTGTCCGCGGTCGGCCGCCATCAGGAACTCGGCCGTCTCGCCCGGCCGTACGATCGCGTCCTCCGGTACGCCGCGGGCCGAGTCGGGGAGGTTCCCGCGGTCGACCCGGACGCCCGTGAGCGTCGTCGTACCGGTGTTGCGCAGCGCGAAGACATGCCGTCCGGCGCGTTCGATGCGCCAGGGGCCCGCCGGTGCGTAGGGCGACTGGGGCTGCGCGGGCGCCGGGGCCTGCGGCTGGTACGGCCACGGGGACGGCGGCGGTGCGGCGGGGGTGCCGAACCCGGGGGCCGGGGTGCCATAGCCGGACGCGGGGGTCTCATAGCCGGCGGGTGCCGGGGACGCGGCCGCGGGGCCGGGCACAGGAGCCGGAGCCTGTGGCTGGGACGGGCCGGGGCGCCGCCTCGGCGGAGGCGGAGTGCCGTCACCGGCCGGCTGTGGGTAGCCGTCGGCGGCGGGAGGCGGCGGACAGCCGTAGCCGCCGGGCGGCCCGGGAGGCTGGGCGGCGCCCGGGTAGCCGTCGGCGGGCTCTGCCGCATCGGCGGGGGCCGGAGCCGGGGGCGCGCCCGCGCTGTCCTCGTCGGGCGACGCCGCGCTGGGCACCTTCTCGCGGGGCTCTTCGCGGTGGTCCTCGCCGAATTCCTCGTCGGCGCCCTCGTCAGCGTCCTCGAAGGGCTCCTCGAAGGGGTCCCCGGCGGGCGATACCGGGGGCGGAGGCTGCGTCGGAGGCGGTGCCGACTGTCCCTGCGCGGGTGTGCCCGCTCCGGAGCGTGCAAAGGCGCCCTCTCCTGCGGGTGCGAATGTCGCGCCCGAGACCGGCCCGGAGAAGACCGGGCCGGATGGCTGCCCTCCGCCAGCGGGCGCGCCCGCTGCGGCGGCGGGCCCGCTGCCGTAAGCGGCGGGCTGGGCCCACGGCTGGGACGCTCCCCCGGCCCTCGGATCGGGCGCCGACGGCCCCGACGTGGCGGTGAGCTGTGCCAGCAACTGCTCCATGACGAGGGTGCGCCGCTCGGCAGTCTCGATCTGGCGGCGCTGCAACTGTGAGGCCTCGGCCTGGAGTTCGTTCTGCCTGCGCAGGTCCCGGCGCTGGCTGATGCCCTGCCCGATGGCATAGCACGCCATGGCGAACGTGACGACGGTGCTGCCCCACGTCGCGGCGTCCCCCGCCTCCAGCGCCAACCACCTCATGGCCCAACTCTATGGACCCCGGGGCATGTTGGGCACACACCCCCCTGAATACGGGCCGGTAATGGGCCGCTACCCCCCGGCACCGGGGGTTCCTCCGGCGGCGCAGTGTCGACGGCCCGCCGGATCGATGACTCGACCGCTCAGCGGCCCAGCTCCTTGCGGCTCACCCGGCGCAGCCTCCGCCGCTGTGAGGGGTCGAGCGCCAGATACGCGACCACGGGCACCCCAACGATCACCGCGAGGGCGATCCAGAACGAGGTCAGCCACCACAGCAGCAGTCCCACGGCCACACCGCCGACGGCGATCTTGCCTCTGTTGGTCATCGCTTCCTCCTTATGGGCAGGCAGGTCAGCCCACCTGCCTCTCTCCATTAGAACGCCGTTTCGCCCATCGGGGTTCCGTCGCCGTTTCCGGCCCGCCTCGACCCTGAGGTAACCTCGGCCGCCCCAGACCGACTAGTCAAATTTGAGGAATCGCGTGGGCACAGCGACCCGTACCGTGACGACGCCCTCCGACATCGCTCAACTCGCCCGCTGCGAAGCCGTGCTGCTCCCCGGCGACCCGCCCCGTACCTCGCATATGGCCTTCTGGCTCCCGGACGGATCACCGCCGCTTCCGGACGGCGACACCCACGGCGAGCTGGCCGTGGCGATCCCGGAGCAGGGCGGCTACGTCGGCGTGCACAACGTTCCGGCCCTGATGGTTCCGCTGGCCGATGCGCTTCCCGTACTCACCCGGCTCCGGGCGGCACGGCCGACGAACGGGAGCGCACAAGAAGCGGCGGAGCAGGAGTCCGGGCCGCCCTCGGCGGTCTTCTGGGGCGAGGCCGCGCTGCTCGCCCTGCGGATCGCCGCCCGAGGACGGCTGCTGCCAGGCGTCAGCCCGGACGGCTACGACGCCTGGCGGTTCGCGCCGCTCGTCCCGCCGGACGCCGAGCGGCTACGCGATCTCGTAGCGGCGATGCCTCCCTACGCCCACGCCGTAGCGCTGACGGGAACTGGGACGGGATCGGGGACGGGCGCCGGGACGACAGGCGGGCCTCCCCCGCTGATTCCTTCCGGTCAGGAGCGCCTGCGTGCCTTCCTCGACGCCGTCGCGGACGCGCTGCCGCGTACACCGGCCGCGGTCCTGGCCACGGGGCACTCCGCCTTCGCCGCGCGGGAGCCCCAGCGCATTCCGGAGCGGCGGGAGTGGGCGGCCGGGGTCGCCGCCGGTCATGACGCGGGTGTGGGGCTGTCCCTGCGCATCGAGGTCGACGGGCTGCCTGACGACGATCCCGCTGATGCCCGCGACGACGCCACGTCTGCCGAACTCCCCGCCCTGACCGGGCCGTTGGGCGAAGTGCGCTTCCGGGCGGTGCTCCAGCTCCACAGCCTCGGCGACGCCTCGCTGGTCGCCGACGCGGCAGACGTCTGGCACGGTGCGTCGCCCGCGGCGGCGGACTTCGGACCCCGGGTGCGTACGGACGTTCTGCTGGCGCTGCGCCGTGCCGCCGCGGCGTGGGGCGCGCTCACACCGCTGCTGTCCGCGCCCGTACCCGATCGTGTCGTACTGGACGACGAAGAGATCTCCGAACTGCTCTCGCAGCCCGTGGCCTCGGCGCTCGAGGCGGCAGGCGTACAGGTGCACTGGCCCGCGCGGCTCGCCCGCGAGATCACCATGCGCGCCGTCATCACACAGAAGGAAGGCGGTCACGGTGGCTCCGCCGGGGGCGGCTCCCAAGGCCCAGACCGGCACACGTCCCCGTCGCTGCTGGGTGCGGACGCGCTGCTCGGCTTCGACTGGCGTCTCGCCGTCGGCGGTACGGAGCTGACGAGCGCCGAGCTGGAACGACTGGCGGAAGCGGGACGGCCGTTGGCGCGGCTGCGCGGCCAGTGGGTGCTGATCGACCCCGCCGCGGTGCGCCGTGCACGGCAGCGGCGGCAAGGCGGGGACGAGGGCCGCGGCCGGATCGCACCGGCCGCCGCTCTCGGCGCCGCCCTCACCGGCGCCATGGAGCACGACGGCGAACTCGTCGAGGTGCGCGCCTCCGGCGTGCTGGAGTCGCTGCGCGCCCGGCTGACGGAGGCGGGTGCCGGCGGTCGCCCTCCCCTGCCGCCGCCGGAAGCGCTTCAGGCGAGCCTGCGCGACTACCAACTGCGGGGCCTGGACTGGCTGGTGACGATGACGTCACTCGGTCTGGGCGCCTGCCTCGCCGACGACATGGGGCTCGGCAAGACCGTCACTCTGATCGCGCTCCACCTCCACCGGCAGCAGCAGAAGGGAACGGACGGGCCGACGCTGGTCGTCTGCCCTGCGTCGCTGCTGGGCAACTGGCAGCGCGAGACCGAACGGTTCGCGCCCGGCACACCCGTACGCCGCTACCACGGGCCCGCACGCAGCCTGGAGGGCCTGGCCGACGGCGAGTTGGTGCTGACGACATACGGCACGATGCGGCTCGACGCCGAACGCCTGGCCTCACCGCCGGGCCCCGGCTGGGGCATGGTCGTCGCGGACGAGGCGCAGCATGTGAAGAACCCCTTCTCCGCCACGGCACGCGCGCTGCGCACGATCCCGGGCGGCGCCCGCGTCGCCCTCACCGGCACCCCGGTGGAGAACGACCTCACCGAGCTGTGGTCGATCCTCGACTGGGCGACGCCCGGACTTCTCGGCCGTCTCGGCACGTTCCGCAGACGCTACGCACAGGCCGCCGAGGGCGGCGATCCGGGAGGTGCCGAGAGACTGGCCCGGCTAGTGCGCCCGTTCCTGCTGCGCCGCCGCAAGAGCGACCAAGAGCGACCCGGGCATCGCGCCCGAGCTGCCGCCCAAGACCGAGACCGACAGGGCCGTCTCGCTCACGGCGGAGCAGGCAGGGCTCTACGAGGCGGCCGTACGCGAGGGCCTCGCCGAACTCGGCGGCACCGGCGGCTTCGCCCGCCGCGGCCTCGTCGTCAAGCTGCTGACCTCCCTGAAGCAGATCTGCAACCACCCCGCCCACTACCTGAAGGAGAACAACCCCGCGCTGGAGGGCCGTTCGGGAAAGCTGGAGCTGCTGGACGAGCTGCTCGAAGCGATCCTCGCCGAGGACGACCCCGGCGGCGTACTGGTCTTCACCCAGTACGTGCGGATGGCCCGGCTGCTGGAACGGCATCTGGACGGGCGCGGCGTACGGTCGCATCTGCTGCACGGCGGCACACCCGTCGCCCGGCGGGAGGAGATGGTCCGTGACTTCCAGGACGGCGGGGCGCCGGTGTTCCTCCTCTCCCTCAAGGCGGCGGGCACGGGCCTCAACCTGACCCGCGCGGCACATGTCGTCCACTACGACCGCTGGTGGAACCCGGCCGTCGAGGCACAGGCCACCGATCGCGCCTACCGCATCGGCCAGGACCGGCCCGTGCAGGTGCACCGGCTCGTCGCCGAGGGAACGGTCGAGGACCGGATCGCCGCGATGCTCGCCCGCAAGCAGGCGCTCGCGGACGCGGTGCTCGGGTCGGGCGAGGCCGCGCTGACGGAGCTGTCCGACGATGAACTCGCCGAACTCGTACGGCTGCGGAGGGAACGGCCATGACCGGTATCCGGGGAACGTACGGAGCCGAGCGGACGCACGAGGACGGGAATGAGAGCGGGCAGGGGGACGGACATGGAGACGGGAGCGGGGAGTTGAACGGGGAGCGCGAAGTCGGCGGCGTGGAGCGGGTGTTCGCCGCGCTGCCTCCCGCTCGCGGGCGTGGCTTCGCCCGTACGTGGTGGGGCACTCGGTGGCTGAAGGCGCTGGAGGACACGGCGCTCGATTCCCAACAGCTCCGGCTGGGGCGGCGGTTCGCGCGACAGGGTGCCGTGGGGGCGGTCTCGGTGCGCCCCGGGAGGATCACCGCCGTGGTGCGCGGACGGGACGGTGCGCCGCAGCGCGCCGACGTACTGCTGCGGGAGTTCACCGGCGCCGAGTGGGAGCGCCTGCTGGAGGTCGCTGGGCGCGAGGCGGGACATGTCGCGGCGCTGCTCGACCGGGAACTGCCGCCACGGCTTGTGGAGGACGCGGAGAGCGCGGGAGTCGAACTCCTCCCGGGGATCGGGGACTTGGACGCAACATGCGACTGCGGCGCCTGGGACCACTGTCTGCACGCTGCCGCGCTGTGCTACCAGACGGCGCGGCTGCTGGACGAAGACCCGTTCGTGCTGCTGCTGTTGCGGGGACGTACCGAGGAGCTGTTTCTCGACGCGCTGGGTCTGCGGGGCGGCGGCCCGCGGAACGGCACTGCGGCAGCCACGCCCCTCCCGGGTGCCGAGGACGCGCGCCCCACCGAGGCGAGCACAGCACGGACGCCGGCTGAGGAGGCCGCTGACCCCGGCGCCGGGAAGGGGGCTTCCACTCCCCGGCGCACGGCGTCGGTTCGGGCCGACGAGGTCTTCGCCACGCGTCCGCTTCGGCCTCCGCTGCCGGAGGTCACCGGGGCCCCCTCCGAGCCCGTTCCAGAGCCGGGTGCGCCGCTCTCGCTGAACGGCGGCGCACAGTCCTCCCCGACCGAACTGGACCTGGCGGCACTGGAGTTCCTCGTAGCGGACACCGCCCGACGAGCACACCGCATGCTTCAGAGGGCATCATCGCCCTCGTACGCCGGCACCGAGCCGAGGCCAAGGAGCTGACGCCACGGCAGGACGCCGTACGCCTGGCCGCCCAGGCGCCCGGTGAACGTGTGACGGTACGGCTCGCGACCGGATGCCGCCTCTCTCCCGAGGACCTGTCGTCGGCCGTACGGGCCTGGGAGACGGGCGGCGCGGAGGCGTTGTCCGTATGGGAGGAACCGTGGACTCCCGGCCCGGAGACGGCAGTTCGGATGCGCCGCATGCTCGCCTCCGCGCTGACGGGAGGGCGTACGGACGCCGGGAGGGACCCGGGCACGGACCCGGATACGGGCGCCGAGGCGACGGAAGCGCAATCGGCGGCCGTGACGGAACCGCGCTTGGAGGCCAACCGCTGGTGCTCAGCGGACGGTTCGGCTCAGTTGCGCTTTGGACGTGACGGCCGCTGGTGGCCGTACCGCCGTGACACCGAGGGCAGTTGGCAACCCGCGGGGGGTCCCGAGCAGGATCCGGCGGCCGCCCTGGCGGTGACGGCGGGAGAGGACGAACCCGGCCGGGACGGGATGGGCTGAGCCCTCCCGCCGCGGCCGGGGAGACGTCTCCGCGCGGGACCACCGGCGTCGTCCGACGCTTCGGCCCCGCGCGGAGGCGGTCGTGCTGTGGCGCTGTGCCAGGCGTTACGAGCCGCCCTTACGGGTGACCGTCACGCGTTCTGCTCCATCACGGGCAGATAGCCGCTGGTCTGGCCGGCCTCGGTCGGGTGGTAGGACTCCCCGACCGGGACGGTGACGCTGTGCAGCCACGAGTCGCCGGAGCAGATCTCGTGCCCGGTGAAGGTGTCGCGCACGTCGCCGAACGAGAAGCCGTGGTCGGCCGCGCGCTTGGCGATCGTGTCGTTGAGTACGTCGGAGGCGGAGTTGATCGCCGCCCGCGACTCCTCACTGATGCCCACCGAGCATTCGCCGTTCAGCTTGTAGATGTGGGGGTAGCCCATCACCACGACCTTGGCGGCGGGGGCCTTCTCGCTGATGGCGTTGTAGACGGAGTCGAGCTTGCCGGGCAGGGTGCCCGTGACGTAGCTCTTCGCCTCCTCGATCTTCTCCAGGCAGACGCTCTCACCTTGCAGCACGCATGCCTGCATGGTGTCGGCGAAGCCGGCGTCGTTTCCTCCGATGCTGATGCTCACCAGGCCGGTCGAGTCGCTGAGCGGACCCATCTGGTCGGCGAGCACATCGTCGGTGACGGCGCCGGAGCATGCCGTGAAGTCGAACGAGGAGGGCGAGTTGGCCGCGGCCCACTGCTGGGAGTACGCCTTCGAACTCCGCTTGCAGTCACCGCTGTCGCCGTAGTCGCCTGCTCCGAGACCGGAGGAGTAGGAGTCGCCGAGTGCGACGTATCCGGTGGCCGCCTCCTGCCCGAAGGCGGACGCCGGCATGGTGAAGACGGTCACGCCCAGGAAGGACGCCACGGCCGCAGCCACGGTCATCCATCTGCGTAGCTTCATGGAACCTCTCATGGTGGGGGGTCGACATGGAGGGTGCTTTTGTCATGTACACAGGTACCAGTCACCGGCTCGGACTGGAAGTGTTCATGTCAAAAAAAGCGGCCGCATTCGTGAACTGCGTCACGCGGCAAGAAGATTGACGAAGATTCGGTCCAGGATCGGGACTTCGTGCTACGGGCCCGACGGCTCACAGTCCGGTCAGTGCGTGGTACCGGAAGGTAGTTTCCACCCGGACAAGATCCCTACACGCGGCCGGAGTTGGGGATTTACGCGCGTAGGCTGCGGCGGAAGCGCGATGCCGGGCCACTGCGGCCACTGCGACCACCGCGAAGGTGCGCGGCGCTCCGGATGACGCCCGGGACGGTGCGCGTCCGGTTCGAGCGCGCCGTCGCGCCTGCGCCACGGCTACCCGGCGCAACCGCGAGCGGGCGGTGACGGCGTACTCAAACGCCGCCCACCGCCCGGGAGTTGCTTCAAGCGTCATCGGGCAGGAGGCCGAAGGCCCGGCGCGCCCAGCCGTTACGCGCCTCGGTCTCCGCCCCTCAGTCCCGCGCCGCTGAGTCTCCGCTCCTCAGTGCTCGACCGGGCGCTTGACGCCGACGCCCGCGTAGCCGTGATGGTCGGCCAGTTCCGCCTCGTTCGGCACAGGGCCGTCGGGCCGCCACAACGGCGGTTTGACCAGGCCCGGTTCGAGCATCTCGAAGCCGTCGAAGAAGGACATGACCTCGTCGTGGCTGCGCATGACGAGCTGCGCGGTCGTGCTCCTGTAGACCTCCGCCGCCTGCTTCAGCGCGGTCCCGTCGTCGAAGTCCGCCGTGATGTGGGACAGGACCAGGCAACTGCCCTCCGGCAGGCGGCTGGTGAACGCCGACACGATCCGATGAGGGTCCTCGTCGTCGGGGAAGAAGTGGAGCACGGCGACGAACAGCAGGGCTACCGGCTCGTCGAAGTCGATGAGGCCCTTCGTCGTCGGATGGTCGAGTATCGCCTCGGCATCGCGCAGATCGGCCCGTACGAAGCCCGCGTTACCGGAGTTCGTGAGCTTCGCCCCGGCGTATGTCGCCACGATCGGGTCGTTGTCGACGTAGACCACGCGGGACTCGGGCGACACGAGCCTGGCCGCCTCATGGGTGTTGGGCGAGGACGGGATGCCGGTGCCGAGGTCGATGATCTGGCGTATGCCGCGCTCGGCCACTGTGCGGACCGCGCGGCAGTGGAAGCCCCGGTTGCCCTGCGCGGTGGGACGGATGAAGGGGGCGTGCCCCAGGACTCGTTCGGCGGCCTCTCTGTCGACCGCGTAGTTGTCCCGGCCGCCCAGGAAGTAGTCGTACATCCGGGCGGGATTCGGCGTGATGGTGTCGATCTGGTCGGGGCTGAAGCCCGTGTCCGACACGTCGTCCTCCATCTGTCTCTTGTGGCAGTTCAGGCGAGGAGGAAGTCGGCATCGCCGGCTTGCACACCCTGGATGAACTTCCTGATCTCGTGGGGGGTGTAGATGAGAGCGGGACCCTCGGGGTCCGTGGACTGGCGCAGGGCCACCCGCCCGTCGTCGAGCTTCAGTGCTTCTACGCAGCTCCCGCCGTTGCCGCCGCTCCAGGGCTTGTGCCAGCCCTCGGTGCCGAGGTGTTTGGCGGGCATGCCGTTGTAGATAGGACCCATGGTTCAGATCTCCTTGCGCATCGCACTGAGGATCGTCTCCGTCCGCGACACGGGCGCGGCCTGAGCACACATCCGGTCCAGCGCCTCCAGGAACGTCGTGACGTCGTCACGCTGGTCGAAGTAGACGGCGCCGACCAGGCTCTCCGCGCAGGCGACGTCCGGCAGTTCGTCGATGGGGAACCGGAAGAGGTGGAAGGGGCCGTACATCGCCGGGTGCGGCCCGACACTGAACGGCATGATCTGGAGCCTGACTTGGGGGTGCCGTGCGGACTCGATGAGGGCGTCGATCTGCTCGCGCATCACCTCGGGGCCGCCGAGCGAGCGGCGCAGCACCGTCTCGTCCATCACCACCCACAGCATGGGCGGTTCCTCGCGCTCCAGAATCGCCTGACGTTCTCTTCGCAGCGCGACCTGGCGTCGGATCTCCTCCTCGGGTACGTGCGGCATGCCCGCACGCAGCACCGCTCGTGCGTACTCCTCGGTCTGCAACAGCCCCGGCACGTAGTGCGGTTCGTAGGCGCGGATGACGTGCGACTCGCTCTCCAGGCTGACGAAGGCGCTGAACCACTCGGGCAGGACGTCGCGGTAACGGTGCCACCAGCCGGGCTGGTTGGCCTGGCGTACCAGGGCGATGAACTGCTCGACCTCCGACTGGTCCGTCACCCCGTAGGTGTGCAGCAGCTTTTCGACGTACAGCACCTTCAGCCCGACTTCGGCCTTCTCCATACGCCGGACCGTGGCGTGGGTGACGTCGAGGGCTTGTCCCGCCTCTTCGTACGACAGGCCGCACTTCTCCCGCAGATGCTGAAGACGCCTGCCCAGGACCACTCGCAGGACGGTGGGTGCGCCACCGCCCGACCGCGAGTCCACCACTATCGCTCTCCTCCAACTGCTGGCACGGGCAAGCAGTTTGGCATGGACGTCATGTGGGAGGACAGTCTGACTCGAACGATTCTGTAATTTGCAGACTGATCCTTGCCAGGTGTGACCGCACAACCCCATAGTGGTGGCGTGGCTTCCCCCCATGACGCCCTCTCCTTAGAAGATCGGCCCCCTGCTGTGTCGGTACGCCCGCTCCGGGACGCGTTCCGTCTGCCTGCACTCGACACCTCGGTCGGGCAGGCGAGACGGCGAGTTCTCGACCGCCTCCACGAGTGGCGAGTCGATCAACAGGCATGCGAAGACGCCCAGTTGCTGGTGTCGGAGCTGTTCACCAACGCCGTACGGCACACGGCGAGCGAGAAGGTGAGCTGTGAACTGTGGCTGATGGGCCTGCGGTTGTGCCTTGAGGTGACCGACCAGGGCGGAGGCCCGAACCCGCAGCGTCCCCACCCCGGTCATCCGGTCGACGCGGACGGGGAGAGCGGACGCGGGCTGCTGCTGGTGAGCGTCCTTGCCGACGACTGGGGCATCAGGCGCAGCCTCGACGGCGGGCCCTGCGGCGGCCATGCCGTGTGGGCGGAGCTGACGTGTTCCCGCGTCGACGGCGACCACCCGGGGTCTTGACCCGCTGAGCCCCGGCCTTCGTCCACGGCGGCGGCCTGGAAGCCCCGCCGCCACGTGCCGGCCACACCGCCGTGAGCCGGCTGCGACAGCACAGCGCCACTGCCCAGCACGGGGGGCGGTGGCGCTGTGCTGTGTCCCGTGTGCCGATTCCGGCGCCTGTTGCCCATCTACGGCCAGGACACGGCCCGTACACGCGCCCGCTGCGACCGTGCGCCGGGAGTGCGTTCAAGCCCCCCGGTGCCGCCGCGCCCAGTGCTTCGGCTACGCTCCGGGGCATGGACAGGATCTACTGGCACGCGGTCACACCGCCCCCGGCGTCCCACTGAGGGCGCACTGATCCGCAGGCGGACGGCACGACGGCAGCGCCGTCACGAGACCGCCTGCCTTCCCGGCACACCGGGCCGGGCCCGCTGACGCTTCGCGGGCCGCCCAGGCACCCCGATACGGCACCGCGAGGGACGCGGCGCCGTTCAAGAGTTCTTCGGGTCTTCCTGCCTCCTGCCGGCCTCGCGGCTGCGCCCTTTCCGAACGACCGACACCGGCCTTCAACGGATCAGGACGCAAACCGCATGTCATCCTCGCCTGCCAGTTCCGGCTCCTCCGCCGGAGCCGGCTCATCTCCCGGCTCCAGTTCATCTGCCCGCTCCGCCAGCTCGCCGTCGCACCCGCACGCGCACGCGCGGGCCGCCGGGCCGCATCCCGACTCCCCTGCCCCGCGGCCGGGTTCGGCCCCCGAGAAGACACACAACCCACGGCGCAGCGGCGCCGGTTCCCTGCTCGTGCTCGCCGCGGCCGCCCTGTGGGGCACCACCGGCACGTCCGCGAGCTTCGCCCCGGCCGCGGCGTCACCGCTGTCGACCGGCGCCGCCACCATGGGCGTGGGCGGCCTGCTCACGTTCCTGCTCGCGGGGCGCCCGGCGCTCCGTGTGCTCGGCGGCGGGCGCCCCGCGCGCGGGTGGGCACTGCTGGGCGGTGCGGCCGTCGCCGTGTATCCCCTGGCGTTCTACTCGTCGATGGACCGCGCGGGAGTGGCCGCCGGCACGGTCGTCACCATCGGCTGCTCCCCCGTGTTCGCGGCCCTGCTGGAGCGGCTGCTGTCGGGCACGCGGCTGACGCCGCGCTGGCTCGCCGCGACCTTGTCGGCCGCCGCGGGGTGCGCGCTGCTGACGCTGACCGCCGGGGACGGTGCGCGGGCCGGTCACGACGTGCCGGGCGGCGTCGCCCTGGCGCTGCTCGCCGGAGCCTCATACTCCGTCTTCACCTGCTACGGCGCTCAGATCATCCGCGCGGGGCACTCCTCCCGGGCGGCGATGGGCAGCATGTTCGGGCTGGGCGCGCTCGTGCTGCTCCCCGTGCTGGCCGTCACCGGCGGCCCGCTGCTGAGCGCTCCTCGCGGGCTGCTGGTCGCCGCGTACCTCGCGGTGGTGCCGATGTACGTGGCGTATGTGCTCTTCGGTGCGGGGCTTGCGCGTGTCCCGGCGGGTACGGCGACCACGCTGACGCTGTTCGAGCCGGTCGTCGCCGCCGCACTCGGCGTCGCCGTGGTCGGCGAACGCCTCGGCGCATGGGCGTGGACGGGCACCGGCCTGGTGCTGCTGGGCCTGCTGGTCCTCACCGCTCCGCTGCGTACGCACAGGCGCATGCGCGTGCGCGTGCGCGGGTTGCGCCTGCGACTGCCCGGCCGCTTCCGCCGCTGAGCAGTTACGTACGGGCGGCGGCGCGCCGTATGGTCCGGTGCGCCGCCGCCCGCAGGGCTTGCGTAAGTCCGTCAGAGCTTGCGCAAGGTCGTCAACTCCGCGCTGCGGGCGGCGACTCGGCGCCCTTGTCCGTCCCCGCCGACTTGGCGGCGTTCCTGCGCTGGAGCAGTATCCCGAGGACGAGCACGACGGCGCCCACCGCCACGGACATCAGCATCTGCTCACGCCCTTCGTCGTCGTAGAACATGTAGCCGATCACGAAGAGCATCAGGGCGATCGTCGCGTACGTCAGATACGGGAAGAACCACATCCGCACGGTGTGACGCTCCGGCATGTCCCGTTCGATGATCCGCCGCATCCGAAGCTGCGAGAAGCAGATGACGATCCACACGAAGAGCGCCACCGCGCCAGAGGAGTTCAGCAGGAACTGGAAGACTGTGTCGGGCGAGGTGTAGTTGAAGATCACGGCCACGAACCCGAAGGCCACGGAGGCCCAGATCGCCGTGGCCGGTACACCGCGCTTGTTGACCTGGGCGAAGGTCTTGGGGGCGTCCCCGCGGCGGCCGAGCGAGAAGGCCATGCGGGAGGCGGTGTAGAGACCGGAGTTGAGGCAGGAGAGCACGGCGGTCACCACGATCACGTCCATGATCGTCCCGGCGTGGGGGATGCCCATCTGGTCGAGGGTCGCGACGTAGGGGCCCTTGTCCACCACGTCCTTGGAGTTCCACGGCACCAGCATGACCGCGAGGCCGATCGAGCCGAGGTAGAAGGTGCCGATGCGCCAGATCACGCTGTTCGTCGCGCGGCGCACCATCTTCTCCGGCTGCGGCGACTCGCCCGCGGCCAGTGTCACGATCTCGCTGCCCATGAAGGAGAAGACGACGAGCAGCATGCCGGAGAGGATCGCCCCGGGCCCGTGGGGCAGGAAGCCCCCGTGTGCCGTGAGGTTCGACGCTCCCGATGCCTCGGAACCGGGCAGCACGCCGAAGACGGCGAGACCGGCGAGCAGGATGAAGGCGGTGATCGCCACGACCTTGATTCCGGCGAACCAGAACTCGAACTCCCCGTAGGAACCCACCGAGGCGAGATTGGTGGCGGTCAGCAGCACCATCACGATCAGCGCCCATGTCCACTGCGGTACGGCGGGCAGCCAGCCGGTGAGGATCGTGGCCGCGGCGGTGGCCTCCACGGCGAGCACGACCACCCAGAACCACCAGTAGAGCCATCCGATGGTGAAACCGGCCCAGCGGCCGAGGGCCCGGTCGGCGTAGGTGGAGAAGGAGCCCGATGAGGGGTCGGCCGCCGCCATCTCGCCGAGCATCCGCATCACGAGGACGACGAGGAGCCCCGCGATCACATAGGAGACGATGATCCCGGGCCCTGCCTTGGCGATGCCCGCGCCGGAGCCTACGAAGAGACCGGCGCCGATGATGCCGCCGATGGCGATCATCGACAGATGGCGGTTCTTGAGACCGGCTCTCAGCGAGTCCTGTTCCGCGGGGCCGTCGGCAGGCGCATGCCCGGACCGCTCGTCTTCTACACTCTCAGTTACTTTCGACGGTCGCGTGCCCATTGCAAGTTCCTTCATTTCCCTGGGCAATTCCTCGAAACGAGTTTCATTCAAAGGCTCTGCCACGGAATTCTCTGCGGAGTAAGTCAGTGGGCCACTGAACCGCCAGGAAAGCCCGACGGTCAATGTGATCTGCATCACTGTCACTTTGCGTAGATCACTGCCTGCTCAGTGACGCCGTGGGCGGCGGAGCAATGGCATCGAGCGCGACATTCCGGTCCGCGGCTTCGCACATTCGCGTCCGCATTCCGTGAAAGGCGCACCGGCAGACGGTCGTAAGGAACACTCGGGGCCGTCGGCACGTTCCAATACCAGATCCCGACGAGATGGACAAAGCGGACGGAGGCGTGGCGCATGGGCACCGAGCCTGGGAGCCGCAGCGGGCGCGGGGAAGAGAAGGAACCGGAACAGAAGAAGGCGGAGCAGGCGGGGAAGAACGCCGAACGGAACGAAGACTGGGCCGAGGATCTCCACTTCGACGAGGACTTCATCCGGGGCGCCGAGGTGAAGGAGCCCGCGGCGCGTACGCGCATGCTCCGCGAGCGCTGGCGCCAGAGTCCGCCCGAGCCCCAGCCATGGCGTGCGGACGCTCCCCCGGCGGGCTGGTTCTTCAGCAAGGGTCGCCGCAGGGCACGCAAGCGGCGTCGCGGCGGGGACGACGGCTGACGACGGACGACTGACAGAGCACGGGTGACGGCTGACGGCTGACGGCTGACGGCTGACGGCTGACGGCTGACGGCTGACGGCTGACGGCTGACAATTTTCGATAACTGTCATCTGAAATCTGCCAGTTGACCGTGCGCGGCTGACCCCGAACGCGACCCACAGGCCCCGCCGCAGCCCCGGGCGCCGCGCCGCGCCCGCCGCGCGCAGCCGCAGGCGTCCCGCCCTCGCGTCTCCCGTCGGCTCGCCGCCCCTCCCCCGCATACGACAACAGCACCGGGCGCCCCAAGGACGGATGGGTGGCTCTTCTTTACCACCCGGACCATTCCGGTCCGGCGCCTCATCGGCGGAGAATGTCCGTATCAATAGCAGTATGAACCGAGACATCTCCCGGAACGGCACCCAGTATTCGCACGCAGTTGCGATACTAATGCGCCGGATTCACCGCCCGCACCGCGGCGTCGAAAGGCGAAAGGCCACCGATCATGACAGACAGCACCCTCGGCGACTCCCTCACCGCGTCCGCCGAAGCCCCGCTCTCCCGCGAAGACCTGCTGGACCGGGCGCAGCCGTACCGACGTGAACTGCTCGCGCACTGCTACCGGATGATGGGCTCGGTGCACGACGCGGAAGACCTGGTGCAGGACACATACCTGCGGGCATGGCGCGCGGCTGAACGCTTCGAGGGGCGTTCGTCGCTGCGTACATGGCTCTACAGGATCGCGACCAACGCGTGCCTGACCGCGATCGAGAGCCGTGGGCGCCGGCCCATGCCCTCGGGCATCGGCGCTCCGAGCGACGACCCCGAGCGTCCCGTCGTGGAGGCTCCCGAAGTGCCTTGGCTGGAGCCGGTTCCCGATGCGATGTTCCGCGGTGAACAGCCCTCGGATCCGGCCGCCGTCGTCGTCTCCCGGTCCAGCATGCGGCTCGCGCTGGTGGCCGCTCTTCAGCATCTGCCGCCCAGACAGCGGGCCGTACTGCTGCTGCGCGAGGTTCTGAAGTGGCGAGCCGCGGAGGTCGCTGAGCTGCTGGGCACTTCGACGGCCGGGGTCAACAGCGCGTTGCAGCGCGCTCGCGCGCAGCTTCAGCAGGCGGCGCTCACCGAGGAGGAACTGTCCGAGCCGACCGATCCCGCGCAGCGCGAGCTTCTCGACCGCTACGCCAAGGCGTTCGAGAACTCCGACGTCACGGCGATCGTGCAGCTCTTCAAGGAGGACGCGGTGTGGGAGATGCCTCCGTTCCCGGAGTGGTTCCGCGGTCGCGAGGCCATAGCGCGGCTCATCGGCGCGCAGTGCCCTATAGGCCCCGGCGAGGGGCTGATGCTGCCCACCGCCGCCAACGGCCAGCCCGCGTTCGCGCTCTACAGCAGGCACGAGGGCGGCGACTACAAGCCGTTCCAGCTTCATGTGCTCACCGTCGAGGACGGGCACGTGGCACATGTCGGCGCCTTCTTCGGCACGGAACTCTTCCGTACGTTCGGCCTGCCCGATTCCGTGCCGGCGGACGCCGCACGGCGCTGAGCGGCCTGCGGCGTCCGCGCCCGGTGCGGGTTTCCCGCCCGGGGACGGTGCCACGGGCGGCATGGGTCCGTGCCCCTGGCGGGCGGCTCAGGCCCCCAGCAGGTGGTCCATGGCGAGCTGGTCGAGACGTTCGAAGGCCATGCCGCGCTGTGCCGCCGCGTCCGCGTCGAAGTCCTCGAACGCGGAGCGGTCCGCGAGCAGTCGAGCCGGGGTCTCGCCCGACTCCAGCGTGGGCAGGGCGAGTTGGTCGAGCCGCGACTCGCGCAGCGCCTCCCGCACCTCGGGATCGGCGCGGAAGGCGGCGGCGCGCTCGCGCAGGATCAGATAGTTGCGCATGCAGCCCGCTGCCGACGCCCACACTCCGTCGTAGTCCTCGGTGCGGGGCGGCTTGAAGTCGAAGTGCCGGGGCCCTTCGTAGCCGCCGCTCTCCAGCAGGTCCACCGTCCAGAAAGCGGCACGCAGATCGCCGGCGCCGAAGCGCAGGTCCTGGTCGTACTTGATGCCGGACTGGCCGTTGAGGTCGAGGTGGATGAGCTTGCCCGACCACATGGCCTGGGCGATGCCGTGCGGGTAGTTCAGGCCCGCCATCTGCTCGTGGCCCACCTCGGGGTTGACGCCGAAGAGCTCGGGCCGCTCCAGGCGGTCGATGAAGGCGAGGGCGTGCCCGACGGTGGGCAGCAGGATGTCGCCTCGGGGCTCGTTCGGCTTGGGCTCGATGGCGAAGCGCATGTCGTAGCCCTGCTCGGTGACGTATTCGGCGAGGAGGTCGAACGCCTCCTTCATACGGTCCAGCGCGGCGCGTACGTCCTTGGCCGCGCCCGACTCCGCACCTTCGCGCCCTCCCCAGGCCACATAGGTACGGGCGCCCAGCTCGGCGGCGAGGTCGATGTTGCGCATGGTCTTGCGCAGGGCGTAGCGGCGCACGTCGCGGTCGTTGGCGGTGAAGGCGCCGTCCTTGAAGACCGGATGGGAGAAGAGGTTGGTCGTCGCCATGGGCACGACCATGCCGGTGCCGTCAAGGGCCTTACGGAACCGGGCGATGTGGGCGGCCCGTTCGGAGTGCGCCGTGCCGTAGGGGATGAGGTCGTCGTCGTGGAAGGTGATGCCCCAGGCGCCGAGTCCGGCCAGCCGGTGGACCGCCTCGACCGGGTCGAGCGGGGTGCGGGTCGCTTCGCCGAAGGGGTCGCGTCCCAGCCAGCCCACCGTCCACAGACCGAAGCTGAACTTGTCCTGCGGCGTCGGCTCGTAGCTCATCGGGCCGCCCCTCTCTCCGTGGCGCTTCCTTGCGCGCACAGCTATTAGTCATGACCGTTGACAAATTAGTATGCGCCCAGGACCGCAGCGTGGGAAGAGACCCGGGGCGAGGAGGCTGAGGGGATCATGGCCGCACCAGAGGGACCGTTCGTCATCGGCGTGGACAGTTCCACGCAGTCAGCAAAGGCGCTGGTCGTGGACGCCGCCACAGGAGAGGTCGTGGCGCGGGGCCAGGCGCCGCACACCGTCACTCCGGGGCCGGGCCACGAGAGCGACCCCGAGGAGTGGTGGCAGGCGCTCACCGCCGCTCTCGAACAGTGCGGCCCGGCCGCACAGCAGGCGTCCGCGATCTCCGTCGGCGGCCAGCAGCACGGCCTCGTCACCCTCGACGCGGACGGACGGCCCGTACGCCCCGCGCTGCTGTGGAACGACGTACGGTCGGCGCCCCAAAGCGACCGTCTCATCGAGCGGTTGGGCGGGCCGGCGGCATGGGCCGACCGCTTCGGCAGCGTCCCGGCACCCGCGTTCACGGTCACCAAGTGGGCCTGGCTGTGCGAGAACGAACCGGATTCCGCCGCCGCCACCTCCGCCGTACGGCTGCCGCACGACTATCTGACGGGGCGGCTGACCGGCGAGGGCACCACCGACCGCGGCGACGCCTCGGGCACCGGATGGTGGGCGAGTTCCACCGGCGCCTACGACGAGGAGATCCTCGAACTCATCGGCTTGTCACCGAAGTTGCTGCCGCGCGTGCTGGCGCCCGGGGAGGCCGCCGGGACCGTGCGCCCCGATCTGCCGCTGCCGGCCGGGGCGCTCGTCGCATCCGGCACAGGGGACAACATGGCGGCGGCGCTGGGGCTGGGCCTTCGCCCTGGACAGCCCGTGCTCAGCCTGGGCACCTCGGGCACCGTGTACGCCGTCTCCACGCGCCGCCCCACCGACCCGACCGGGACGGTCGCCGGTTTCGCCGACGCACGCGGCGACTGGCTGCCGCTGGCCTGCACCCTCAACTGCACCCTCGCCGTGGACCGGGTGGCCGCGCTGCTCTCCCTCGACCGTGAGGCGGTGGAGGGCGGCGGCGAGGCGGTGCTGCTGCCCTTCCTCGACGGCGAGCGCACCCCCAACCTCCCTTACGCGTCGGGCCTGTTGAGCGGGCTGCGGCACGACACCACCCCGGGGCAGGTGCTGCAAGCCGCCTACGACGGCGCTGTCTTCGCCCTGCTGCGGGCGCTCGACCAGGTGCTGGACGAGCGGGACACCGGCGCGCAGGGCGCCCACCCGTCCGGTGCACCCGGGGCTGGACGGGACACCGGCGGCGAAGGAGACGCCCCGCTGCTGCTGATCGGCGGCGGCGCCAAGGGCACCGCCTGGCGCGAGACCGTACGCCGCCTGTCGGGCAGACCCGTGCAGGTCCCGCGCGCCGAGGAGCTGGTGGCGCTGGGCGCCGCGGCGCAGGCGGCGGGACTGCTGCTGGAGGAGGACCCGACGGCGGTGGCACGGCGCTGGGGCACCGCGCAGGGGCCCTCCTACGAGGCGGTGCCACGGGACGAGGCCACCTCGACCCGTGTCGCGGAGACCCTCGCGGGGGCGGATACGCTGCTGCGGCAGCGCTGACCCCCCGGCCCTCCTGCGGAGCCCGTCGGCGCCCGGCCGCCGACCCGGCCCCATCCCAATCCGCCCCGGAGGAACGGACGTTAGGCAGATGGCAGTCGTCCCGCCCAACTCGCAGCAGGAGATGCGCCGGCGGAATCTCTCCCGTGTGCTGTACGCGGTCGCGGGGGCCGGTCCCGTCTCGCGGGCCTCGATCGCCGGGCGGATCGGGCTGACGCGTGCGTCCGTCTCCACGCTCGTGGAGGAGCTGCTGCGTGCCGGGTTCCTCGTCGAGCTGGGCCCGGGGCGCTCCGGCGGCGTCGGACGGCCCGGCAACGCCCTGGCGCTGACCGGACTGGGCCCGTGCGGGCTTGGCGCGGAGATCGGCGTCGACCATCTCACGGTGTGCGCCGTCGACCTCGGCGGCCGGGTACGAGCCCGCATCGGGGACGAGACCCCGAACGGTGAAGCAGGCCCCGACTCCGTGCTGCGGCGCCTGAGTTCGCTCGTGGACCGCGTCACCACCGAGGCGGGCGCGGCGGGGCTGCGCCCGGCGGGACTGGCCGTCGCCGTGCCCGGACTCGTCACCCGCTCCTCCGCCAATGTGGTGCGGGCTCCGAACCTCGGCTGGTACGACACGGACCTCGGCGCACGGCTCGGCGGGCCCGGCGCGTCCCTGCCGCTGACGGTGGAGAACGAGGCCAACTTCGCCGCCCTGGCCGAGCTTTGGCTGGCCGGGGAGGGCTCCGCCCGGCGTGACTTCATCCATGTCTCCGCCGAGGTCGGCATCGGTGCGGGGGTCGTCATCGACGGTGAACTCCTGCGCGGCACGCGGGGGTTCGCCGGTGAACTCGGCCATGTGCCGGTGCAGCCCGACGGTCCCCGCTGTGCGTGCGGGGGCTCCGGATGCCTCGAACAGTACGCGGGCGAGGCGGCGTTGCTGCGTGCGGCCGGCATCGCCGTACGCGGCGCGGGCGGGCGCACCGCGGCCCTGGCGCGGCTGCGGGCCCGCGCGTCCGACGGCGACGAGGCAGCGCTGCGTGCACTGCGCCGGGCGGGCAGGGCACTGGGCATCGCGCTGGCGGGGGCGGCGAATCTCCTCGATCCGCGTGCGGTGCTGCTCGGCGGTGCGCTGACCGGCCTGGCGCCGTGGCTTCTGCCCGCTCTGGAAGGGGAGTTGCGGCAGCGTACGACAACGCCCGGCAACGTCCCGGAGGTTGCGGTCTCCGCGGTCGGGAGCGACGCCCCGTCGCTGGGCGCGGCTCATTCGGTCGTACGGACGGTGCTGAACGACCCGCTTCCGTATGCGGTGGCGCACTGAGCGAGCACTCCCGACTGTCAAGCTCACGGGGAAGATTCAGCACTTCGGGGGATTACCCGACGGATGCCGTGCCGTGCACGCACGTCGGCCCACATGATCGATCGTGTGACACGACGCCACTGGCACCGCACCGCATCAACAGCCGTGGCCGGTGCGGCACTTGCTCTTACCTGCACCGCCCCCGCCGTCGCCTCGACCGCTCCCCCGGACGGCACCGAGAGCACAGGGCCCATAGCCACACCCGGCCGGAACGGCGTCACCGGCCACGCGCGGGACGGATTGCTCCCGCCTCTGTCGGCCGCCGCCCGCGTCGAGTTGACGGCGCGACGCTGCGGCTGCGACGCCGCGTCAGTCACGGCCGTCGCCGGTGTCGTACAGCTCGAAGTCGCCGCGCGGCTGTGTGCCGGGGTCTGCGACTGCCCGCCGCCGGAGCCGCCGCCCACCCCTACTCCGACGCCCGTGCCGCCGTCCCCCGGCACGCCTGAACCGCCGCCCACGAGCACTCCCCCTCCGAAGCCGTCGCCCAGCAGCGAGACCCCCTCCAGGCCCGGTCCCGCGATGCCTCGGCCGACGGCCACGCGGAAAGCGCACGTACCACCGCCGAAGGCGCACGACACCCCGTCACCGTCGCCCGTGCCTACCCACTCGCGGCTGACCACGCCCGCCCGGCTCGATCCCATCCGGCCGCACGACACCGGCCGGATGCCGCTGGCCACCAGACTCCTGCTGCTGGTGGCCCCCGCCGTGCTCGCCGCCGCCGCGCTTCGCTCCCGCAGCGGAGGGGCCGGCAACTCCTCCGGCGGCGGCTCCGGTTCGGGCTCCGGGCCAGCGTCCTCGGCGTCGTAGTCCGGGCCCCCTGATTCCGGCACCGGCAGCCATCGACCCCTAACAGGTCCGCTCTCCCCGACCGGCCCTGTCCCCAACCGGCCCTGTACTTGCGCGAGTTCGACCGAGTCCAAGCTCCCCCGTCCCCCTCCCGTCGAACAGTCCCACCACCACACGGAGGCAACGTGCCCGAATGGCTGGTCCTCGTCCTTGCGATCCTCGTCGCCTGCGCGGCCGTCGTAGGCTTCGTCGTCCTGAGAGAGCGGCGTACGGACGGCGGCGACCCCTCGGAGACTCCGGACGTCATCGAGTACATGACGATGATGACCGGGGTGGTGTACGCGATCGTGCTGGGCCTGGCCATCGCGGGCGTCTGGGAGGCACGCAACGTCGCCGACGCGGCGGCCACGGAGGAGGCGCAGGCCCTCCACGAGATCCATGAACGGGTGAGCGTCGCACCGGAGGGCCCGCGCGAGCGGATCAGGTCGGACGTCGCCGCCTATGTGGACCACACGGTCCGCACGGAGTACCCGTACATGGTGAAGCACGGCGAACTCACCCGGCGCGGCGGCGAGTTGCTGACCGAACTGCGCAAGGACTCGCTGGCGTGGCAGCCGCGCACCCCGCGTGAGGAGCAGACGTACTCCGCTGTCGCCGACCGGGTCGCGGCGGTCGACGCGGCACGCACCGGGCGTGGCGACAGCGCACAGCCGACCCTTCCGGGCGTCGTCTGGATCGGGCTGTTCGCCGGTGCGGTGGTGTCGATCGGGATGCTCTTCGCGCTCCAGATCCAGCGTTCCCGCAGGGAGTTGCTGCTCGCCGGGCTGTTCACGGCGCTGATCGCGTTCCTGCTCTTCCTCGTACGGCATTTCGACGAGCCGTTCGCCCGGGGGCTCTCCGATCCGGCCGGGGCCTTCACGGCGCTCTTCCCTCATGCGGGCGGCGGCGGTTGAGACGAGGGCCGGCCGACGCCGACGGCAGTGCGACACAGTGACCGGACAGGGGGGCGGCGGATCTCACCGCCGCTCCCCGCGCCCGGCCTCATGCGCCCGCACGCGCCCGCGGGCCTACGGAAGTCACCGCTGCGGATACCTTCGTACGACGCGCGGGCAGCACAGGCCCTCCTAGCCTCCGGCCATGAAGAGATTCCTGGAGTTCGTGGCCTTCCTGCTGATCGCTCAGGGCGCGGGAGCGATCGCCCATCACTTCTTCGGCTGGTTCACGATGTGGGGCCTGGTACACCGCGTCGGCTTCCTCGACGGCTACGAGGTCTTCGCCGGGATCACGCTGGTGGTGCTGGGGGTCGCGGTCGGCGGTGCCTCGGAGAAGGTTGCGCGGACGCCGAGTTGAGCCGCCCGGCACGAACGTGGCGCCCGGCCCCGCGTCAGCCCGCCTTCCCCGTAGGTTCCGCGTCCGCACCGTCCGTCCCATCGGCACCGTCGCGAACGTCGGCTCCGTCGGGCCCGAGCCCGTGCGACGCCAGCCAGCGAAGCTGCCGGTGCGTCTGCGACCCCCGTCCACCGCCGTGGTCGCCGAACTGCCAGACGACGACGTCCTTGTCGGGATGTGCGTAGTGGTTGTACGCGGCGAATCCGGTGGACGGAGGGCAGACGGGGTCCATCAGCGCGACGCTGAAGAGCGCGGGCGAGCCGGCCCGCCGGGCGAAGTGCAGCCCGTCGAAGTAGTCGAGCGTGGAGAAGACACGCTCGGTGTCGTCGCGGTTGTGGACGCCGAGATAGTGCGCGATCTCCGGGTACGGACCGGCAGTTGCGAGCTGGGCGCCGCGCCGGATGTGGCACAGGAAGGGCACGTCCACGAGGGCCGCCGCGACCCTCGTACCAGCCAGAGCGGCGACCGCCAGCGCCAGTCCGCCGCCCTGGCTGTGGCCGGTGACGACGACCCTCCCGGGGTCGACCGCCGGGTGGTCGCGCACGGCGTCGACGGCCCGTACGGCGTCGGTGATCAGACGCCGGTAGTAGTGGTGCTCCGGGCCGTCGATGCCGCGGGTCATGAAGCCGCCCACGTACTGGGGTCCGGGCACCGGATCGGGGTCGGGCGTGGCATGGCCCTGGCCGCGGCTGTCGACCACGAGATGCGCGTAGCCTGCCGCGCTCCACAGCAGATGATCGGTGTGCAGCCCTCTGCCGCCGCTGTAGCCGATGTAGTTGACGACGGCGGGCAGCGGCCCGTCCGCGCCGCGCGGCAGCAGCAGCCATGCCGCGACCGGCTGGCCGCCCCAGCCGGGGAAGCGCACGTCGTGCACGTCCACGGTGCGCAGCGGGGAGTCCGCCACCAGCGGGAACTCGGCCCCCGCTCCCGCAGATGCCGCTTCGCGTGCCCCCTCGACCGTCCTGGCCCAGAAGTCGTCGAAGTCCTCCGGTTCCGGGAGCGCGGGCCGGTACTCGCGTAGCTGCTCCAGCGGCATGTCGGTCAGCGGCATGTCTCTCCTCGGCGAACACTGCGGCCAGGGTCCAGTGGCGTCCCGGCCTGGCGCGATCCGGGCGGCCCCCTCGGTCTTCGGGGTCACCAGGATTCTGCGGACTCGGCGGTCTTCCGTCGGCGCCGTGTGCCTGCGAGCGCCCCGGTGGCCTGGGCGTACGCGGTGCCCCGGCCGGGAAAGCCACAGCATCGCACGGGGCAGCGCCGCTTCCGCGGCCCGTACGACTCACCGCCGTCACCGGCCCATGACGCACGCACTCGGTGGTATCCGTGCCCCATGGACTGGTTCGCGGCTTCCGACTACTGGCTGAGCCGGCTCGTGCTTCAAAGGGCACTGGCCGTCGTCTATCTGGTCGCCTTCCTCTCGGCGGCCTCGCAGTTCCGTGCGCTGATCGGGACGCGGGGGCTGACGCCGGTGCCGCGGTTCGTGCGGCGGGTGCCCTTCCGTGCGTCGCCGAGCCTGTTCCAGTGGCGCTACTCCGACCGGCTGTTCTCGTGTGTGAGCTGGGGCGGTGCGGCCCTTTCGGCGGCGGTCGCGGCGGGCGCGGCCGACGCCGTGCCGCTGTGGGCGTCGATGGCGATGTGGGCGCTGCTGTGGCTGGCGTATCTGTCGATCGTCAACGTGGGTCAGCTCTGGTACAGCTTCGGATGGGAGTCGCTGCTGCTGGAGGCGGGTTTCCTCGCCATCTTCCTCGGCAACGCGCGTACGGCGCCGCCGGTGCTCGTGCTGTGGCTGCTGCGGTGGCTGGCGTTCCGGCTGGAGTTCGGGGCGGGACTGATCAAGTGGCGTGGCGACCGCTGCTGGCGCGAACTGACGTGCCTCGACTACCACCACGAGACACAGCCGATGCCAGGCCCACTGAGCTGGTTCTTCCACCGGCTGCCGAAGCCGCTGCACCGGGTGGAGGTCGCGGCCAACCACGTCGCTCAACTGGTCGTGCCTTTCGGACTGTTGCTGCCTCAGCCGGTCGCCACTTACGCCGCCGCCGTCGTCATCGTCACCCAGTTGTGGCTCGTGCTGTCGGGCAACTTCTCCTGGCTGAACTGGCTGACGATCGTCATCGCCCTCGCGGCGGTGGACAGTTCGGCCTTCGCCGGGGCGCCGCCGCCCGTTGCGGACCCGCCGCTTTGGTACGTGGTGGTGGTGTGCGCGGTGACGGCCCTGGTACTGGTGCTGAGCCAGTGGCCCGTACGCAACATGATCAGCCGGGGCCAGCAGATGAACGCGTCGTTCAACTCCCTTCATCTGGTGAACACTTACGGAGCCTTCGGCAGCGTCACCCGGGTACGGCACGAGATCGTCGTCGAGGGCACGGACGAGGAGGAGCCCGGCGAGGACACGGTCTGGCGGGAGTACGAGTTCCGCGGCAAGCCCGGCGACGTGAGCCGTATGCCGCGGCAGTTCGCCCCATACCATCTGCGGCTGGACTGGCAGATGTGGTTCGCGGCGCTCTCCCCCGCCTATGCGGCCGGATGGTTCGAGCCGTTCGTCGCGCGGCTGCTGGAGGGCGACCGGGACACGCTGCGGCTGCTGCGGCACGACCCCTTCCCCGGTGAACCGCCCCGGCACGTAAGGGCGTTGCTGTACCGCTACCGGTTCACGACCCGCCAGGAGCGGCGGGAGACCGGCGACTGGTGGCACCGCACGCTGGTGCGGGAATTCATGCCGCCGGTTCGGGCGGCGTCGGGCAGCCATGGACAGTCCGGGGCCGGGGAACGGCGGGAGGAGTCCTAGAAGGCTCCACGGCTCGCTGACGGCGCAGGCCCGCTGACCGGCCTCAAGTCGGCTTGCGCCACACCGAGATGTGTTTCGTGGAGTCCTGAGTGAACGGTGTCCCGTCCCACTCCGCGACGCGTCGTTCCAGTTCGAGTCCGGCGATCCGGGCCATCAGGTCGAGCTCCGCCGGCCAGGCGTACCGATGCCGTGAGAGGTCGCGGCGGTAGCGGCCGTCGTCGTCACGGGTGAAGTGGTGCGAGACGAGCGTCTGCTCCACGAGGTCGAAGGTGTCGAAGGCGGCATGCCGCTCGGAGACGTCGAACGGCACCGCGAGCTGGCCGGGCGGCAGGAACCGCAGTGGCGGCACGCCCAGTTCGACGACGAATCGGCCGCCGGGTGCCAGATGACGTGCGGCGTTGCGGAAGCACTCGACCTGCTCGTCCTGCGTGAGCAGGTTCGTGATGGTGTTGTAGACGAGATAGACCAGGGTGAATTCGCCGGGGACCACGGTGGTGGCCATGTCGCCGACGGTCACCGGGAGCGTGTCCTCGTCGACCTTGCGGCGCAGGACGGCTGCCATGTGTTCGGACAGTTCGATGCCCGCTACCGGCACGCCACGCTCCCGTAGCGGGACGGCCACGCGTCCCGTTCCGACGGCGAACTCCAGTGCCCGGCCGTCTCCGGCCAGTTCGGCGAGGAAGGCGAGAGCCGGTCCGAGCACTGCGGCCGAGGAACTCCCGGTCTCCTCGGCGTCGTAGCGGTCGGCGGCTTCACGGGTCCACAGTTCACTGCTCGTCACGGGTGGCCACTGTGCCGAGTGCGATGGGGCGCTGTCGACGCATTTTTTCTTCTTTCCGTCGGTTCCGGTCGCGCGGTTCGGGGCGGGCCGGTACGGACGAAATGATCCCAACCGCCCTGGGACCTCTCTCCGTTGGGAGTCCGGGCCGCGCCGCGTACGCGGCCTACCGCTTGGGGAGCGCGGGTGCCCGGCTGAGCGCGAGCGGGTCGTGGAAGGAGAAGCCGTCGCCTGCCTCCCGGTACAACTCGGCGTACCGGCCTACCTTTTCGTGGTCCAGCTCCACTCCGAGTCCCGGTCCGTCCGGCACTTGGAGGCAGCCTTCGTCGTAGTTCTCCAGCGGTCCCGCGAAGCCGCCCGTCACGATGTCGTCGGTCAGCAGCGCCCCGTAACCCTGGTTCGCGAAGCGGAAGCCGGGGGTGGAGGCGATGACGTGCACGGCTGCCGCCACGGCGACCCCCAGTTCGCCGAGGGAGTGCTTGACGACGGGCACTCCGGCCGCCGCGCAGATCCCGGCAGAGCGTTTGAGGTTGAGCAGGCCGCCGTCCATCTGCTGGTCGGCGGAGACGACGTCCGCGGCGCCCTCGCGCAGCACCGCGAACTGGTCGGAGCGCGTCCACGACGCCTCGTTGGCAAGAAGGGGAGTGTGGATGCGGGAGCGTACGTACGCCATCTCGGGCAGGTTGCGTCCGGACACCGGCTGCTCGACGAGTTCCAGCCCGTACTCCTCCATCGCCGTCACTGCCCGTACGGCCGCGCCCGCCGACCACGCCTCGTTGGCATCGACGCGGATGCCCATGTCCGCCCCCGCGCCCTCGCGGAGCGCGGCGAGCCTCGCGAGATCGGCGTCCAAGTCGTCCGAGCCCACCTTGAGATAGCACACGCGGGCACCCGCACCGGCGGCCCGTGCCCCCTCCGCGCGCACCTCGGCCGGGTCTCCGGCCGCGACGTAGTGGAAGAACTCCACCCGGTCGCGGAACCGGCCGCCCAGGAGACTCACCACGGGCATGCCGCACGACTTGCCCAGCAGGTCCCAGCACGCGGTCTCCAGCGCCGCCGCGGCGGGGCTGGAGGAGCCGGTGTGGTGGTAGGTGCCCACGACGTCGATGCGCTGGACGAGTTGCTCGATGCGCAGCGGGTCCGAGCCGACGACCAGCGGCTCCATGGCGCGCAGCGCGCCGAGCACGGCGTCCGCCGACGGATAGGCCGCGGCCTCGCCCAGACCGGTCAGTCCCTCGTCGGTGTCGACCTCGACGAGCAGGGCGACCAGGCCGCGACGGCGCCCGAACGCCCAGACCTCGTCGGTGCGGTAGGGGATGGCGACGGGCGTGGCGCGGACACGGGTGATGCGCATGGCGGCCTCCTCGGGACATGGGCGGTGCGGGGCGGGTGCGAGTACGGAGCTGGAACGGGGCGGGCAGCGCGCGGGTGCGCCGTCAGTGCTCCGCCGGTCCCGGGAACGCCGCGGGAGCGAGCAGTCCGGGCGGGGCGAAGGGCGTTCCGGTGAGCAGTTCGCAGCCGCTCGGGCCGACGAGCGCGGTGTCCGACACGACGTATCCGGCGGGGTGTTCGACCCAGGACATGAGGTGGAAGACCATTCCGGCGCGTACGCGGGTACGCCCTCCCGCGCGGATTCCCAGCACCGGCCCGCCGCCGACCCAGCTCGGCGGGAACCCGGCGCCGGTGAGATAGCCGCAGTGGTGACGGCGCGGCCGCCTCCCGGTCGCCTCCTCGACGGCACGGGACCATGCCGCGTACACCGCGCCCGTGAGCGCGCCCGGGACGAGCGCCGCACGTGCTGCCGCCAGCCCGGCGAACGCGGCGTCCGCCGCCACATGCGCGTCCGGCGGCGGGTCGGCGCAGTAGACGGTGCGGCTCATGGGTGCGTGGTAGCGGTGCACACACCCGGAGAGCTCCACGAACAGGCCCTCCCCCGGGGCGATCCGATGCTCGCGCCACGTGACGTGTTCCTGGCCGAGCCTGCTCGTGGAGCGGATCAGCGGTACGAAGCCGGGCTGCTGCCCGCCCGCCTCGGTCATCGCGCGCTGGACCTGCGCTGCGACGTACCGTTCACTCACTCCGACATCGGCGGCGTCCAGCGCCGCCCTCATCGCCACACCGGAGACCTCGGCGGCACTCCGTACAAGAGCCGCCTCGGCGGGCGACTTGACGCGGCGCAGCCTCGCGGGAAGCGCGGAGCAGTCCGCCCAGGACAGCCCGGGAAGGCGGCCGCGGATACGGGCCAGCACGGCGGGCGGGAACGCCATGGACTGCTCCTCGACGCCTACGGTGCTCCCGGCCGGGCAGAGGCGTTCCAGCTCACGCGCGGCGACGCGTGCGGGGTCGCTGCCGTCGCCGTAGAGCGCGTGGCGTACGTGCGGGACCTGCTCGCGCAGCGTGCGGCGTTCCATGCGGCGCGCCACGAGCACCGGCGGGCCGCTCCGTGGAAGCACCAGCAGCGTGAAGGCGAAGTGGCCCAAGTGGTCCAGGCCCAGCAGATAGTGGACGTTCTCCGGGCTGGCGAGGGCCAGGGCCGCCAGCCCGCGGCGGCGCATCGCGGCACGCAACGCGGCGATGCGGCCCGCGAATTCGGCGGCAGGGACCGGGGATGCGGCGCCGCCGAGGACGGGCGCCGCGGCGGAGGCGGTCGCGGATACGGATGCGGCACGGTCGGCGCCGCCCGTACCACCGGCGTCGGGAGCCAGGAGATCGGCTGTCATGGCGCCAGTGTGAGCGTCCCGAACCCCGCACAACCAGCGACGATTTCCGATGGTGAGCGTTAGCGTGACTACATGTTCTACGAGGTGCGACGGCTGCGTCTGCTGAGGGAACTGGCGGCTTACGGGACGATCGCCGCCACGGCCCAGGCGTGCTCCCTCACTCCGTCCGCGGTGTCACAGCAACTGTCGCTGCTGGAACGGGAAGCGGGCACTCCGCTGCTCGTGCGCGACGGACGGCGGGTGGTCCTCACCGAGGCCGCCCGGGTCCTGGTCGCCTCCACCGAGCGGGTCCTGGAGGAGCTGGAACGGGCGCGTGCCGAGGTCTCCGCGCTGCGCGAGGGCGTGCGCGGCACCGTGCGGCTCAGCAGCTTCCCCAGCGCCGCCGTCGCACTCGCCGCCCCTGCGATCGCCGCATGCCGCGCTGCCCATCCCGATCTGCGCGTACAGCTCGACGAGCGTGAACCGGAGGAGTCGCTGCGCGGTCTGCGGCAGCACACGTGCGACGTGGCCCTGGTCTACGAGTACAACCTGCTGCCGAGGCTGCCCGACGAAGGCGTGCTGCTTCAGCGGCTGTTGGAGGAACCGCTGATGGCCGCGCTGCCCCCGGGTCACGAACGGCTCGGCGACTCCCCGCTCGCGCTTGCGGATCTCGCGGACGAGCCCTGGATCGCCCCGCGCAGCGACGACGCCCTGCGGACCGTGCTCGAACGCGCCTGCCAGCAGGCCGGGTTCGAGCCCCGGCTCGACTACGCCAGCGACGACTTCACCGTCATCATGTCGCTCGTGGAGGCGGGACTGGGTGTCTCCCTCGTGCCCAGGCTGGTCGCCGAGCCGCTGTCGACTGACGTACCGCTGTGCGAAGTTGCCGGACTGCGGCTTACGCGAAGGATCTCCGTCGCGGCACGTGCGGGCGCGGCACGCGATCCGGCGGTGGCCGCCGTGACGGCTGCGCTGCGTGACGCCGTCAGGCCGCCGATCTGACGGCACGGTGACATCCCCGCCGCGTGCCCACTGGGGCGCCGGTCAGCGCCCTACGGTGAGCGGGTGAGTACATCGACCGACCGGCCCGGGACGGACAGCGGCGACGGGCCTCTCCCCCGGACCGTCAGCGGTCCCTCCTCAAGGCCGACGGACCGCCGTCGCCTCGCCCTTGATCTGGCCGTGGTGCTCGGCGCCATGGCGCTGTTCACGACGGCGGCACTCATCGGGCGCGACTACGCCGACAGCCAGAACACGCTGCGACTGCGCTGGCCGCCTCTGTACGCGTACTGGGAACCGCACTTGGGACCCGGCAGCGTGGCCGCGCCCGCGGTCGCCGTGCTGGTGATCGCCTACGGGCCGCGCCTGGCGCGCACGCTCCGCTGGCGTGCCCTGCTGTTCGCGTCGTGGGCGGGCGCTATGGCGTGGAACTGGTCGCTGACGCTCGTCGACGGCTGGCACCGGGGAGTCGCCACACGTCTGACCACCGGCTACGAGTACCTGCAATCCGTCGGCGACGTGCACGGCATCGGTGACACGCTGCGCGGCTTCACCGCCCGCATCCTCCTGGACGCCCCGGACAACTGGCCGCCGCATGTGGCCGGTCACCCGCCCGCGGCGCTGCTGACTTTCGTAGGGCTCGACCGCGCGGGTCTCGGAGGCGGCGTGTGGGCCTCCGTCTTCGTGATCACGGTGGGGTCCTCGGCGGTGGCCGCGCTGCTGGTGACCGTACGTTCCCTGGCGTCGGAGAGCCTGGCTCGCGGATTCGTGCCCTACGCGCTGCTCGCTCCGTCCGCGGTGTGGACGGCGGTCTCCGCGGACGGCTATTTCACGGCGGTCGCCGCATGGGCGTCGGCGCTGCTCGCGCTGGCCGCGACCGGCAGCGTGCGGGCACCGGCGAAGGCCGCGCTCGGTTCGGGGCTGCTGTTCGGGCTGGTCTGCTATCTGTCGTACGGGCTGGTGCTGACGGGATTCCTCGCGCTGGCGGTACTGGCGGCGGCACGGACACAGGGTCGTGGCAATTCGGGAGCGAAGACGCAGGCGCCGGGCTCAACGCCCTTGCCGCAGAAGCGACTTGAGCGGCCTATGCGACCGGTGCCGCTGGTCCCGCTGGTCCTGCTGGTGCTGTGCGGGATGGCGCCCTGGTTCGTGTGGTTCACCGCGTCCGGCTTCTGGTGGTGGGAGGGCTGGTCCACTCTTGTCGAGCGCTACTACCAGGGTGCCGCGCGGGTCCGTCCGTACGGCTATTTCGTATGGGCGAACCTCGCGGCGCAAACCGCCGTCGCCGGGCCCGCGGTCGTCGCGTCGCTGCGGCGGGCGACTGCCTGCGTCTCCAGGGGAGTCGCCCGGGTCGCACCGGAACGCGGTGCCCTGCTGCTGCTCGTCGCGGGAGGCGTGTGCTGTCTGCTGGCCGCGGACCTCTCGGGCATGAGCAAGGGCGAGACGGAACGCATCTGGCTGCCCTTCACGCTGTGGCTGCTGCCTGCTACGGCGTTGCTCCCCGAGCCGGCCGGACGGTGGTGGCTGGCGGCGCAGGCGGCGCTCGCGCTCACGGTGAACCATCTGCTGATCACGGGCTGGTGAGCGGGGGCGTGGATGCGTGGATGTCCCGGGCCGTGCGGCCAGTTGCGGCCGTGCGGGGTCAACGACCGTAAGCGCCGGGGGTGTTCGTCCTCTGTCGCCTCGTCGCCGTCAGCCGTGCGTGCCGGCACCGCCAGGGGCTCCCGTACCGGAATGACCGGGGCCGGCGCTGGGCCCGAGAGCCATGAACGGCCGCTCGCCGCACCGCCATTCCTCGCTCACGTGCCAGCCCGCACCGACCGCCCGTTCCCTCAGCGCGCCGCGGCCGAGCCTCGCCCAGAGGAACGCGGGCCCCCGCCCGCCCGTACCGTCGTCAAGGCGCACCTCCGTACGCTCCTCCACCTCCGCGGGCGCGGCCTCGACGTACAACAGCCCGTCGGGCGCCAGCAGTTCACGTATCCGGGCCAGCAGCTTCGACGGATCGCCGCCGATGCCGACGTTGCCGTCCAGCAGCAGGGCGCTCTGCCAGCGGCCCTCGCCAGGAAGCGGATCGAACACCGACCGCTGCAAGGCCGCGCCGCCCGCTCCGCGTGTACGGGCGATCGCCGCCGGAGAGGTGTCGACGCCCAGCGCGGGCACGCCCAGCGCTGCCAGCGCGGCCACCAGCCGCCCGGGACCGCAGCCGATGTCCAGTACGGCGCCGCTGCAACGCCGCAGCACGCTCATGTCGGCCTCGTCGGCGCCCGCGCACCAGCGCTCCACCTCCAGCGGCAGCAGCCATCCGTCGGTACGCCGCAGGAACAGCGGCCCGCGCCCGGAACGCAACGCGTCGGCGTAGGGGTCCCGTTCCGTACACCAGGGCGGCGCGGGTGCGCTCACGCGGTCACCGTCCCGGCGACCTCGCGGTGTACGGAGGCGAAGCGTCCGGTGGAGAGCGCGGCGACGCGGGCGGCGTCGGCGGCGGTGTCCACGTCCCGCAGCGTCGGCAGATCCCGTACGGACAGTCCCGCGTCGACGAGGCGCCGGCGCTGCAAGGCGCCCGTGTCGGCTCTGGACATCGGTACACCGAGGACGAGTTGAGGCTGCGGGCGTGCCATGCCGAGGGCCCAGAACCCGCCGTCCTCGGCAGCGCCGAACCAGGCGTCGCAGTCCTGCCACGCACTGTCGCCGGTGGCGTCCGCCAGCAGGGCGCTGGTGATCTGCGGGGTGTCCATACCGAGGAGCAGTGCCGGGCCGTCGCAACGGCCGAAGGCGGCGGCGATCCGCTCGTCGAGGCCGCCCCCGCACTGCGGCACCACCTCGAACCCGGCGGGCAGCCACGGCCCCGGGCGCCCGTCGAGCACCAGCACGCGTCTGCGCACTGCGAGCCGGGCCACCGTCTCCAGGGTGTCCGCGAGCGCGGCCTCCGCCAGCCGGGCCGCGTCCTGGGGACGGTACGGGGGCGTCAGCCGGGTCTTGACCCGCCCGGGGACAGGCTCCTTGGCGATCACGAGAACGGTCGTCGCCGACGGTGCCGATGCCAGTGCCGGTGCCGGTGTCGTTGCCGTTGCGCGGTGGACCGCTGGTGTGTGCAGCGGCAACGCTTCGGCCCCGGCTGTCGATGGGCCCGCGGTGGCGCGTGCGCCGGTCATCGCAGCACCGCCCTCATGTCCCGTACGGCGTGCCATGTGCCGAGCCAGGTACCGGTCACCTTCGACTTGCCCGCGCGGGGCAGATAGTCGACTTCCGTCTCCGTGATGCGCCAGCCCGCGTCAGCCGCACGCACCACCATCTGCAACGGATATCCGCTGCGCCGGTCGGTGAGGCCCAGTTCGAGCAGCGCCGTGCGGCGGGCGGCACGCAGCGGCCCAAGGTCGTGCAGACGCACGCCCGTTCGCCGACGCACCATGCGTGACAGCGCGCGATTGCCGAGCCGGGCGTGCAGCGGCCAGGCGCCGCGTCCGGCCGGACGCCGCCGCGCCAGCGTGAGATCCGCGGCTCCCGAGACGACCGGGTCGACGACGCGGGGCAGCATCCCCGGGTCGAGCGAGGCGTCGCAGTCGCAGAAGGCCACGAACTCGGCCTCGGCCGCGAGCAGTCCCGCATGGCAGGCCGCTCCGAACCCCCTGCGCCGCTCATGCACGACGGTGGCGCCGTGCTCCCGTGCGATGTCCGCGGAGCCGTCGTCGGAACCGTTGTCGACGACGACCGCTCGCCATTCGGCCGGAACGCGCTCCAGCACCCAAGGCAGCGCCTCCGCCTCGTTGAGGCAGGGAAGCACCAGGTCGCCTTGCCAGGACTGCGAGTTGACGGTGGTCTGCATGCGCCTCACCCTACGAACCCAGAACGGACATAACGGGCCGACGCACCTTACGGAAAGCTGACATCCGCGCCCCGGCGCCCTCTTGCCCGCAGCGCCCTCACCGAGCGGGTGCCAGACTCCACGTATGCGAACGCAGCCTTCCCCGCCGGCCCGGCGGGTCCTGGTCGTGGACGACGATCCGACGGTCACGGAAGTCGTGGCGGGCTATCTCGACCGCTCCGGGTTCGTCGTCGACCGGGCCGCGGACGGCATGGCCGCCCTCTCCCGCGCACGGGCCGCCCCGCCCGATCTCGTCGTACTGGATCTGATGCTTCCCGGCCTCGACGGACTCCAGGTGTGCAGGAAGCTGCGCGAGCACGGGCCGGTGCCCGTGGTGATGCTGACGGCACGCGGCGACGAGGAGGACCGCATCCTCGGCCTGGAGGTGGGCGCCGACGACTACGTCACCAAGCCGTTCTCACCGCGTGAACTGGTGCTACGCGTCGAGTCCGTACTGCGCCGCGCGGGAGCGCCGCCGCCCGAGGGCCCACTGCTGACCGGCGGCGGCATCACGCTCGACCCCGCCGCCCGTACGGTCTCCGACGCGCGAGGACCGCTGGCGCTGACGCTGCGCGAGTTCGATCTGCTCGCGCACTTCCTGCGGCACCCGGGCCGGGCGTTCAGCCGTGAGGAGCTGATGGCCGATGTCTGGGGATGGGACTTCGGCGACCTGTCGACCGTGACCGTGCACGTCAGGCGACTACGGCACAAGGTCGAGTCCGATCCCGCACAGCCGAGACTCATCACGACGGTGTGGGGCGTCGGTTACCGCTTCGACGACGGGGTGCGGGACGGCGACGGTACGCCGCCCACCGGCGCGGACGACGGTACGGCAAGGGGTCGCACGGGCGGGAGCGGTGCTGCCCGTGGCGGGTCCGAGGGTGGAGGCCGGGATGCGTGATCTGCTGCTCATCGCGCTCTACGCCGCGCTCGGTGCCGCCGCCGTCGGGCTCGCGGGGCTGCTGGCACTGCGGGCGCTGCGGCGACGGTCCGTGGCCGTTTCGCTGGCCGTGCTCACCGCCGTGGCCGTGGGTTCCGTACTGGCCGGAACGCTGTCGGTGGCATGGGCGATGCTGCTCAACAAGCACGACCTGGGCGTCGTCACCACGGTATGCGCCATGGCAGGCGTGACCGCCACGGCCACCGCGCTGCTGCTCGGACGCTGGGTCATCGGCGGTCACCGTGCGCTGGAACAGGCGGCACGGGCACTCGGCGAAGTCGGCGACACGGGCGCGGGCGGCACCTCCGGAGGGTTCGCCGGCGGCGCAGCCGCGAGTGACGACCGGGGCGGCGGCGCCAGGGACGGCATCGCGAGCCGGGGCGCGCTGGGAGGAGCGTCCGCTAACGGCACTTCGCCGGGCGACAGGGAGCGGACGGACGGCGCGAGCGGCGCAACTGACGGTTTCGTACAGCCGACCACGCCCATGCCCGCCGAACTCGCCTCCCTCTCCCGGCAGTTGGCGGACACCAGCGCCCGACTCGCCGCCTCCCGCGAACGCGAGCGCGCCTTGGAGACCTCCCGCCGCGAACTGGTGGCCTGGATCTCCCACGACCTGCGCTCGCCTCTGGCCGGACTGCGTGCCATGGCCGAAGCACTCGAAGACGGCATCGCCGAGGACCCGGCCCGCTACCACCGGCAGATACGCGGCGAGGTCGAACGCCTCTCCGGCATGGTCGGCGACCTCTTCGAACTCTCCCGTATCCAGGCCGGTTCCCTGACCCTCTCCCCCACCCGCATCTCGGCTTACGACCTGGTGAGCGACGCCATCGCCGGAGCCGACGCCCTCGCCTGCGAACTGGGGGTACGCCTCGCCGACGAAGGCGTCGAGCAGATCCCCGTGGAAGTGGACGGCAAGGAGATGTCCCGCGTCCTGGCCAACCTCCTCATCAACGCCATACACCGAACCCCCGCCGACGGCACGGTCGCCGTGGCCGCCCGGCAGGAGGAAGACACGGTGGTGCTGTCGGTCACCGACGGCTGCGGCGGCATACCCGCCGACGACCTTCCACGCGTCTTCGACACCGGCTGGCGCGGCACCGACGCCCGCACTCCACCCGCCGGTGCCGGGCTGGGACTTGCGATCGTGCGGGGCATCGTCGAGGCACACAAGGGCCGGGCCGCCGTACGCAATGTGCCTGGCGGCTGCCGCTTCGAGGTGACACTCCCGACGGCCCACTGAGATCCGGGGCGCTGGGTCCGTCCGGGGCCGGGTCCGGGTCCCGGGCCGGGTCCTTGGGCCGGGGCCTCGCGGCGCCGGGGACGCGTGCGTTGTTCGTACGGCGTGCAAGCATGCCGGGCGCAGCAGGCTCCGTAACGGCAGGCCGGGGAACCGGTGCCCGGAAACACGCCTGGCGGGACTCCGGTCAGCAGTTCGCAGGACGCACAGCACCGCACATGTGTGAGCGCTGGCGTCTGGCCGCCCGGGGCTTGCGTCAACTCCCCCGCGAAGACGTTGCGTTGAGGCCGGACCGGCGATCTCGACCGCGCTGGAAGCGAGGCACTAAGCCCCAGCCGTTCAGGAGCCCGCCGCTACTCCCCGGCGGGCACTCCGGGCACGCCGGACACGACCGCCAGTTCGTCCTTCGCGAACCGCGCCATCCCCTCCGCGAACGTCACGCGCGCACTCCAACCCAGCTCACGCCGGGCACGCTCGGACGACGCGGTGATGTGCCGCACGTCCCCCAGGCGGTACTCCCCCGTCACCACCGGCTTCGGCCCGCCGAACGCCTCCGCCAGCTCATGCGCCATCTCGCCCACGGTGTGCGGTTCGCCGCTGCCTGTGTTGTACGCCCGGAGCCCGCCGCCGGGCAGCTCGCCGATCGCCTCCAGCGCGACCAGGTTCGCCGCCGCCACATCGTCGACGTGGACGAAGTCCCGCCGCTGCGCGCCGTCTTCGTACACGCGCGGCGCCTCGCCCCGCTCCAGCGCCGAACGGAAGAACGAGGCCACACCCGCGTAAGGGGTGTCGCGCGGCATCCCGTCCCCGTAGACGTTGTGGTACCGCAAGCTGACGGCCCGCCCGTCCGTGGCACGCGCCCATGCTGCCGCCAGATGCTCCTGCGCCAGCTTCGTCGTGGCGTAGACGTTCCGCGGGTCGGCCGGCGCGTCCTCACCGACGAGTTCAGGTTCGAGCGCGGCACCGCACCGCGGGCACGGAGGCTCGAAGCGGCCCCCGTCCAGGTCCGGTAGGGACCGGGGCCCGGGCCGCACCTCCCCGTGGACCGGACAGCTATACCGCCCCTCTCCGTACACCACCATCGAACCGGCGAGGACCAGCCGGTCCACCCCGGCCCCGGCCATCTCCTCCAACAGCACGGCCGTGCCCAGGTCGTTGTTGCCGACGTACGCGGACGCATCCGCGAACCCCTTGCCCAACCCCACGAGCGCGGACTGGTGACAGACGGCGTCAGCCCCCCGCAGAGCCGCTCTCACAGCCATCGGGTCGCGTACATCACCGCGGCTCCCCCCGTCACCCGCGCCTGTGTCGAACACCACGGGCTCGTGCCCCGCGGCCTCCAGCACGGTCGTGATGTGAGACCCGATGAACCCCGAACCGCCTGTCACCAGTACGCGCATGAGGCCACGTTAGGACCGCGAAGTCCCCGAAAGGCGCTACCGGCACGTATGTCAGCGTTCCGTAAGGTCTGGTCAAGCGGCCCGAACCGTTGAGACGATCACCGCATGTGCGCCACAGCCGAGAACCTGTTCACGGCCCCTCCCCCTCTCCTCGGAGATGTGCGATGACGGACGGACCCACCGCAGCACGGCAGCCCGCCCAGCAGCCCGTCGCCGTCGACGTCCCGGAGGAGACCACCGTCGGCATCATCGGCGGAGGCCCGGCCGGACTACTGCTCTCCCGGCTGCTGCACCGCTCCGGCATCCCGAACGTCGTCCTGGAGTGCCGGGACCGCGCATACGTGGAGCAGCGACAGCGGGCGGGGATGCTGGAGCAGACGACCGTCGACGTGCTGCGCGACTGTGGCGCCGGGGCCCGCATGGACCGCGAAGGCCTGGTGCACGACGGTATCGAGCTGCGCTTCGACGGACGTTCGCAGCACATCGACTTCCCCACTCTGGCCGACGGCCGCCGGGTGACCATCTACGCGCAGACGGAGATCGTCAAAGACCTCATCTCCCTTCAGCTCTCCGAACTTTCCGACGGCGCCCCCCTGCTCTTCGGCGCCGAGGTCACCTCCCTCACCGGCCTCGCTCCCGCCCCCGTTCCGGACCCGCAGCCGCAGCCGCAGCCGCACATCGACGACCGGCCGACGCTGCACTACACCTACGAGGGCCGCCAGCGGAGCCTGCGCTGTGACTTCGTCGTCGGATGCGACGGCTCCCACGGCGTCTCACGCGGCGCGCTCCCCGAATCCGTCGCCCGCACCTACGAGCGCGAATATCCGTACTCCTGGCTCGGCATCCTCGCCGACGCACCTCCCTCCTGCGAGGAGTTGATCTACGCCCATTCGCCGCGCGGTTTCGCATTGCACAGCATGCGTTCGCCATCCGTGAGCCGCCTCTATCTCCAGGTCCCCAACGGAACCGACCCCGGCGAGTGGCCCGACGAGCGCATCTGGGACGAACTCGACGCCCGGTTCGCCCTCAGCGGCGACCCCGCCTGGAGGCTCAACCGGGGCCCCATCACCGCCAAGGCCGTACTGCCCATGCGCAGCAGCGTCACCGAACCCATGCGCCATGGGCGCCTGTTCCTCGCGGGCGACGCCGCCCACATCGTGCCGCCCACCGGAGCCAAGGGCCTCAATCTGGCCGTCGCCGACGTCGCGGTCCTGGCCCGCGCGTTCGCCCGCCATCAAACGACGGGTGACACCAGCGCTCTGGACAGCTACTCCGAGGACCGTCTGCGACGGGTGTGGCGTGCCGAGCACTTCTCGTACTTCATGACCACCACGCTGCACACCGCCCCCGGCCAGTCGCAGTTCGACACCCGGCTTCAGCTCTCCCAGCTTGAACGCATCGCCTCCTCGCGGGCGGCCGCCACCGAACTCGCCGAGAACTACGCGGGACTTGCGCTCATCGACTGACGGCCCGGCGTCGCCCAGCGCTCACCCATACCTGGCCCCGGCCCACGGAAACCCAGGTCTCATACGGGCACCGGCCCCCCCCCCTTCTCGTAGACGGTCAGACCTCGCGACAGCCGCAGCGGAACGAGGACCAGTTCGACGAGGACGGCCTTCCAGGCGTAGAGCAGATTGACGATCTTCGCCGGATAGACGCAGGGGATGTTCAACAGCACCTTTATGAGCGGCAGTCGGCGTCTGCGAGCCGCGTACACCAGCGGTGGCAGCGTGAACACCAACTCGGCGCCCAGCCACCACAGCGCGGTAGGCACCACGGGACGCCCCAGCCCGAGGGTGAGGACGAACGGCGCGCTCCACCACAACGGCGCAGTGAGGATCTCCAGTATCGCCAGCAGGACCCACACTGCGAGCATCGGTTTCCTGCGCACCAACTGCCCCGTGTGCAGGCGTACGTTCTGGCAGAAGCCGGCCATCCAGCGCCACACCTGCTTTCGCAGGTAGAGCAGCGTCTCCGGGTCCGCGGCCCAGGCGACGGCGTCACCGACGTAGCGCGCCCGGCGTCCGGCGATCTGCTGCGACCACGTGAAGTCCATGTCCTCCACGATGGTCCGCTCGGGAAAGCCGCCGAAGTCGGCCAGCACCCGTCTGCGGAAGACCGAGCAGCAACCGGAGCACACCATCGGGCTGTTGGCCCGCTGCTGGATCGGCCGGTGCCAGTGAAATCCGAAGAGATACTCCACCGAGCGACCGCGCTCCCACACCGTCCGGGCGAAGCGCGTCTGCACATTGCCCGCGGCGACGACCAGTTCCGGATCGTCGAACGCCGGGAGCATCCGCTCGATGTAGTCCCGCGCGAGGACCGTGTCGGCGTCGACGGCCAGCACCAGTTCCGCCGTGCAGTGCGGCAGCGCGTAGTTCTGCGCGCGGGCCTTGCTGCCGAGGTTCTGCGGCGGGCGCAGCACGGTCACGCCGTAGCCGCGCGCCACCTCGCCCGTACGGTCACGCGAGGCGTCGTCCACGACGATCACCTGCTCCGGCGGGACGGACTGAGCGAGCACCGACTCCAAAGTGGGCCCGGCAGCCCGGCCTCCTCGTCATGCGCCGGAATGATCACCGAAACGCCCCGGCGGCGTACGCCCGTGCCGCCAGTGGAAGCTCCGCTCATGCGCCCGCCGCTCACGCCCTCACCCCCCGTACGGCCGCCGCCGCACCGCCCGCTCCGGGCGCCTCCAGCGGTACGGCGGTCCGCCGCCGCCCGCACCGCCGCAAGGTCTCGCGCGCTATGGCGAAGGCTCCGACCAGTCCGTACACCAGCACGCTGACACCGATGAACGGCAGCCCCCCGTGCATGGGCCCTCCTCTGCGCTCGTCCGTGCCCGGCGCCTCTCGCCGAGCCCGAAGACAAGCTAGCCCGAAGCCGTCACCGAGGGTTCTGCACCGCTACTTTCTGTGGATGGTGCGGGAGTTGTGGATATCTCGCTCACCCCTGAGAGGGTTTTTCCGCCGCGTTCCCATCCGGTCCGTAGCCGTGCCCGGACCACGCCGGCGCGTGTGCCGTCTCCGGGGACGACGACTCCAGCGGCACCGACCACGCCCGTACGAGCCCCAGTTGGACGGCCTGCCTCGGCAGCACAGCGTCCAGCAGCCAGTCGGAGGCCACGCGCACCCGGTTCCCGGGCAGCGCCGCCAAGTGGTAGGCGCGCATCACCGCGTTGGCCAGCGGCCCCGACAGCGGCACGCCGAAAGGATTGGCCGCCGCCTGTAGTCCGCCGAGGTCGACGGTGAAGCCCAGGTCGTTGTGCTTGTACGGGCGCCGTTCGCCATAGCCGTAGGACGCGGCGACGTTCTGCGCGACCGTCTTCCCCTGCCGTACCGCGTGCTGCCCGGTCATGGGCGTGTACTTGCCCGGATGCGTCAAGTCCGGTACTGCCGCGGCGTCCCCGCACGCGTACACCTCAGGATGCCCCGGCACCTGGAGATACTCGTCGACGCACAACCTGCCCTTGTCCGAGGGCAGTCCGGTCTCCTCGACCAGCGGATCCGGGCGTACGCCGACGCACCAGATGAGCGAGTGCGTGGGCACGAACTCCCCGTCGTCCAGGAGGACTCCCTCGTTCGTGGCCTCCTTCACGGACGTGCCCGTACGCACCTCCACACCCCGTTTGGTCAGCACCCGGTGCGCCGTCCGCGAAAGACGCTCGTCCAGTTCGGGCAGCACACGCGGCGCGATGTCCAGCAGCATCCACCGGGGCAGCCGGTCGCCGCGCAGTCCGCTGCCCGCACGGCGGTGCTGCCTGGCGAGCGAATCGGTGAACAGCTTTCCGTGCGCGGCGACTTCGGTCCCCGTGTAACCGGCGCCCACCACCACGAAAGTGCAGCGCGCGTCGCTCTCCGCGGGGTCCTCGCCTCCCGCCGCCATCGCGATCTGCCGCGTGATGTGATCGCGCAGATACAGCGCCTCCGGCATGCCGCGAAAGCCGTGCGCATGCTCCGCGACGCCTGGGATGGGCAACAGCTTGTTCACGCTGCCCACGGTCAGTACGAGCCGGTCGTAACGCAGCTCGCCGCTCGCTCCCTCCGGGTCCACGTACGAGAGCTTCCTCGCGGCCAGATCGACCCCGTCCACCTCTCCGAGCACGAGCCGCACGCCACGCAGCGTGCCTGCCAGTGACACCGAAACCCGGCGCGGCTCCAGTACGCCCGCGGAGACCTCGGGCAGCAGGGGCAGGTAGAGGAAGTAGTCGTTCGGATTGATCAGAACGATCTCCGCTGCCCCGCGGAAACGGCGTGAGAGCGTCCTCGCTGCCCTGTATCCGGCGAATCCAGCTCCGACGATGACTATGCGGGACCGGCTCACGGCTGAGCACTCCAGACCTGCCTCGGGGACCTTCGGGAACGCTGCCCGCAGTTCCCCCCGCCCCCTGGCCCAAACCCGGGCCCGCCCCCAGGCCAGGGCCCCGTCCCCGCCTGCTTCACGCCCAGTAAAGGGGTGCGCGAGCACCGTCGGACGTCATGTATTGTTCTTCGTGCGCGACCGGCAAGGGCCAAGCCCCGGGCCGGGCCGGGCACCGGGACGTGGCGCAGTTTGGTAGCGCACTTGACTGGGGGTCAAGGGGTCGTGGGTTCAAATCCCGCCGTCCCGACAAACACGGTGAAGCCCGCTGACGGAGAGAAAATCTCCAGGTCAGCGGGCTTTTCTGTGTCACCTACGGGGTCAGCGCACGATCCGCAGATGCAGTTTGCGGCCCCGGTTTGGGGACCCTCCGGGGACCAGAAGCTGTGCGCCCGGCGAGGAGATGAACGTTGAGCGCGGCACCGGCCAGTTCGACGGACCGGTGATCAGGTACCGCGCTCCGTCAGCGGCCGCTGTCGTCCCGCTCGTAGGTCACCAGAGGCTTGGGAGGCACCCAACTCCATCAGCTGCATGGCACCGTCCGCCGTCTCCGCGTTGAAGACGGTCTCATACAGCTCTGGCGGGCAGTTCTCGGTCTCCGCACCCTCCTTGACGTCGAAGTCCCTCAACTCGACGGATTTGACAGAGTTCTTGGTCACCGGGCCGGTCCCCATGCACCGCTTGCCCTTGAGGGTCTCGATGGTCAGCGAGGGGCGCTTCTGCGGGGCCGCCTGTGTGAACGTGAGCCGGTGGCTGCCGTCCTTCGCGCGCCAACCGCCCACGAAGCGCCCGGGGATGGGCTTGTAGACGTCCGACGGCTCGCCGAATCCGGCGCTCTTCTTCCAGGTCAGCGTGGTGGTGCCGTCCCACCTCTTGTCCACGAACCGGACCTTGTTCCCGGCGTCGTAGATCTTGGCGGGGGGCCAGCCGTCGAAGCCCTTGGCCAGGTCGGTGTCCCATTCGGTGAGGTCGCCGACGCCCACGGCGGCAATGGACTCCTGCGGGGGCTCGCCGTCCGAGCAGTACAGACCCCAGTCGGCCGTTACCGTGACCGTACTGCCGTGCGCACGTGCGTCGATGTCCTGGCAGGACTCGGTCTTGGTCGGGTGGATCGTGCTCGGCGCGGACCAGTCGCCGCCCTTGGCCGGCTTGTGCCGCTCAACCAGCCCCTTCTTCCGCACATACTCAAGGGACACCTGGCGCTTGTCCTTGAGTTCGATCACCGTGCGGTTCTCGGTCTCCTTGATGATGCGAGAGTCGATCTTCTCCGGCTCCTCGGCCGCGTCGGGCACCGACCGGCCCGCTCTGTCCGTCGCGTAAACGGCCGTCATATAGCCGGTGGTTGCCACCACGGCCAGTACTGCCGCACCCGCAAGACCCCTCGTACGCTTCGAACTCGTCAACTGCCTTGCCTCCTCCGGCCGGCCACTGGCGCCGACGTCGGTCACGGAATCGCATGCCGCCGCTCGGTGGCGGATGACGCGACAACGTTGCCAACCGTTTCGGCGACTCCGAGGAATATGAGTGGCATGTGAGACCCATGCCCTCACCACTGACCACGGTCAGACGACCCAGCGGGACGCGGCAGTTGCACCCGTGACCTCTTCGTAGCGAAGCGGCCCCTGCGCGCGCCCCTCCGGGCCAGCGGTCACCTATGGGGAGCCCCCTCGGCCCCTCCCGGATCAGCGATCCCGAGAGCGAGGGCCGCCCACTTCGGAGTCCGACGGGGAGGACCAGTCGGTCACGCCGTCTTCGCGGCAGACAGAACAGCCGGTACGGGGATGACGTCGGAGGGGATCTCGGCGGGGTCCTTGGTGACCGTGCCGGTCACCGTGAAGCCGCACTCCTCCAGCCATTTCGTGTACGTCGACAGCTTCTGCGGCCCGCCCTGCCCCATGGTGCAGCCGATGAAGAAGGCCGGGAAGAAGTCGACGTTGTAGTTGTCGGACTCCGTGATGTTCTCGGGATACACCGGCACCAGGACGTTGACCCGTCCGCCCACCTCCAGCGACTCGTGGACGCCGACGAGTATCCGGAACACGTCGTCCCTGTCGAACATGTCCAGGAAGTGCTTGATCAGCACGACGTCGAACCCTTTGGGAATGCCGTCGAAGACGTCACCGCCGAGGAAGGAACAGTGCTCGTCCACCCCGTGGGTCCGGAAGTTCTCCAGACACTCCTCCTCCTTCTCCGGCAGGTCGAAGGTCGTCACCTTCAGTCCGGGAGACGCCTTCAGCTTGTACATGTTGATCGCTCCGAGGCCCGTGTTCCCGGCGAGGTCGAGCACTCGCCCGCCGGACGGGAGGTCGATGTTCTCGAAGAACCAGGAGTCGATGCGGGAGGTGACGGTGTCCATCAACGTCGACCAGGACTCGCGCAAGTCCTTGTGCTCGGCGACGGCTCCGTACAGGGTTCCCTCGGACCCGTAGAGCTCCTTCAGACCGAAGGGCGTGCCGGTACGCGCGCTTTCGGTGAGGTAGAACAACTGCCTTAGCGCCACGACCTTGATCATGTTCATGTAGGTGAGCGCGCGCCGGAGGTCGGCGTCGTCGACCCCGGCGAGCGCGTCGAGGGCGTACCCGCCCGAGGTTTCGTCGCAGGAGACGAACCGCTCCTTGACCAGCAGGTGCAGAAGCTGCTCCACCGCGTCCGGCTTGGCGCCGACGGCCTTGCCCAGGTCGGTGGCCGTCGCCCCAGGCTGCTCCCGGATCTTGTCGATGATGCCCAGCTCGAAGCAGGACAGCAGGTTCATGAACCGTGCGGGCCCGACCATGTATTCGCGAAACCGCCCGAGTGTGGCTTCCGGCGTCATGTTGTTGATCCCTTCGGGTTGGTGGGACTCCACTACTGCGGCGAGCCGGGCGGACCGATGTCCCGGTGTCCACCTCGGCGGGGTGCGCATGGGTCGCCGGTGCGCACCGGGCCGTGCGCACCGAGGCGCTCCACCCTGGTCCGGTGGCCGTCCGGCGCACTCACCGGCGTTCGTCGTCCGGCGTCCAGGACACCGAGAGGTACGTCGAGGCCCCCGGGACGAACGGAGACGTCCGGGGTCCGGTCGGGCAGGTCCTCATCACCGCTGCTGCGGCTGTTCGCGCAGCCGCCGGGCGAGCTGGATGCGCTGCACCTTCAGCGTGGCGGTCTGCGGCAGTTCGGCCTGCGGGATCTGTATCGGGTCGGCCAGCTGCGGGAAGCCTGCGACGGCCTTGCGCCAGCGCTCCCGGTCCAGCGGCTTGTCGTCGTGGGTGCAGATCACCGGGACCGCCTCGTCGTTCTGACCGGGCACCACGACCAGTTCACTCAGCTCGTCCAGCTCTCCCAGGACGAGGTCCTCGATCTCCAGGCTGCTGTCGACCCCCGGGATCATGTCCACCTCCCGGTCGAGCATGTGGAGGCAGCCCGCCTTGGTGCGGTAACCGACGTCCCCGGTCCGCCACCAGGCGCCGTGCCGGTTCGCGTCGTACCGCTCCTGCTCGCCGAAGTAGGTCTTCGCCAGTCCGTCCCAACTGACCTCGATGAAGCCGGGGTTGCGCTTGGAGGGCCGCTTGCCGCCCGGGCTCACCACCCGAACCTTCGCGCATCCCGGCATGACGAACCCGACGCAGCGTCCGTTCGTCCGGTGTGCCGACCTGCGGAAGTACGCTCGGCCGACGGCCGGGCCGACCTCGCTCTGCCCGTAGATCTGCCGTAGATCTGGAAGAACAAGGGAGCGCGCCGCTCGGACGAGTTGAGCAGCCGGCTCATGGTCCGGGGGTGGATCGCGTCGAAGGTGCTGCTGAAGTACTTCACCGACGCGAACGGCTTGCGCGGGTCGTCGGCGAGCGGTTCCCACTCCATCAGCGAGTTGGGCAGCGCCTCGATGAGCCCCGGCCGGTTGCTGAGGAAGAACCGGGCGGCGTCGTCCGGATCGGATTTGTTCATGAGCAGCACCGGCATCTCCTTGAAGAGCGCCAGTGCCAGTGCCGCGAACATCCGCGAGTGCACGAAGGAGATGTGGATCGCGGCGGTTTCCCGCTTCCGCATCAGTGACAGAAGCCGCCACTGGGGCGTGAGCCGGAGGCCCTGGGTCCGCGGCGTGTGCACCACGAGCTTGGGCAGCCCGGTGGTCCCCGAGGTGTGGGTGATCAACGCGGGCTCGTCCAGCGGCCGGAGCACCGGCTCGACCCGCGGGGCCCCGGCTAGTTCACCGAGTGACGCCGCCCCCGGCCGGTCGCCGGCCACGACGATCACCCTTCGGGTGAGGTCCACCACCGGCTCGTCGGCCAGCACGTCGAGTTTGTTCACGTCGGTCAGCAATGTCGGCTGGTCCAGGCGCCGTAGCAGGGCGCCGACGGTCGCGCCGTCCAGGGCGGGCGACAGCATCACGGGAATCGCCCCGATGCGCGAGGCCGCCATGGCGAGGAGACAGACGTCGGAGTTGGCGGTCTTGTGGACCACCAGATGGTCATCGGTACGCACCCCGGCAGCCCACAGCCGGCCGGCCAGGTCGTCCACGTGCTCGGCCAGCTCGGCCACCGTCAGGCGCCGCCCCGCTTCGGGGAGGACGTCCAAGTCGTGGTCGAGTGTGATCGTCGTCGAGCCGTTCTTCGCCGCGGCCCTCTCCGGCACGACGCCGAGGTGAAGACCGCGCTTCCGTATCGTTCGGTGGAGCTGGGAGTCTTTCATCGGAGTGTCTCCTTCGCAGCGTTCGGTGGACGTCCGGGCCATCGGCGGCTCGGTGGCCAAGCCCGTACGAGGAGCGGTGAGGGGGCCGGTTCCCGGGACGACGACGCGTTCGCGGGAATCGCAGGAGTCACGGGACGGCCCGGTGCGGGCCTGTGGTAGCCGAGGGGGCTAGCGGCCCGATTCGGCCGTATCCGGAGCATCGCGTCGCGGGGTGACGGGCGTGGGCGGCCGTCGCGCGGAGCGCGCTGAAGTCCCTGCGGGAAAAGCGGAGTTGGCGCCCGTGGCACTGCGGTGCCACGGGGGTCCCGGACCGGGGCGGGCTTCCCGTAAGCGACGGGACCGCCGGGCTCCGCGGGCAGCGATCCCGTCGGCGTCTGCCGGCCTGGGGCTGGTCGGGGTTCTTTCGTTCTCCGTGGGCGACCGGGAGGCGGCCGGTCCCCCACTGGCGAGCCTCCACCGTGAGGGGCGGCCTCTCGAACAGCGAGGCCCCGCGCGGCGAACGAGCGGGTGGCCAGCTCTTCGGCGAACGTCCCCGCGGGGTGCCTCGCCGCGCGCCGGATGAGTACCTGTGCTGTCCGTCCTGCGTGCACGCGGCGCCCCCGGCCCGATGACCGGGGGACGCCGCGGTCGCTTGCCGTCGTTGCCCGGCCGGATCAGGCGGAGCGGCCGACCTTGAGCGCCCTCGCGGTGGTCACGACCCGCTGGGCCTGGTACTCGGCCGCCTTCAGGGCCACTTCGCCGGGCGGGCCCTCACCGGTCACGTGGGACGTGCCGTAGGGGTTGCCCGACTGGAACTGGACGGGGTCGGTGTAGCCGGGGGGCACGATGATGCCGCCCCAGTGGTAGAAGGTGTTCCCCAGCGCCAGCAGCGTGGACTCCTGCCCGCCGTGGGCGGTGCTGCTGGAGGTGAAGGCCGAGTACACCTTGTCTGCGAGCGCGCCCTGGAACCACAGGGGGCCGGCGGTGTCCAGGAATGCCTTGAGCTGGCTGGAGACATTGCCGAAACGGGTGGGGGTACCGAAGATCACCGCGTCCGCCCAGAGCAGGTCGTCGTTGGATGCCTGCTCGACGTCGGCGGTGGCCTCCAAGTGCTGGCCCCACTCCGGGTTCGCGGCTATCGCCTCCGGCGGAGCGGACTCGGCGACCTTGCGCACGCGTACGGTCGCACCGGCCTTCTCCGCGCCCTCGGCCGCCGCCTGCGTCAGGCTGTGCACGGTTCCCGTGGAGCTGTAGTAGATGATGGAGACGTTCACAGATTCCATAGTCGTTTCCCTCTTCGACGATTCTTGTCCGCTGGTGTCGGCCGGGCCCACCGTGCGGGTGGGCGGCGGCCGAGCCCGTCCGGCGTCCCGGTTCAGCCGGCGAGGGGCGGGCCGCCGAAGCGGCCTCACGCCGCGAACACGGCCATGCGAACAGGACCACGCTCAGCCCTGGGGACGGGAACCCCTGACAGGTGTGAGCCGCTCCGGTCCCGAACTGGACACGTGGTGATCGGGTATGCCACAGAAGGCAGAGGAACGGCGGGAAGCGGTCCCTCACCAGTACGACGACGCACGCCCTCGTAATGTCAGGCGGCCCGCCCGTCCGTAATCTCAGGTGTCACGTCCGTCTGAGTACGAGGTCCGGCCGAAAACGGGCAACGGCGGGAGCGAGAGAGCGAGTTGGCCACACCATGAGCACGCAGTCCGAACCGGCGGACGGCCGGCTCGACCCGGACCTGAGCGCGATCCTGAGCGAGCGGCGCCGGCTGATCAACCTCGGGTACCGGTTCCTCGGTTCCCTGACCGACGCCGAGGACGTCGTGCAGGAGACGTACGTCCGCTGGTACGCCCTGTCCCGCGAGCAGCAGAAGGCCATCGAGTCGCCCGCCCGCTGGCTGATGAAGGTCGCCAGCCGCCTGTGCCTCGACCACCTCGGATCGGCGCGGGTCCGGCGGGAGAACTACGTGGGCGAGTGGATACCTGAGCCCCTGCCGGATCGTGCGGAGTGGACCACCGGGCGGTCGCCCGGGAACACCGGTGATCCGGCCGACAGGGTCACCCTGGACGAGTCGGTCAACATGGCCTTCCTCGTCGTGCTGGAGTCGATGACCCCGGCCGAACGCGTGGCGTTCGTCCTGCACGACGTCTTCCACTACTCCTTCGCCGAAGTGGCGGAGATCGTCGGCCGTACTCCGCATGCCTGTCGCCAGCTGGCCTTCTCGGGCCGCCGCCGCATCCGCGCGTCACGGGCGCGCGCCACGCCGACGACCCAACGCACCGACACGGTCAGGGAGTTCAAGCTGGCCTGGGAGGCCAAGGACATAGACGCCCTGATCGCCCTCCTCGATCCGGAGGCCCTGACGACCGCGGACGGCGGCGGCCTCGTGAGCGCCGTGCTGCACCCCATCAAGGGAGGCGAGCACGTCGCACGGGCCTTCGTCGACATCGCCGAGCGGACACCCGACATGAAGCTGCTGGAGCGTACGGTCAACGGCCAGCCCGGCCTGGTCCTGCAGCAGGAGGGAGTGACCGCTGCGGTCCTCGCGTTCGACGTCGAGGGCGACCGCGTCAAGCGGGTCTGGGCGGTTCGGAACCCCGAGAAGCTCCGCCCCTGGACGGGCTGACCACGTTCGCCGTCCAGATGGGACAGTCGATCCCGATCAGTCTCCTCAAGTGTCGGCCGGATGCTGCTTATCGGGCGAAGATCAAGGTGGCGGGCGCGGACGTCGACTGGAACGAGACGTCGTCGAAACCGGCCTTGGTGAGCCACGACCGGTAGTCGGCCCGCCGCCAGGTGCTCCCCTGCTTGCTCTTCATCAGCATCTCCGTGGCGAAGATCAGCGGGAAGGGCGGTCCGCTGCGGTCGTTCTCGACGACGTAGTCGCAGACGACCAGGGTGCCGCCGGGCTTGAGGGCGCTCCGCAGCTTGCCGAAGAGCTCGATGTTGTCCTCCGGGCCTTCCTGGTGGGCGATGTGGGAGTACACCGCGACGTCGTAGGTGTCGGTGCCGAAGTCTGTCGTGTGGAAGTCGCCGTCCACGCAGGAGAACCGGTCGGCCACGCCGTGCTCGGCCACCAGCCGGCGGGCGACGGTGTTGACCGGCCCCCAGTCCAGTTGGGTCGCCCGGGCGGCCGGGTTGAGCCCGAGCCAGATGGCCGAGTAGATGCCGGAGCCACCACCCACGTCGAGGATCGAGACGTCCCCGGCCTCCGCCAGGCGCAGGGTCTCGGCAGCGATCTTCGCCACGGGCACGGACTGCGCGGCGATGGCCGTGACCACCTCCGTCCAGTGCGGGTTGTCGGCCACCTCCACCGCCGGGTCCGTCACCGGCCCTCCGGCTTCGACGACGTCGGGCAGGTCCGCCATGACGCACATCTGGGGCAGCTTCAGTGTCGCGAAGCTGGTCAGGCCGGCCGGCCTGCCCTCGACCAGGAAGGCCGATGCCTCGGGGGTGTTGCGGTAGCCGCCGTCGTGCAGCTCCACAAGGCCGAGGCTCACGAGCCCGTCGAGGAGGGTCTGTGCGCCCCGCTCCGAGATGTCCGCCCGCTCGGCCAGTCGACCGGCCGTGTCGGCGCCGGCGTCGAGGTGGGTGAAGAGTGAGTGTTTCGCCGCGGCGCCGACGACGGCGGTCGTCCAATAGCCGTTGATGAGCTGCATGATGCGCTCCGGCGTCGGCTGGCTGTCTGTCATGCGCCCCTCTCAGGTCGTGTGTGGACGTACGTGGGTCTTGAGCGCGCTGCGAAGGACTTCCGCGACTCGCTCCACCTGGTCCGCGCTCAGCTCTGCGTGCATGGGGATGGCGAGGTTGCGTTCGAAGAGATCCGCCGAGACCGGGCACTGCTGCTTCGCCTCGTAGACGGGCTGGAGGTGGGAGGCCCAGGTACCGTGCCCGCAGCCGACGCCCCGGGCCCGCAGGTCGGCGGCGACCGCCGCCCGGTCGACGTCCGGGTGCAGCGTCACCATGTAGGACTGCCAGGCGTGGGTGCGGTCCTGCGGCACGTGCGGCAGCGTCAGAAGTTCCTCGTCGGCCAGCAGTTCCGCGTACCGCGCCGCTACGGCCTGCCGGCGCTCCAGCAACGCGTCGATCCGGCTGATCTGCACCTGGAGGATCGCGGCGGCGATGTCGGACAGCTTGTAGTTGTAACCGATCTCGGTGAACTCCGGGATCGGCAGCCCGACGACCTTCGACTGCTCGAAGATGCTGCCGATGCCGAAGGACGACCGCAGTCGCGCGTCCGCCCCGAGCGCCGGGTCGGCCGTCAACAGGGCCCCGCCCTCACCGCTGGTCGCGCCCTTGCGTCCGTGGAACGACAGGCAGGCCACGGGCGCCAGCGCACCCGCCTGGCCCCCTTGGTAGGTCGCACCGACCGAGCATGCGGCGTCCTCCACGACGAACAGCCCGTGGCGGTCCGCGATCGACCGCAGTTCCGCGTAGTCGGCGGGCAGGCCGACCGTGTCCACGGCGATGATGCCCACGGTGCGCGGCCCGACCAGGTCTGCCACCGCCTGCGGGTCCACGGTGCAGGTGTCGGCCCGCACGTCGGCGAAGACCGGGACGGCGTCGAGGTAGCCCACCGCGTGGGCCGGCGCCGGGAACGTGTAGTCGGCGACGATCACCTCGTCGCCCGGCCGGACCCCGAGCGCGAGCAGGGCCAGATGAAGGGCGGCGCCGCAGTTGCTCAACGCGACCGCGTCACCTACCGAGTACCGGGCTGTCAGCTCGGCTTCCAGCGCCTTCCCCCTCGGGCCTTGACCGGCTTACCAGCCCGAGGCGAACACCTCTGAGACCGCTTCCAGTTCCTGCTCGCCCAAGCTCGCTTGAACCAGGGGAATCATGCCCATATCTCCACCGTCACCCTTCACGACGCCTTGTGACTGCTGCTCGACGGGGTTCAGGCGGCGGACGGCGGCTCGTAGCGGAGCGGCGTGATCTGCTGGACGTCGTATCGTTCGCGCATCTTCTCGACGGCTGCCGGGTCGACCTCCTGGTAGGCCGAGAAGATCTCGGCGATCTCGTCGAAGTAGTGCTCGTGGTCCGGCGCCGGGTGGCTCTGGAAGAGCATGACCGCGGGCTCGTCGCTGCGGTTCCTGAACGCGTGCGGGGTGTTCGGCGGGACGAACATGCAGCTGCCGCGGCCCGCGCGCACCGCACGAGTCCCGTCGGCGGCCTCCCAGTCGTGCCAGCCGTCCTCGGTGCGCTCGGTCGGCTCGAACGCCAGAAGTTCGAGTTCTCCCTCCAGTACGTAGAAGAACTCCTGCGAGTGGTGGTGAACGTGCGCCCCGACGTCGAAGCCGGGCGGAACCATCACCTCGAAGCAGGACGTGACGGAGCCGTCCGCCCCGGTGACCTTGAAGGTGATCTCCTGTGCCTTTGTGATCAGCTTCCGTCCGTGACCAGCGGGCATGACGAGGCCGCTCATACGATGCACTTCCTTGTCGTCGAGGGTCGTTGGAGCGCCTTCAGGAGGACGCTCGGGAAAGGGCCGGTGCGGACGCACCGTGCAGCATCCAGTCCGGGGGGCTCTCCGCGTCGACGGCCCATTGGCCCACGGCCATCTCGGCGGTGATGCCGGGACCGAATCCCGCGACCACGCCCGTGGCGCCCGGCACCAGCGCATCTTCTTCGAAAAGCCTGCGGAGGGCTTCCAGTACGACGGCGCTGGCGATGTTTCCGTACTCGGTGAGGGTCGCCCAACTGTGGCGGAACATCTTCGGGTCGGCGCCCAGGAATTTGCCGAGGTCGTCCAGGATGCGGGGGCCACCGGCGTGCACGATGTAGAAGTCGAGGTTGCCCACGTCCCAGCCGTGGTCCAGGGCGAGTTGGCGCATCACGGGGGCGATGGGCTCCATCGTCCCCGGCACCCGGCGATCAAGCTGGAAATGGAACCCGGTGGAGCGCACGGCGTAGGAGATCCAGTCCTCGGTGTGGGGAATGAGGTGGGAGGCGTTGCGTTCCAGCGCCACGCCGGTGCCCCCGCGCCCCCGCACCACGGCCGCCGCGACCGCGTCGCCGAACAGGCCGTCGGACAACAGCGATCCGACACCGTCGTCGTCGGGCTGATAGCACAGCGAGCACAGCTCGCAGGAGACGATCAGAACGTTGCTCTCCGGGTAGACCGTGCAGAATTCCTGGGCCCGGTTGATCGCCGCGCCGCCCGCCGCGCACCCCAACTGCGCGATGGGTATCTGCCGGGTGTCGTACCGGAAGCCCATGGTGTTGATCAGCCAGGCGGTCAGCGACGGCATCAGGAACCCGGTGCACGACACGTAGATGATCGCGTCGATGTCCCGGACCGTCGTACCGGCGTTCTCCAGTGCCCGTTCGATGACCTCAGGGCACCTCTTCTTGGACTCCATCTCGTAGACGCGGTTGCGTTCCTCCAGCCCCGGGTGGAGGAGCGTCTTCTCGATGGGCTGCACGATGTGCCGCTTCCGCACTCCCGTGTTCTTGATCAGGCGGAGCGCCAGCGGGAGTTGAGGCTTTCCGGCATGTACTTTCTCGGCGAACTCCAAAGTCTCCTCAACAGTGATGACGTGTTCCGGAACACTCACCGACGGCTTGCACAGAATAGGCATGTCTGGAATTCCGCTTTCTTCCGGGTCCGTCTGGGAATCGGGGCCGGGAGGAAGCCCGAGCCCGTCGTTCACCATGTGCCATCGACCGGCGCCGGCGTGGTGCCCGATCGAGGTGCCGGCTGCCGGGACGGCGAGCAGGCTCCGACCGTCGCGGCTGCTCGCCGTGCGGCATGTACTGAAATCGCGCGTACCTCCGTGGGCACATCGACCTGGAGAGACCTGCGGCCGGCCGCCGGGCTTACCGCCCCCTCGCGGGGACTTGCGATCAACTGGTCTGCTTCCCCGGCCGGTTCACTGCGCACCGCCGCGCGGGCACAGCCAGTGGGAGCCCTGACACCGATGCGGGTGCGGCGGGGCGGAGAGAGACACAGCCTCGGCGTGACGGAGTCGGCGTCCGAAACGGGCGAACCGGTCGGCGGCGCGCCCGGCCCTGTCACCCGCGGACGTCCATGCCAGGCCCGCTCACCGGCGAACGCCCCGTGGGAACCCGTGGCTGTAGGCCGCCCGTGGGGCGAGGGGGTGGTGCGAAGGGATCGGAGCGAGGAAGCAGATCGACGAGGCGCCCCGGCACGTCATGCCGGCGCCTCACAGAGCGCGTCGCGGTCTGGAGCGAGAACCGAGCGGGCGGCTCCAGGGCGTACTCAAGGCTGCGATCTTATGTATAGGTTCTTCGTCGACCGGCTGTCAAGGTCGATGAAGTGCCGCACGGGGCTCCAAGTACGTTCCCTGCAAACGAAGTTGACTCGCGGGGTCAGCGCAGGGGCGGCCTCCGGACGCGGCTGCCGCGATGGACGGGTGCGGGACGCTGGTGGCGACGGGGAGGAGCCGGCGGCAGCTCGGCCCGGGGGCCGGCCTCTCGGGGCGTGTTCGCAGTGGGCCAAGACCCCGCACGCCCTCGCGAACGAGTCCGATGAACGAGTGGAAACCCGGCAGTGAAGAAGTCGCCGACAAGACGTTGGGACGATGTGACGGCCTTTCAGGTCGATGACCGGCGAGCCTGCGAAAACGGCCTCCCGCGGCGCCGCGCGTGCCTCCGTGGCGCTTCGGCAGGCCCCTTGACGTCTCCCTTCACCCGCTCACATCATGCCGTTTTGTAAGGGCCAGATCACAATCCCGTCTGCGTCTCGTGAAGCATGAAGGCCACGGCGCAAATCCTCGCTGGACAGACCGGGGAAGCACGGGAAAGGGGAATGGAATGGGAGGAGAGTTTTGCCGTACCCGATCCTGTCGGAGCGGGAGGGACGGTCCGGGTAGGCCTTGTGACGGCACGTTCTTATGCCTGCCGTGCCATGACCGTTTGACGCACGAACTGCGGAACCTGCCTGCTCTGTACGCAGATTGCAACACGGGCGCCGGCCCGGACGCAGTGCGCGTCATAAAGAAATCCCACAAGAAAAGCGCCGCCAGCGACTCGATGAACCCCGCAGCCGCCGAGGTGCGGTCGTCCATCCGTACAGTCCTGGCATCCTGGGCCTGGGCCTCGTTTCCGACGAGCGACGACTACAGCCCCCGACCCGGGAAATTCCCAAGCTCGCGCGATTTCTGGACCGGCACGTCCAGTGGCTGACCCGCCACCCCGCAGCAGGCGACCTGGCGGAGGAGATCCGGGACCTCACGCGCAACGCACGGGACCTCGCCTATCCGAAGAGCGTCCGGCGGGTACCGGTCGGCGACTGTCCCGAAAGCGGCTGCGAAGGTGAGCTCTTCGCTCACATACGCGCTCACGATGATCTCTCTCCCTCTGAGATCATCTGCACCCTTTCCTCTTGCCATTCGTGGCCGGTGACATGGTGGGCAAGGCTTGCCCGTCGGATACGCGTCAGGAAAGGAGAGCGGGCTTGAACCGTGAGACCTTGACGGCCGGTCTGACGGCCGATGACATTGCCACTGTCTGGCACATTCCCAAGGGCAGCATCTATCGCTACGCCCACAAGTACCGATGGCGCCGCTACACCCACACCGGGCGCACCTACTACCATCCGAGAGATGTCACGGCCACCTTCGACCGGTTGGCCAAGTAGGGAACTCCCGAACCGAAATTCGCTCTGGCGATTCCTTGTCGGCACGCGCCTCGGTCTCGACGTTAAGTCTCCCGGGGTCGCAAGGACGCCGGATCTCCAAGCCATGGGCTCAAGTTGACAACGCCGGCCGGCGAGGTCGTGAACTCGGCGTGCCGGCAGAGCAATGAAGATCAGATCGCCAATCGAGAGGATCGGTGCGATGACACCGGAAGCTACGCTCGCGCGACTTCGTGAATACATGGTGGGGCCCTCGCGCTTCATGAACCTGTTGTCCTGTTTCGAGCTGGGCATCATCGACGCGCTACGGGAAACCCCCGGAATGACCGCGGCGCAGCTCGGTGAAGCGGCCGGTGCCAAACCGGACGCGGTCGAACAACTCCTGCATCTGCTGGTCAAGGAGGACTTCGTCGCCCACGACGAAGCGACCGGCGGCTACACCCTCGCCGCGCTCGGCGGCGTCGCCGAAGCCGACCTCCAGCGCGTGCTCGCCATGTTCGACCTGATCAAGGTCACCACGCTTCGGCAGCTCTTCTACCTGACCGAGACCGTTCGGACCGGCACGGTCGTCGGCCTCAAGGAGTTCTACGGATTCGACGGCACGCTGTTCGCCGCCCTGGCCGAACACAAGGACCTGCGCGAGGCCTGGGCACCGGCGATGGACATGGAGACCGTCCGCGTTGATCCCTGGTTCTTCGAGAACATCGACATCCCGTCCGGAGCGCAGGTGCTCGACCTCGCCGGCAACACCGGACTCGGCGCCGTCCACACGTACAAGCAGAAGGCGTCGCCCGGACTTCGGGTGACCACCTTCGACCTTCCCGCGAGGGAAGAGGAAGCCCTGGAGAACTTCCGCGCGCACGGTGTGGCCGAGCACTGCTCGTTCATCGGCGGTGACGTCTTCACGGAGATCCCCCGGGGATTCGACGTCGTACTGATCAAGCACTTCCTGGCCATGTGGGACAAAGCCGACGTGTTCAAGATCTTCCGAGGCGTGAACAAGGCGCTGGACGTCGGCGGACAGGTCAACATCCTGATTCCGCTGTATCCCGAGAACGATGACGACACGGACACCCGCAGCAGCGTGGAGTTCTACCCGACCTTTTTCATCGGATGTGCCATGGGACAGGGCGGAGGACAGAAGTTGTCGACCTACCGAAGCTGGCTCGAGGAGTGCGGGTTCGAGGTCACGAACGTGATAGTCGAGGACCCCGCCGACATACCTGCCGACGCCATTCCCGTACACGCGATCGTGGCCGCGGAGAAGGTCACGGACGTTGCCGGGTAGATCGGTTCGAGCTGCTGCGCCGCGGTGACGGGGACAACCGACTCTAAGGGGTTTAGTGCATGACACCGGAAGCCACACTCGCGCGACTTCGTGAATACATGGTGGGGCCCTCGCGCTTCATGAACCTGTTGTCCTGTTTCGAGCTGGGCATCATCGACGCGCTACGGGAAACCCCCGGAATGACCGCGGCGCAGCTCGGTGAAGCGGCCGGTGCCAAACCGGACGCGGTCGAACAACTCCTGCATCTGCTGGTCAAGGAGGACTTCGTCGCCCACGACGAAGCGACCGGCGGCTACACCCTCGCCGCGCTCGGCGGCGTCGCCGAAGCCGACATCCAGCGCGTGCTCGCGTTCATGAAATTGATCAAGGTCACCACACTTCGGCAGCTCTTCTACCTGACCGAGAGTGTGCGGACCGGCACGGTCGTCGGCCTCAAGGAGTTCTACGGATTCGACGGGGACCTGTACGGCGCCGTCGGTGAGCACCGGGATTTGCGCGAGGCCTGGTCGACATTGATGGACGTCGTCACCGCCCGAATCGATCCGTGGTTCTTCGACAACATCGACATCCCGTCCGGAGCGCAGGTGCTCGACCTCGCCGGCAACACCGGACTCGGCGCGATCAACACGTACAAGCGGAAGGCGTCGCCCGGACTTCGGGTGACCACCTTCGACCTTCCCGAGAAACAGGCGGAGTGCCTGGAGAACTTCCGGACGCACGGTGTCGCCGAGCACTGCTCGTTCATCGGCGGTGACGCCTTCACGGAGATCCCCCGGGGATTCGACGTCGTACTGATCAAGCACTTCCTGAACATGTTCGACAGGGACGAGGTGTTCACGATCCTCCACGGCGTCAACAAGGCACTGAACGTCGGCGGACAGGTGCACATCCTCGTGCCCGTGTACACCGAGAACCTCAAGGACTCGTACACCGTCGACTACTACCCGACATTCTTCCTCGGCTGCGCCACCGGGCAGGGTGGGCCGCAGAAAGTGTCGACTTACCGGCGCTGGCTCGAAGAATGCGGGTTCGCGGTCACCGAGACGATCACCCAGGACCCCGCGGATCTGCCACCGGACGTCATCCCCGTGCAGGCCGTCGTGAGCGCCGAGAAGGTCGCATGATGACCGGCCGGCCGGCGAGTCATCAGGAGTGACGACCGCACTTGCCGAGTCCGGCACGGCACGGCCAATTGGTCAACCGCCCCTCTGCTCAAGCCGAACGACCGAAAACCGGCTGCGGATCTGCACCAAGCACAAAGGGGCGGAAGCGGAAGTCATTCGTTCCGTGGCTGATCGCTCACGCGGCAGGTGTGAGGAGCCCGCGTTTTCCTGACGCGTCGCAGTCGCACCGGTCATCGGGACGTAATCGCCGACAACGACAGAACAAAGGAGTTCATCCATGACTGCTGCTCGTTACAACCTCTTCGAGAACCCGTTCTCGGCCAAGTTCCTGAAGTACGTCTTCGCGGCAAGCAAGGTGTTCTTCGCGGACTCGCCGCTGCCGGTCACGACGCGGGAGCTGGTGTCCCTCCGTACCAGTCAGATCAACGGCTGCGGCACCTGTATCGACATGCACACCAAGGAGGCCGCGCACGCGGGAGAGTCCGAGTTGCGCCTCCACCTGGTCGGGGCCTGGCGGGAGGCCATGGTGTTCACCGACGCAGAACGGGCCGCCCTGGAGCTTGCCGAAGAGGGAACGCGCATCGCCGACGCGGCCGGTGGTGTCACCGATGAGGTCTGGGCAAACGCAGCCAAGCACTACGACGAGGAGCAACTCGCAGCCCTGGTGTCCCTGATCGCCTTCATGAACGCCGTCAACCGAATCAACGTCATCTCACAGCAGCCGGCCGGCGACTACCAGGTCGGCCAGCTCGACCCCACCACATAGCCGAGGGCCTGGCCGGGCCCGGGGAGGCCGTCGCACAGCAACCGCCCCCGGGCCCGGGGTGGTTGATCCGTGTCCTGAGCGGTGAGCATCCGGTCCGGGCAACCACCCCGGGCCCGGGGCCGGACTCGACGTCCGCAACGAGAGGTAGGGACAATGAAGTTCGGTGTGTTCTCCATGAACTCGGATGAGGGTCTCGACCCACTGGAGATCGCCCGCGAGGCCGAGGGGCTCGGCATCGAGTCGGTCTTCCTGCCCGACCACAGCCACGTGCCGGTGGCCCGCCGGGTCACCTACGCCACCGGGGACGAGAACGTCAAACTGGGGCAGCGCGAAGAGTTCGTGCAATCGACGAACGACATGCCCCGCGACTACTACCGCAACCGCGACCAGCTCCTGACTCTGGCCTCGATGGCCGCGGTCACCTCGACCCTGCGACTCGGCACCGGGATCTGCCTTGTCGTGCAACGCGATCCCATCCTGCTGGCAAAGGAGATCGCCACACTCGACCAGTTGTCACAGGGGCGGCTGCTGCTCGGGGTCGGTGCCGGCTCGGGGTGGAACCGCGAGGAGATACGCAACCACGGCACCGATCCCCGTACCCGGATGAGGCTGATAGCGGAGCGGATGGCGGCGATGCAGCAGATCTGGACGAACGACGAGGCGGAGTACCACGGCGAGTTCGTGCGGTTCGACCCCATCCACTCCTGGCCGAAACCGCTTCAGAAGCCGAGGCCGAAGGTGTTCGTCGGAGGGGACGGCCCCACTGTGCTGGACCGGGTGCTGGCCTTCGGCGACGGATGGATGCCCGGCCACCATGACGACATGGGCTACTTCGGGGCGCGGGTCTCCGAGTTGCAGGAGCGCGCCGCCGCACTCGGCCGTGGGCGCATGGAGATCAATGTGTTCCTCGCCCACCTCGATCGACTCGACGACTACGAGGCGGCCGGCGTCGATCGCGTCGTGGTGATGCTCCCCACCGGCTCTGAGCGGAAAATCCTCAAGGAAGTCGCAGACACCGCGAAAAGCTTCTGACCCTGCCGGGCTGATTTCGCCTTACACCATGTTGCTCAAGCAAGCGTGGTTGCCGTGCTCACGACGGGAACGGGAGTATTCAGGCGACGAGTTCGAGAGACACATCCGCCCACGCGCACTGCCGGTGGGCCGGTAGGAATTCCATGTGCACTCCGTGAGCACTGCCTCCGCGTGACTGTTCCGACGAGTCATCGCCCAGGCCGGTCGCATTACTCAGCGCTTGCGGTCGCGTTCCTGCGATACGGGCGCGGCCAGTTCGATGCGTACCGCGCATGTCTTGAACTCCGGCATCCGTGACGTCGGGTCGAGCGCGGGGTTGGTGAGCGTGTTCGCGCGGCCCTCGCCGTACCAGTGGAACGGCATGAAGACGGTGTCCGGACGGATGCCTCGCGTGATGCGTGCCGGTGCCACCGCACGTCCCCGCCTTGAGACGATCGCGAGCCTGTCGCCGCTTTCGGCGCCCAGCCGCAGGGCCAAGCGGGGGTGCAGCTCGACGAAGGGGCCGGGGGCGGCCCTGTTGAGGGCGTCGACGCGGCGTGTCTGTGCGCCCGACTGGTACTGGGCCTGCACACGGCCGGTCGTCAGCCGCAACGGGTAATCGGCATCCGGCTCCTCGGCGTTGGGACGGTGCGTCACCGCGACGAAGCGTGCCCTGCCGTCCGGCGTGGCGAAGCGGTCGAGGAAGAGCCGGGGAGTTCCGGCCGCGTGCGCCCCGGTCTCCGCGCCCCCCGCCGTCTCCGCCAGCTCCGCACCCCCTTCCGGGCAGGGCCAGAACACACCGTCTTCCGCCGCGATGCGCGCGTAGGTGATGCCCGAGTAGTCGGCGGGGCCGCCCGCCGAGGCGCGGCCCAGCTCGTCGAAGACCTCTTCCGCGTCGGTGGGGAAACTCCGCTCCCAGCCCAGCCGTGCCGCGAGCCCGTTGAGCACGTCGAGATCCGTACGTACACCTGCCGGCGGATCGGCCGCCTTGCGGCGCAGCAGCACACGGCCTTCCAGATTGGTCGTCGTGCCGGTCTCCTCGGCCCACTGCGCTACGGGGAGCACCACGTCCGCATGCTGCGCCGATTCGGAGAGAACCACATCGCACACGGCGAGGAAGTCGAGTGCGCGCAGCCGCTGTTCGACATGCGCGGCGCGCGGGCCGGAGACGACCGGGTTCGAGCCCATCAGCAGCAGCGCGCGGATGTCGCCGCCGAGCGCGTCCAACAGTTCGTACGCGCTGCGCCCCGGGCCCGGCAGAACCTCCGCGTCCACGCCCCACACCCGTGCCACGTGAGCTCGCGCACGGGGATCGTCCAGTTTTCGGTATCCGGGCAACTGGTCTGCCTTCTGGCCGTGTTCACGTCCGCCCTGCCCGTTGCCCTGGCCCGTCAGGCAGCCGTAGCCGGACAGCGGCCGTCCGGCACGCCCCGTCGCCAGGCACAGGTTGATCCAGGCGCTGACCGCGTCGGTGCCGTTCGACTGCTGCTCCGGACCGCGTGCCGTGAGCACCATGGAGTGCTCCGGTTCGCAGAAGAGCCGTACGGCCTCGCGCAGTTCGGGCTCGGAGACTCCGGTGATGCGCTCCACCGATTCCGGCCGGTACGTCATGGCGGCGCTGTGGGCCTCCGTCCAGCCGGTGGTCCGCGAGTCGATGAAGTCCTGGTCCAGCCTGCCCTCGGCGATGACGAGGTGGAGGAGGCCCAGCGCCAGTGCCAGGTCGGTGCCGGGCCGCGGGGCGAGGTGGAGGGTGGCCTGCTTCGCGGTCCGAGTGCGCCGTGGATCGACGACGATCAGGGTGCCTCCGCCATCGCGCAGCTCCTTCAGATACCGCATCGCGGGCGGCATCGTCTCCGCCAGGTTCGAGCCGACGAGGATGAGACAGCCCGTACGTGCCACGTCCGACAGCGGGAACGGCAGCCCCCTGTCGACGCCGAAGGCCCTGGTCCCGGCTGCGGCGGCCGAGGACATGCAGAAGCGGCCGTTGTAGTCGATCTGGGAGGTGCCGAGCACCAGCCGGGCGAACTTGCCTAAGGCGTAGGCCTTTTCGTTCGTCAGCCCGCCCCCGCCGAAGACGCTCACAGCATCTGGACCGTGCGTGATGCGTGTCCGGTCGAGGGCTGTGGCGACCAGGTCGAGCGCCTCCTCCCACGAGGCGGGTTCCAACTCGCCGGATGAGCGGCGCCGCACGAGCGGCTGGGTGAGGCGCGCCTGCGGGGCGAGAACCGCAGGCGCCGTACGGCCCTTTCCGCACAGCGCGCCCCGGTTCACAGGGAACGAGGGGCGCTCCGCGACCTCCACACCGGCTCGCGTAGCAGTGTGGGTCCCGTTACTGTCCGGCAAGGGTATTAACGCCATGCCGCATTGCAAAGCGCAGTACGGGCAATGCGTGTCCGTTCCTGAAGTAGCAGAATGGGCCGTGGAATTCACACACATACAGCCACGGTACGCGTCTGGGTCCACGGGCTGCGCCCGGTGGTGCCCGCGTCAACTGCCCCTCCCCCGGCGCCGCGACCGCTCGCCGGTGCTACAAGGGACGCGGTTCTTCAGTTGATCGAGAAACACCGACTGCATGCACCGGTCCATCGGCATCCGGCCTGTCGGTGGGCTCGCCCGGTCAAGGCACGGCCCCCGGCGGGGCCGCGAGGTCAGCCGCCGACGTGAATGCCGGGGCGACGTTCCGGGTCGGGCTCGTTGCTGCGGATGATCTCGCGTGTGACCGGAGCCGTGTCACCGCGGCCCAGCAGGAAGTAGCGGAACATGTGCCGGAGAGGGCTGCCTTCGGCCCACGAGAAGTAGCAGTGCGGCTGAACACCCGTGGCGTCGCGCAGGGCGAGCAGGATCGCGGCGATGGCGTTCGGGGCCGCCGGGGCCTCGGCTCGCAGGATCCGGTAACCCTCGACGTCGACGCCGTACACGGTGAGGGATTCGCTGAAGTCGGACGGGTCGACGACGTCGATCTCCAGGAACAGCACGTCGGCCGGGCCGGGGACCGGATTGTCGAGGCGCTGCTCGCGTTCCTTGGCGGAGTACTCAGCCTGGTCTCCGGCCTGACGCTGGTTGGCGATGATGTTGATGGCGTTGTCGTGGGCGAGGGTGTCGGTGATGAACCGACGGGCGGCCGGGTCGAAGACGATGCGGTCGGCCCGCAGTTCGGTGGTGCGAGAGACCCGGGAGATCAGCGACACGGTGACGATGCCAAGGATGAACAGGCCGGAGATGGCGATGCCGTCGGGCTTGTCGACGATGTTCGCGAGCAGCGCGTAGAGAAGCACCACGGTGAGTAGCCCGAAGCCGGTGGCGGCCGCGCGCCGGCGACTGCGGAAGACCGAAACGGTGACGGCGAACGCACCGGAGACCATCATGGCCAGGATGCCGGTGGCGTAGGCGCCGGCCTGGGCATCGACATCGGCGTCGAACCCGATCGTGATGAAGACGCAGAGGGCGGTGTAGACGATCACGACGGGCCGCACCGCGCGGCCCCATTCAGGGGCCATGCCGTAGTCGGGCAGATAGCGCGGGACGATGTTCACCAGCCCCGCCATCGCCGACGCGCCCGCGAACCAGAGGATCAAGATGGTGCTGATGTCGTAGACGGTGCCGAACGCCTCCCCGACGTGCTCGTGTGCCAGCCACGCCAGGGCACGGCCGTTGGCCGCACCGCCAGGCTCGAATTCCTTGTGGGGAATGAGGACGGTGGTCACGAAGCTCGCGCACAGCAGGTAGACGCTCATGATGAGCGCGGCAGTGGTCAGCAGCCTGCGGGTGTTGCGGATACGCGAGTGCAGCCGCTGCTCGTCATCGGAACCGTCGGCGGACACGAGCGGCATCATGCTCACCCCGGTCTCGAAGCCGGACAGGCCGAGCACCAGCAGCGGAAACGCCAGGAGCGCCGGCCCGGCCAGATCACCGAGTCCGCCCCCGCCCTCGATCAGGGCGTCCGTCCACGCGGACCAGGCTCCCGGCGTGGTGAACACCTCCACCAGTCCGACCGCGACCGTCACCGCGTTGAGCACCAGGAAGATCGCGACCAGCGGGATGGCCACACTCACCGCTTCACTGAAGCCGAGCAGGAACACCCCGCCGAGTACCAGCAGCAACGCCACGGTGATGGCGACCTCATGACCGTGCAGGGCATGGGGCAAGTAGGGGTTTTCCGTCATGTGCACCGAGGCGTCCGCCGCGGACAGGGTGATCGTGATGATCCACGACGTGGCCACGAAGCCGAGCAGGGCCAGCACGAACAGCTTGCCCCACCAGAACGGCAGCAGATCCTCCAGCATCGCCACCGACCCGGCTCCGTGGGGACTTTCGCGGGATACGCGCCGATACATCGGCAGCATCCCCGCCAGGGTCAAGATCACGATCAGCAACGTCGCCAGCGGGGAGACCGCCCCGGCCGCGAGTGCCGCGATCGCCGGTACATACGCCAGGCTGGAGAAGTAGTCCACCCCGGTCAGACACATCACCTTCCACCAGGCGTGGGATTCCGTATGCCCCTCACCGGTCGCCGGCCCGACCGGCTGCACCCGGTGGCGCAGCAGCCAGCCGGCCAGGCCTCCGGTCGGCTGGGGCCGAAGAGCGGGGCTGTCCACCGCTTCCGGCACGGCCGGGCCGTTCGTGTCTGCCATTTCTCCCTACGCCTCCGTATCCGCCCTGGGCACCGGTCACCGCTTCACGGCACCGCGACGAACACCGAGTATGCGGCCCTTCGACAGCGCGGACTCGATCGGGGTGCAACGCGACGATCGGGCGCTCTCGCCCTTGATGGTCCCTGGAACCACCAGCCTTGCGGCTCTGTCTGGGTCCGCACGCGAAAGGGATACGCGAGGTTCTTGTGCTTGTTGCGCGGGATTCGGACGTCGTCTCAGCTGGCGGCGTTTCAACTCGGTTGCGGGCGTACGTACTTCAAGACCTGCTGGAGTCGGATGCGAAGCCAGGCCGCGCATGAAAGGGAAGGACGTCGGACGTGGGCGGCCGGTACTCCGGGTGCGCTGCCGTGGACGCATAGAATTCTGGGGCGCTCATGAGGGCGTCCGACCGCAGCGGTGTACCGAAGGGTGAGGGATGCCGAGGAAACCCGCCGGGGAACCCGACGGTTCAGCAGGGGAGTTCGCGGAATCCCGGGACGTTCCCGCCGGAGACCGTGACGGCGAACTCGCCACCATCGGGAAGACCGTCCGGTCGACGCGGCGCCTCATGGGCATGACCGTCGAAGCGCTCGCGTCCCGCGCGGGCGTGAGCACGGGCGCGCTGAGCCAGCTCGAACGCGGTCAGGGCAATCCCTCCCTCCAGACGATGCAGCGCCTGGCCACCGCACTCAGCATCCCGCTGGTGCAGTTGCTCCAGGGAGCGGCCGAGCGCGAGCACCATGTCGTCCGCGCCGGTCACGGGCCCCGGCTGCCGGCGCCGAGCGACGACACCCGCGACTCGCAGGTGCTGCGCGAGCTGCTGACCCCGTCGGGCGGGCGTCTGCAAGTGATCCGGAGCGAGGTGCCTCCGGGGTTCAGCAATGAGGGACATTCCTATCGCCACCTGGGTCAGGAGTGCGTCGTCGTGCTGTCGGGGCGGCTCAGGGTGAGCATCGGCCAGGAGGTCGTCGACCTGTCGCAGGGCGACACGATCACGTACGACTGCACAGCCGCCCACTGGTGGGCCAACCCCGGAACGGAGACCACTGTGGTGCTCGGAGCGGTCACTCCCCTCGCCTTCTGACCGCCCCGTCACGGGCGGGTCGTTCACCAGCGCCGCACCGAACAGGCCGTACGGCAGCCCGAGTTCGGGATCTCGCGGTGGACCACCCGGGGGGCGGCACCGCCTTCAGCGGCCACCTCCGGACGGGTCCGCCGCGCCTGTGAAGACATCGTGCAGCGCGAGGAGGCGGCGCAACTCGCCGACCGGGTCCTCGTGATCGTCCACTCGCAGGTCCACGCGGGCCGGGCTGCGGAGGCTGCCGTCGTCGGCCGGGCCGACAACGCGCAGTGCGGCGCTCTGCCTGCCGCGGCGGTCCCCACCGGCTTCCTCGCCGCCGGCGAGTGCCGCGATCAGGCGGTGGGGCAGCGCGCCGACCGAGGCCAGGAAGGTGTCCCGCAGGGCGCTGAGAACCGGCGTTCCGGCGAGGCAGTTGCCGGCGGCCACGCATCCGGGACCGAGAAGATGTCCGGCGGTGCTCGTGCAGTCGGGGCCGGTCCACGCGGCGGCGTCGCCCGCCGGACCGAGCACCGCGAGCTGCCGCAGTGAACGTCCCGGGTCGGAGGAGATCAGGCGCTCGACCGTCTGAGCCGCGTCGAACCCGGCACGCAGATGCGTGATCCCACGCTCGGCGAACGTCGTGTTCGTGTGGGCCTGCGTCACGAGGGCGCCGGCGTCCGCGGCCAGGGCGGGTACGGAGGCTCCTACGGCGAGGGACTTCGACGCGGTGACGACGCCGAAGCTTCCGTCATCGTCCCGTACCACCAGGGAATAGGTCACGTCTTCCTCTCTGAACGGCCGGGCCGCAGCCCCCGTGTCATCTCCGGGTCACGTGTTATGGGCAGCGTCTTGACCTCGCTCGCCGGGGTTCGTAACGTGCCCGCCGTGCTTCGCAATAATGACGCACCTTCATCATAATGATGACAGGGTGCCGACGACCAGTCGACCGAAGCGGGGGAGTCAAGACGTGAGACGGCTGAGCCGATGGGCAGGCGCCGCACTCGTATCGGCCCTGCTCGGTGCGTGCTCGCCCGGCACTGGAGTGGACCCGGGCCTGAGCAAGGACGGCTCGGGGGTGGTGGCCGCGATCGCAGGTGAGCCCGACCAGCTCGACCCGCACCGCACCTCGGCGTACTTCTCCTTCCAGGTGCTGGAGAACACCTTCGACACCCTGGTCGAGCCGGACCGGAACCTCGACATGAGACCGGCGCTGGCCGAGCGCTGGAAGGTCAGCAAGGACCGGCTCACGTGGACGTTCACCCTCCGCGAGGGCGTCACGTGGCACGACGGCTCCGACTTCGGCGCCGACGACGTCGTCTACTCCTACCGACGCATCATCGACAAGAAGCTGGGGAACGCCTGGCGGTTCGACGGCGTCAAGGACATCTCGGCTCCGGACGATTCGACCGTCGTACTCAAGCTCGACAAGCCCATGTACAACCTGCTGTCCAGGATCGGCGGTCACAAGGGGCTCGCCATCGTCAACAAGAGGAACGTCGAGAGCGGGAAGATCAAGACGCACCCGGTCGGCACCGGGCCCTTCTCCTTCGACGACTACAACCCGGGCGAGTCGGTCCGGCTGAAGGCGAACCCGCACTGGTGGGGCGGCGCTCCGAAGATCCCGTCGCTGACCTTCCGGTTCATCCCCGAGCCCACGACGGCCGTCGCGGACCTGGAGGCCGGCGAGATCAACTGGACGGACAACATCCCGCCGCAGCAGGTCGAGAGGGTCTCGCAGAACCAGGACCTCAGGCTCGACACGGCCGTGGGCAACGACTACTGGTACCTGACGACCAACCAGGACCGCCGTCCGTTCGACGATCCGCGGGTCAGACGGGCCATCGCCTACGGCATCGACCGCAAGGCCATAGTCCAGGCCACGCAGTACGGCAACGCGACGGTCAACCAGCTGGCCATACCGAGGACCAACCCCTGGTACACGGCGTACTCGCCCTACTCGCACAACCCGCGCCGTGCGGCCAGGCTGCTCAAGTCCGCCGGCGTACGCGACCTGAAGATCGACATGCTGGTGACCAAGGAGTACCCCGAGACCGTCGTCGCGGGCCAGGTGATCGCGTCCCAGCTCGGGAAGATCGGGATCACCGTCAAGCCCCGCGAGGTCGACTTCGCCACCTGGCTGGACAAGCAGGGCAAGGGCGAATACGACATGCTGATGCTCGGCTGGCTCGGCAATCTCGACGCCGAGGACTTCTACTACGCCCAGCACCACTCCAAGGGGAACTTCAACTTCCAGAAGTACTCGAGCCCCAAGGTCGACAGGCTGCTGGAAGCGGGCCAGAAGGAGTCCGACAGGAAGGCCCGCAAGGTCCGTTACGCGCAGGCCGCCCGGCAGATCGCCGACGACGCGAGCTACATCTACCTCTACAACCCCGACATCGTGCAGGTGTGGGCACCGCAGTTGAAGGGATACAAGGTCCGCAGCGACGGTGCCGTCCGCTTCCGTGACGTGAGGCTGGCCGAATGATGCTGCGCTTCACGCTGGCCCGCACCGGGCACGCCGCGGTCGTCCTGCTGGGCGTTACGGTCGTCGTCTTCACGCTGATGCATCTCGTGCCGGGCGACCCGGTGCGGGTCGCTCTGGGCACGCAGTACACACCGGAGTCCTACCAGGCGCTGCGTACCGCGTCGGGACTCGACCGGCCGCTGATCAGCCAGTACTTCCACTACGTGGGCAGCGCCCTCACCGGTGATCTGGGAGTGAGCTTCCGCACGGGGGAACCGGTCACGCTCGTGCTGCTCGAACGCCTTCCGGCGACGCTCTCCCTGGCCTTCGCGGCCATGGTCATCGCCGTGGGGATCGCCTTTCCCCTCGGCGTCTACGCGGCGACGCACCAGGGCAGGATCAGCGACACGATCGTGCGCGTCGTGAGCCAATTCGGGGTCTCCGTACCGGACTTCTGGCTGGGCATCCTGTTCATCCTGCTGTTCTCCAGCACGCTGGGATGGCTGCCGCCCTCCGGTTACGTGCCGCTGACCGAGGACCCCCTCGGCTGGCTGTCCAGGGTGGTCATGCCCGCGACGGCAGTGGGCCTGGTCTCCGGGGCGATCATCACCCGCTTCGTCCGCAGCGCCGTACTCGAATCGCTCGGGTCCGAACACGCACGCACCGCCCGCGCCAAGGGACTGCGGCACCGCACCGTGCGGCGCCGTCATGTGGTCCGCAACGCGATGGTCCCCGTCATCACCGTGATCGGCGTCCAGGCGGCGATCCTGATGGGCGGGGTCATCGTCATCGAAGTGGTCTTCGCCTGGCCGGGGTTGGGGCGGCTGACGTTCGACGCCGTCTCGGCACGGGACTATCCCGTCGTGCAGGGGGCGGTGCTGCTGGTCGCGGCGTTGTTCCTGCTCGTCAGCATGGCCGTGGACCTGCTGTACGCGCGAATCGACCCGAGGATATCGATCCGATGAGCGCCCGTCCGTTCTCCGTGTGGAGTCATCTGCTGCGACGCCCCGTGTCCGCGGCCGGGCTCGCCGTCGTGGCGCTGCTCGTCGTTCTGGCCTTCCTGGGCCCGCAGCTCGCGCCGTACGGCCCGAACGCCGTCGACGTCACCCGCGCCCTCCAACCACCGAGCCTGGAGCACTGGTTCGGCACCGACGACCTGGGACGCGACGTCCTGAGCCGGGTCGTGCTAGCCGCGAGGGTCTCCTTGCAGGTCAGTCTGATCAGCGTGAGCATCGCGCTGGTCGCCGGGGTGGTCCTCGGTCTCCTCGCCGGCTATTTCCGGGGATGGGCCGACACCGTGATCATGCGGGTCGTCGATGTGGTCTTCGCGTTCCCGATCATGCTTCTGGCCATCGCGATCGTCGCCGTGCTCGGGCCCGGCGTCACCACCGCGACGATCGCGATCGGCGTGGTGTACGTACCGGTCTTCGCCCGCGTCACCCGCGCCAGCACGCTGGCGCTGCGCGAGGAGCCGTATGTGAAGGCCGCCGCCGGCATCGGCGCAGGGCCGCTGCGCATCATTCGCACCCACGTACTGCCCAACGTCTCGGCGCCGGTCATCGTCCAGACCTCGCTCAGCCTGGCGTTCGCGATCCTCTCGGAGGCGGCGCTGTCGTTCCTCGGACTCGGCGTGCAGCCGCCGCAACCGTCCTGGGGGCGGATGCTCTTCGACGGCAAGGGCTTCACCGACGCCTGGTGGATGAGCGTCTTCCCGGGGCTCGCCATCTTCGTCACGGTGCTCGCGTTCAATCTCGTGGGAGACGGGCTGCGGGACGTCCTGGACCCCCGCCGGCGTTCCGCGATGGAGTCCGGGAGGGGCCGATGAAGGCGCCCGGATTCGCCGTGCGAGACCTCGGCGTCGTCCTCGGCCGCGGCAGGCGGGCGGCCAGGGTCGTACGAGGAGTGTCGTGGTCCGTCGAAGCGGGACAGACGCTCGGCGTGGTCGGCGAGTCCGGCTCGGGGAAGTCGATGACGGTGCTCGCCTCGGCAGGGCTCGTCCCACCGCCGGCGACCGTCACCGGCAGCGCTCTCCTCGGCGGCCGGGACCTGCTGACGCTGTCCCGGCGTGAACTCGAAGGCATACGGGGACGGCGGCTCGGATTCGTCTTCCAGGACCCGATGACGTCGCTCAACCCGCTGCTCACGATCGAACGGCAGATCACCGAAGGCATCGAGGAACATCTCGGCGCCACCCGGCGGGCCGCCCGCGACCGTGCGCGTGAACTCCTCGACACGGTCGGCATCCCCGACCCCGACCGCCGACTGGACGCCTACCCGCACCAGTTGTCCGGCGGGATGCGACAGCGGGTGATGATCGCGATCGCGCTGTCCTGCGGACCGGACGTCCTCGTGGCGGACGAGCCGACGACGGCACTCGACGTCACGACGCAGGCGCAGATCCTGGACCTCGTGCGCGTACGGCAGGAGCGCACGGGCATGGCGGTGGTCTGGATCAGCCACGACCTCGCTGTGGTGGGCGGGCTCGCCGACGACGTCGTAGTGATGTACGGCGGACAGGTGGTCGAGCAGGCCCCCGTCGAGACCCTGCACAGCGCGCCCGTACATCCCTACACACGCGGCCTGTTGGGAGCGCGTCCGGTCCTCGGCCGACGACGCGACCAGCTCACCGCCATCCCGGGTACGCCCCCCGACCCCCGCGCGCTGCCGCCCGGCTGTGTCTTCTTCGACCGTTGCCCCGTGCAGGGAGATCCGCGGTGTGCGACCCAGATCCCGGATCTCCTGGAGGTCGGGCGGCGCCACTACGCCCGCACGTTCTGCCCGGAGGACAAGTGAAGAGCGCAGCAGGTCCGGGCACGGCCCCGGACACAGAGTCCGTACCGCTGCTGGACGTGCGGAACCTGTGCGTACGGTTCCCGGGCCCGAGGCAGGGCCGTCACCGCTCGTGGGTGCACGCGGTCGAGGACGTGTCCTTCGCCGTCGACCGTGGTCAGACGCTGGGTCTGGTAGGTGAGTCGGGGTCCGGCAAGTCGACGATAGGCAACGCGCTGACCCGTCTCGTCCCGGCCACGTCGGGAACGGTTCACCTCGACGGCCAGGACGTACTGGCAGCGCGCGGCGCCGCTTCGCGCGAGCTGCGACGGCGGATCGCGATGGTCTTCCAGGACCCGTACGCCTCACTCGACCCGAGGCGCACCGCCGGTGCGACCGTGCGGGAGCCCATGGACGTGCACCGGATGCTTTCCGGACGCGCGGAACGCAACCGCAGAGTGGCCGAACTCCTCGATCTCGTAGGGCTCGTACATCAGACCGCCGCCCGGTACCCGCACGAACTCTCCGGCGGTCAGCGCCAGCGCGTGAGCATCGCACGCGCCCTGGCGGCGAATCCGGACCTGATCGTCCTGGACGAATCGACCGCCTCCCTCGACGTCTCGGTCCAGGCGCAGATCATGAACCTGCTACGGGAGTTGCAGGGCGAACTCGGGCTCACCTACCTGTTCGTCTCCCACGACCTCGCCGCCGTCGAGCACATGAGCCACCGCGTCGTCGTGATGTACCTCGGCCGCCTCATGGAGACCGGCGGCACTGACGACCTCTACGCCCGCCCGGCGCATCCGTACACGCAGGCGCTCATGTCCGCGGTGCCCGACACGGACCCGGCCACGGAGAAGGGCCGTGAGCGAATCCTGCTCGGCGGCGACCCGCCCAGCCCACTCGATCCGCCGTCCGGCTGCGTGTTCCGCACCCGCTGTCCCCTGGCGGTCGACGAATGCGCCCAACCCGTCCCGCAGTTCACCGTCTCCGACAGCCACGTCGCCTGGTGCGTACGCACCGGCGACTCGCTGTCGCCGGAGCGGCTCCGCCGCTTCGTGCACTGACCGGCGGTCAGCGCCGGGTCTCCGACCAGAAGGGAGCACCGATTGAACAAGCCCGGCACCGGGAGGAGTTCGGGGGACCGATCCCAGCACACCGCCGTGGAGCCAGTCGTGCCCGGTGGCCTGGGAGACGCCGCGCAGTGGCTCCTGGACCGGGCGGCCGGGCCGCGATTCCGCGGCGGGTCAGCGACGCGACTGTGCGCGGCTCATCAGACCAATTAGCGCGACAAACCCCACAACCGGCGCTGGACGCCGGCAGAAGAGAGGAAGACGAATGGCGGGACGTCACCGTCGTAAAACAGTGACTTGGCATCGCGAAATCTCCAGATCCATCGGAAAGCGCAGCGGTGTTCTCATAGCGGGTGCCTTCGCAGCGAGCATCATGGCCGCCGGGTCGGCGGCCGCGGACACCGGGCCGGGGCCCGACTCGAGTACGAGCGCTCCTGATCCCGGTCCGGATGCGGGTCCGAACTCCGGTCCGGATGCGGGTCCGGACTCCGGCCCGGCCGGTGGTCCGGCTGCGGGTCCGGCTGCGGGTCCGGCCGATGGTCCGGCACCCGGTGGTCCTGCTCCCGGTCCGGATGCGGGGCCTGGATCGGGTCCGGCCCCCGGCCCTGCTGCGGGTCCAGCCTCCGGTCCGGCCGATGGTCCGGGGTCGGGTGGTCCTGCTGCGGGTCCGGATGCGGGGCCTGATTCGGGTCCGGCCCCCGGCCCTGCTCCTGGTCCGGCCGATGGTCCAGGATCGGGTGGTCCTGCTGCGGGTCCGGCCGGTGGTCCCGCTGCGGGCCCGGATGCGGGGCCTGGATCGGGTCCGGCCCCCGGCCCGGCTGCGGGTCCGGCCGATGGTCCGGGTCAGGGTCCTGGTTCGGGTCCTGCTCCTGGCCCGGATCACGGTCCCGATGCGGGCCCGCCCAATGCGCCGGACCCCGGCCCTGCTCCTGGCCCAGCACCCGGTCCGGATCACGGTCCCGATGCGGGCCCGGCCGATGGTCCGCCCACGGGTAGTCCAGCGAGTGGTCAGGGTTCCGGTCCGGCTCCCGGACCGGCTCCGTCCAATGGTCAGGGCTTGGGTCCGGCTCCCGGCCCGGCTCCTGGTCCGGGGCCCGATGGTCCGGCTCCGGGACCAGTTGCGGAACCGGAGCGGCACGCCGCCGACGGCCTCCCGGACGCCCCGGCTCCCGCACCTGTCGAGGAACCGGAACGGCACGCCGCCGACGGCCTCCCAGATGCCCCGGCTCCCGCTCCGGCCCCGGCCAACGGTCCGGCTCCCGCACCTGTCGAGGAACCGGAACGGCACGCCGCCGACGGCCTCCCAGATGCCCCGGCCCCTGCTCCCGCTCCCGCTCCGGCCAACGGTCCGGCTCCCGCCGACGCCCCGGCCCCGCCCCCGGCCGATGCTCCGGCTCCCGCACCGGTTCCGCCGCCCGCCGAAGCCCCGGCACCGGCACCCGCACCGGCCGAAGCCTCAGCCCCGCCGCCGCCCGAAGCCCCGGCTCCGCCGCCCGCCCCGGCCCCGCCGCCCGCCCAAGCTCCGGCGCCCGAATGGGACCCGGCCGACCCGGCGAACTTCACTCCCGGCCGGAACGGGGAGATCTCACAGATCGTCGTCCACGTCACGCAGGGCAGTTACGACAGCACGATCAACTGGTTCAAGAACCCGGACTCCCAGGTCAGCGCCCACTACGTGGTGCGTTCCTCGGACGGCAAGGTGACCCAGATGGTCGACGACGGCGACACCGCCTATCACGTGGGCAACGGCAACGCCACGGCGATCGGCATCGAGCACGAGGGCTTCGTCGACGACCCGTCGTCGTTCACCGAGGAGATGTACCGCTCCTCGGCCGCACTGACGCGGAGCCTGGCAGACAAGTACGGCATCCCGAAGGACCGTGAGCACATCGTCGGCCACAGCGAGGTTCCCGGTAACGACCACACGGACCCCGGTCCGAACTGGGACTGGGACAAGTACATGGGATACGTGAACAACTGATCGCGCGACGGGAGGCGCGTCAACTCTGTCAGACGCGTCAACTCTGTTAAAGGGGCGCCTCGGTGGTCCGGCGTCATGCTGAGCCACCGAGGCGCGTCATCCCTTCCGCCCCGACCCGTCTGCCGCGGGTAGTGCGGCAGCCGCGACGGGTTTGGAGTGCCCCCTCTACAAGGTGAGCGCGCAGGAGCCGCGAATCATGTGCGCGGTCGGACCGGAGTGAGTTCCGACGGGGGCCGCGGCCCGCGACCGGCCCCGAGGGTGGGACAGGGAACCGCGCCCTCGCTCGACACCCCCACCGCGAGCCGGTCCAAGCCGGTGATCTCCAACTCGATCCGATCGCCGTCCCGCACCGCACCCACCCCCTCCGGGGTGCCCGTCGTCACGACGTCGCCGGGCAGGAGCGTCATCACGGACGATGCGTAGGCGATCAGTCGCGGCACGTCCCAGATCAGGTCGGCAAGATCGGCTCTCTGGCGCAGCGTGCCGTTGACCCAGAGCTTGAGCTCCAACTCGTCGACCGTCTGTACTTCGTCGGGCGTGACCAGAGTCGGCCCCATCGGCGTGAACGTATCGAACGACTTGCGGACCGAGCGGTCCTCACCGCCGCGCATCGTCATGTCGAGCAACGACGTGAAGCCGAAGACGTGCTGGAGAGCGTCGGCAGCGCGCACGTGTCGAGCTGGGCGGCCGATCACTACAGCGAACTCGCCTTCCTGGTCGAACCGGCGGTCGGTATACGGAAGGCGTACGACGGACTCGTGGCCGGTCGCCGATGAGGGCGCCTTCAGGAAGACGCCGAGTGCGTCGATCTGGCTGTCGGAGCTCATCTCTGCCTGGTGGTTCCGGTAGTTGACCGGCGCAGCAACGATCTTCGAAGGTTCCGGTACGGGAGCGACGGGCACGACGTCGGCACGTGGCAGCCCGGTCGCCGTACGCAGAGCCTCCTCGGCCGTCCAGGCACCGGCGGTCGCGGCCTCGATGAGCCGGCGCATCGGTCCGTGCGGCCCTTTCGGAACACCTGCGGTCAAGTCGAGGACCACCGTGGGGTCGTCACCGGCGATCGCGCCGACTCTCATCGCGCCGTGGGCGTCACGGAAGCTGATGTATCGCACGGCGGTCCTCCTCGCGGGGTCGGTCGGCTTGGGCATCCGCTCGTGCGTAGAGCCAGTCGAGCTCTGACAGGTCATCGGCTCGCCGCAGCGCGAAGTACCGGTTGCGGATCGCCACGGTCAGCGGGTCGTCGGTGTGCCAGAGCTCCCCCACGGTCGGGCACTCGTCTGGCATCGGTGCGTCCGCGGCATGCGTGCCCGCTGGAACGCCGCGAACGCTTCCCCGACGTCGGCGTGGTGGGCCCGGAACTGGCGCTCCAGCTCGACGGCGTCCTCAAGCGCCTGGCAAGCGCCCTGGCCGAGGTATTGCAGCATCGGGTGCGCGGCGTCGCCGACGAGCAGCAGGCACCCGCGGATCCAGGTCGACGCGGGAGTCCTGTCGAACATGGGCCAGCTCCGGTCTCGCCCGATGGCCGCGACCGCGGTACGCACCTGGGGGCAGGTTTCGGCGAAGGCGGCGTCGAGGCTCTCCGCGGCGAGGTCCGTCCTCACGACCGCCACCTGGTTGTAGACCGCTCCCCCGCGTACCGGGTATTGCATGAGGTGAAGCCCCGGTGCCACCCACAGCACCACCGCGTCGTCGTCGATCTCCGTGGGCACCTCGTCGATCGGGAGCGTCCCCCGGTACGCCGCATAGCCGCTCGGTACGACGTCGTCCTGGATCACGTGCTTCCGCAACGTGGAATGGAGGCCGTCGGCCGCGATCAGGGCGGAAGTCTCGTACTCCGCACCGTCCGCGCACTTGACGCGGGCCTGGCCCGGACTGACGGTCGCCGAGGTCACGTGGCGTCCCGTCTCGACGGTGACCAGGTCGTTCGCCGCGCAATGCCGGACCAGTGCCTCTAGCAGATCCCCTCGGTGCAAGACGATGTAGGGGTAGCCGTAACGATGGTCGAAGCTGCTCAGGTCGAGGGTGGTCAGCACCTTGCCGGACCTCGCATCCCGCATGACGCCGCGCCGGGGAAAGACGGCACGCGGCCGGATGTCGTCGAGGATTCCCAGCTCGTCCAGCGCGCGGCTCGCGTTCGGCCCGACTTGGAGGCCGGCACCGATCTCGACGAGGGCGTCGGCTCTCTCGAGGACATGCACCTGTCTCCCGGAGCGGGCGATCCCCAAAGCGGTGGCAAGCCCTCCGATGCCGCCCCCCACGACCAGGGTCCGGTGCATGGCGCTCACGGGACGGCCACCGGCCCCGGCACCGCCACGGTGTCGCGACGCATCAGCCCCAGTGCCTCGAGCACCGGCGCGTCGCTCGTGCTGAACAGATCCAGCTCGGTCTCGGCCCGCACGTCCCAGGCAGACCACGAGGGGATCGCCAGGATGTCGCCCGGCCCGACGTCGAACGTCTCGCCGCCGATTGCGACGGACCCGGTGCCGTGCAGCACGCAGGCGACCCTTCCACCGGTCTGCCGTGTCCGGTCGGTACGGCGGCCGGACTCCACCCGGTGCATCTCACATCGCAACGTGGGCATCACGTCTCCGCCGCGGACCGGGTCTGCGAACCGGATGACGGCCACACCGCGGCCGCTTGCCTGGAGCTGCGCCGCCAGCGCGCGGTCGGTGTCGGCCCAGCGATAGGCCAAGAGCGGGGACCTCGTCCCCGGGGCCGAAGGCCCTGCCACCGGAACGAGGCCGGGCCCCCCGCCGTACCAGCTCTCGGACGTCGACTGCGCAGCCGTGGCGGTCGAGGCCACGTCCGTCGGCCCATCCTCGAAGAAGACGGCGCCGAGCGCGGCGACGATCGGAAGATCGAGCACGTCCATCCAAGTCATCGCCTCCGAGGACGGGTTGTGGTGCTCGTGGAACGTCCAGCTCGGCGTGAGGACCAAGTCCCCCTTGCTCATGTGGACCGGGTCGCCGTCGACGAGGGTCCACACTCCCTGGCCCTGGGTGACGAATCGCAGCGCGGCCGGGGTGTGGCGGTGGGCCGGCGCGACTTCCCCTGCGCGGAGGTACTGCACCGCTGCCCAGAGCGTGGGGACGGCGTACGGGGCGCCGTCGAGGCCGGGGTTGCAGCAGGCCAACACCCGGCGGTCTCCTCCGCGTTCGACCGGGACGAGTTCGCCGGAGGCTTCGCCGAGTGCCCGAAGCTCCTCCCCCGGCCACCGGTAGGGCACGGCGCCGACGACCGGCTCAGGTGTCAGCAGGCCCGTCAGCTCCCACAGGGGTTGCAGGTCCGTGACCGACAGCCGGTCGTACAAGACATCCAGGGCTCGGTCGTCCGCCCTGAACCGACGAGTCGACATCCACGATCACCTCGATATTCTGTATACGGACCATTTCGTTGATCGTAGGTTCTCGGTCTTGAATCGGTCAACTATCACCGCGCATCGCTTCCTTGGCGGGGCGCGTCGAGGATCACAACGTATGCGGAGGATTACGGGTGGTTGGTGATGGGCGGTGACGACAGCGCCGTATCCGACGCCGGGCAGGCCGCTGGTCCGGTCACGCCGAGCCAGGGAGGCTCGGGCCGTTGCTGCGTGCGCCGCACTGCCCCTGGCCCCCGGATCACAAGTGCCTCACTCTGATCCGCTCGCCGTCGGCGGGCGGGGGCCGCATCGAGGACGTCAACGCGCTACCTGCCGGGTCGACCGGCTGTCGGCCACGCCCGCCAACTCGATGCCGTGATGCTTCGGCTGCTCCTCGGCTGCTCGCCCTTGCGGTCGCCGCAACCGACGGCCAGCGCTCAATGCCCCCCACCCACAGACGCGACACGTCCCTTGGGGACACGTCCCTTGAGGAATCGGTGACTTGAGGCTCAGTCGGCGTATCCCAGGGCGCGGCAACCCTCGATGAACGCCTGCTTCTGCTGCGCGCCTTCCAGGGGCGCCAACATGCGCTGCTGGACGCGGCGAACCGCGGGGGTGTACTTGGTGAAGTCCTCTCGGAGCGGATTCGTGAGCCGGAGAACCCAGCGCCGGCTGTCGGCGTCGTCTCGCTCCCGGCTGACCCAGCCGCGGTTGACCAGACGTCGCGCGATGTCGGCGATGCTCGACTTGTCCAGGGACGCCAACTCGCCCGCGGTGCCCTGATCTATTCCGGCCGGATGCGACCACAACCCGCTGAGAACGGCGTACTGCGGCGCGGTGGGCACCGGACCGACCTCCTCCCCCCACAGCACGGTGTGCACTTGTTGCGCCCTGCGCAGCAGGTGTCCCGGTGTATCGCGAAGCGAATGGAACGGTCCGGCTCCCGCGTCGGCCTCCGGCACCTGGCCCGCGTAGGCCACGACGCGCAGCGCGTCCAGGAAGGCGGGCCGGTCGCCGACAGGGATGTTGCGCATGAGCCGCGTCTGCACCTCGGCGACGCGGGGAGTGACGACTTCGAGGGCGGTGCGGGCCAGCGGGGTGATCGACAAGGCCTTACGGCGCCGATCGTGCACGTCCGGTGAGACCCGTAGCCAGCCGTTGCCCACGAGCCGGGCCACGACGTCGGCCGTGCTCGACTTGTCGAGCGAGGCGCGCTCCCCCGCGGTGCCCTGGTCGAGACCGTCGGCGGCCGCAACGGCGCACAGCAACGCGTACTGAGGCCCCGTGATGTCCAGGTCCTGGCCGAACTCGTGCGCCCAGAGGACCGCGTGACGCTGTTGCGCTCTTCTCACCAGATGACCCGGAGCCTCGTCGAGGGCGAGCATTTCGGCGCCCGTCCGCACGGACGTCACTTCTGCCCCGCGGCCGGACTTCCCCATCCCCGACTCCTCATCACGATCGGCCGATCCCGGTTCCTCTGCGTACGTCCTCTGCGTACGTACGGATACTAACTCGCGCGGCAGCGGCGGCCGCATGCTGCCATTGACACGGGCTCTTCCCTGACTCTAGGTTCCTCCGTATACGTTCGAGTTTGCTCGGTGGCGCGACTACGGTGTTCACATCGGCGAGCTCACCGACGCACGTGCTCTGCCGGGGCCCGCCATGCGAGCGGGTGTCTGCCCGGGTCTCGACGAATGCCCCGGAGGTGCTGTGAACCTAGATGAGCTGTTGCTCCCCGACCGGGTGCACCGACGTCTCTACACCGACCCAGCGATCTACGACGAAGAGATGCGCACCCTCTTTCGACGTGCCTGGGTATACGTCGGGCACGAGTCCGAGGTGCGCAACGTAGGCGACTACAAGCGGGCGAAGATCGGCAGCGAACCGGTCATCCTGGTGCGCGGCGAGGACGAGGCCGTGCGCGTGCTCGTCAACCGGTGCCTGCACCGGGGCTCCCTCGTCTGCCGCGAAGAGAAGGGGAACGGCAAGTTCTTCAGGTGCCCGTACCACGCCTGGACGTACCGCAACAACGGCGACCTCATGGGAGTTCCGAAGCGAAGCCGCTACCCCAGGGACTTCGACCTCGGCGGACTGGGCCTCGTGAACGTTCCGCGGGTGGAGAGCTATCGAGGACTGGTCTTCGCCTGCTTCGACGACGGCATCGAGCCTCTCGTCGAATACCTGGGGCCGGTGCGCGACTACGTCGATGCCACGCTCGACTTCTCACTCTCCGGCGAGATCGATTTGTCGGCCGGTGTCAGCAGGCACCGGTACCCGGGTAACTGGAAGCTCCAGATGGAGAACGGCGTCGACGGCTACCACACCGCGTTCGTCCACGAGACCTACATCGGCATCATGTCCCGGGCCGAGGAGGTGGAGCTGAAGTTCGGGTCCCACGGCGAAGACCAGGGCTGGACCGAGACGTTCCCACGCGGTCATGCGGTGCTCGCCCGGCGCGCGGACCCGCGGGCCATCGACGTGCTTCGAGAGCAGTTCCCCGAGTACACGAGTGCGCTCGAGGCGAAGCACGGCTCCGAGCGCCTCCTGGAGATCCTCGCGCACATGAACGTGTTCGTCTTTCCGAACCTCTTCCTCATCGGCCACCAGATCCGGGTGGTCCAGCCGGTCTCGGTCGACGAGACCGAGGTGATGATGTACCCCTACTTGCTCACGGACGCTCCAGAGGCGCTGAACCGGAAACGGATGGCCGAGCACGAGGGGTTCTATCCGCCGACGGGATTCGGCACGCCCGACGACTACGAGGTGTTCTCGGCGGTGACCGAGGGGCTGCAAGCCATGTCGACACCGTGGCTGCTGCTCAACCGGGGCGCGCACGACTGCCAAGACCTCGGCGACGGCGTCCGCCGTGGTTCGCCGACGGACGAGATCCATCAACGAGGCATGTACGCCGAGTACGCCCGCCTGGTGGGAAGCGACCAAGGGGGCGGGGCATGAGCATGCCGGAATCCCCCAGCACCTTCAGCCGCGGCGACGCCGAGGACTGGCTGTACCACGAGGCCGAGCTGCTGGATCAGTGGCGATTGCACGACTGGCTCGACCTGTTCACCGACGACGCCACCTATCACGTCCCGGACGGCATCGACGACTCGCCCGCCCCTGTCCGGGCAGCGTTGATCAACGACGACCGCGTACGGCTGGAGGAGCGGGTCTGGAGGCTCGTCACCGGGCCCGCTCACGCTCAGATCCCCCGCTCGACCACCCGTCGGCTGATCTCCAACGTCCGTGTCGCCGGGGCCGAGGACGACGTACTCGTGACCTCGAACTTCCTTGTCCACGAGATCCGCAAGGGTCAGGAGCGGTCCTTCGTCGGCCAGTACCGCCACCGCTTGAGCCCCGCCCCCGACGGTTGGAAGGTCGCGGCCCGTACGGCGTTGTTGCAGAACAGCGTGCTGCCTCTGTTCAACGTCTCGATCATCATCTAGGCAAGGGGCAGCCGTGCACCTGCGGAGCGAGTTCGCGTGCGTTGAACTGCTGATCGACCGGTCGGCGAACGGCCCACGATTGCTGATCCGCGATCTCAACAGCGGCCGGGAGATCCTGCTGGACCCACTCGAGGTCGAGAGCATTACGCGGATGGGCGACGTGTTTCAGGACTTCGTCCCGCCCCCCGTCGACTGACTGCCGGCCAGTGAGGAAGGTGATTTCGTGCGGAAGGTCGCCGTGGTGACCGGCGCCGGGCGCGGGCTGGGTGCGAGCATCGCCCGCTCCCTGGCGGACGGCGGCGCCCGGGTGTTCGTCAACGACATCGACGGCGACCTGGCCGCGCGCACCGTCTCCGAGATCGAGGAGGCGGGCGGTGAGGCGAGCGCACTCACCGGCGACGTATCGTCGGCCGCGTCGGTCGACGAACTCGTCGGACACGTCGTCGCCCGGGAAGGCCGCATCGACTGGCTCGTCAACAACGTGGCCTCGTACGTGCGCCACGTCGGGCCCTTCTGGGAGACCGATCCCGAAGAGTGGGAACGCATCCTCCGGCTGACACTCACCACGACCTTCCTGTGCTCGCGCGCCGCGGCTCCCCACATGGTCGAGCGGCGGTTCGGACGCATCGTCAACATCGCGTCGCAGGCGGCCTTCGGCTACGTGCCATGGCAGGGCCCGCATTACCACGCAGCGAAGGCAGGCGTCGTGCACCTGACGCGCACCATGGCCGTCGAACTCGCTCCTCACGGGGTCACGGTCAACGCCATGTCGCCCACGGCCATCGAGCGCGAACCCGGAGACAAGGGTTCCGCGGTCCGGGACCCCGAGCGGCAGGCGATCATCGACCACATCCCCCTCGGACGCCTCGCCCGGGCGGAGGAGGCCGTGGCCGCGGTGGCGTTCCTGCTGTCGGACCAGGCCTCGTTCGTGACGGGTGAGACCTTGGCGGTCAACGGCGGGGTGCTCGGTTACGGGATCCGGCCTCCCGGCGGCTCGGCCCCGTGATCCGCCAGATCGTGCTGGTGCGGCTGTCGCCGGACGCTCCGGCGGACGCCGTACCCAAGATGGCAGCGGCGCTGCTGGCCCTACGCGCGGAGTTCTCACAGATCGAGGACATGTGCGTGGGCGAGGATCTGCGCGTCCGCCCGGACAACTACGACTTCGGCTACACGGCGGACTTCGCCACGGTCGACGACTACCTGGCCTTCCGCGAGGACGAGCGCCACTGGGAGACGATCCGTACGGCGGTGACACCCTACCTCGCCGAGCGCGCCGGTGTCGTGATGGAGATCCCGGACCCGGCCGACCCCTAGCGAGGGCGATCGGCAGCACTCACCGGCGGCTCTCGTGTGCGCGTCGCACCAGATAGTCGAAGCCCGACGCGAGGCTCGCCGGTGTCCACATCGATTGTTTCGCCGCCACCTCCGAGGCATCGCTCCACAGCCGGGGGCCGCCCGCCTGGAGCGCCCGAAGCTGATGCGCGCACGCCCGGTCCAGGAGCACGGCGTACATGGCCGCCTCCGCGAGCGTCGCCGCAGCCGTCACCAGCCCGTGCCCGGGGATGAGCACCCCGTTCGCATCCCCGAGGGTCGCGGCGAGCGCCGCTCCGAGCTCGGCGCTGCGGATCAGGTCTGCCGTCTCGGTGAAGCGCGGCACGTCCGGCGCCGCGAAGGGGACGCCATCGTGGGAGATCGCCCTGAGCGGCGTCGCGAGGGAGGCGAATACGACGGCCGCGCCGGCGTGCGTGTGGACCACGGCCGACACCTCGGGACGTACCCGGAGGATCTCCGCATGGATCGGCCACTCGACGTGGCGTGGCCCTGTTCCGGCCAGCATCGATCCGTCGCTCGACAACAGGACCAGGCGATCTCGGGTGACCTCGTCGAAGCCCCATCCGGCGGCCTTCATCCAGAAACCGCCGGTGGAGGCGTCTCGCAACGCGACGTGTCCCCACACCAGGTCGCCGTGACCGGCGTTACCGAGTGCGTGATAGCCCTCCACGAGCTGGTCGACCTCGTCAGTCATCGCGACGCCTTTGCAAATTAGTATGCATACGGAGGATTTCCGGGTAGAGTCGCAGTCAGCTCAGGTCAGGTCAAGTGCCGTGAAGGGACGTCGTGGAAGCCATACGTCGTGTCGTCGTCGTCGGAGCCTCGCTCGCCGGCGTGCGCGCCACAGAGTCGTTGCGTGCGGAGGGCTTCGACGGAGACATCGTCCTGGTCGGCGCGGAGCGCCATCTTCCCTACGACCGGCCACCGCTCTCCAAGCAGTACCTCACGGGCGACTGGTCCGCCGACCGCCTTCCGCTGCGTCCCCGAAGTCACTATGACGATCTCGGAGTCGACCTGCGCCTGGGTACGGCTGCCGCGGGCGCCGATCTCCAGGCGGGGCGGCTGGACCTCGCCGACGGCGGCGAAGTCGCATTCGACGGCCTCGTCGTCGCGACGGGGGCCACTGCGCGGACGCTGCCGGTCGAGGCGCTCGCCGGCGTCACCGTGCTCCGGACCCTCGATGACGCAGCCGACCTGCGGCGGTCCCTCCTCCGGCGCGACGGCGGGCGACTGGTCATCATCGGTGGCGGCTTCATCGGGCTCGAGGTAGCTGCTGCGGCGCGGTCCTTGGGCGTCCACGTCACAGTCGTCGAAGCGGCCGACCGGCTGCTCGCCCGGGTCGCCGACCGCCGGGCCGGGGAGACGATGCAGGCCCTGCACCGCGAACACGGCGTGGAGTTCCGGCTGGGGGTGGGAGTCAGCGGGGTCCGCGGTTCCGGCCGGGTCGAGTCGGTGCACCTCACGGACGGTTCCACACTCGTCGCAGACGCGGTCGTGGTGGGGATCGGCGCCACGCCTGCCGTCGAGTGGCTGGCGGGGTCGGGACTTCGTCTGGACGACGGCGTGGTGTGCGACAGCGGGTGCTTCGCGGCTCCGCGCGTGGTCGCCGCCGGCGACGTCGCGCGCTGGTACGACACGCGATCCGGCCGCCTTATCCGTCATGAGCACTGGACCAACGCCACCGAGCAGGCCCGCCGCGCCGCCGCCAACCTGTTGAACGGTCCCGACGGCGCCCTCCCCTACGTCCCGGTTCCCTACGTCTGGTCCGACCAGTACGGCCTCCGATTCCAGACGGCCGGCGAGCTCAGCGACTCGGCCGAGCGTCGTTGGGAAGGGAATCCCGCCTCCCCCAGGTTCGTCACCCGGCACCTGACGGACGGGCGGCTGACCGGCGTGGTCGGCATGGGCATGAACCGGGAGTTCATCGCCCGCCGACGGCAGCTTGTCGCCGAGCACGAGACGATCGGCGCATGACGCCCGCCGTATCGGCCGGCGACCTCACGGGCCTGCTCGCGATCATCCCCACCCCTGCCCTCCCGGAAGCACACCGCTGGGACGCGGACGCCACGGTGGATCTCGCCGAGACCTCGCGGACGGTGGAGGCCCTGCTGGCGGACGGAGTCGACGGCGTGATCGCCCTGGGCACGACCGGTGAGTGCCCCACCCTGCCCGCGGGCGAGTACGAGTCCCTGGTGCGGTGCCTCGCCGAAACGGTCGACGGCCGCGTCCCCCTCTTCGTCGGTGCCACGACCACCGGCGCCTACGACACATATGCCCGTATGGACGTCCTGCGTCGCGCCGGCGTCGACGGCACCCTGTTGGGACTGCCCATGTGGCAACCGCTGACCGAGCGCGCCGCCGTCGACTACTTCGCGCAGGTCTCCCACTACTTCCCTGACCTGGCGGTCATGGTCTACGCGAACCAACGCGCGTTCCGCTTCCCGTTCGCCGACGCCACCGGCTTCTGGCAGGGCGTGGCGGCCTCGGCTCCGACGGTCGTGGCGGCCAAGTGCTCCCGCCCAGGCGCCCTGTCCGAGAACCGGCGCGTGACCCGGCACCGGGTCAACTTCCTGCCGAGCGACATGGTCGTCACGCAGTTCCGTGCCATCGGCGCGGAGGAGACGACCGCGTTCTGGGCGACCGCCGCGGCCATGGGGCCGCAACCGTGCCTGGCGCTGCGCGACGCGTTGGCGGCGGGCGACGAAGCCTCGCTCGACGAGGTCAGCTCGCGAATCCTGTGGGCAGCGGAGCCGTTCATCGAACTGGCGAAGGAAGACGAGCTGTTCGCGTCCTACAACGTGCAGCTAGAGCGGACCCGGATCAACGCCGCCGGCTACTGCCGCAGCGGCCCCATCCGTCCGCCGTACTCGCACGTGCCCGACGAGATCGCAGCGGTGGCCTTGGAGTCGGCGCGCCGGTGGCGCACCCTCGTCGACCAATTCGGCTGAGCGTCTGACACGAAGTCCGGGGCGGACAGGACCAGTGGCCGGGTCTCTCACGCGCTGTCCGGCCGGCTCGACGGCCGGCCGGACAGGGCGCTCCTTGGTTCAGTCGGCGAGACTCCACTGCTTTGCAGCCGGGTCATAGCGGGCCATCGTCCAGTTGCCGAGCGTCGAGACGTTGTGCCGGCTCTCGGAGAACGAGATCGTCCAGTTCAGGCCCTGGGACTCGTCAAGGCCTTCCATGTAGCCGACGATGTCGTCGCGTTCGGTCCCGGCCTTGTCCAGCGCCTGAGCGATCACCTGGAACGAGTCGTAGACGCTCTGTACTACGAAGCTCGGCGGTGCGTCCGCCGCCTTCTCGAACGCCCGCTGGAACTCGCGAACCTGGTCGGCACGTTCGGCGTCGTCGAGGTCGTCCGGCAGCCACGACGGCGTCACGGCGAACAGCGTCTCCGAGGGAAGGGCCTTCGAGGCCGCGGCGAAGAAGTCCGCCGAGGTGTTGGAACCGGCGAGTGCTGTGGGGAGATCGGCGTCGAGCTGCTTCAGCCCTTTCAACGCCACACCCGCGGCAGCTCCCGACGCCGCGACGTACACGTAGTCCGGGTCGGTGTCGAGGAGTCTGTTGAGCTGTGCTGTCGCATCGACGTCCTCGGCGGCGAACCGTTCGACGGCTACCTTCACCCCGAGCTTCTCAGCCGACTTCTCGATGTTCTCGACGGCGATGGTGCCGGTCTGGTCCGTCGTGGCGAGCAACGCCATCCGCTCGTAGTCACGGTCGGCCGCGTGCTGCACGATCGTGTGGTTCATGTCGGCGGCGCTGCCGTAGACCGAGAAGATGGGGCTGTCGGGAGACGGCACCACGTACGGCGACGGCGTGATCGAGGGCGGACCCGTCCGCAGGATGGGTGCCGCCTTGGCGTGGATCGCGCCGATGACGGGGCCGAAGATCATGTCGACCGGGTCCTCTTGGGCGAACTTCCTGGCGCAGGCCGACGCCCCTTCGGGTGTCGACTTGTCATCGCAGGTGACGTACTCGATGTCGAGGTCCGCAGTCGTCGGATCGATCTCCTTGAAGGCGTCCAGGGCGGCCTCGATGTCTTCGCCCAGGGCGGCAGCCGGCCCTGAGCGGGAGAGTATGACGCCGACGCGTGGGCCGTCGCCGCCACTTCGTTTGTCGTCCGCGCAGGCAGACGCTCCAGCCACGAGGATCAGGCAGGTCACCCCCGCCGCGGCATGTCTGACGTGTGTTCTCTTCACGGTTCTTCCCTTCTGTCAGCCCGGAGGACGGTCTCGGTCGTAACCGAGGTAGACGGCCGACAAGTCGTCGGACAGGTCGGTGCCGGGTTCGGGGCCTGGGGCGATCCGGCCCCCAGTGAGGACGAAGGAGCGGCCGGCCACGCGCATGGCCGCGCGCGCGTTCTGCTCGGCGACGAGCACGGTCACACCGGTAGCGCTGACCGCGTGCAGCCGGTCGAAGACCTCGGACACCACTCGCGGCGCGAGACCGAGTGACGGCTCGTCCAGGATCAGCACGTCAGGGCGAGCGATCAGGGCGCGCCCGATGGCGAGCATCTGCTGCTGGCCGCCGGACATCCGGCCGGCGGTCTGGAGGCGACGCTCCTTGAGGATCGGGAACTCTCGGTAGATCTGCTCCAGCGCGTCGTCCACCGCCTGCGAGCGGAAGCGTCTGTTCCAAACCGTGGTGCCCAGCAGGAGGTTGTCCCTGACCGAGAGCTCCGGGATCAGCGCTCGGCCTTCGGGGACGACGGCCACGCCTGCGCGAGCGATCTCGTGCGTCGGCCATCGGCTGACGTCCCGGCCGTGGAGGCGTACCGTGCCGCTGCTCAGGGTCGCCATGCCCACGACCGCGCGCAGCAGCGTGGTCTTGCCCACGCCGTTGGCGCCCAGCAGGGCAACGCATTCACCACGGCGAATCTGGAGGTCCACTCCGTGCACGACACGCAGTCGGCCGTAGCCGGCGGTCACGTCGACGAGTTCGAGGGCGAGTTCAGACTCCGAGGTAGGCATCGATCACCTCCGGTGAGAGGCGGACGACGTCCGCCGGGCCGTCCGCGATGACGCATCCCTCGTTGAGGACGACGATGCGGTCGGACACCTCCATGACAAGGCTCATGTCGTGCTCGACGAGCACGACTGCCAGACCCTCCTCGGCCAGCCCCCTCAGGAGCTGTGCCAGGCGCGGGAGGTCGTCCTCGAACAGGCCGCCGGCCGGTTCGTCCAGCAAGAGCACCTCGGGTGCCGACGCCAGGGCGCGCGCAACCTCGAGCAGCTTCTGGTCGCTGGTCGACAGCGTGCTCGCCTCGGCCCGGGCCAGGTGGGCGATCCCGACCCGGCGGAGCTGTTCGCAGGCCGTCGCTTCCATCGCGGCGAGCTCACGCTGCCCTCGCCACCATGACCGCAGGATGCCGCCGCGACCGCGGCGGAACGTGCCCAGCATCGCCACCTCCAGCACCGTCATATGGGGCGGGATTCTGGGGAGCTGGAACGCCCGGGCGATGCCGAGCCGCGCGCAGGTGCCGGCGCCGATGCCCGTGAGGTCACGTTCGCCGAGCCGTACGGTGCCGGAGGTCGGCCGGCGGCTGCCGGCCAGGACGGCGAGCAAGGTGCTCTTGCCCGCGCCGTTCGGCCCGATCAGTCCGGTGATCAAGCCTGGGGCGACTTCGAGGTCGACCCCCGAGAGGGCCACGATTCCTCCGAACCTCACCTCGACACCACTGGCCGTGAGCCTCAGTCGGGGCTCGGTCCGCGGATCTCGCGCGGGCACCTCCGCCGGGGCGGCTGCGGCACTTACGGATAGGTGGCCAGGGGCTGCGGCCTCAGGGGACTGTGGCGTGGCGTCGGCGTCGCCGCGTCGCCGCAAGGACTGGAGGACGGATCGCAGACCGCCCATCAGTCCTCGGGGCATGAGCAGAACGATCGCGACGATCGCGAAACCCTGGATGACGAGCTGATACGACGCGACGCTCTCACCGGCCTCGGGCAGCAGCCGCACCAAGGGGATGCCGAGGGCCGCGCCGAACACCGTCCCCAGACCCCCGAGCAGCAGTCCGAGGATCGCGTCGATCCCGCCGAGGAAGCCGAGCACCGAGGGCGAGACGGAGAGGTAGGAGTGCGCGGTCAAGACCCCGGCCGCTGCGGCGTAGGCGGCTGACAGGCAGAACACCCGTAGCTTGATCGAGAACGGGGAGGCGCCGACAGCCGCTGCGAGCGCCTCGTCGTGGCCGACGGTCCGCATCGCGTAGCCGAAGCGGCTTCGCACCAGCCTGGCCGCGATCGCCATGCCGAGAGCGGCCGTGAGCCACGTCGCGGCGAACAGCTTCTCCGGAGTGTCGAGAGCGAAGGGGCCGATGCCCAGCGTCGTCAGGACCGGCAGGCCGGACGGGCCGCCCAGCTGTTCCGGCAAGCCGTCGGCCAAGGCTTCCAGGCCCATGGCCACGGCGAGCGTCGCCAGCGTGAAGAAGTAACCACGAAGCCGCAGTACGACGGCGCCGACCAGCCCCGCCATGGCCACGCTGCCCGCCATCGCGACAGCCACGGCGAGCAAGGGGCTCGCGTCCCACCACTTCGCGGCCAGGGCGACCAGGTACGCCGAAGCCCCCATGAAGGTCGTCTGGCCTAGGGAGAGTTGCCCCGTGTAACCCAGGAGCAGGTCGAGTCCCACCCCCACCACGACGAGCACACCGACGAACGTCCAGACGGAGAGCCAGTAAGGAGCGAGCAGATGGGGTCCGGCGAGACCGAAGGCCGCGATGACGGCCAGCGCCGCGAACCGGCCTCTGCGCCCGGCGGACGCCAGTGGACGTGCCCGACCGGCGACGGCGTGCAGACGCGGAACGGCAGTACGACGAGCCCTCCACAGCCTCAACGTCCGCCAGCGGCGCCCTGAAGCCTCCGACTCCGACCTGACGAGGAGCACGACGATCAGTAGCGCAAGTGCGAGCGGCGTCTTCATCGTGGACTGCCCGACGTGCACCGCCGTGGCCTCCAGCACTCCGAGCAGCAGCCCGCCGGCGACAGCGCCGCGGACCGAGCGCAGTCCGCCGAACGCGGCGGCGATGAAGCCGGAGATGGTCAGTCCGAGCCCGGCGTGGTAGGAGACGAACACCAGCGGCGTGACGACGATGCCGGCGAGCGCACCCACTCCCCCGGCGACCGCGTAGGTCAGCCTCGCCACCGAGTTCGTACGGATGCCGAGCAGACCGGCCCGCGAAGACAGGGCGGCCACGGCGCTCATCTGCGCACCGAGCATCGTCCTGGTCAGCAGGAACCACAGGAGCGCGCAGGTCACCGCGAGCGCCGTGAAGAGAACGATCGTCTGCGGGGTGATCGACAGGCCCCATATGTCGAAGGGCTCGTCGCGGTCGAAGAGGCCGGGCAGGCTTCGCTCGTCGGTGTCCCAGAGCATGCGTGCGACGCCGGCCATCATCAGCGCGATGCCGATGCTGCCGAGCAGTTGGGTCGCGTGCGGCGCGGACTCCATCCGCGCGACCACCACGACTTGGAGGACCGCGGCGATCACGGCGACGGCCACAACGGCGATCACGGCGGCGACCAGGATCGGCAGCCCGAGCCCGACCAGGGTGCTCGCGATGAGCGCGCCGTACACGTAGAACTCGCCCTGAGCGAGGTTCACGTTCCGGGAGACGGAGAAGACCAGGACGATCCCGAGTCCCAGCAGGGCGTAGACGGAGCCGGTCGCCAGTCCGCCGAGCAGTGCCTGCGTCATGGGGCGTTCTCCTCGCCCGCGGCCACGGCGCTCACCGGAGGATCCGGTCCGAGAGCACGCGCGGCTCGGTGTAGGAGCGCAGGCCCGCGGTGCCGAAGGCGCGGCCCACACCGCTCTGCTTGACGCCGCCGATACCGGCGGCGTAGTCGAACGCGGGACCCGCGTGGGCGTTCACGAAGACCTGCCCGGCCTCTAGGCGGCGACCGACGTCGAAGCCGTGGTCGCGGTCCGCCGACCACACCGATGCACACAATCCGTAGCTGGTGTCGTTGGCACGGGCCACGACCTCGTCGGTCGTCCGGAATGCGAGCACCGGCACCACGGGGCCGAACTGCTCGGCGCGCACCAACTCCGACCGCTCATCCGCCCCCGACACGAGCTGCGGCTGGAGGAAGTGGCCTCCGGTGTCCGGGCCTCCGCTGGGAAGCACCGATCCCAGCGCGGTTGCCCGGGCGCCGCCGCCGACGGCTTCCGTCATGACCCGGGTGACGTGTTCGAGCTGCGAGGCATTGTTGAGCGGGCCCAGCGTCGCCTCGGGGTCCGCCCCGTGGCCGACGCGGATCGATGCCGTCGTCGCCTTGAATGCGTCGACGAACTCGTCTATTCGACGCTCGTGGACGTAGATCCGCTTGATCGCCCAGCACAGCTGGCCGCTGGTGATGAAGGCGGAGGCCGCGATCCGGGACACTTGGTCCTCATCGAGGTCGGCGTCCTCGAGCACGATTGCGGGGTCGTTTCCCCCCAGTTCGAGGGTGACGCTGCGGATTCCGTCGGCGGCAGCGGCGTAGACCCGCCGGCCGTTGGCGATGCTTCCGGTGAAGACCACCTTGCGGATATCGGCGTGCGATACGAGCGCAGCGCCGACGTCGCCTCCGCCCACCAGTACGCCGAGCACACCGTCGGGCAGGGCGCGGGCCAGCACGGCAGCCATGGCCGTGACGGTCAGGGGCGTGTTCGGTGCCGGCTTGAGGACGACCGGATTCCCGGCGAGCAGCGCCGGGAGGATCTTGTTGAAGCTCAGGAGGACGGGCCAGTTCCAGGGAGTTATGGCTGCTACGGGGCCGACTGCCGGATAGTCGATCTCGCGTCGGCCGCGCTCGTCTTCGAGCACCTCGGTACGCAGCGCCGCATCCGCCTGCTCGGCGAAGATCTCGAAGAGGCGGGTGGAGCGAAGGACTTCACCGGTGCTCTCGGTGCGGATCTTGCCCTGCTCCGACGTCAGCACCTCGTCCCATCCGTTCGACTGCGAGGCCTCGATGAGCTGCTGCGTGGCCGACCGAAGCAGTTCGATGCGCTCGTCCAGGGGCGTCGCAGCCCATTGCGGGGCGACGCGGACGGCGGCGGAGACCGCCTCGTCGGCCTCGGCAGCCGACGCGGCCAGGGCGTACCCGACGACGACGTCCGGACGACCGGGGTCGTGGATCGCGTAGCGCTCGCCCCCGAGGGATCTGTGACCGGCGAAGCTGCCGACTTCTACAGCCGGATGCGGGGTCGCTGAACTGGGCATGCGGCGATGACCTTCCTTGCGAGACGAAGGTGGGGGTGAACGTGAGGAGTTGGGGGGCGGCTACTGGAGGAAAGCGCCGCCGTCCACGACGTGGGTCTGGCCCGTGACGAACGAAGATGCCTCCGAGGCGAGGAACAACAGGGTTCCGACCAGGTCTTCAGGCTGCTGGTGCCGCTTCAGCGCACGGGTGGCAGCGGCGGCGTCGAAACGCTCCGCGTCGACGGTGGACAGCGCGGTCGGGCTGGAAGTGAGGCCGGGGGCGATGTTGTTCACCGTGATCGCGTCGCCGCCGACCTCGCGGGCGAGGGCGCGGGTCAGGGCGATCACCGCTCCCTTCGAGGTGATGTAGTGCAGCAGGGTCGGTGCCCCCGTCAGGGCCGTCGTGGAGGAGATGTTGATGATGCGCCCGCGGCCGGACCGCCGGAGATACGGCAGGGCCGCCTTGGCACAGAGGAACGGGGCCTCCACGTTCACCTTCATGACGTGCGCCCATTCCTCGGACTCGATCTCGGTGAACGGGCGCATGGGCAGCAGGGTCGTGAAGAGAGCGGCGTTGTTCACGAGGATGTCGACGCCGCCGAACGTCCTGTCCGCGAAGCGGAACGCCTTGTCGATCTGCGCGGGGTCGGTCACGTCCATCCGCATGCTCTCGACCCGGAGGCCGTCGGCCCGCAGGCGGCCGGCGAGCGCTATCGCCGCCTCGTCGTCGATGTCGGTCGCCAGCACCGACGCTCCGGCACGCGCCATGCCTTCGACGTACACGGCGCCGATGCCGACAGCACCACCGGTGACGACGGCGACGGAGCCGTCCAGGGAAATGGTCTCGCTCATGTCGATCAGGTTCCTTCGGTGGTGTGGTGGCCTTCGGTGGGACCGTGGGGGTCCTCCAGGAATGTGGAAAGCGCATCCGGCCGCTGCCAGGTCAGGCTTTCGAGGATCAGGGCGTCGAGCCGGATCGAGTAGTGCAGACGCGGCGAGACGATCTCCAGACGGTCGCCGTTCCGGGTGGAGACCTTTCGGACGACGACGTAGGCGAACTCGTTGGCGATGACGATGTCCTGCTCGCCCTCGTGACGCTCGCCCTCGTGACGCTCGTCTTCGCTCTCGTCCGGGTTCATCAGAGAAAGATCGCGAGGTTCAAGGTGGGCAGCGACGTGTGGTCGAGCAGGACCGTGCGGCTACGAAGCTGCCAGCCCTGCGGGCCGCGGCTGAGCACGTCCTGTCGCTCGCCGCTCAGGTGGATCGCCGCGTCTTCGCCGCGTGCGCGGAAGACGAGCAGGTTGCTCCGCACGTCGATGGTGTCGCGGGCGTCGTCGGCGTAGAGGGCCTGGACGTTGGAGACGAACCGGCGCGTACGCGACGGCGGGTCTTCCGCCCAGGCGAACTCGGAGGCGAATCTGTCGACCCTCGCCTGACACGTGGAGCGGTCCTCGATCATGTGGAAGGCCGCAGCGCTGAATGTCGTCGTCGCGGAACGCTCACGAGTCGTGCGCACGGGGATTCGGTAGTCGAGGTCCGCGTGAAGCAGCTCCAGCCACTCGGGGAGCCGACGACGGTCGAGAAGGTCAGCCTCGAGATGGAGGAAGTCCATCGCGTGCTGACGGGCCTCCCACTGGAGGGGCACGTCATTCACAGCCCGCTCCTTCCTGCCTCGGCGAGCGTACGGCGGCGTCTGCGCAGGTCATGGGCGGAGCATCTCCTCGATCCAGCGCCGCTGTACGGTGCGCTGCCCGCCGTCCTCCAGGTCCGACATCAGGGCCACCCCGGGGCCACGCCAGTTCTCGTCCCGCTCGATCTCCGCCATGCCCGGCATCCCCATCTGGTAGTTCAGCTTCAGGTTCCTGCTGCGCGCGTAGCGGCTTCCGGCAGTGCGGGCGATCGTCGACCAGATCGCCGTGTCGTCCTCCTCGAAGTTCCCGGAGGGACTGAACGACGCCGTGGCGACCCGTGCGACGCGTTCCTTGTACTCGTCGCTCGCGCCCTTCGGAACCAGGATCCAGCTCCACAGCTCCATGGCCGCGGGGCCGCGCGGTTGCCACTGCCGCAGCATCAGCACGGTGCCCGCCGGCCTGCCGGGCGCGTCCACGAAGGCGGAGCAGAGGTAGGAGAGGTTGGGGAAGACGGTGCCGGTGCTGAGCTTGCTCCACTTGGCGAGCTCGTACTGGTCGGGGTCCATCCCCTCGGCGTCGAACTGCTCGGTGACTTCGGAGGGGTAGCCCCAGAACTGTGCTTCCTCCGGGGCGCCCACGTCGTGATTGAGGTTCGCGGCGTGGCCGCCCAGCCCGCTGATGTGCCGCTTCCCCTGTGCCGCGACCCCGTGTTTGAGGAGGATGCTGGGGAACAGGCTCACCTCGACGACCGAGCGATGGACCGACTCCGTGTGATAGCTGTCGCCGGCGAAGTTCTCCGCACCGATCTTCCAGTTGGCTCCCACCACCCAGCGGTGAGGGTCACCCAGCACCTCGAACTCGGTCAGTGCCAGGTGTACGTCCAGGTACCAGGCGATGCCGCCGAGGTAGTCGCTCAGCTCCGGAGCGTCAGCGGCCAGGCAGGCGAAGACCAGCCCGCGGTGAGTGTCGACATGAGGAGCCCTGACGAGGCCCCACTGCTTGAGATCGAGCTCTCGGTAGGACTCGACGCGGTGAGGCACACCGGCGAGGTCGCCGGAGTTCTTGTATGTCCATCCGTGGTAGGGGCAGCGGAAGTGGGACGCGTTGCCCTTGTCCGCTCGGCATACTTGGGCGCCCCGGTGGCGGCAGCTGTCGAGCAGGACCCGGATCGTGCCGCTCTCGTCACGCACGACGATCCACGGATCCTCACCGATCGTCCGCAGGACGTAGTCGCCAGGCTCGGGGATCTCGGACTCGTGGGCGAGGAACACCCAGTTGCGGTTGAACACGCGGTCGAGCTCGACTTCGCTCAGCTCGGGGTCGTTGTAGACGGAGAGCGGGACCAGGCCCTGCTCGAAGTTGTCGCGCATGTCCTCGAGCAGTTCCAAGGCACGCGGAGAGATCGGTGTGCTCATGAGTTCTTCGCCCTCTCCGTATCGGTGCCGGTGGCGTGCAGCATCACGTTCACGGACTTGAGCCGCGAGTAGCTCAACAGCTCCTCCAGCGCTTCCTCATGGCCCGTGCCCGAGTTCTTCCACCCGCCGAAGGGCACCCCCATGAAGTGCCGACCCGACCCGTTGATCCACACGTAGCCGGTCTCGAGTGCCCGCGTCACGCGGTGAGCCCGGCGGATGTCGTTCGTGTACACGCTGCCCGTCAGCCCGTACCGGACGCCGTTGGCGATCTCGATGGCCTCCTGCTCGTCGGTCCAGCGGATCACCGACAGCACCGGACCGAAGACCTCTTCATTCGCCACCCGGTGATCCCGCCGGACCTGGTCGAGCACCGTCGGCTCGATGAACAGGCCCGGCACGTCGCCACCGGGGGGTCCGCCGCCGGCGGCGATCTCGGCGCCTTCCGCGACGGCCGCTTCTATGAAGTCCAAGATCCGTCGGTACTGCGAGCGGTTCACGATGGTGCCCTGGACCGCGGTGGGCGACAGTGGCGACTCGTACACGCGGTCAGCGAGGAGCTCCGCGATCCGCCGGAGCACGTCGTCAGCGATGGCGGAGTGCACGAGCAGACGTGAAGTGGATCCGCAGGACTGGCCCGACCATGTGAAGTTCATGCCCCGGACAGCACCCTCGGCGACCTCTTCCGGGTCGGCGTCCGGGAACGCGATCAGGGCGTTCTTGCCGCCCAGCTCAAGCGTGACCTGCTTGACCGCCACCTCCGCTGCCGCCCGCTGGATCGCTCGCCCGGTGGCCTCGCTTCCGGTGAACCCGATGCGGTGCACGTCCCGGTGCCGTACGAGAGCGTCCGGCACGAGTGGGCCGTCGCCGACGACCACGTTGACGAGGCCTGCCGGGAGGACGCCGCGGCAGATCTCGCCGAACAGGAGTGCCGACAGCGGAGTCGCCTCTGCCGGTTTGAGCACGACGCTGTTGCCGGCCACGAGAGGCGCGGCGACCTTACTGATCGCGAAGAGCGCTGGGTGGTTGAAGGGGATGATCTTCGCCACCACGCCGTACGGCTGGCGCTCCGTGAAGTGGAGATTTTCACTGGCCGGCGTTGTGGTGCCCTTCAGTTCGAGGGCGAGCCCCGCGAAGTACCGCAGCGTCTGGACGGCGAACGCCACATCGTCAGCCATCACGGCGATCGGCGCACCGCCGTCGACGGCGTCGAGCAGGGCCAGATCGCCGGCCCGGCGCTCCACGGCATCGGCGAGGCGCAGGACCAGGTCGGCGCGGTCGGCCGCCGTCCGCGCCGACCAGGCCGTGAACGCCTCCTTCGCACAGGCCACCGCTGCGTCTGCGTCGGCCTGCCCTCCGTCCGGCACCAGCGCGATCCGTTCCTCGGTGTACGGACTGGTCACCGGGAAGGCGGCCCCGCTCTGGGCGCAGCGGAGTTCTCCCCCGACCAGCAGGCGCCAGTCGCGGTTCAGCAGCTCGCGTGCCCGAGCCTCGTTGGCCGAAAGACCGCCACCGGCAGGCTTCAGGGACGCGTGCGCCGGATCCGCCGTTGATCGCGTCACAGGAGCCTCCCAGGAATGGATAGTCCGTATACGTCATTTCTTCTCGTTGTGATCCTAGGCACAGCCAAATCCCAGTGTCAACGATTCGCCTGACCCGGTAGCGGGGCCAGCGGGGCCAAGGCCCCTCATTCGCCGATTCGGGCCGAGCGGCGCGTTCCTGCGAGGTCACTGCCGATGGCGCCGCCTCGTCGGAGCACCGACGGCGATCCACCGCACCGGGCCTGGGGCCGCCCCGCAGGCTTGACAGGCGCCCGCCGCAGGGCTCTGATTGCAATATTCCGTATACGCATCAGTCGCGAGGGAGTCAGCCATGAGCTTCATTTCTGCCAGCGTCGAGGCGTGCGACGGGTACGGAAACTGCGTGTTCGCCGCCCCGGCGTACTTCGACATCGGCAGCGACGGCTCGGTCAAGGTGCTCCAGCACGAGATCGCCGACGGCGACCGCCCGAAGGTCGAGCACGCTGTCGCCGAATGCCCCGCTGCGGCCCTTGCCATCGTGGCCGCCGCGACGGATGAGAGCGCAGCGTCCACCACCCGACGGGAGTTGCCGTGAACACCTCGGTCAACGTCGTCCGGCTCGCGCACGTCGGGCTCCGGGTCGGCGACGTCGATCGGTCCAGCGAGTTCTACGCCGACCGGTGGGGCCTCGATCTCACCGAGGAGCACGAGGGCCGCGGTACTTCCGGGCGAACTCGCCCGACAGCCACGCCGTCGTGCTCAGTGAGGGCGCACCGGATCTCGACCACATCGCGTTCGTCGTCGAGAGCGCCGACGATCTCAGACGAGCCGAGGACGCACTCGGCATGCGCGGGCTTCCGGTCGAGATACCGCCCACCCGCGACCTCGAACCCGGCGTCGGAGCGGCACTGCGGTTCCGAGACCCGGGAGGGGTGCTCGTCGAGCTGGTCACCGACCTCGAGGTGCGGACGGACGGATACGGCACCCGCGATGTGAAGCCCCTGGGGCTGGACCACGTCGTGCTCAGGGTCCCCGACTACGACGCCAGCAGGGAGTTCTACGAGAACGTCCTCGGTTTCCGTCTCTCCGACGAGACCGAGAACCTCATGGCCTTCATGCGCTGCAACGCCAACCATCATTCGCTCGCGCTCATCCGGTCCGAGAACCCGGCACCGTCCATGCATCACACCGCCTTCACGGTCGAGGACTGGACGGCGTTGGCGAACGGGGTGAAGGTGCTGGGAGACGCCGGCATCTCGCGGGTGTGGGGCCCAGGCCGGCACGGTCCGGGAAACAACCTCTTCTCGTACTTCTTCGACCCCGACCAGCACATCGTCGAGTACACCTGCGAGGTTCTGCGGGTCGACGACTCGACCTGGGTGCCGCGCGTGTGGCCGCGGGGACGGCCCGAACAATGGGGCACTCCGATATGCCGGCAGCGATGCGCTGACCGACGCGGGCCCGGAACAAGACCTCCTCACCGAATCGAGAACTCCTCAGCGACTTCTGCCTCCGGCCGCGTGCGCGGCCGGAGGCAGAAGTGCGTGCTGCGGTCCTGCGGACTACGGCACGCTGGGCCCCGGGATGCGGTGCAGGTACTCCCCCACCCAGTCGATGCGGTCCCGGTGATCGACGCCCGGGCTCACGGGGCGGAAGTTCGCTGCATCGTCGACGTCGCCCGTGCCGTCGTACCGAGCCCGGTACGGGTACTGGAACACCGGCCGGGTTCGTTCCACCGCGCCCGTCGGGGACCGTCGCTCGGCGATGACCACGCGGGGCGCGTCACCCCGCTCGACCCAGTCCACGACTGCCGGGTAGGCGTCGAACGTGTTCAAGGTGTCGCCTCCGCTGCAATGCCCGACCGACGGCACCATGAACAGCCGCGCCCAGGCCTTGGGACTCCCGAGACGACGGTAGTAGTCGACGGTCGTCGTCGGAGGGATGCCCTGGTCCGCCCAGCCGTGCCACAGGATGAGCTTTCCGCCTGCGGCGCGGAACCGCGAGAGATCGAGGTTCATGGCGTGCGTCTTCCTGCCCTCGACGCTGATCCGGCGGACCTCCCGGGCCGTGAAGGGAACGTCGGCCACTGACGACGCCGGCGAACCGATCGGGTACATCGTGTACTTCAGGAGGCCGTCAGCCAGCCGCTCGGCGACCGTGGGTCCGAAGTCGGGCGGAGCGGCAAGCCACGGGACCCAGTTCGACTCGGATCCGTACGGCTGCCCACCGGGATAGAGACGCCGGCCTTGCTCGTCGCGTGGTCCCCGGTACAGCTTCCGGATCAGGCGGGACTGTCCGGCCGAGAAGCCCGCGTCCGCGGGGTCGAACCGGCAGTCGCGCGGATCCTCCAACGACCCGTCGACCAGTCCGTCGAGCCCGTCGCAGGCGTCCAGCACGGCCTGATGCAGGGCCGGGATCTGGTCGGGGCGCAACGCGTGCGGCCCGCTGTTCGTGCGGACCAGCCAGGCGGTGTAGATCGAGAGCGGCCCGAGGTGACTTGTCGGAGCGCCCGCGACGATCCCGTCGAAGTCCGACGGATAGCGCTGCGCGAGGATCAGCGCCTCGCGGCCGCCGTTCGAACATCCGGTGAAGTACGAATGCCGGGGGCGGTCGCCGTAGAACCTCTCGATGAGCCGCTTGCCGGCCTGCGCGACGACGTGCGGGGCGCGGTAGAAGTAGTCGTCACGCGCCGCACGGTCGTTCGCTGCCCAGCTTCCGTCCAGCGATGGCGCCCGGTGCCCGTCGTCGGTGGCGGCCACGGCCGCTCCTCCGTCTTCGGCTGCACAGCCCTTCAGGACCGGGGATTCGACGCCGCCGCAGAAACCGCCGCACCCGTACTGCAAGTACCGGCCGTGGTAGCCGCGCAGCGGGAGCTTGAGCTCGAAGTCGACGGCGGGCTCGACCGTGCCGCGAACCAGGCAATGAGCCTCCGGGTCGCCTTCCTGAACAGGGACCGCGCTGACGACGCTCACGTCGCCGCTGGGAAGGCTGAACTCGGACACCAGCTCCTCGCACGCCAGCACGGGTGCGATGCCGCCCCCTTCCGCAGTAGCTCGCGACGTTTCCCCGTCGGCTCTGACGGGCGCCACCACGAGGAGAGACAACGCGAGCGTCACTGAGATGACAGCACAGCTCCGACCGACGCTACGGGTCAGGAGAGATCGGATCTCGGATATATTCCGCATACGGAGTATCTAGTGCGCACCGAGCCACCCGTCAAGGGGATGAGCACATTGCCTCATGCAGTCATGGGATTTCGGCAAGGCGATGTTCCGTGCTCCGGGAGCATCGCCCTCGGACCAGGCAATGCAGTTCGTGTGCGGAGGGCCTCCGGTCAACTGGCCCGACCAGCGACAGACCGGCTCGTGATCCGGATGCCACTCGGATCGGCGCAGTGAGCGAAGCACGTACGGCCGTGCCATCGTGGACGTGCGAGCGAGACGGGAGCGCAGACGAGGCATGCAGCTCTCGACGGCCGCACGGCGGAGGAAGAGCTGGACGGCGAACCGGACTGGAAGCGCTGCGCGATCGGCTTGGTGAACCTGCGGGCACGCTTGCCGACCGTCCCTGGCAGGGAGCCGCTATGACCACACCCCGCGACCTGATGATCATCGCCGTGGACGTGGCACCCGGTCGCCCTCTGGAGCAAGGCGACCTGTCGCTCGCGCTGGCGGGAGCCGAGTTGATCGACCTATTGGCCGCGGGGACCATCAGGCTGGACGGCGCCCAGGTCATGCCGGGCGACCAGGGGACGGCCCCATCCGATCACCTGCTGGACGAGGCTGCGGCGTCGATCGTGCGAAAGGCACCGTACGAGTCGGTCGCCGACTGGCTGTGGCGCCGGGGCAACGGCCTGGCCTCGACCTATCTGGCGTCTCTTGAGGCGGAAAAACTTCTCACGCGGCAACGTCGCCGCTGGGCACCTTTCCGAACCGGACGGCTGACGCTGACCGACTCTCTCGACCGGCGCCGGGCGAGGGAGCGCTGGGCATCCAAGGAGCCGGTGTTCTCCGCACTCGCGACGGCTGCCGGGATCGGCGGCGCGGAGACCCGGGACGCACCGACCGGGGCCGACGACGCGGTGGAGATCGTCCTCGCCGCGGCCCATGACGCGGTGAGGGAACTGGAGGCCATGCGGCAACGGCGTGCAATCGAGCAAGCGGCCTTCGACAACGTGTGGCGAGGCGACTGACGGCGATATGACCGTCGTCGCTGCGGGCGCTGTCTGACCGAACTGAACACGTACGGCGCCGAGTTCGGTGAAATGCCGGGAGCCACGCTCGCGTCGTCTGACATCGCTTGCGGGACCGCTCGGCTCTCGCGGCTCCAAGATGCAGCCGTAGTACTATCGCGGTAGTGGATTGAGACCCGGAGGATCACCGCGTGCCACCGAGCAACCAGCAGCGACGTGACGACATCACCGACGCCGCCGTCGAAATCGTTCAACGCGACGGCCTGCACGGTCTCTCGCACCGCGCGGTGGACGAAGAGGCCGGAGTGCCGCGGGGGACGACGTCCAACTACTTCCGCTCACGGGAGGCGCTGCTCGGTGCGACCGCTCGGCGGATCGTCGAACTTCACTTCGCGTTGATCGAGGAAGTGCGCGCGCAACACACTCGGGAGCCGGGAAAGACGAACACGATCGAGCTTCTGAGCAGCGTCGTCGATCAGGCTCTCAGCCGGTTTCCCGGGCGCTATCTCACGATGTTCGAGCTGTCGCTGGAGAGCACTCGCAGACCCGAACTGCGGCGAGAGTTCGCCCGTATCACCGACGAATCCATGAAGCTCACCCAAGAGGCACATATCAACGGCGGCGACGAGCCGTCACGTCAGGATGTCGAGCTGCTCAACGCCTTCTACAACGGTGTGCTGTTCACTTCCCTGGTGATGCCGCAGACGATGGGAGGGCGGAGTCCCGGCGAAATCACCCGCGCCATGCTCGAGTTGGTCCTGGAGACGGACTCGCCGGGCGTCACTCCCGTACGCCGAAAGCCCAAGCAGCGCCGCGGTTGAGGGCGGCCCCAGCCCTCTGCCTCGAAGACGGACGCGCGTCCGAGCGTCATGTCGCGCCCGCCGGAGTGCCGCACCACGCGGCAAGAGCCCCGTTCACGGAGTCCGCCAGATCGGGGGACGAGTCGTCCCTGGCCCACGCGATGTAACCGTCCGGGCGGACCAGGAGCACCCGCGGCCGCGCGGCCCCGTCGCCCCCTCTCGGGTCCTCCTGCGAGCGTGTCGACACGGTCGCCGTAGTGGGCCTTTGCGACCTCGGCGGCGGCGCCGGAGTGGGTGTGGTCGATCAACACGAACCGCCCGGAGCGTAGAGCCTCCGCCAGCCGTGTGCCTTGCACCACCGTCTCCGGTGCACGCCTGCCGACCAGCTTGTGCGGCTTGTCTCCCTGGGGAGCGTGCGGAGCGTACGAGAAGCCGATCCCGGACAGGAACGAGCGCGGCACCCGCTGTACCGCCTCGATGCCGAGGGCCGTCCGCATCCCGGCCCGTGCGAGCCTCTGGGCGAGCTTCGACTTCACCATGACGAGCCGGAACATGCGGTCGGTGATCTTCAGTACCTGGCTTCCGACCGGATGGCGTTCGGACTCGTAAGTGTCCAGGAGCCACGACGGCGCTGTCCCCCGCAGCGTGGCGGCGAGTTTCCAGCCGAGATTCATGGCGTCGCCGATCCCGGTGTTCATGCCCTGCGCCCCCGCCGGGGAATGGACGTGAGCGGCGTCCCCGGCGAGCAGGACCCGGCCGAACCTGTAGTGCTCGGCTTGCCGGCGCTCGCTGTGAAACCGCGCGGCCCACCGCATGTCGGTCATTCCGTAGTCGGTTCCCGCGATCTGCCGAGTCGCCTCACGGACCTCGTCCAGCGTGAGCGGCTGATCTGTGGATGCCGCTCCGTGCAGGAACGAGATGGAGCGGTGGTAGCCGTCGCCGAACGGGATGAGCAACTGGATTCCGGCCTCGTTCGTGCGGCCGAAGACGAACTCGTCGGGTGGACTGGAGAGACGGACGTCGGCGAGGGCCAAGTGGACGTCGTACTGTTCGCCGACGAACCGCGCCCCGAGCCGGTCCCGGACCGCGCTGTGCGCACCGTCGCAACCCACCACGTACGCGGCGCGTTCCGTCCTGGCGCCTCCCGGACCGCCGATCCGGACATCGACACCGTCGTCGTCCTGGTCGATGCCGGTCACCTCGGCCCCCCGCTGGACCTCCACACCGAGCTCGTGGCACCTGCGTTCCAGCACCGCTTCAGTGCCGCTCTGAGGCACGATCAACATGAAGTTGTAACGGCTGTCCAGCCGCGTGAAGTCGATGGACACGTCTACGTTGACCTGCGCCCTGGGCACCTTGTTGCCTTTTGAGATCACTTCGTCGGCGAGCCCGCGCGCGTCCAGTTGCTCCAACGTCCGTGCGCTCACTCCGAACGCACGGGTGATGTTCGGCGCCGCGCCTCGCTTCTCCAGCACGGTGCAGCGGACTCCCGCCAGCGCCAGTTCGGCCGCGAGGGCCAGGCCCGTCGGCCCGGCGCCCACCACGATCACTCGCCGCTCACTCATGCCATGTCCTCGCTCCCGGTGCGATCTCTCACGATGCCGCTGCCCTGAAGATCTCAGGGAAACCACTACGGTGCTACTACTATAGCCATAGTGGAACGGCAACGGACTCCCAGGCACCCACGGCGAGAGCTGCCGGGCAGTAGTCGGCGGAGCAATGGGCGGACCGCTCTCCCTCACGACCAGCCTCAAGGCGTAGCAGGGCTCCACCCGTGGATGCAGTTCTTCGCCGGGGAGTCCAGCCTGTGGGCTCACGCGCTCGCCGGGCCGCGAAATCTAGCTTGGGAGTCATCCAACTCCCGCCCCCGACGAGGAATCTCAATGATCGAAGCTCACGCGCTCACCAAGCGCTACGGAGACAAGACCGCCGTCGCGGATCTCAGCTTCACCGTACGGCCCGGCGCCGTCACCGGATTCCTCGGGCCGAACGGCGCCGGGAAGTCCACCACGATGCGGATGATCCTGGGCCTGGACGCCCCGACCGCAGGTCACGTCACGGTCAACGGAAAGCGCTACGCCGCGCACCGCGCACCGCTGCACGAGGTCGGCGCGATGCTGGAGGCGCGCTCGGTCCACACCGGCCGTTCCGCGTTCCATCATCTGCTCTCTCTGGCGGCCACCACGGGCATACCCCGTAGCCGGGTGGAGGAGGTGATCGACATCGTCGGTCTGCGGGGGGTGGCCCGCAGACGAGCCGGCGGCTTCTCGCTGGGCATGGGCCAGCGGCTCGGCATCGCGAGCGCCCTGCTCGGCGACCCCGCCACCCTCGTCCTCGACGAGCCGGTGAACGGCCTCGATCCCGAGGGCATCCTCTGGATCCGCAACCTCCTCAAGGGGCTGGCAGCCGAAGGCCGCACCGTTCTGGTCTCCTCGCACCTGATGAGCGAGATGGCGCTGACCGCCGAGCACCTCATCGTGGTCGGGCGCGGGCGGCTGATCGCGGACACCTCGGTCGACGAGTTCACGCGGAACGCGGCGCGCAATTCGGTGCACGTACGCACCGACGAGACGGACCGGCTGCGTACTTTGCTGGCAGGTCCACAGGTGACCGTGACCTCGTACGCCCGCGGAGCACTGGAGATAACCGGCCTGAGCGGCGAGCGGATCGGCCGGATCGCCGCCGACAACGGGATCGCGCTCTGCGAACTGACCCCGCGGCAGGCTTCGTTGGAGGAGGCGTTCATGGAACTCACCCGCGATGCCGTCGAGTACGCGACCGCCAGGCCGGTCACCGTCGGCGCGACAGGCCGGACCGGCGGCGAAGGGAGTGCGGCATGAGCACCGGCACCGATGCCCTCCCCCGTCCCCGGTCCGCGCACGGCCATGTCACCCAGGCCCGGGTTCTGATCTCCGAGTGGGTCAAACTCCGCACCGTGCGCTCGACCTTCTTCACTCTGGTCGCCGCGACGATCGCGATGGTCGGGCTGGGACCTCTCTTCGCGGAAGTCACCGCCGACCGCTGGCCGGATCTGACCGCGGCCGAGCGGGCGGCCTACGAACCGGCCGCACTGAGCCTGGTCGGCTACTACCTGGCCCAACTCGCAATAGGCGTACTGGGTGTTCTCGTGATCACGGGCGAGTACTCGACCGGCATGATCCGTGCCACGCTCTCCGCCGTGCCGCGCCGTCTTCCGGTCCTGTGGGCCAAGGCCGCCGTGTACGGAACGGTGGTGTGGGTCCTGATGACCGCCGCGTCCCTGGCGGCTTTCGTGGTCAGCCAGGACCTGCTGAAACCCACGGGCATCGGGACCTCGCTGGCCGATCCCGGCGTCACCCGTGTCGTCCTCGGCAACGGTCTGTATCTGACGATGCTGGGGCTGCTGAGCGTCGGCATCGGCGCGCTGATCCGCAACACGGCGGGCGGCACGACCACCGTCTTCGGTCTGCTGCTGGTCGTGCCGGAAGTCGTCAAGACTCTCCCGGCCCACTGGGCCGAGACCATCGGCGAGTACCTGCCGAACAACGCCGGACGCGCTGTCACCGTCCTCCATCCCGGGCCCGGTTCGCTGGCCCCGTGGACCGGCTTCGCGGTCTTGTGCCTGTACGCGGCCGTGGCGCTCGCCGCAGCCGCCGTGACGCTGAAGCGGCGGGACGCGTGATGACGGTCGCAGCACCCCCCGTACGGTCGCGGGCCGCCCTGACCGGTGGTCTCCGGCTGCTGCGGGAACGTACCCGGCTGTCGCCGACGGCGGTGGACGCGCTGCTGGTCGCCGTGGTCTCCGTCCCGACCTGCGTCTTCATCCGCGACGACCTGAGCGACCATCCGTGGTTCCTGGCCCTCCAGGCGGGGCTGCTGGTGCCCCTGGTGTGGCGTCGGCGGGCGCCGCTGGCCGTGTTCGCCGCGGTGGCCGCCGCGGCGTTCGCCCAGTGGCTCGCCGACGTTCAACTCGCGGCTGACGTCGCGCTGTTGATCGCTCTCTACACGGTGGCCGCGTACTGCGACCGGCGCCGCACGTTGCTGGCCGCTGCCGTTCTCGAAGCGGGCATCGTGTTGAACTCCCTGAGCTGGGCGCCCGAGGGCAGAGTCGTCGGCGACATCGTCAGCCTGACCGCCATGGCCGTCGCCGCCGCCGTCATCGGTACGAACGTGCGGACACGGCGTGCCCACCTCGCGTCCGTGGAGGACCGGGCCGTACGTCTGGAGCGTGAACGCGACCAGCGGGCCCGGCTCGCGGTCGCGGACGAACGGGCCCGTATCGCCCGCGAGATGCACGACATCGTCAGCCACAACCTGTCCGTGATGGTCGCACTCGCCGACGGCGCGGTCTTCGCCCAGTTCCGCTCACCCGATACGACGACCGCCGCCATGCGGCAGATCTCCGGTACGGGACGGCAGGCCCTCACCGACATGCGGCGGTTCCTCGGAGTGCTGCGGGCGGAAGAACCTGACGCGCTGCGCCATCCGATGCCCGGCATCGCGCAGTTGGAGTCTCTCGCCGATCAGGTGCGGGCGGCCGGACTGCCGACCCGCCTCGATCAGACGGGCGATCCCACTCCCGTCTCCGCCGCCGCCCAACTGACCGTCTACCGCCTGGTGCAGGAGGCGTTGACCAACGCCCTCAAGCACACCCCGGTGGGCACTCGCGCCGAAGTCCGGGTGCGGTGCTCCGCCGAGGCGGTCGCCGTCGAGGTCACCGACGACGGGGCGGACGCCGGCCGCACCGCGCAGGCGGGCGGCTCACCGTCCGGGCACGGAATCCCCGGCATGCGGGAGCGCGCGGCCGCGTACGGGGCGACGCTGGAGGCGGGCCCTCTTCCGCACGGCGGCGGCTGGCGGGTGTCGGCGCGGCTCGGCCTCGGCACGGCGGGAGACGGTACCGCGTGACGATCCGCGTCCTGCTCGCCGACGACGAACCGCTGCTGCGCATGGCCTTCACCATGGTGCTGGAGGCACAGCCGGACATGGAACCGGTCGGCGAGGCCGGTGACGGCGCCGAAGCCGTGCGCCTGGCACGGCAGTCGAACCCCGATGTCGTGCTGATGGACGTACGCATGCCCGGCACCGACGGAATCGAGGCGACCGCACGCATCACGCGGGACTGCCGGCAGACCCGGGTGCTCATCCTCACCACCTTCGACCTCGACGAACACGCCTTCGCGGGGCTCAAGTCCGGGGCATCGGGCTTCCTGTTGAAGAACGCGCTGCCCGAAGAGCTGCTCGCGGCGATCCGCAGCGTCGCCGCGGGGGACGCGGTCGTCTCCCCGCGGATCACCCGCCGTCTGCTGGAGAACTTCGCCCACCAACTGCCCGCCGACGGCGGCACGGTGGAGGACGACCGGCTGGAGAGGCTCACGGCACGCGAGCGCGAAGTGCTCATCGAGGTAGCCCGCGGCCTGTCGAACGCCGAGATCGCCGCCGCGCTCCACCTCGCCGAGGCCACCGTCAAAACCCATCTCAACCGGATTCTGACGAAGTTGGAGCTGCGCGACCGGGTGCAGGCCGTGGTCTTCGCGTACGAGACACGGCTCATCCACCCCGAATGAGGGCCGCTGCGGCAGGTATCAGCCAGGCGATCGAGTCCGGTGCCCGTGCCGGCCGCGTCCGTGCCGGCACTTCCTGAAAGCACCTCAAAGCGCCCCCGAAAGCCCATCACCCTTGGTCGCCCAGGCACTGGGCGACCACTGGGCGACCACCACAACACCCCTATCCCGGGCGGCCGTCGAGGCCGCGCGCTCTGAAGACCTTCACCGACGCGCCCCTGTGGATGCCGCCGGTGCCGTCGCTGGTCGGCAGCCTCGGGCGTACCGAAGGCAACCGCATCATCAACGAGCTGACGATCGGCTTCCTCGACGCCGAGCTTCGCGACCGGCCGAGGGACCTTCCCGGCCTGTTCTCCAGACACGGCGAGCTGAGCGTCTGCGACGGCGGCGAGTAGCGGGGGCACAACGGGAACGCCAGCAGGGTTCGTCCTCGCCGCGTCCCGCCCGACTTCGATGCCTATTGGAACCTGACTGGAACTGCCTGAAGGCCCTGGCCGGGCCGTGAGGTTATCGAGGGCGTCCTGGCTCCTGCGATGCCTGGCCGGCGGCGGTGTGGAGTCCGGAGCACAGCACGTTGAATGCCTGGCCTGCCGCCGTGGCGACGGTGTCGCGGGCGTCGGCGGGCGGCTCGCCTGACAAGATCCGTCGTTGCAGTTCACGCAAGGCGGCCCGGTGTGTGCCGGCGACGGCCCCTGCGAGAAGCGTCAGCATCGGGGAGTCGCCCTGGTTCTGCCAGGCGGTCGGCGGGTGTTCGGCCAGGGCGGTCGCCAGCATGGCCTCGGCGCGTTCGCTGATCTCGCGTTCGCGTGCGCGCAGCGCGGCACTGTCGTGGATGACCTGCCAGAACCGGGGCGCGTCGGAGTGGAGCCCGAGGGCGGGGTCTTCGTGCCGCAAGGCGGTCAGCAGGTCGTCGCGGATGGTCTCCACTGGGCAGGCGCCGGGAGCACGGTTTCGCACCAACGTGGCGAGATGGCCCTCTACTTCTGCCTGACGGTCGAAGAGGAGGTCTTCCTTGGTGACGAAGTAGTTGAAGACGGTGTTGGTGGAGACGCCTGCGCGTTGTGCCACCGCGGCGACCGTGACCTGGTCGAAGCCGTGCTCCAGGAAGAGAGGCAGGGCGGCGTCGGCGATCGCCGTGCGGGTCTGCTGCTTCTTGATCTCTCGAAGGCCCATGCCCAGATGATAGTGTCGCCACAATTTTGCAGTGACACCAAGATTTCCGAGGTGAGTACGCATGGCTCTGCACTTCGGCATCTATCCCGGTGGGCTTCTGGGCGACGACAAGGGCATCGTCCACCCGGTCCGCCCGGATGTGCCGGACCGCATCACCGAGGCGCTCGACGCCCTCCAAGGCGACGCAGCCACCCTGCGGGTGCGCGCCTATCAGTCTTTCGCCCCCACTGTGACACCGCTGGAACCGCCCACGCCCACCGATCCCGCGACGTATGCGCAACGGGGCAGAAAGCTGGATCTCGTACTGCAATTCCGTGAGCCGTCCGGCGAGTTGGAGGGGTGGCCGGGGTTCGTCCGCGAGGCCGTTCGCGCCGGTGGGCCGCGGCTGGCATCCGTCCAGATCTGCGAAGAGCCCAATGCCGACCTTCCCGTGGTCGACGGCAGCACTCCCAACGTTCTGAACGCGCTCGTCGAAGGAGTCGTCGCGGCCAAGCAGGAGGCCCTGGCCCTGGGCCACAGCCTGGCGGTCGGCTTCAACGCGGTGCCGACCTTCGATCCGGACGACACCTTCTGGTCCGAGCTAGGCGCCCTGGCCGACGACCGCTTCCGGCAGAGCCTGGACTACGTCGGCCTGGACTTCTTCCCGGACGTGTTCCGTCCCATCGCCACTGAGCAGTTGGCGGAAGCGGTCACTGCGGTCCTCACCATGTTCCGGCGCACGGACCTGCCGAAGGCAGGCATCACCGGCAGCGTCGCGATCCGTATCTGCGAGAACGGCTGGCCCACCGGTCCGGGCCGCAGTGAACAGCAGCAGGCCACGGTCCTCGAGACCGTCGTGCGGACCGTGGCCGCCCTCTCCGACGACCTGAACATCGACGGATACTCGTTCTTCGCCCTGCGAGACGCCGACAGCACCGCCGAGGGCCTCTTCCACCGCTTCGGTCTGCTGCGCGACGACTACACCCCCAAGCCGGCCTTCGAAACGTACCGGCGTCTCATCGGCGAACTGGGCGGTCCGCCGGTCTGCCCGCGCTGATCGACGGAAGTCACGTGCCCGGAAGCCCCGGTTCAGGTCTCCCGGAAAGGCTCCGGGGAGCGGCACGCCGGCGGGCGTGGAGGCGTTCGGCCGACGATGCCTATTCCCGGGCCTGGCTCGGGTCGATCGGAATCTCTCGCGCCGTGTTCTCGGCGCGGTCCTCGGCGATCGACTGGCGCCCCGCGGTCCCGCAGCAGCGGGCGTACTGGTCCTGCCAGTCCGTCATGAACGTGTCGTAGGCGGAGCGGCCGACGAGCTTCAGGTCCGACTCGTCGTTGTGCCAGACGCCGTTGCTCGTCCAGTTCGAGGAACCGACGAACACGAGCTTGGAGTTGGCGGTACCCGCGTAAGTGCCGCTGACCATCATGTACTTGTCGTGGGTGTAGTGCCGGGCGTAGCCGTTGACGTCGGTGTCGCGGGTGGTGTCGTGCACGGCGATGTTCGGCCGGTTCCTCAGGTAGTCCTGCACGCTGTCGTCGACCATTCCGGCGGTGATCAGAATGTGGATCTTGACACCGGTACGTGCCAGGCCCGCCAGCTTCTTCGGCAGCTCCAGATAGTTCCGGTCGCCCGGCTGCCCGTGAGCGGTCCACTGGAACATGGCGATGTTGATCGTGGTAAGCGCCTTGACGTTGTTCAGGAAGTCGACCCAAGTGTCGCTCTTGGAGCGTGCCTTGGGCCACTGGTAGGAGGGCGGGGACAGCTTCCTGGCGGCGGTGGCGGCGGCCGAACTGTAGTAGTCGGGCGCCAGCGGGCCCGTGCCGTTGAGCGCTCCCTTGGCCATGGCGCCGAAGTAGCCGACGTAGGAGTTGTACAGGGCGACGTTGCCCTTGACTGTGGCGCTGCTGTTCCACGCCGTGCTGGCCTGGGCCGAGGTGGGGTTGGCGCTGCTGACGGTCACCGTCCTGTTCGCGTCGCTCCCGCCGCTGAGCATGTAGTACTTCGCGTGCAGGGAGGAGCCGGCGTAGTGCGTCAGGCAGCCGCCCGGGCACATGGCGGCGAAGCTGGAGGCCCGCGGGTCGTTGCCCAACTCGTCGACCAGCGACTGCCAGACCGAGTTGTCGCTGTGAGCGTCCATCAGCGCCTTGACGATGACGCCGCGCTGGTGCGCGGCGATCAGGGCTGCGGCGAACTCCGGGCCCGGGTGTGCGCTGCTGATCGAGTACATGGCGACGCGGATGGTCTGCCCGCAGCTTGCGCTGTTGATCGACTCGATGATCGGGCCCATGATCTTCATCTGGGCGGCGGGGTCCTCCGGGTCGTTGAAGCGCGGGCCGGGGCTGGAAGTGAACGTCCGGGACTCGCAACTGAGCGGGGGCTTGGCCCTCTTGACCGCGGCATGCGCCGGTGTCGGCGCCAGCATGGTGACGACCAGCGCGGTGATCAACGTGATCGTTCGCTTCATGAGCGGCCTTTCGCCGGGCTGTTGATGATGAAGAGTCGGATCGCCGCGAGAGGCCCACAGGGCTGCGAGGGCCGAGGCCGGAAAAGTGACGGATTGAAGCAGAACGACAAGGAAGCTCCCACGGCATCAAGTTGGTTGACTCATGTACCAACTTGCGACATGCGGGAACTTCGAATGGTTGCAGGACGAACCGAACCGTGACATAGCACTTGCATCCGTCATGAGCGGGAGTACGCCGCTATCGGCAATGAGTTGGGGATGGCTCCCGGTTCGGGACAGGCCGCCGAGGTCGAAGTGCCCGCGATGACACGCGCCGTCGGTAGTTCTGCCAGGGCCGTCTGAGACACCGCCAGGAGCAGCCATCGAAACCCGATAGGCGAACGGACCCAGAGCTTCGGCGAGTTGGGGCGGCGGCGATGCCCCCGGGGCGGGCTCCGCATGCCCGGCCGAGCCGAACGAGGGACCGCGAGACAAAGCGCGCCAGCTCACTCGACAACGCCCTGGGCGGACATCGGCCGCGCGTCCGCTGCCCGGAGTCCTCGGCCCGTCACGCGGCGTCGAAATCGGACCAAGCGAAAGAAAGTTCCCTGTCGCCTGTCGACAGACGACTGTCATCAGGCTTACGGTCTCGTCAACGATCGGCGGAACACCGATGCCTGGCCGGGCGATCAGCGCCCGCTCATCGACGACGACGCCTCGCCGATCACAGGGAGGTCCCGGAATGACAAGCGCGGATTCGGCAACGATCGACCGCCTGGGCTTCATCGGCCTCGGGGTGATGGGGTCCAGGCAGTGCCTGAACGTGTCGCGGAAGAGCGATCTGCCGCTGACCGTGTTCGACGCTCGGCCGGGCAACGCCGCTTCGCTGGTCGCCTCGGGTGCCGTCGCCGCTACGTCGGCAGGAGACGTGGCGGCGAAAGCGGACCTGGTGTTCCTCTCGCTGCCCGGAGGCGACGAGGTCGCGTCGGTCCTCTATGACGACGGGGGCGTCCTCGCCGGCGCCCGCCCGGGGACCCTGGTCGTAGACCTTTCGACCACACCCGTCGGGGTCGCACGCGAGGCTCATCGGCGCCTGGCCGAGCGGGGCGTGGGCTTCCTGGACGCACCGGTCGCCCGTACGCGGCGCGCTGCCGCCGACGGAACGCTGGCGATCATGGCGGGCGGCACCGCCGAGAACTATGCGAGCGCGGAGCCCTTCCTGCGCATGATGGGCACGGAGATCACCCACTGCGGTCCCGCGGGGGCCGGGGCACTGCTCAAACTGCTCAACAACACAGTGGTGTTCGAGACCGTCGTCGCGCTGGCGGAAGCGGTCACTCTCGCCCGGCGCAGCGGTCTCGTCTCCGACGAGGTCCTCTTCGACGTACTCGGAGGCGGCTCGGCCGCCAGCTTCGTACTCGAGAACCACGGGCGTTCCGCGCTGCTGCCCGATGAGCACCCCACAGGGGTGTTCCCCGCGTCGTACATGCGAAAAGACGTCGGCTACACGCTGGATCTGGCTTCCGAACTCGGTGTCGCCCTTCCGGCAGCCACGTTGGCGCACTCATTGCTCGGCCGCCTCTGTGAGCATGGACTCGGCGACAACTACCACACCGCGGTCGTCCGGTTGCTCGACCAGCGATCGGAGACGTCGTGAGCGGGGGCGTGCCCGCGGTCCTGATGCGGGGCGGTACGAGCAAGGGCGTGTTCCTGCACGCCCGCGACGTGCCGCCGCCGGGCCCGCGGCGTGACGCGCTGGTCCTCGACCTCATGGGCAGTCCGGACCCGATGCAGATCGACGGGCTCGGCGGTACGTACTCGAGTACCAGCAAGGTGATGATCGTCGAGCCCGGACCGGATTCGGGCGTGAGCTACTGGTTCGGTCAGGTCGGCGTCGACTCCCCCACCGTCGACTGGTCGGGGAACTGCGGCAACCTGACGACGGCGGTGGCGGCGTTCGCCGTGGACGAGGGCCTTGTTCCCGCGGTCTCGCCGGTGACCAGCGTGCTCCTCTTCAACCGCAACACCGACGTGTGGGTCGAGGCCGAAGTCCCGGTCGAGAACGGCCGCGTACGGACCCACGGTACGCAGCGCGTAGCGGGGGTGCCGCGGCCGGGAGCGCCGATCGCGACGCATTACCAGGACCCGGCTGGCTCGGTCACGGGCCGGCTGCTTCCCACCGGCCGGGGACTCGATGTGCTCGACCTTCCCGAGGGGCGGCTGCGGGTCTCGGTCGTCGACGCGGCCAGCGCGTTCGTGTTCGCTCTGGCCGCGGACCTCGACGTCGTAACGAGGGCGCGGACGGTGGCGCAGATGAACGCCGATGAACAACTGCTGGAGCGTATCGAGTCGGTGCGCGGGGCGGCGGCGCGGCTCATGGGGTCCGTCGAACGGGCCGAGGACGCCGCCCGGTTGTCTCCGGCCGTGCCCAGGATCGTCCTCGTGGCGCCGGGCGGCGATGTCGCCGTCGCCGATCTCGACGTGGTCGCGGTGTCGATGGGCGCCGTCCACCGTGCGCTGCCGATGACGGCGGCGCTCTGCCTGGCGGCCGCGGCAAGGATTCCCGGAACGGTCGTCAACGCGGCCGCCCGCACCGACGGTTGCGGAAAGGCCCTTCGGATCGCCCACCCGCTGGGCGAAGTCGAGGCCGTCTCAGATGTCGATTCGCCGGCGGACGACGCTCCGGCGATCAGGTCGGTCGGCGTGGTCCGCACGGCCCGGCGCCTGATGAAGGGAACCGTCTATCCCTTCGACGAAGAACTGACGGCCGCAGACGCGGAAGCCGAATTCGAATGACAGGAAACGGAGAAGACATGGAATCGGGGCGAAGTGCGGGAAACCCGCCTGGAGTCGAGGACCCCATGTTCCGTCCGCGGAGGTTCGCGGAGGACGTGGTGACGATACTCCGGCAGATGATCCTGTCCGGGGAACTCGCTGCCGGCGAGCGGATCAACGAGATCAAACTCGCGGACAGGCTCAAGATCAGCCGTTCCCCGATCCGTGAGGCGATGCAGACGCTGGCGGGAGAGGGGCTGGTCATAAGCGTCTCCGGCCGTGGGGCGTTCGTGGCGTCCTTCGACATGGAGGCCGTCGACCATCTTCTCGAAGTACGGGCCACGCTGGAATGCGCGGCTGCCCGCTTCGCCACGGTCCGGGCGGACGACGCCTCCCTCGACGAGCTTGAGGCGTTCTTGATGCGAACGAAGGACGCGCTGGGCGAGACCGGACATCCCTATCCGCGCGATCTGGATTTCCACGAGCAAGTCGTCGCCATGAGCGGCAATCCGAAACTCATGGACACCGTGCGCGGTGTCACGACCCAATACCAGCTCGCACGCGCGCGATCGAGCCAGAACCCCGGCCGCGCCCAGGCCGCTTACGCCGAACACTGCCGCATCTATCAGGCCCTGCGCGCACGCGACGCCGACGCCGCGGCCGCGGCGATGGCCGAACACCTCGAAGCCGCGCAGGCCCACGTCCGCGAGGTGTTGCGGGGCGAGAGCGCCGAAGGCGATTCCACCTCGGAACGGGACGCGGCCGCACACAGGGAGAAGCAGTGAAGAACGCGACGATGATCGTCGACGGGAAGCCGGCCGAAAGCGACACACGACGTGACGCCGTCAACCCGTACACAGGCGAGGTGTGGGCGACATTTCCCGAAGCCACACACGAGGACGTCGACCGTGCGGTGAATGCGGCCCGGCGCGCCTTTCAAGGAGGCTGGAGTTCTTCTTCCGGAGCCGAACGCGCTCGTCTCATGCACGCGTTGGCGGACCGGCTCGAATCCGAGGCGGACGCGATGGCACGGATGGAGAGCACCGACAACGGCAAGGTCATCCGCGAGACACGCAATCAAATGGGATTCGCGGCCCGGAACCTGCGCTTCTTCGCGGGATACGCGGACAAGCTCTACGGGCGGACGATCCCGCTGGACAATCCGGGGCTGTTCGACTTCACCCGCCGCCGTCCGCACGGTGTGGCCGCATTGATCACCGCGTGGAACTCCCCCATCGCACTGCTCGCCAACAAGCTTCCGCCCGCCCTGGCAGCGGGGAACACCGTGGTCGTCAAGCCGTCGGAGCACGCCTCGGTGACGACATGCGAGTTCGGCCGTATGGCGATCGATGCCGGCCTTCCGCCCGGGGTGGTCAATGTCGTCACCGGCGGACCGGAGGTCGGCGATGCGCTCGTCGGCCATCCAGGGATCGACAAGATCAGCTTCACCGGGGGCACCCCGACCGGTGCGCGAATCGCGGAGTCCGCGGGCCGTCGGCTCGTACCGGTCACGCTCGAACTCGGCGGCAAGTCCCCCAACATCGTCTTCGACGACGCCGATCTCGACCGGGCGGTCGTCGGCGCGGTCGCCGGGATCTTCGCCGCCGCAGGACAGACATGCATCGCGGGCTCACGTCTGCTCGTGCAGCGGTCGGTCTATCCGGAGGTCGTCGACGCCATCACGAAAAGGGCCGCGGCCATCCGGCTCGGCGACCCGCTCGACGCCTCCACGGAGATGGGACCGGTCGCGAACCGCCCGCAGTTCGAGCGCATTGTGAAACTCATCGAGAAGGGGAAGCAGGAAGGCGCGACGCTCCTGACCGGCGGCGGTCCGGCCACCGGACCCGACCTGGCCGACGGACTGTTCATCGCGCCCACCGTGTTCGGAGAGGTCTCGCCCGGCATGCGCATCGCCTCCGAAGAGGTCTTCGGGCCGGTGCTTTCGGTCATTCCCTTCGACGGCGAGGAAGAGGCCGTCGAAATCGCGAACGGAGTCGAATACGGACTCGCGGCCGCCGTCTGGAGCCGGGACATCGAACGCGTGCACCGCGTGGTCGACCGCCTGGAAGCCGGATCGGTCTGGGTGAACACCTACCGCACAAACGCGGCTCAGGCTCCTTTCGGAGGCATCAAAAGCAGCGGATACGGCCGCGAACGAGGCGAGGAAGCCCTCGCCGAATACACCTTCGTCCAGAACGTCATGGTCGATTACTCGGGGGCCGCCCGTGACCCGTTCTCCATAAAGACATAGCCGGGAAGGAAACACGCAATGTCCCAGAGCGGTAATGGCACGTCGCAGAAACAGAGCCGGAGAGTCGCCGTAGCGACCTTCGTGGGAAGCGCCATCGAGTGGTACGACTTCTTCATCTACGGGACGGCGGCAGCGCTGGTCTTCAACAAGCTGTATTTTCCGGAGGCATCGCCGACCTCGGGAACACTTCTCGCATTCGCCACGTTCGCGACCGGCTGGCTCGCCCGGCCCATCGGAGGCGTACTGGCCGGGCACTTCGGTGACCGGCTGAGCCGGAAGAACATGCTGGTGGTCACCGTGATGGGGATGGGCCTGTCCACGGTCCTCGTCGGTCTGCTGCCGACGTACGCGACGATCGGTGTCGCCGCACCCATCCTGCTGGTCGTGCTCCGCGTCATCCAGGGACTGGCCGTGGGAGGCGAGTACGGCGGCTCGGTGGTGATGGCGCTCGAACACGCCAAGACGGGCAGGCGTGGTGTAGCGGCGAGCTGGCCGCAGGTCGGGGTGCCGGCCGGACTCGTGCTGGGGACGGGCGTGTTCTACGCGTTCGCGACCATGCCCGAGGAAACGTTCCTCTCTTGGGGCTGGCGCATTCCCTTCCTGCTCAGCTTCGTACTCGTCGTCTTCGGGCTCGTGATCCGGGTCAAGATCGTCGAGAGTCCCGTGTTCGCGGAGGCCCAGGACCGGGGAACGGTGGTGCGCATTCCGCTCGTCGAGGTCGTGCGGAATCACTGGCGCCGAGTGCTGCTGATCATGGTCGCGCACATCGCGCCGAACACCTTCTTCTACACCTTCGCCACCTTCGTGCTGAGCTACGCGACGACACAACTGGGGTTCTCGACGGGGAGCGTCCTGATAGGCGTGAGCCTGGCGGCCGTCGTCGAGGTCATCACCCTGCCGATGTTCGCGCGGCTGTCGGACCGGCTGGGGCGCCGGCCCGTGTACATCGCGGGGCTCGCCGGACTCGCGCTCATCACGTTCCCGTTCTTCTGGATTCTCGAACTGCGGTCCGGGTGGGCCCTGTTCGGCGCGCTGGCGATCGGCTTGGGCGTCGCGCACTCCGCCGTATTCGGAACCCAGGCCAGCTTCTTCTCCGAGCTGTTCCCGACAGCGATCCGGTACACCGGGCTGTCGATGGGATACCAAGTGGCAGGCGCCCTGTTCGGGGGGCCCTTGCCGATCATCGCGACCGCTCTGATCACCGCCACCGCCGGAGCGCCGTGGCTGTTCGCGGCATACATGGTCGCGACCGCGGTCGTCAGCGCCGCCGCCGCGTTCCTGGCGCCGGAGACGTCGCGCCTGGAATTCAAAGAGGACCGGCCGGCCGGCGTGCACGCCGAAAAGGTCGCCGTCGAATCCTGACTCCTGCTCGAAATCCGATTCACAGAAGGGGACTTGCTGTGCCCAATGCAGAATACGACGTGGTCGTCGTCGGCGCGGGAAACGCCGGACTGGTCACGGCGCTGACCGCCCACGAGGCGGGCGCCCGCGTCCTGGTTCTCGAGGCCGCGAGCTTCGAGGAACGCGGAGGCAACAGCCGGTTCTCCGGCTCCATCTTCCGCGCCGTCCATTCCGGGCTGGATTCGATCAAGCCGATCCTCGCCGACCCCGAGGAGGAGGTGCTGGATCAGGTGACGGTGGGCCCGTACTCACGGGAGCGCTACATCGACGACTGGCTGAGCACCTCGCAGAACCGCCCGCCCAGGGAGCTGGTGGAGACAGTCGTCGACCGGTCGTTCAAGACCCTGGAGTGGATGCGCGACAAGGGAGTCGAGTGGGAGCTGACCTCCGGCAAGCTGTTCGACACCGGCAAGCTCGACCGCAAGTACGACGTGCCTCCGGGTGGTGCGATCCGTGTGCGGGGCGAGGGCGTGGGCCTGGTGGCCGCGCTGTTCAAGGCAGTCGAAGACGCCGGGATCGACATCTGGTACGACGCCCCAGCGGCCTCCCTCGTCACGGAAGGGTCGACCGTCGTGGGTGTACGCATCCGCAGGGAGCGTGCCTTCGAGGAGGTGCGCGGGTCGGTCGTACTCGCCAGCGGCGGGTTCGAAGCCAATCCGGAGATGCGGCTGCGCTACCTCGGGCCCGGCTGGGACCTGGTGAAGGTGCGGGGCACCAGGTTCAACATGGGCACGATGCTGGCGCAGGCCCTCCAGGCCGGTGCCCAGCCGGCCGGGCACTGGGGCGGGTGCCATGCCAGCCCTCAGGACGCCGCCCACCCTCCCGTCGGCGATCTGCGGATGACGGACAAGCTGAGCCGCTACTCGTTCCCGTACTCGCTGCTGATCAACTCCGACGGGCGCCGTTTCGTCGACGAGGGCGAGGACCAGGTCTGGCTGACGTACGCGAAGACCGGCAGCGCCATCCTCGCGCAGAAGGGCAGCGTGGCCTACCAGTTGTTCGACGAGAAGACCGCGCACCTGCTGGAGCCGCGCTACAGCACGGGCACACCCGTAGAGGCCGGAACGCTGAAGGAGCTCGCAGGCAAACTGGGCCTACCCGCCGAGGAACTGGTGGCCACGGTGACCGCCTTCAACGAGTCGGTCGCCGCCGACGCCGCCGCCCGCTTCGATCCGCTGACGCTCGACGGGCTGATGGCGCGACCCGCCGGGCAGCCCCCCAAGTCCAACTGGGCACAGGCCCTCGACAAGGGACCGTTCATCGCCTACCCGGTGACGTGCGGGATCACCTTCACCTACGGCGGGGTCAAAGTCGACACGGACGCACGCGTCATCGATGTGACAGGGCGTGCGATGCCCGGGCTCTACGCGACCGGGGAGATCGCCGGCGACTTCTTCCACTACAACTACGCCGCCGGTTCCGGCCTGATGCGCGGCGCCGTGTTCGGGCGGATCGCCGGAGCCAACGCCGCCGCGCATGCGAAGGGCGGCACCCGATGAGCCGCCTCCGGGAGCTGATCGACTCCGGCCGGGTCCTCGTCGTACCGGGAGCCGCGAACGCGCTGACGGCACGGGTCATCGAGGACTGCGGATTCCCCTGCGTGTACGTGACGGGCGCCGGGGTGGCGAACACCCAGCTCGCCGTGCCCGACGTGGGGCTGCTGGCGTTCTCCGAACTCGCGGCCCAGGTCTCGGCGATCCGCACTGCCGTCGACGTACCGCTGATCGTCGACGCCGACACCGGTTTCGGCGGCCCACTGAACGTGCACCGCACGGTGCGCGAGCTCGAACGGGCGGGCGCGGACGCCATCCAGATCGAGGATCAGACCTTCCCCAAACGGTGCGGCCACTTCGAGGGCAAGAACGTGATCGCCCCGGCGGACATGGTGGCGAAGGTGCACGCAGCGGTCGACGCACGTGCCGACGACGGCACCCTGATCGTGGCGCGAACCGACGCACGCGCGGTCAACGGACTCGAGGACGCGTGTGAGCGCGCGAACACCTACCACGAGGCAGGCGCCGACATCGTGTTCGTGGAGGCCCCCCGGTCGGAGGCCGAGATCGAGACCGTCGCCGCGAAGGTCGGAGCACCGCAGGTCGTCAACTTCGTGGTGGGCGGTGCGACCCCGCTGCTGTCCGAACAGCGCCTTCAGGAACTGGGGTTCGCGATCGCGCTGCACGCGAATCTGCCGCTCCTCGCCGGGATCGAGGGCATGCAGCACGCGTTGAGGCTGCTCCGGGACGGGGCGCCGCTGTCGGACGCGCCTCTGGCGACCTGGGAGGAACGGCAACGGCTGGTGCGGCGTGCGGAGTTCGAGCAGCTCGACAGCCGGTTCAGCACGGAGGAGGTCCGATGACGGAACAGCCGTGTGCCTCCGCGCACACTCATGAGGTCTACGCGGTCAAGTTCGCCGAGCATCCGGGCGGAACACGCGGCGAGTACTTCCACGGAAGCGCGGCGGAGCCTCGCGGCGCTTCGGCGCCCCTGGACTATTTCGTCTGGCTGGTGCGTACGCCGCAGGCCGACATCGTGGTCGACGCGGGCTTCACAGCCGAGACGGCGGAGAAACGCAAGCGCGTCTACCACCGGACACCGTCGGCGGCCCTGGCGCAGCTCGGGACCGACTGCTCGGCCGTCCCCTGGGTCGTCCTGTCGCACTTCCACTACGACCACGTCGGCGAACTGGAGGCGTTCCCGAACGCCCGATTCGTCGTCCAGGCCGAGGAGATGGCGTTCTGGACCGGCCGGTTCGCCGCCAGGGGGGAATTCCGCAGGCTGATCGAGGAACAGGACATCACCCGGCTGGTCAGCCTGAGCCTGGCGGGCCGCCTGCGCTTCGTCGACGGTTCGAGCGAACTGGTGCCCGGCGTGCGCGTCCACCTCGTCGGAGGGCATACGGCCGGGACCCAGGTGGTCAGCGTCGCGACCGCCCGCGGGACCGTCGTACTCGCGGCCGACGCCTCGCACTTCTACGGCAACGTCTGTGACGATGCGCCCTTCGCCATCCACACCGACCTCGCCGGGATGTACGGCGCCTTCGACCTCATCCACGAACTCGCGAGCGGGCCCGAGCTGATCGTGCCCGGCCACGACCCCGAAGTCCTGCGGCGCTTCGATCCGGTGGCCGGCATCGACGGCACCGCGGTCCGCATCGCATGACAGGCCGCCACGCGTCGAGGGGAGCCGAGATGAACGACGACACGAAGACACCGGTGGCCGTCCTCGGGCTCGGTGCCATGGGCGGGGCGATCGCCCGCCATCTGGTCACCGAGGGCTTCGCGGTCACCGGTTACGATCCCGACCCCGACGCGGCCCGGCGGGCCGTGGACGGTGGTGTCACCGCTGCGGCCGACCCGGTGGAAGCGGTCGCTCACGCCCGCTTCGTCATCACCAGCCTCCCGGATCCCGCCGCCGTCAGATCGGCGTGGGAAGGCGACCGTGGCGTCGTCGCATCCGCCGCCCAGGGCACCGTCCTGCTCGAACTCAGCACGATCGATCCCGGCACGATGACCTCGATCGCGGAACTCGCCACGGCCGCCGGGCTCCGGGTGATCGACTGTGCGGTCAGCGGCGGCCCGGACGAGGCGGCCGTGGGGAAGCTGGGTCTTCTGGTCGGCGCGGACGAGCCCGATCTGGATTACAGCAGGCCCCTGCTGGACGCCGTCGGCAGCTCGGTATCCCATACCGGCGACGTCGGCACCGGGAAGACCGTCAAGATCGTCAACAACATGATGTCGATGGGGAACGTCCTGGTGGCAGCCGAGGCGTTCGAAGTCGGCGTCGCCGCGGGAGTCGACCCCCAGCGGCTCTTCGACGTGCTGGCAGGCAGCGGCGGAAGCTCCCACCACTTCGTGAAGCGTTTTCCCTGGGTGGTCGCCGACGACCGCCGCACACGCTTCTCGATCCGGCTCGCGGACAAGGACCTCGGGCTGGCCGTGGACTTGGCGCGGTCGCTCGGCATCCCGTCACCCACCGCGTCGATGGTGCGGTCGGTCTATGCGCTCGCCATCGCCGAGGGAATGGCCGGTGAGGACATCGTCGGCCTGACGCGGCTCTACCGCCGTTGGGGCCGGCGGTCCGGCGAATGACGACCAGCCACGTTCCCTTCCCGGTGCTCTGGTCCTCCGGGTTCGACGGCGGGCGCGGTGTCAGACCGTGACGATCCGCTCCGGGCGGAACGTGGCCAGCCGTGCGTCGCGTTCGCCGTGTGCGATCTCCAGTGCCGAGAGCCTGCCGAACAGCGGCCCCATCGTTCCGCCGCTGTGCGTGACGAGCAGGTAGAGGCCGGGACGCCCTGGCACCTCGCCTACGACCGGGTGGTCGTCGCCGGGGATGGAACGGTAGGCGACGCGGGCCCCTTCGATGGCGACCCCTTCGAGTCCGGGAAGGTACTTGACCGCCCGCGCGAGGATCTCCTTGCCGATGTCCGGGACGGGGTCGACCGCACCGTCGATGGGCACCGCGTCGTCGAACTCGCTCGTACGCGCCATCACGCGTCCGGAGCCGTCGGGCCGGAAGTTGACGTCCGGGGTGTGCACCATCGCGTTCAGGACGACGGGTGCCGGACCCGTATAGATGTTGAAGCCGAGGCTCGGCGCCATGGGGAGGCCCACGCCTGCCGTCCTGACGAGCTCGTCCGACCAGCGGCCGGTGCAGACCGCCACCACGTCGGCGTCGACGGCGGTGCCGTCCGCCAGCGTGAGCCCGGTGACCTGTTCTCCCTCGGTCACCAGGGACGCGACCCGGGTGTTCGTATGGATCCTCGCCCCGTTCGCCGCGGCGGCGTGCGCCAGCACACCGGTGAGCTGTGTGAGGTCGGCCAGGCCCTCCCAGGGGTAGTACGCGACCTGTGTCACGTCGCCGGGCACCTTGAGGTACGGCTCGATCTCGGTGACGCGCTTCGGTGAGAGGAGCTCCACCGGATACCCCCACGAGCGCAGACGCTCGGCGTCGGCACGCACCTGCTCGGTCTTGTCCGGGGTGGTCCACTTCAGGTTGCCGCTCGCGTGGTACCACGGGGCGTGCCCGAACTCCCGGGCCAGCGTGGCGTATTCGGCCATGCCGCTGACGTTGAGCAGGTGGTAGGCGAAGGGCTCCTTGCCGCCGGAGTTCAGCCAGCCGGCTCCCACCGCCGACGTTCCTCCCCCGAGCCGGCCCGCCTCGTACAGCTCGACTTCCACTCCCTCGGTCGTGAGGCGGTAGGCCAGAGCTGTGCCGAGTATGCCGCCGCCGACTATTGCTGCCTTCATCACTGTTCAGCCTCCTGGGACTGGTCCCGAGCGCGCAGATGACGGGTCCGGGAACGGAAAACGATCACCGGAGAGGTTGTCCCGTCCAGTTGTGTAACTAGTTACATCACGACGGTGCGACTCGACAAGGGGTCAACTCACTTGTGAGGTGCGGGCTTCCACCCAAGTGTCAAGTTTTGCCCCTTCGCGGATAACGCGAAGGTAACGTTTGAGGGCTTGATGAAACTAGTTACACCCAAGTCTTGACGTCTCCTGTCCCAGCGTCGCAATGATGACCGGCATGCAGCGACAGCCGACGTCCATGGACGTCTCAGGCGGGCCCACCGTCGATCGGAGTCCGGTCTCACGGCGTGCCGAACCAGTGCTGACAGTGCGTGACTTGACCGTCGAGATCCGGACACAACAGGGTCTCTCGACGCCGGTGGCGAACCTCAGTTACGAACTGGCGGCGGGTGAAATCCTCGGAGTGGTGGGCGAAAGCGGCTCCGGCAAGTCCATCGGCTCGCTCGCCCTGTGCGGACTGGGGCCATCACAGGCACAGACGACAGGCTCCGTCCAGTTCCGGGGCGAAGAACTCCTCGGGCGCCGGGCCGCCGTACTCCAGCGGGTCCGCGGACGGGACATCGGCTACATCTTCCAGGACCCCCAGGCCGCCCTCAATCCGCTGATGACATGCGGTGACCAGGTCGCCGAGATCCTCCGCGCGCACAAGGGCACACCGCGCAGCCGGGGGCGACGTCGTGCGGTCGAACTCTTCGAGGCGGTGGGGCTGTCGAACCCTGCCCGGCGGGCCGGGCAGTACCCGCACGAGCTGTCCGGCGGCATGCGCCAGCGGGTGATGATCGCCATGGCGATCTGCTGCGAGCCGTCGGTCGTCGTCGCCGACGAACCGACCACCGCCCTGGACGTCGTCGTCCAGGCGCAGGTCGTCGAGCTGCTGAGGGACGTACGCGACCGCACGGGCGCGGCCATGATCTTCATCAGCCACGATCTGAACCTGGTGGGCAGCCTGGCGGACCGCATCCTCGTCATGCACGGCGGCCGCGTCATCGAGAAGGGCCCGACCGCGCGGATCGCCGAGGCCCCGAACCATCCGTATACGAAGGCGCTGCTGGCATCGACGCCGGAGCTGCTGGGACCGCGGGTGGAACGGTTCGCCGGTGTCGACGAGCGCATCTTCGAGGCCATGCGCGCTGAGGACTCCGCCGGTCCTGAGTACGCGGAGGCAGTCGCGGAGCTGCTCGCGGCGGACGCGGTGGCTCCCGAAGCCGCCGCCCCTCTGGTCCCCTCCGAGCCCCGGCAGGCGTACGACCCGGCGCCGCTCGCACCGGCGCCGCAGCCGGACGGGCCGAACACCGGCACCCGGGCTCTGCTCGACGTCCGGGATCTCAGCGTGCGGTACGGCTCGACGGGACGTCTCGGCCGCAAGACCACTCCTGTCGAGGCTGTGGCCGGTGTCAGTCTCAGCGTCGGCAGAGGGCGGATACTCGGCGTGGTCGGCGAGTCCGGGTCGGGCAAGACGACCTTGGCACGCGCACTCGTCGGCCTGGAACGCCCCAGCACTGGCACGATCACCTTCGACGGGAAGCAGGTGTTCCCGCCGCAGGGCCGCAGGCGGTATCAGCCGCCGCGGGCGATCCAGATGGTCTTCCAGGACCCGTACGCCTCGCTCAATCCACGTATGCGAGTCGTCGACCTCGTGGCCGAGGGCCTCGACGTCAACGGCGCCGTACGGACCAGCTCCGAGCGCACCGAGAGGGTCGCCGAGCTGCTGACCAGGGTCGGCATCGACCCGGGGCTGCGGCAGCGCTACCCGCACCAGTTCTCCGGCGGTCAGCGGCAGCGCATCGCCATCGCCCGCGCCCTCGCGGTCGACCCCGCCCTGCTCGTATGCGACGAAGCGGTCTCCTCGCTGGACGTCTCCATCCGCGCCCATGTCCTGAACGTGCTGGAGGCGGAGCGGCGGCGGTCGGGGCTCCCGATCGTCTTCATCGGGCACGACCTCGGCGTCATACGCCATCTCGCCGACTACACGGTCGTGATGCAGCGGGGCCGGATCGTCGAGCAGGGAGCGACGGAGGACGTGATCTTCCGCCCGGAGGACCCCTACACCCGGCAGCTCGTGGCGGCGAGCCAGTACGGGTTCGAACAGCGAAAAGCGGGCTGACCTCCCGGCACTCCCCCGCCGGATCGCCCGGCGTCTCCACTCATCTCCCATCGCACCCCGAGGAGCGATACACCGTGAACGTATCCCCGACACCGCGTTCGGCCCGTGTTCCTGGCCGCTGTCGCGCCGGTCTCGGCCGGCGCCGGTCCCTCACCGCCGCGCTGGGAGTCGCTGTGCTGGCCGCCGGTTCGCTGAGTGCGTGCACCTCCGACGGCTCGTCCGCCGAGGGCGCCGAGTGCGGCAACGGCAAGACCCTCACCGTCAATCTGCCCGAAGAGCCCACGAGTCTCGACGGCAACTACGACACCCTCGTGGTGCCGGCTCAGATCAGCGCGAACCTGTACGACGGCCTGTTCACGATGGACGCGAACCGCAAGCCGGTCCCCGGCCTGGCCACGAAGTACACCCGGCCCGACCCGAAGACGTACAGGATGGAGCTGCGCCGGGGCGTGAAGTTCCACGACGGCAGCGCCTTCACGGCCGCCGACGTCGTCAACACCTTCGACCGCATCGGCAACGACAAGAAGCTCGCCTCGAAGCAGACCTCGTACGTCAGCAACATCGACTCGGTCACCGCCGACGGCGACCACGCCGTGACGTTCAAGCTCAAGGCGCCCGACACCAGCTTCACCAAGGCCTTGGCGTCGCTGCTGTTCGTCACCCCGAAGAAGGCCGTACAGGCCGCGGGCAACGCGAAGTTCGCGACCCGGCCGGTGGGCACCGGCCCCTTCAAGTTCGTCGAGTGGGTCAAGGGCGACCACCTCACCATGGACGCCAACTGCCGCTACTGGAAGGGCAAGCCGAAGGTCAGCCGGGTGGTGTGGCGCTTCGTGAGCGAACCGGCCACGGCGCTCGCCTCGCTGGAGAGCGGCCAGACCGACATGGTGCCGTACATCTCGGCGGACCACGCACGGTCCCTGAGGTCCAAGCCCGGCTACAAGGTCACCTCCGTGCCGGGCGTACGCAACCTGTGGGTGCAGATGAACACCTCCACCGGTGCCGCCCGTGACCGGCGCGTACGGCTGGCCCTCAACTACGCCATCGACAAGGAGAAGATCGTCGACGATCTCCTCAAGGGCGGGGCGCAGCGCAGCGGTCAGCCCGCGAGCAAGCCCGTCTTCGGTTACAACCCGGACGTCGACCCTTATCCGTACGACCCGGCGAAGGCCAAGAAGCTGCTGAAGCAGGCCGGTTACGGCAGCGGTCTGAGCCTGACGCTCTACAACGACAAGCCGGTGCAGAACCTCGTCTGGCAGGCCGTCGGCGCCCAGCTCAAGGCGGTCGGCATCAAGGTCAGGCTCAAGTCCGACCTGAACTACTTCAGCAACACCTTCCTGAAGAAGAAGATGGGCGCCGACACCCTGTTCGTGCAGGGGTGTTCAAGCCTCACGCTCGACGCCGACTTCTGCATGGGCCTGACGTTCGACTCCAAGAGGCGCGGGCTCTACTACCACTCGTCCGAGACCGACCGGCTCATCTCCAAGGCCAGGGGCGAGGCGGACCCGAAGGCGCGCCAGGCGGCCTACGACGAGTTGATGGAGAAGCTGCACGACGCGGCGCCTGTCGTCTTCCTGTACTCGACGGTCGACACCTACGCGATGGCCGACGACGTGCGTTTCACTCCACGCAGCGACCAGAAGCTCTGGCTGTGGAACGCGGGCAAGGGCTGAGGGCGGCCATGACGTCAAAGATCCTTCGCCGCCTGTTCCACAGCGTTCTGGTGCTGCTGGGGCTCACGGTCGTGGTGTTCGGCCTGCTCGACCTCGGAGGCGATCCGGCGGCGCAGCTCTCGTCGCCGGACGCGACTCCCCAGGAGATCGAGGCCTTCCGCCACGAACACGGCTTCGACCGGCCGCTTCCGGTTCAGTACCTGGAGTGGCTGGGACGCGCGATCCAGGGCGACCTGGGGTTCTCCTACCGCCAAGGGGTCCCGGCGCTCAGCGTCGTCCTCGACAGCATGCCCGCGACGCTCCTGCTCATCGTCGCGTCACTCGCGGTGGCGTTCCTCGTCGCGATCCCGGCCGGAATCCTGGCCGCCGTCCGGCGAGGGTCCCGCTTCGACCGGCTGGTGATATCCGGAGCGGTCTTCACGCAGTCCCTGCCCACGTTCTGGCTCGGGATCGTGATGATCCTCTTCTTCGCGGTGAACCTGCGGTGGCTGCCGGAGTCCGGGGGCGGCGGACCGGAGTACCTCGTGATGCCGGCCGTCGCGCTGGGCGCGTTCCAAGTCGGCACCTACGCCCGTCTGCTGCGCTCCAGCATGGTGGAGGTCCTCGACTCCGAGTTCGTCCGCACCGCGCGGGCCAAGGGACTGTCCAGGCATCGAGTGGTGCTGGTGCACGCCCTGCGGAACGCCGCGATCCCGGTCATCACCGTCATCGGTCTCCAGATCGGCGAGCTGTACGGCGGGACGGTCATCACGGAGACGGTCTTCGGCTGGCCTGGGGCGAACCGGCAGGCGGTCCAGAGCATCACCGGCCATGACATGCCTGTCGTACTGGCGTACATCCTCGTCGTCGGAACGCTCGTGCTGCTGACCAACCTCGTCGTCGAGGCCCTCTACGGCGTGCTCGACGTCCGTACGCGAGACAAGGCAGCCGCATGAGCACGGCACGGGCACGGCTTCGCCGATGGCTGGTCTTCGCACCGGCCGCCGGTCTCGCGCTGATCGTCGTCATGGCCGTCTTCGCGCCGTGGCTGGCGCCGCACGACCCGGCGGCCCAGTCCCTCTCGGACCGGCTGCTGCCGCCCGTCTTCGACGGCGGCACCTGGAAGTACCCCCTCGGCACCGACGAACTCGGCCGCGACCTGCTGAGCCGCATCATCCACGGCGCCAGGGTCTCGATCGTCGTGGGACTACTCGCGGTCCTCGTGCGGATGGTGGCCGGAGTCGCGATCGGCCTCGCAGCGGGCTACTTCGGCGGTCCCCTCCGTACGGCCGTCCTGCGCCTCGGGGACGTGCAGATGGCGTTGCCCAGCCTGATCCTCGCGCTCGGCATCATCGCCGCCATCGGTCCCGGCTTCACCAACGTCGTCGTGGTCCTCGGCATCACCGGATGGATCCTCTACACGCGCCTCGTGGTCAGCCAGGTGCTGCTGATCCGAAACCTGGACTACGTCAACGGCGCACGCCTCCTCGGCGCCGGGCACGCGAGGATCCTGTTCAGACACGTGCTTCCCAACATCGCGCCCTCCGTCATCGTCTACGCCAGCCTCGACGTCGGGATGATGATGTATATGGAGGCCTCGCTGTCCTTCATCGGTCTCGGCGTCCAGCCGCCGACGCCGTCCTGGGGCAGCATGACCAGCGCCGGACAGGCCCTGCTCGCCACTCAGTGGTGGATCTCCACCTCCCCGGGCGCGGCGCTGCTGATCACCCTCGTTCTCGTCAACGTCGTCGGCGAGCAGATCCGCGATCGGCTCGATCCTCGCCTCAAGCGCTACTGACAACGACCCGCGGAAGGCGGAAGGCACTGCCATGCTCATCCTCAACAACGGCCTCATCGTCAACGGCGACGGCCGTACCGCGCCCTTCACCGGCTCGGTCGTCGTGGAAGGCGACCGCATCGCCGCCGTCGGCCCGGCCGACTACACCGGCGGCGTCGGCGACGTGGTCCTCGACGCCGGGGGCCGGCTCGTCATGCCGGGGGCCATCGACCCGCACGTCCACGCCGTCGCACCCGGTCCCCGGTTCGCGAGCGGCACGCCCGGCGTCTCCGTGGAAGAGGCCCTGGGCAATCTGCGACGGCACCTCGGCCAGGGCCATACGACGGTCGTCGACCTCGACGGCTTCAAGATCCCCGACGAGACGGCGCTGGTGCGGGTGCGGCAGCCGGTACGGGTCGAGAGCAGCACCGTGCACTTCGACCCGATGTTCGCAGCGGCGGACGCCGCGGACGGCGCCGGACTGTCCGACGCGCACCGGGCCATGACGGCACATCAGATGGCCGAGGCGGACGCCGTTGTCATCGGTGAGGTCGGTGCCGGTATGACGCTCGGCGGCGGCGGCCAGGACTACATGTACATACCGGCCGCGGTCGAGCAGGCGACGGGCGTGAAGATCCTTCCCGGGCAGGCGAAGGCCCTCAAGTACGCCGTGCTGGGCCGTCACATCCGGCCGGGCGACCCCGACCGCGCCAAGCTCGCCGAACTGCTGCAAGAGCAGGGCCTGTCCGGACGCATCGGCGTCGACAAGACGATCACGCTGATCGAGGAGTCGGTGCTTCCCAGCTTCCAGGTGGCCCTCGACGGGCTGGTGGCGTCGGCCCGGCTCGCCGTCGAACTGGGCCTGCCCACGCTGGTGCACAACTCCGCGCCATCGGACGAGGCCGCCCGCGAAGCCGCGAGCATCGCGGGGGAACTCTTCATCGGCGGCCACACCAACCACGGAACCTTCAGCGCGGAGGAGGCAGTTGAGAACGCGCGCTGGATCAGGGAACACGGAGGCTTCGTCGAGATCGACACCTTCGACGCATGGGGACGCAAGGAGCTGCACTCGGCCCCGGAGCACCTCATCGCGCTGATGCAGGAGGGCCTGGCCGACATCATGGCCACGGACTACGCCGCAGGGCACTGGGACGGCATGTTCGAAATGGTCGACGCCGTCGCCCGCGTCGGACTCGCGCCGCTGGAGCAGGCCGTCGCCATGGCCACCGGCAACGTCGGCAAAGCGCTGCCGCGGTTGGGCGCCGACCGGGGACTGCTGAAGCCCGGACAGCTCGCCGACGTCGTCGTATCCGCGGCGAAGAGCCCGGCAGACGTGCGGCTCGTCGTCGTCGGCGGGCAGGTCGCCCTGGCACGCGACGACATCGCGGCGCCGGCGGTGCCCGCATGACGACCGAGACCGGCCGGGTCAGCGGCCGGGCCACCCGTAAGGCCACCCGTCAACTGGTCGAACGCTGCCACGAGTTGGCATCCGCGCCGCTGCCGCCCGAAGTGGTACGGCGCGCACGGCACTGCGTCCTCGACCACCTCGCCTGTGCCCTCGTCGGCGCCCGGCTCGACCACGTACGGCCCAACTTCCTCGCCATGGCACCGCTCGCCGGACAGCCCGAGGCGACGACGGCCGACGGGCAGATGCGCTCTGCATTCTGCGCCGCGTATCTCAACGGGGAGTCAGCCAACGCGCTCGACTACGACGACACACTGGTCGGTCATCCGGGCGCCCCCGTCGTGGCCGCGGCGCTCGCCGCCGCCGAGCGAGCGGGAGCCACACTCGACGACCTGGTGAAAGGCGTAGTCGTCGGATACGAGGCGCACTGGCTGCTCGGGCGAGCGGCGCAGCCGTCCAGCAGCCGGGCGGGCAAGGTGCGCGCCGTGGGGCTCTTCGACGCCGTCGCCGCCTCACTCGCGGCGGCAGCGGTCACGGACGCGTCAGCCCGACGGCTCGGCCGCGTCCTGGGGTTGGCCGGGACGCAGTCCTGCGTACCGTACGTCGCCAAGTGGTACGAGCGGCCGGTGCCGAGCGTGAAGAACAACCTGGGATGGAGCGCCGCGTCGGCCGTGCTGGCGGTCGATCTCGCCGACTCCGGCGCGGTCGGCCTGCCCGACCTCCTCGACGGACCGGCCGGGTTCTGGCTGATGGCGGGCAGCGATCGCTGGCGCTGGGACGGCACACTGGCGGAGACCACCGAACCCGCGGTGATGCGGGCCGGGTTCAAGCGATTCCCCGCGTGCTGGCACGTGCAGCAGTATCTGGTCGCGCTCCAGTCCGTCCTGCGACGTGCCGACGAGGGACGCAGCGTTCGGCACATCCGGATCGACGGCCCCCTGGATCTACAGAAGTTCGCCGAGCCGCGGATCAGCGGGCCCGCCGACGTCGCCTTCAGCATCCGTACGCTGAGCGCCCTGCTGGCCGGAGGGGTCGAGCCCGGTCCGGCATGGGTACGCCCGGACCTCGTCGCATCGGCCTCGGCGCCGGCAGGCCAGGTGTCGGTGTCGCGCACTCGCCATCGCGCTGTCACCGTGACCTTCGACGACGCACGGGTCCAGCACCGCACTGTGCCCAGGTCGGACTCGGCCCGCCCGCACCCCTTCGGTCTCACCGAGAGCGAAGTACGTGCCAAGTTCGACCGTCTCGTGTCGCCGCTGCTGGGCGCCGACTCGGCACGCGCACTCCGGGGCTCAGTGATCGACTCCGACGGTTCTCTGCCGCTCTCCAGGCTGACCGAGGCGATGCGTCGTTGAGCAGTGCGCGGGCGCAGTCCGTGCGAGCGGTACGTGGGAGCGGTCCGCTCACCCGGACTCGCCGCACGACGTGCGGGCGATCAGCTCCGGTTCGAAGGTGAGCTGTACCGCCTCGCCGGGGTTCTCGACGATGAGTTCGGCCGCCTTCTGCCCCATCCGGTGCGACGGCTGCCCGATCACCGTGACACCCAGCGCAGGGGCCCAGGCGAAGTCGTCCATCGTCAGAAACCCGATGTCGTCCGGGATCGCCAGCCCGCGGCTCGTCAGCGCGGAGTGGACGGCGACGGTACGCCGCCCGGTGAGGCACACGATCGCGTCCACCGACGTGCGGTGTTCCAGCAACGCCCCCACGGCAGCGCTGACTTGCTCGTTGTCGTCCACCGATGTCACGGCGTCCCCGGGCAGTTCGAGACCCGCCTCGGCAAGCCCCTGCCGTAGCCCCTCGGTGCGTCCGTGCTGCGAAGGCCGCCCCCCGGAGGTGATCACGCCCACCGAACGCCTGCCGCACGAGATCAAGTGCTCCGCCATCAGCCGTCCGGCGGCGCGGTTGTCCAGGGCCACGGAGTGCAGTCGGGGCGGCGGGTCCTGCACCGACCGCGCGACGACGACACACGGCGTCCCGCCCGCGGCCATCCGGCGCGTCCTGTCGTCGGTGGCCTCGACGGTGGTGACGATCAGGCCGCGCACCCGCTGCTCGTTCATCGTCCGGATCTGCGCCGCACCGCTGCCTGCATGGCGGAAGGTGCTGGCGAACATCACCAAGCTGTCGTTGGCGTCGGCGACCTCGTCGATTCCGCGCATGAGACCGAGGTAGAACGGGCTGGTGAGATCGTCGATGACCACCCCGATCGTGCTGGAGCGTCCGGCGAAGATGCTCTTGGTGAGCGCGTTCGGCGAGTAGTCGAGCCGGTCGACGGCGGCCCACACTTTGGCGGCGGTCGCCTCCTTCACGGCGCCGCCGTTGAGAACCCGCGAAACCGTCGCGACAGACACCCCGGCCACCGCCGCCACGTCGCCGATGGTTGCTCGCTTCACCTTTCGTCCCTCCCACCACGCCGGTCAGGCAGTTATACGCCTGCCGTCGTGGACAACCAACTCAGCCGGTGATGACTGGCGGGAACGCGCGGGAGCGGCCGGGTGCGTCAGCGCGTCGCCGGCCCCGGACGAATACACGCGGGAGCTGACCGAAATCGGCCCTTATACGCGGTTCAGACGAAAAAAGAAAAGGCAAGGAGTCAAGTTCTCCCTGCCGTTTTCAACTTATAGCACACAGGGGGGCTTGCGGCAAGGCCCGGTTCGTGACGCAGAATCCTCCGGCCGAAGGCAGAACCGAAGCATGGGGGGAAGTAACGAATGCGTGATACCGACAGCAATGTGGCGAGGCCTTTTCCGTCCGATTGTTACGTGCTGGATTTCCAGGAGATCGGCCGGGCGCAGGCCGCAATGGCCGGCGGCAAGGGGACGAATCTGGGGGAGCTTTCGCGGATCGAAGGCATCAATGTGCCGGACGGCTACTGCGTGACGACGGACGCCTTCCGGCGGGTCATTGCGGAGGCACCGTCGATCGGCGACCGGCTCGACAAGCTGTCGCGTCTGGCCCCGGACGACCGGGACGCGATCCACGCGCTCAGCGCGGAGATCCGCAGCAGCGTCGAGGAGATCCCCGTTCCCGACGATCTGGCTGCGGCGATCACGCGGCCCATCGCGCGGCTCGGCGAGGACGCGGCCTACGCCGTCCGCTCCAGCGCGACCGCAGAGGACCTGCCGACAGCCTCATTCGCGGGGCAGCAGGACACGTATCTGAACGTCATCGGCCCGTCGGCGGTCCTCAAGCACGTAGGCCGGTGCTGGGCATCGCTCTTCACCGAGCGTGCCGTGACCTACCGCCTGCGGAACGGCTTCGACCATCGCCGGGTCGGCATGGCGGTGATCGTGCAGCGGATGGTCTCCTCGGACGCCGCCGGAATCCTTTTCACGGCCGATCCCGTCACGTCGAACCGCAAGGTCGCCTCCGTGGAGGCCGGCTTCGGCCTCGGCGAAGCCTTGGTCTCCGGCCTGGTGAACGCGGACTCCTACAAGGTGCGCGACGGCGAAGTGATCGACAAGACGATCGCTGCCAAACATCTGGCCGTACACGCCTCGCCGGAAGGCGGAACGCGGGAACGCGCCATCGACCCGGACTCGCAGGAGCTGCCGGCGCTGACCGATGCGCAGGCAGTGCACCTCACGGAGTTGGGCCGCCGGATCGAGGCGCACTTCGGCAACCCACAGGACGTCGAATGGTGCCTGGCCGACGGTGACTTCCAGATCGTCCAGAGCCGGCCGATCACCACGCTCTTCCCCGTTCCGGCGGCCGGGGACGGCGAGAACCACGTCTACGTCTCCGTCGGTCACCAGCAGATGATGACCGACGCGATGAAGCCCCTGGGCCTGTCGATGTGGCAGCTGACGACGCCACTGCCCATGGCCGAGGCGGGCGGGAGGCTGTTCGTCGACGTCACCGCACGCCTGGCGTCGCCTGGAAGCCGCGACGGGCTCCTGGACCTCATGGGGAAGTCCGATCCGCTGACGCGGGACGCGTTGCAGACCGTCCTCGACCGCGGCGACTTCGTGCCGTCGCTCCCTGACGAGGGCTCCGGGGGACCGGTCTCCCCGCTCCCCGATGTCACATCGGCTCCGATCGAGAACGATCCGGCGATCGTCGCCGAGCTGATCGCCCGCAACGAGGCGTCCGTCGCGGCCGTCAGGCGCGGCATCCGGACGAAGTGCGGACCGGAGCTGTTCGACTTCATCCTGGAGGACCTCCAGGAGCTGCGGCGGCTGTTGTTCGAGCCGCGGAGCTTCCAGGCGATCATGGCGGGGATGGACGCGACGTGGTGGCTCAACGAGCACCTGAAGACGTGGCTGGGCGAGGAGAATCCCGCCGACACGCTCACGCAGTCCGTCCCCCACAACGTCACCTCGGAGATGGGGCTCGCGCTCCTGGACGTCGCAGACGTGATCCGCCCCCATCCGGAGGTGGTGGCCTTTCTGCGAGACGTCGAAGACGAAGGCTTCCTCGACGAGCTGCCCGGCCTTGCGGGCGGACGGGAAGCCAGGGACGCGATCCTGGCCTACCTCGAGAAGTACGGCATGCGCTGCGCCGGCGAGATCGACATCACGAGGCCCCGTTGGAGCGAGCGCCCCACCACACTCCTGCCCGTGCTTCTCGGCAACATCGGGAACTTCGAGCCGGGCGCCGGCGAGCGCCGATTCGAACAGGGGCGGCAGGAGGCGTGGAAGAAGGAGCAGGAACTGCTGGAGCGCCTTCGGGCCCTTCCGGACGGAGAGCGCAAGGCCGAGGAGACCAAGCAGGCGATCGACCGCCTCCGCATATTCATCGGGTACCGGGAGTATCCCAAGTACGGGATGATCAGCCGCTACTTCGTCTACAAGCAGGCCCTGCTGAAAGAGGCCGAGCGCCTTGTGCGGGCCGGGGTGCTTCGTGAGCCGGAGGACGTCTACTACCTCACGTTCCAGGAGCTGCAAGACGTCGTACGGACAAGCGAGGCGGACGACGAACTCATCCGCCGGCGCCGGGAGGCATTCAGGGCGTACCAGACGCTCACGCCGCCCCGGGTGCTGACGTCGGAGGGCGAGGCCGTCGCCGGTGCGTACCGGCGCGAAGACGTACCGGAGGGCGCGCTTGTCGGGTTGCCGGTCTCCACCGGAAGCGTCGAGGGGCGTGCCCGCGTGATCCTGAACATGGCGGAGGCCGATCTCGCCGCAGGCGACATCCTGGTCACATCCTGTACGGACCCGAGCTGGTCGCCCCTGTTCGTCGCGATCAAGGGCCTTGTGACGGAGGTGGGCGGCCAGATGACCCATGGCGCGGTCATCGCCCGGGAGTACGGTTTGCCGGCGGTCGTGGGGGTGGAGCACGCCACCCGGCTGATCCGGGACGGGCAGCGAATCCGCGTCAACGGAACAGGCGGGTATGTCGAGATCCTGCCCTAGGCTCCGAGCGCCTTGATGCCGGGGTCTTCGGCGAGGCGTCGCGGACGGCCGACAGCACGTCCTGCTCCGCCACGGGTCCGTGACCGGACCAGCCATGCCGACCGGCCCCGGTGATGAGTTGTCGCGCCCGCACCCGTCACACCTACGACGGGACACACCACGAGCGGAGGATGACGTGATGAGTGCGGACACGCGGCTGGAGGAGCTGGGCGTGAGCGGGCTGGGCGACGTCGACGAGCCGGCGTTCTCGGGGCTGGCGGAGCGGCACCGACGGGAGCTGCACGTGCACTGCTACCGGATGCTCGGGTCGTTCGAGGACGCCGAGGACACCGTGCAGGAGACGTTCCTTCGTGCCTGGCGGCGGCGGGAGACCTTCGAGGGGCGGTCGACGTTCCGGGCCTGGCTGTACCGGATCGCCACCAACGCCTGCCTGGACCTGCTTGCCAAGCGCCGCCCGGAGCCGGCGACCGGCGGCGAGGTGCTGTGGCTGCAACCGTATCCGGACCGGCTGCTCGACGAGCTGCCCGCGGGTGACGCGGACGAGCCGGAGACCGTCGCCGTAGCGCGGGAGACGATCGAGCTGGCGTACCTGGTGGCAGTCCAGCACCTCGCGCCGCGCCCGCGGGCCGTGCTGATCCTGCGGGACGTGCTCGGCTGGCCGGCGAAGGACGTCGCGGAGCTCCTCGGGGACTCCGTCAACTCCGTGAACAGCGCGCTTCAGCGGGCCCGAGCCGGCATGCGGGAGCACCTGCCCGCAGAGCGGCAGGACTGGACCGGCGGCGAGGAGGACACGGGGACGCGTGAGCTGGTGCGCCGCTATACCGACCTCAGCGTGGCCACGGACATCGACGGGATCGCCGCACTGCTGCGGGACGACGTCCGCTGCTCGATGCCGCCCACGCCGGGCCTGCACATCGGCCGCGACGCGGTGGTGAACGACTGGATCGAGAGCGGCTTCGAGGGCATGAAGCACCTGCGCGCCGTCCTCACCTCCGTGAACCGGCAGCCCGCCGTCGCCTTCTACCTCTGGCGGAAGCGTGAGGGCGCCTACCTGCCGCTGACGATCGACGTCCTGCGCATCACCGGCGGCGCGATCACGGAGATCGTCACCTTCCACGACGACCGGTTCCCACGGCTCGGGCTGCCGGAGCGACTGCCGCCGGACGGCAACGGCTAGGCGGTGTCTCTTCGTTCACGTGAGATCCATTGGGCGGCTGACGGCAGCGGTCCGTCACGGGAGTCGACAGCCAGAAAACGCCTCGAACGCGGAGCCGACCTTTGAGAAGGTCCTGGGTGGCCCGGAACTGCTGCGAAAGGAAGCCCGTGCCGCGTGCCGTCACATTGATCCGCTCTGCCTCCCTGTCCGATGTCGCGGAGTACGCCTACGCGGCCACCGCCCCGGCCGAGTCGCGGCTGATCTTCCTGGCCGGAGCATGTCCTCTCAACGAGGACGGGTCCACTGCGGCGATCGGGGACTTCGCGGGGCAGGCGGCCAAGGCTGTGGAGAACATGCGGACCGCTCTGACGGACTCCGGCGCGTCACTGCACGACGTCATCAGCACCCGCGTTCTCGTCGCCTCCCACCGGCAGGAGGACCTGGTGACGGCGTGGGAGGTCGTCCGGGACGCGTTCGGCGAACACGACGTGCCCAGCACATTGATGGGTGTCACCGTGCTCGGCTATGACGGCCAGCTCGTAGAGATCGAAGCCATTGCCGCCGTGCTCGACTCCTGAGCCGGCGGGCGGTCCCTGCCGGGGGGGACCGACCGCCCCGCATCGGTTCTGGGTCACGATCGGAGCCAGGCGAGGAGGGCGGCAGCGGGGACGGCGCCGAGAAAGACGTACCCGCGTCAGCCGCCGTGCGACTCCGGCACCGTCTGCTCGGCCCAGATGACCTTGCCGTCCTCGGTGTAGCGCGTGCCCCAGCGTTCGGCGAACTGGGCCACCAGGAACAGGCCGCGTCCGCCCTCGTCCATGGTGGCGGCGTAGCGCAGATGCGGTGAGGTGCTGCTGTGGTCGAAGACCTCGCAGTAGAGCGTGCGATCGCGCAGCAGCCGCACTTTGATCGCCCCTTCGCCGTGGCGCATGGCGTTGGTGATCAGTTCGCTGAGGATCAGTTCCGTGGTGTCCATCAGCTCCTCCAGCCCCCACTCTGCGAGGAGTTCGGTGACTGCGGCACGTACGCGGCGAACGGCGGCGGGGTCCGGTTCCAGTTCCCACTCGGCGACCTGGCTCGCGCTCAGCACCTGCGTGCGGGCGACGAGCAGCGCGATGTCGTCACTCTGGGATTCCGGGAGCAGCGCGTCGAGTACGGCGTCGCAGGTCCGCTCGGGCGCCTGGTCCGCGTGCGCCAGGGTCTCGCGGAGCAGCCGGAGCCCGGTGTCGATGTCCTGGTCGCGGCGCTCGACGAGGCCGTCGGTGAACAGGACGAGTCTGCTGCCCTCGGGGAGCCGCAACTCCGTTGCTTCGAAGGGCAGTCCGCCGATGCCGAGGGGCAGGCCGGAGGGTACCTCCAGGAACTCCACCCTCCCGTCGGAGTGCGCGAGCGCGGGCGTCGGATGACCTGCCCTGGCCATGGCGCACATGCGGGAGACGGAGTCGTAGACGGCGTACAGGCAGGTGGCGCCCGCGACGGTGGTGTCGTCGCCGGCCGTGGCCGCGTCCTGGTCGATGCGGGCCACCAACTCGTCGAGGTGGCCGAGGAGTTCGTCGGGAGGAAGGTCGAGGGCGGAGAAGTTGTGCACGGCGGTGCGCAGCCGCCCCATGGTGGCGGCGGCGTGCAGCCCGTGTCCGACGACGTCGCCCATGACCAGTGCGACCCTGGCGCCGGGCAGCGGGATGACGTCGAACCAGTCGCCGCCGACGCCCGCCTGCGCGGGAAGGTAGCGGGAGGCGACCTCGACGGCGTTCTGTGCGGGCAGCGCGCGGGGCAGCAGGCTCCGTTGCAGGGACACGGCCATGCCGTGCTCGCGGGTGTAGCGGCGTGCGTTGTCGAGGGAGACGGCGGCGCGTGCGGCCAGTTCGGACGCGAGGAAGAGATCGTCCTGCTCGAAGGGCTCGGGCTTCTCCGAGCGCCAGAAGTTGACGACGCCCAGCAGCACTCCGCGGGCGGGCAGCGGCGCCGTGATCAGCGAGTGGATGCCGTAGTCGAGGATGCGGTCGGCCCGCACCTGGTCCACCGCCTGCCACCCGCGGGACTCACCCAGACGAGGCACCAGCACGGCCTGTCCGCTTTCGATGCTGCGCACGGGAGGCGAAGTCGGCACGAAAGTGATCAGGCCGCCGGTCGCGAAGAGAGGCGCGTCGTCGCGGATGCCGTTGGAGGCCAGGCGCCTCATCTGCACGGAACCGTTGTGGGTGTAGATGCTGGAGCCGTTTACGCCCGGCTCGTCGCCCCGCAGCACGGACTCGGCCAGTTCCACGGTGACGAAGTCGGCGAAGCGGGGGACGGCGACCTGCGCCAGCTCCTCCGCCGTACGCGTCACATCGAGAGTCGTGCCGATGCCCCCGGTCGCATCGTAGAGCAACTTCAGCCGCCGCCGGACCAGTTCGACCCGCTGCGACGCCTCACCGATCATCTCCATCACGTCATCGGTGTCGATGTGCTCCTCTCCGGCCACCGCGTCGACCGCGAGCCGCGCGGACGCCGCGCCGACCGAGCCGGCGAGCTGGGCTTCGGCGTGGTGGACCAGTTCGGGGGCCGCTTCGGCGCCCGGTGACTCGGGCCGGGTTCCCGAGTAGGAACGCAGCGCCCGCTGTGCCCCGTCACGGCCGAGGAAGCGCTCCAGCAGCGCATCCAGCTCGCCGACCGTGGCACGGACCTGCCAGCGCCGCCGCTCCCTGACGGGCTCCGCGAGAACCTCCACGAACTGCATGGCCGACGCCCGCTCCGAGGCGTTCGGCCGGCCGGCGAGGGAGGGAGACCGCGACATACCCGCCGATGTTCACCAGCGCACTCCAGAACATCGCGTGGCTGATGGGGTCCATCCCTTCCAGCCCGAACAGGTGCTGCGGCCGGAGCAGTTCGATGCCGAACGGGCCATCACGCAGATACGAGGACGGCAGCAGTCCGGCGTCGGCGAAGCTCGGCAGCAGCAGCGTGTACGCCCACACCGCGAACCCCGCCACAAGACCGGCCAGCACGCCACTGCGGGTGCCGCCCTTCCAGAACAGGCCGCCCAGGATCGCCGGCGCGAACTGCGCCACCGCCGCGAACGACACCGTGCCGATCGATCCCAGCGCCGAACCCTCCCCGGCGAGCCGGAAGTACGTATAGCCCAGCAGCAGCACCAGCACGATGGTCACCCGGCGGATGCCCAGCACCAGCCCGGCGACGTCGGTCTGGTGCGCCAGCCGGGACCTGGTGTGCAGCAGCAGGGGCATGACGAGCGAGTTCGACACCATGGTGCTGAGCGCGACCGTCTCGACGATGATCATGCCGGTCCCCGCGCTGATGCCGCCGATGAAGGCGAGCAGCGCGAGTACCTGCGGCCCGTCGGCCATCGGCAGCGCCAGTACGTAGGTGTCGGCGTCGACGGACTTACCGAACCGCAGCAGCCCCCCGGCCGCGATCGGAAGCACGAAGAAGGTGATCGCGAGCAGATACAGCGGGAAGAGCCACATCGCCCGCTTGAGGTGCCCCTCGTCGACGTTCTCGACGACGATCATCTGCCACTGCCGGGGCAGCAGCACGATCGCCAGCATGGACAGCACATTGAGCCAGATCCACTCGCCGTACCCGGTCTTCTCCCGCACCGTGAACAGCTCGGTGAGGTCGGCGTCCGCCGCCTGTGAGAAGAGGTCGCCGAACCCGCCGAACGCCCAGAAGGTCACGAAGATCCCGACCGACAGGAACATCACGAGCTTGACCACGGACTCGAACGCGATGGCGGCGACGATGCCCTCATGCCGTTCGGTGGTGTCCAGGTGGCGGGTGCCGAAGAGGATGGTGAACGCGGCCAGCAGCAGCGCCACATAGAAGCCGGTGTCCTGGAACAGCGGGATGTGGCCCAGCTCCGAGGTCGAAGTGATCTTGGGGTGGCGGCGAAGGATCTCGAAGGTGTTGGAGATCGCTTTGAGCTGAAGCGAGATGTAGGGAACGATCCCGACGACGGCGATGATCGTCACCACGCCGCCCAGCGCGGCGCTCTTGCCGTAGCGGGCGGAGACGAAGTCGGCGAGCGAGGTGATCCGCAGCCTTCGGCTGACCCGGATGATCCTGCGCAACACCAGCCAGCCGAGGGCGAACATCAGCATCGGGCCCAGATAGACCGACAGGAAGCCGACCCCGGATGTGGCTGCGGTGCCCACGTTGCCGTAGAAGCCCCATGCGGTCTCGTACACCGCGAGGGACAGCGCGTAGACGGTGGCGTTGTTGATCACGCTCCGGCCGGTGTCTGCCCGCCGGTCCGCCCAGGAGGCCACAGCGAAGAGCAGACCGAGGTATCCCACCGAGACGACGACGATGACCCAGGTCTGGAGCACGGCACTACCTCGATCTGCCGCCGAGGACGGCGACCAGGCCGATCACGACCGCCCAGACGATATAGAGGTACGCCCAGAGCACCGGGACGCCGAAGACCCGGTCCGGGCGGTCGAACTGCGTGAGCAACGGCGGAATGATCAGCACCAGGCCCAGCGCCGCCACGGCCACCAGGCGCCCGGCGAGTTGGTCGTCGTCTCTCGACTGCGCCACGGGCTGCCTCCGCATCCTCGATGTCACGCCGTGGACGGCCACGTATGTCCAGTGCGATGACGCCGGCCGGCACCGCCATGACCAGCGATCTGCCCAGTCCAACACGGCTTCGAGACGCGCCGAAGACTGCCACGCCCACCGGGGTGACCTGCGTACTCGGCGGGCTGCCAGCCATTCGCCGTGCCGACGGAGGCCACACACGAACGGGACCCGCACACGGGCTGCTGAGGGACCGGGTGCTGACCTGGGCGTTCGGGGGCACGGCCTGCTACCGGGGCCGCTACTCCGTCAACTCGTCGGCTCTGGCCCGTATCAGCCGCCGCACGATGAGGGCGGACGGCGAGGGCAGCCCGTCCTGACGCTGGGTCAGGCACAGGTGAACGGGGTCCGCGTCGCGCAGCGGCAGCCAGACGAGTCCGTTGATGTCGGCCGAGGTCTCGAACCCGGCGAGGAGGCCGAGTCCGGCGCCTCGCGCCACCATCACCTTGACGGTGCGCGCCGACATGGCCTGGACGACCACGTCGGGGTCGGCCACGTGCCGGTGCAGCATCTCCCACATCACGGTGCCCGTGCCGCCCGGTCGAGGGTGCCTCTCCTGTGGGCACCTCAGGAGAGCCGCAGGAGGCGCCCCGTCCGTACAGCGCGGCGGAGGGCACCGAGACGGCAGGCGCCCAACCGTCCTCCGAAGCGACACCGGGCGGCCGTGGAACCCGCGTCCTCACGGTGCTCTGCCTGCTCGCCGTCGTCGTACTCTCGGTCGGCTTCGAGATGAACGTGGGCTACCTCGGCCTGACAGCCGCGCTGATTCTGCAACTGGTGCTACGGCTGAAGCCCGGAGCGATCGTCTCGCGAATCCCGTGGGGCGTGGTGCTGCTGATCGGCGGCCTGCTGACGTACGTGGGTCTGATGGAGGATCTCGGTGCGTTCAAGCAGATCAGCGAGCTGCTGAAGGTCCATGGGTCGCCGGTGCTCAGCCTGCTGGTGCTCTGCTACATAGCGGGCATCACATCGTTCGCCGCCAGCTCCGTCGCGGTGTTCGTGACGACCATGCCGCTGCTGCCTCCGCTGGTGGCCGACGGCGTCTCACCTGTCGGCGGCGTACTCGCCCTGGCGCTGGCCTCGGTACTCGTCGACATAAATCCGCTCGGCATCACCGGCGGCCTGATCCTGGGAGCGGCCGAACCGTCGGTGCGGCCTCGCCTGTTCCGCCAGCTTCTCACCTACGGCGTCGTGTCGATCGTCGTCGCACCCTTCCTCGCCTGGCTGGCGTTCGGCTGGTGGTGAGCGCGCCTCACCGCCCCGTCGCCGGGTGGTTCCTCGCGGTTCGCCACGCTCGCCGCGATCCGGGCCGCGCCGTCAGTCGCGTTCCGGCCGCTTCGCTTCCTCGGCTCCCGCGCCACGGGAGCGACGGCCGAGCAAGGCGCTGCCCAGGATGACGAGGCCGATGGCGGCGACCTTGGCGGCCTGGTAGTAGCCCGTAGCCGCCTCCTCCGGGGTGAAGGGCAGCCAGCCGAGCCCCGCGGCGGGAGCGAGGAAGGTCCACGCGGCCGCGATGCCCCCGAGGACGACCAGCCCCACGGCTCCCCGCGTCCCGAGACCCGCCCACCAGGGCTCGTGTTGACAGCCCTGCCCGTCGGACTTCTCGACGGACTGCCCGTCGGGCTGCTCGTCGCGCTGCTCGTGGGTCCGCTCGGCGTGGTCGTCGGTCATGGTCTCTTCTCCTGTGCGCGGGGGGCGATCACGAGGAAGGACGCGGGCCACGGGTGCGGGGGTTTCGCTGAATCGCGCTCTCTGCGTGACGGCCCCGGATGTCCCGTTTGGCCGCATCTCCCGGCCCGGCTGCGGCGAGGCGACCGCGCGCCCCTGCCGGGCTATCCCGAGGCGCGAACCGCTTCCGCGATCTCCTCGTCGGCCACGGCGATCGCGGCATCGGCCCGCTGGTACCAGACCTCGCGCCGGGCCGGGGCCAGGGTCGTCCAAGGGTGGCGTTCGGCGCTGAACCCGAGCGTCGCGTACAGCGCCTTCGCATATCGCTCACGGCGCTCGTCTGTGGTCAATTCTCTTCCAGTCGGCGGTAGTCGGCGGGGTGTCGGGACAGGGACGGTTGGGCGCGGTGTCAGCAGCGCACACCTGCCGTCGTGCCTACTCGGCGCGCTGTCGGCTGACCATCTCGTTGATCCAGACGGGCACGAACGGAGATGTGCAGCCCGGGGACGTCGGATAGTCCTTCAGGACCTCCAGGCGTTCACCGATGTCGAGCGCACGACTGCGGTGCTCCTCGTGCTCGATCCCGATCTGAGCCAGGCAGTGGTTCATCGCCCACTGCAACCGGTCCGGGGCGTCCTTCATCTCCGCCTCGACGACATCGAGCAGCCCCGCGAGATCGAGACCCTCGGGCTTCTTCGCCACGCGTTCGGTCGTCAGCGCCCAGCCGGCGCTCGCGACCACCGGGTCAGGGTCGGCGTACCAGGCCAGGCGCAGCTCTTCGCAGTGCGGGTTCTTCTTCACCACGTAGTTCACGAGCCAGTCGTGCACCTTGGGGGTGCGCGCCTCGCGCAGCATGGCGTTCAACTCGTCGCGTCCGAACGCCTTCGGGCGGCAGATCAGGAGCGCCAGCAGCCTCGCCGCGGTGTCGCCGGTCTCCCAGAGGCGGCACGCGAGTTCCTGCTGCGTCTTCAGCCGTTTCGCGAGGGCGCGCAGCTTGCCGAGGTTCACCCCGTGATCGTCACCGTGCTTCTCGTTGACAGCGCGCGTCTTCGGGTCGTCGAGCTCGGCGAGTTCGGCCATGACCTCGGCCACCGTCGTCCGGCTCTGAGTCGTCTCGGCCATCTCAGCTCCTGTCCCTCACGTGCGGGATCGAGCCTACGACGGAAACCCGGCGCGGCGCCGTGGTCGGGCCGGCCGATACGGATCTTGCCGAGGCCATGGGCCCGTTGGGGCGGGCGCGGGCGATGCGGGGGCGCACTCTAGCGTTCTGTGCGCCTGACCGAAGCCTTGCGCATGTGTGCCTCGCATTGCGGAACCGGGCGTGATGAAGTCAGTCAACTGCGTTGCCTAAGCGGGAGATCAGGGAGCGAGTCGGTGATCCTTTCCGATGCTGGCGAGATGGAACCGTACGGCGAGGCTCTGCTCGGAGCGCTGCGATCCGGTACGCGGGTCACGGAACTGACCGCGCGAGGCTCCAGGGCGCATGTGTTCTACCGGCTGGACGAGGCCGAGCATGTCCGGCGTCGGACCTGCGTCGCTGCCCCGCTAGGTTGCGAACGTCGCCCGCTCAGCAGGGACTTGGCGCTGTTCCGTCTGCTTCTGAGCCTGCCTGCCGGGGCGCCGGTCCCGCTGGAGTCGTTGACGGCGCGGGAGCGTGACGTGCTGCGGCAGTGCCCTGCGGGGTCGGTGTCCGTGGCAGACGGATCGGTGGAGCGGCTTGCTGTTCCGCCGTTGCGAGTCGACTTGGCGCTGGTGAGCACGCGAAGGCTGACCGGTGCCGCGGTGGCCGATGCGGGAAGGTATGCCTCCTACGCTCCGGCTACGGGGCTGCGCGTCACCGGATCACGAGTCGATGCGTTCGGGCAGTTGCGTGCCGAGTGGTACGGGCACGGCGTCGTACACGGGCCCGTACACGGGGAACCGCAGGTTGTGGCGTTGCCCCGCGTGATGACGGATGCGCGGCACACCGAGGCGGCCTGGCGGTTCTCCGAGCAGGTTTATCAGCGCCTGCCGTCTGCGGAATGCGAGCGGCTCACCGTACGCCGGCCCAGGTCTCCAGTGCCGGGTCCGGGGTGAATGCCTCATAGCCGAGTTCTCTGTTGAGATCGCTGTAGTCGGCGAGGGCTTCCACGCACATCTGCCGCCACACCGCTTGGCGCTGTGTTTCGGAGGCCGGCTCAAGTATTCGCGCATCCCAGGGAGTCCGCACGGCGATGTTGTGAAGTTCCGCTTCAGCGGCGCCCTTTTCAGTGTCCTGGAAACGGGTCAGCGGCCGTCCCTCGCAGTATGTGCAGCCGCATGTGGGGGCGGCGCGAGCTCCGTACTTCTCGATCAGGGTGCTGTTCCGCATGAACCGCATCAGCCGGGGATGGAGCACATACGCCGGACGTCCGGGCGGTGGAAAGCCGCCGTTGCGGGGCGGACGTGCGTGTCGCAGCGAGCTGCGTGTGCCGATGGCGGCGAAGACCGCGCCGTGAGCGACCGCGTCGAGACCGGCGAGATCGGTACGGATCAATGCCGCACCGGGGACTTCGGAGAGCAGCAGACGCAGGGCACGGGCCGTGCCCACTCGCTCCAGCGGATTGCGGTCCGCGCCGAGGACGAATGCCTTGAGGGAGACAAGGGAACCGAGTTCCCGGATCAGAAAGTCCACGGCGGTTTCGTCTGTCAGCCACCGGCGGTCGAGAGGAAGTGAGAGCACCGTCGACTCTTCGTCGGTCTCGTACTTGACCTGACGGACCGCGGCCCGGACGGCCCTCCTGGCCCCCGGGGCGAAGTAGCCGGTCGGCGTGAGAGCGAGCCACAGTCCGCTGCTCGCGCGCTGGCGCTGAAGATAACCGGCGAGGGTCCGATCCTGGGGAAGTAGCTCCAACTGTTCGGGCAGTTCTGGAGGAAGATGGAAAGGCTCTTCTTCTGTTGCGAAGTGGGTCTCATATCGCGCTGGGTCGATGAGAACCGTCTCGCCACTCCGGGCCCATGTTCGCGCTTCCGCCTCGGTGAGCGCGTTCTGCCCACCGAGCATGAGGCCGCCGTGGCGTTCTGCGGGCTGTGGTGGGGGGCCACCGCGAAGTACTTTCGCTCGGGTGTAGAGGAGAACTCGGTCGAGCAGAAGGCTCCAAAGGCGTTGCCCATTGAGACGTAAACCGCTGTCACGCTCAGACATCCGTCCGCTCCCCCGACTCGAAGTGGCGGGACCTGCCTGTCTGTTCCAGGGTGACGAGCGCTCGCAGTCTCCACAAGAGCGCAAGGAGCCACTGCTCGCGAATCGGCGCTGCCATAGTTCTGAGTTCGTAAAGTCCCCCGCGCATCAGCAGCCTCAAGCGCCGAACGAGGCCGTCCGCCGAATTACTCCAAGTTCCATTGGGCCCCAGTCCGTTGGGCCGACACCGGTACACGGCTGACTCGCGCCCTGCCATGGAGATCTCTGTCGGGCGACGACTTGCGGTTGTCGTTGTAAAGGGGTGCATAGGATCGGCGGCATGGCACTGCGACCTGTACAGGTGAACATCAAGGCCCTCGATGAATCGGCGGTCGGCCGGTTCTGGGCGGAGGCGCTCGGCTGGAGTGTTTCCGGCGGAACTCCCGGGGTGACCTCCTACGTGGGGCCGGTCGGCGACTTCGTCTGGCCGGACCCGGTCGCCGTGGGCGTAGACGTCGTCAGGGTCTCGGAGGGCAAGACGACGACGAAGAACCGTGTGCACCTCGACCTCGCCACCGACTCAGCGGAACATCAGGCGGAGTTGGTCGCGCGTCTCCAGGCTCTCGGTGCGACGCCCGCCCACGTGGGCCAGGGCGAAGTGCCGTGGACGGTCCTCGCCGACCCGGAGGGCAATGAGTTCTGTGTGCTGGAGCCTCGGGAGAGCTACCGGGACACCGGGCCCATCGCCGCGGTGGTGGCCGACTGCGCGGACCCGCGGGCCATGGCCCGGTTCTGGGGCGAGGCGGTGGACTGGGTCCTGCACGAAGTGACCGACGATCATGCGGTGTTGCGCTCCGCGAGGGGTACCGGCCCGTATCTCGAATTCCTCCGCACGCCCGGCGTGAAGACCGTGCCGGACCGCGTACATCTTGATCTGCTGCCGTACCCCGGTGACGACAAGGCGGCGGAGGTGGCCCGGCTGCGGGCCCTCGGTGCCGGCGATCTCGACGTCGGCCAGGGCGACGTTCCGTGGACGTGCCTGGCCGATCCGGAGGGACACGAGTTCTGCGTCCTCGCCCCGTCCTGACGCGGAGCCCCGAAGAACCCCCCGCACGGGAGCCCTGTCTCCTCGTGTCCTCGGTTGCCGGTGACCGTGGCGGCGGTCCCGCGGAGTGCGCTGTCGTGGTTCGAAGCACGGCGGTGCTCACCGCCTCGGCGCCCCGACTGGCCTGCTGCCGCGCCGAACTCGGCCTGATTCTGCGGCAGTCGCTGCCCGCCGGCCTGCCGCCGGAGTTCGCCCCGGTGGCCCGGACGGAGATGTCCGAGGCCGACCGGTCCCTGTTCGCGGTGATGACGCGAGTCCTCGGACCGGCCCCCGGCAGGCGTGGGCGGAGATGCTGCGGAGCCTGCCCGAGGACCCCACAGGCAGCGAGTTGGACGCGTTGCCCGCCGACGCCGAGGAGGGGACGCGTCAGGACATCGCCGAGCGCATGGTGCCCCTTCGTCCGGGAGCTGTCCGACGAGCATCCGGACCTGCGCGAGCCCGCCGCCGGCGGCAGCGGCCGGGAGCCGCAGTCGCCGTGCTCCAGGTGCCCGAAGCGCACCCCCTGGACCGTCTCTCCGCTCCACACCGCATATCGGGGCAGGTCAAACTGCTTTGTCAGATCTGGACGAAGCCTCCACGGCAGCGTCACGCACTGCATTAATATCCCCGCACTACGCGGATGTGTTTGGAGAGGGAAACAGATGCGTGCTGCCATACCGTCGGGCCGAGCGGCCGGCACCGTTCTGGTCGTTTTCGGACTGATGGCGACACTCGCCGCTCTGCTTGTTCCCATCTACTTCTTCGACGGGAACCGGTCCGCCGCGCTTTCCAGAGCCGGATGGCAAGACGACGGCAAAGGCGTCTGGAAAACGGAATATGGGCCACTTACGTCGCTCGACCGTGACTTCCTGCGGAGTGTGCGCAGCGCGGGACTGTGGGAACTGCCCGCCGGGCGCGCCGCGCGGGAGCGCAGCGAACGCAGGTCGGTGCGGACCGTCGGCGACCATCTCATCGACGGGGACACCGAGTTGGACAAGCGGGTCATCCAGGCGGGCCGCACGCTGAAGGTGGCGCTGCCGAACCGTCCGAGCAGCACAGAGCAGAAGTATCTGGACGACATCGAGAAGGCGAAGGGCGACGAGTTCGACCGTGTCCTCGTCAACCATCTGCGGAAGCGCAACGGGGTGGCCATCAACCTCGTGAGCCTGGTACGCGACCAGACCCGCAACTCGATGGTGAGGTCGCTGGCGACCAGGCACAACTCGATCGTCCTCGACCACCTCGACGTCCTGGAGGAGACGGGGCTCGTGGACTACGACGAGCTGGCCGTCGAGGAGTGACCGGGACGGCGTCCGCCGGGCAGTGACCGGGACGGGCTCCGCCGAGGAGTGACCGGTGCGGCGCACCTGCCCGGCGCCGCCGGTGCTTCGGCCGTACAGGTCGCTGAGGCGCCGTGCCTGCCGCCAGGTTGTGCTCCGCTAGCCGCCGGGTGCGAAGCGCACCGGCAGGGACTCCAGACCGCGGGTGAACAACCCTCGTTCGACGAGCGTGCAGTCCTTCTCCAGGGTCAACTCGGGCATAGCGTCGAGGAGTTGCCCTACGCCCACCTCGACCTCGGTCTTGGCGAGCAGCGCGCCCACGCAGAAGTGCCTGCCCAGCGCGAACGCCAGATGCCGAGCCGCCGCCGAGAACGCCGACCGTGCGGGCAGATCGTCACGGAAGATGTCGAAGGAGTCGGGGTCGGCGAAGCGCGAGGCGTCCCGATTGGCCGCCCCGATAAGGCAGTCGACCGTGGAGCCCGCGGGGATGGTGCCGCCGGAGAGTTCGACGTCGTCGTCCGTCTCGCGGATGATCATGTGGACCGGCGGTGTGAAGCGCAGCGTCTCCGCGAGTGCCTGGGCGATCAGCTCTCGGTCCTCCCGCACGGCCGCCAACTGCCCGGGATTGCGCAGCAGATTGCCGACGAGGCTGGAGATCGCCTTGTCGGTGGTCTCGCCGCCCGCGGCGAACAGGATGCTGATGAACGCCTTGATGTCCTCGTCCGTCATCGCGGTGCCGTCGACCTCCGCCGTGCACAGCGCGGAGAGCAGGTCGTCTCCCGGGTTCTCCCGGCGTTCGCGTATGACCGGGATCATGTAGGCGGCCAGTTCGTCGCGCGTACGGTGACCGGCCTCCGTGATCTCAGGGTCCTGGGCGAGGTTGCCGAAGTAGGCGACGATCGCGGTGTACCAGTCGTGGAACCGCGGATGCTCGGACTTGTCCAGGCCCAGCATGTCCACGATCACGTTGATCGGGAAGTGAGTGGCGAAGTCCTCGACGATGTCGGCCGAACCGGCGCCCCGCAGCGGCTCGATGAGATCGCGTGCGTTCTGCTCGATCACCGGAAGGAACTTCTCCTCCAGCATCCTGCCGCGGAACGCGGGGGCGACCAGCGCGCGGTGCGCCGCGTGCTCCCGGCCGCTCATCTGCACCAGGGTCCGCCCGTGAACCGGTTCGAGCTGCCAGTCGTAGTTGCGGGTGGTGAACACCTCGTCGCGGAAGGCGCGTTCGACGTCCTCGTAGCGGGAGAGGATGTAGCTGCCGGTGGCCTCGTGCCACAGCAGCGGGAAGTCCTCGCGCAGAACGCGGTACGAGGAGTAGGGGTCGGCTGCGAACTGCGGGGAGAGGATGTCGGGCGCTTCCGCGGCGGTGGGCGGCACGGGCGTACCTCGCTTCGTTCGGCGTCGGCCAGAAGCTGATCGCGCGTGACGCTATGGGCCCGACTCCCGCCCGTACAGGCGCAGTTCAGGCCGAACGGGTGCACATCGGGGGCGCGCGGCCCCGCAGCGCATGGGCACATCCACGCGCCCGGCCCGCCGGTGTACGGCGCGGGATCGTCAGTGCGTGACGAACTCCGTGAGCACGGCCTGCACTTCGTAGATGTCGACGCCCTTGGTGAAGGTCTTCTCGATCGGCACGGGGTCGCCGGCGATCCAGATCTTCAGCTCCGCGTCGAGGTCGAACGTCCCTGCCGTCTCCACCGAGAAGTGCGTGATGCTGCGGTAGGGAATCGAGTGGTACTCGACCTTCTTGCCGGTCATGCCCTGCTTGTCGACGAGGATCAGCCGCCGGTCGGTGAAGAGGATCGTGTCGCGTATCAGCAGGAACGCGGCGTGCACCTGCTCGTTCCGTCCCAGCAGACGCCCGTACTCCTGCTGGGCGTTCACCGGATCGATGGTGTGTGCGTTCCCGAACAGCGCCATGTGGGCCCCCAGTCGTGGTCGTTGCGGCAGTCGTCGCATCCGCAGGGTATTCACGGCGAGCCGGACGCCGCGTCGCCCCTCGGGAGGAGTCCCGGCGGCCTGTCTCCTCCTGCGGTCCGGGGCGGCGGGCGCGGCCTGGGTGCCCGTCGGCTGCCCTTGCTTGCTCGCGGCTCCCTGCGTGCTCGCGGGCTGCTAGTCCGGCCTTCGCCACCACGGGGACCGCCGTCAATCGGCCCGCAGCCGGCGCCGGTCGCCTTAGCCTGTGCCGGCGGCGGACGTCTGCGAGTCGTGGCAGACCGTACACGACCTGGTGAACTCCCCCGGAAAACAACGGGGATGACCGGGACACCCTGCCGATCATGAGCCGGTGATTCCTCAACACCGAGCTGACACCCGCCGCAGGCGTAAGGCCCTGCCCCGTAAGGCCCTGCCCCTCACCGTAGGTCTGCTGTCGTTGTCCGCCCTGGCCGTTCAGACGGCCGGACCGGCGGCCCATCCCGCCGCCGCTGCCGGGCCCCGGCCGATGACTCCCGCGGAGGCGATCACCGACGCGCGCCTCGATGCGATCCGGGACGATCCCGGCCGTATGGAACGGTTCTTCACCGCGCTGCCGAAGGGCGGCGACCTGCACAACCATCTCTCCGGCGCGGTCACCACCGAGTATCTCGTCGAGCTGGCCGGGCAGGACGGCCTGTGCATCGACACCTCGACGATGACCGCCGTGCCTCCGCCGTGCGGAGGGAACGCCCGCCCCGCCGCCGACGCCCGCACGGATGCGGAGTTCCATGACCAGATCGTGCGCGCGTGGTCGATGGAGGACTTCCCGCCGGACGGCAACGGACACGACCACTTCTTCGACGCGTTCGGGAAGTTCGGCGAGGTGACGTGGCGCAATCGCGGCAAGCTGCTCGCGGACGTCGCCGACGGTGCCGCGAAGCAGAACCAGACCTATCTGGAGACGATGGTCACCCCGGCGTCGGACGGCGCGAAGAGGCTCGCGGAGAAGGTCGGCTGGGACGACGATCTCGCCGAGCTGCACGGCAAGTTGGCCGCCGGAGGCAAGCTCGACGGTCTGGTGGCCGAGGCGCGCCGGGAAGCCGACGACGCCGACGCCGAGTACCGCGAGGCCGCGCACTGCGGCACCTCCGGCGCACGGCCCGGCTGCCGGATGAAGGTGCGCTGGATCTCCCAGGCGTCCAGGGGCAGCGCCCCCGCCCGCGTCTTCACGCAGTTGGCGCTCGGCATGAGGCTGGCGGAACGGGACGGGCGCTTCGTGGCGGTCAACCTCGTGGCACCCGAGGACGGGGAGAACGCGCTGGCCGGCTACCGCCTTCAGATGCGGATGCTGAAGTATCTGCGCGGCGTCTATCCGAAGGCGCATGTCACCCTGCACGCGGGCGAGTTGTGGCCTGGCCTCGTCAAGCCGGAGGACCTGAGGTTCCACATCGAGGAGGCCGTGGGCGTCGCGGGAGCCGAACGTATCGGGCACGGCGTCGACCTCGTCCACGAGGACCACTGGCGGAGGACCGCCCGCACGATGGCCCGCCGCGAGGTCGCCGTGGAGGTGCCCTTCACCAGCAACGCCCAGATCCTCGGCGTCAAGGGCGACGACCATCCCTTCGGCACCTACCGGGACTTCGGGGTCCCGGTCGTGCTGTCAACCGACGATCCCGGGATCTCCCGTACCGACATCGGCAACGAGTACGAGTACGCGGCCGAGACCTACGGGCTGAGTTATCCGGAACTCAAGGACCTCTCGCGTGCGTCGCTGGAGTACTCGTTCCTGCCAGGGCGCAGCCTGTGGCGCGGCAACCCCACGCGTGAGGGCTACGCCCTCGCCGGGCCCTGTGCCGGGGAGCTGCCCGGTGTGACCGCGCCGGGCGGGCGGTGCCGTGCGCTGCTCGACTCCAGCGAGAAGGCCGAGTCGCAGTGGCGCCAGGAGGTCGCCTTCCACCGCTTCGAGACGACCGTCGGCGCCTCGGGGTCCGGATCTGAGTCCGGGTCCGTACCGGGGTCTGAGTCCGGGGTCTGAGTCCGGGGTCTGAGTCCGGGGTCTGATCCCGCAGCGCGCTCCGGGGACTCGAAAGCCCAAGGGGGTGCGGTCTGGCAAGTCCCCTACGCGCCGCGTGCGTTGAGCCGGGCGGCCTGGCGGGTCAGATGATCTCGTTCGGCGATGTCGGGTGCCTTCCAGGCCGCCTCGGCGTACAGCCTTGCCGCCGTCGCCAGGTCCCCGTCACGCTCGTGGAGGTACGCCGACACCGCGGTGTGGCGCGGAAGGGAGTCGTCCAGCTCCGCGAGCGCCGCCAGACCGGCGCGTGGTCCGTCGGCCTCGCCCACGGCCACCGCCCGGTTGAGCCGGACGACGGGGCTGTCGGTCAGACGCGCGAGTTCGTCGTACCACTCGACGATCTGCACCCAGTCGGTCTCCTCGGCGGTGGGTGCGTCGGCGTGGAGGGCCGCGACGGCGGCCTGCGCCTGGAACTCGCCCAGCCGGTCGCGGGCGAGGGCCGCCTGGAGAATCTCGACGCCCTCGGCGATCATCTCCGTGTCCCATCGGCTACGGTCCTGCTCCGCGAGCGGCACGAGGCTGCCGTCGGGTGCGGTACGGGCCGCACGCCTCGCGTGGTGGAGCAGCATGAGGGCGAGCAGGCCCGCCACCTCGGGGTGGTCGATGGAGGCCGCGAGTTGCCGGGTGAGCCGGATCGCCTCGGTGGCGAGGTCGACGTCGCCGGAGTAGCCCTCGTTGAAGACCAGGTAGAGGACGCGCAGCACGGTGGCGACATCGCCGGGCTGGTCGAACCGCACGCCGGAGACGGTGCGTTTGGCCCGGCTGATCCGCTGCGCCATGGTCGCCTCGGGCACCAGGTACGCCTGGGCGATCTGGCGCGTGGTCAGCCCGCCTACGGCGCGCAGCGTGAGCGCGACCGCGGACGACGGCGTCAGCGACGGATGGGCGCACAGGAAGTAGAGCTGGAGCGTGTCGTCCACGGCGGACGCGGGCCCCGGCGACGGTTCCTCTTCGACGCGGTCCTCTCCGCATGGCGGCGTGCGGCGTCCGCGCGGGTCGCGTCGAGAAAGCGGCGCCAGGCCACGGTGACGAGCCAGCCCTTCGGGTCCGCAACGGGGGCGGCCCCGTCGGTGCCGCCGCCCCAGACGCGTACCGCTTCGACCAGCGCGTCCTGCACCGCGTCCTCGGCCGCCGCGAAGTCTGCTCCGCGGCGGACGAGGATCGCGATCACGCTCGGCGTGAGGCTCCGTAGCAGAACCTCGTCCATCTCAGAGGTCACTCGGTGATGGTGGGCGGCGCGGTCAGGAACGGGCGCAGTTCGAGCCACTCGTGGATCGGCTTCCCGCCCGCCCCGGGGGCGGCCGACAGTTCCCCGGCGAGCTCCACGGCCCGCTCGTGGCTGTCGACGTCGATCACCATCCATCCGGCGATGAGGTCCTTGGTCTCGGCGAACGGGCCGTCGGTGACGGGCGGGCGGCCCTCGCCGTCGTAGCGGACCCACGTCCCCTCGGGGGCGAGCGCCTGGCCGTCGACGAACTCGCCGGTGGTCTCCAGACGGGACGCGAAGTCGTTCATGTACTGCACGTGGGCCGAGATCTCCTCCGGCGTCCACTTGTCCATGGGAACGTCGTTCACCGCGGCCGGGGCTCCGCGGTAGTGCTTGAGCAGCAGGTACTTGGCCATCGTGTTCTCCTAGGCGCTCGTGCGGCCCATTCTGGCCGCGTTCATAGGGGGGACGGAGCCGGTCGCGGGTTCTCGACATCGTCGTCCGGATTTTTTCGGCTCTCTTGGACGAGCGTGGGCGAGCCGCCCGGCCGCCTCCCGTCGGCGGGGGTACACGCCCGTAGCGCACCGGCTTCTTCCCGGGCCACCGGCTCCCCGGGCTACGGGCAGGATGGGACGGTCAGGCGCTGACGATGCCCACGACGAGGTTGATGGCGGTGGCCAGGATGCTGGTGCCGAAGGCGTACGACAGCAGGCAGTGCCGCAGAACCATGGCGCGGATCGACGGACTTGAGACGTCGGTGTCGGAGACCTGGTAGGTCATGCCGAGGTTGTAGCTGAAGTAGAAGAAGTCCCGATAGGCCGGTGGCTCGCGGGAGTTGAAGTCGATTCCGCCCGCGGACTCCAGGTAGTACAGATACGCGTACCGGGTGGCGTACATCAGGTGCAGCGCTGCCCAGGCCATGAACACACCGGCGAGGGCGGTCGCGGCATGGCTGGTGTCGGAATTGCCGAGCAGCAGCACCACGATGCCTCCCAGGCCGCACAACGCGGCTGCCACGACGACGAGTTCCTCGGTGAGGGGGCGGAAGTCCTCACGTCCCGCGTTGCGATGGGTGGCGGCGGCGTCCATGGGCCAGAGCACCGCCCAGCCCGCCACGACGAAGCAGGTCTCGGTCGCGGCGATACCCGCGAGAACGCCCAGCGGCGTATCGACGGACACCCCGACCACGGTCCCCGCCAACGCTCCCGCGACGGCCGCGCCGCCGAGTCGTGTGACCGCCGAAACGGGCAACCGTGTGCTGCTCATGGAGAGCAACGATAGCCGCACTGCCGCTGGTCAGCCGCCTGCCCGCTCCCCGGGCACGCGGCGCTGACCGCGGATGCGGCGGGCCCGTCCGCCGTTGATCGTGCCGATTGATCGCCGAAGCCCAACCGCCGTGCTCCCCCGGGCAATCGGACGGTGGGAACGGCGGCAGGACCCGCCTCGTACACGGGCGGCCCGTAGCGGCCACCGTTCACCCCTGGCCGCACCCCACAACGCCCTTACGCCGACGGACGGTTGGCGCCGGTGGCATTCAGGGCTCCCGCAGACCTTCCGTACGTACCTGCGTACCCGCGTACCGGTTTCCGCGCGGAAGGACCGCGGGCAGCCCGGGCGTGGGGTGCGGCGCGTGTTCACTTCTCCAGGACCGTCGTACGGGTCAGCGGCAGGCGCACGGTCTCCCGGAAGGAGAAGAGCACCACCAGTCCGGAGAGGACCGCCAGGCTCATCAGATACAGGCCGGGAGCCAGCGGGGTCCCGGACAGGGAGACGAGGCCGGTGGCGACGAACGGCGCCGTGCCGCCGAAGAGGACGTAGGCGGCCGTGTAGCCGATGGCCGAGCCGCTGGCGCGTAGCTGGCCGGGGAACATCTCGACCATCGCCGGCACGTTGGAGGTGCCGATGACCGCTACCAGGACGCCGAGGATCGGGGCGCCGATCAGGGCGCCGCCCAGTCCCGCGCCGATCAGCCAGAAGGCGGGCAGAGTGGCGACGGCGAAGCCGCCGCAGGCCACCAGCAGCATGGGCTTGCGGCCGTAGCGGTCGCTCGCCGCGGCCATCAGGGGGCAGGCCCCGCTGTAGGCGAGCATCGTCACGACGCTGATGAGCATCGTCTCCGTCTTGCTGTAGCCGACCTCCTCGGACATGTACGCGATGAGGTAGCTGCTCATCAGGTAGTAGCCGACGGCGTTGGTGATGCTGTAGCCGAAGAGCGTCAGCACCTGCCTGCGGCAGACTCGTGCCGCTTCCCTCAACGGCGCCTTCCGTACCGCCTCGCGCTGCTCCATGGCGCGGAAGACCGGGGTGTCCTGGATCCGGCTGCGCAGATAGAGGCCGATCAGGCCGAGGGGCCCGGCGAGCAGGAAGGGGATGCGCCAGCCCCAGCTTTGCAGTGCCGCCTCGTCGAGGGTGTAGGTGATCAGCAGCCCCACCATGGCGCCCGCCACGGAGGCCAGTCCGACGGTGAGCGGCACGATGCTGGCGTAGCGGGCGCGGCGGCCCTCGGGCGCGTACTCCATGATGAAGGCCGAGGCGCCGGTGTATTCGCCTCCGGTGGAGAAGCCCTGGAGGGCGCGGAGTACGAAGAGCATCGCGGGTGCGGCGATGCCGATGGTGGCGTAGCCGGGCAGCAGCCCGATGAGGAACGTGGCGCCGCTCATGCACAGCACGCTCAGCGCGAGCATCCTGTTGCGGCCTATGCGGTCGCCGTAGCGCCCGAAGAAGGCCGCGCCGAGCGGACGGGCGACGAATCCCCCGCCGAAGACCGCCCATGTCGCCAGCAGTGCCGCCGCGTCGTCGTACTGCGGGAAGAAGAGCCCGGCGATGGTCGCGGACATGATGGCGTACGCGCCCGAGTCGAACCATTCGACGAAGTTGCCGATGGCGGTGGCGGCCGTGACCTTGCGGCGGCCCTTGCTGTCTACGGCCCTTTCGATCGCGCTGTCGGGAGGCGGGGCGACCGCGCCGTCAGGCGTCGCGTCGGGGTGCGGTTCCTTCGCCGGCTTTGCCTGGTGCTCCGTCGTCATGTCCTTGTTCCTTCTGATCTGGCCCTTCGGCGGGGGCTGCTGGGGCGGGGGCTGTACGGACGGGGGCTGTCGGGGCGGTATTCGGGGAGGCGTCGGCTGGGGCGCTGTCCCGTGCGCGGAGGGCCGCGCGCTGGATCTTTCCGGTGGCCGAGCGCGGCAGTTCGTCCACGAACTCGACGAGCCGCGGATAGGCGAAGCGTGAATAGGCGGTGCGGGCGAAGTCGGTGATCTCGTCGGCCAGGCCGGGGCCCGGTTCGTAGCCGGGGTTCAGTTCGATCCATGCCTTCACGGCCTGGCCGCGCACCGCGTCGGGCACGCCCACGACGCCGGCGTCGGCGACCGCCGGGTGGCGCCGCAGCACGTCCTCGACCTCGTACGGGCCGACCCGGTATCCGGAGGTCTTGATCACGTCGTCGGTCCGGCCGAGGAACCAGAAGTATCCGTCCTCGTCCATGACGGCCTGGTCCTTCGTCCGGTACCAGGTGCCGCCGAACGCCTCCTCGGACGCCTCGGGCCGGTTCCAGTAGCCCAGCGGGTACTGGGGGTTGGAGCCCGCGCGCAGGGAGATCTCACCGGGTTGCCCGGGGGGCACCTCCCGGCCGTCGCCGTCCAGCAGCCGTACGTCCCAGCCGGGCATACGGCGGCCCATGGAACCGGCCTTGACCGGTACGCCGGGGAAGTTGCCGATCAGCGGATACGACTCGGTGGACCCGTAGTAGTCGAGCGGAGTCACGCCGAACTGGCCGCGGAACCAGTCGATGAGGTCGGGGGTGAGCGGTTCGTTGGAGCAGCACACGACGCGAAGCGACTGAGGGTAGCGGCTGCCGGCGTCCGGCACGTCGGCTCTGATCTTGCGCAGGAACGTCGGATTGACCAGGGCGGTGGTGACCTTGTGGCGCGACATGGCGTCGAGCAGCCCGTGCGGGTCGAAGCCGCCGGCCGGCCGGTAGACGAGATGTACGGCACCGGCACGCAGCGGACCCATGAGCTTCGCCATCGACCAGGCCCAGTCCCCCGCGCCGTAGAAGACCTCGCCGGGGCGCAGATCGTGGCAGTAGCGGAACTCGTTGTGGCCGAGGAGGGTGCGGTGGGCGTGCACGATGCCCTTGGCGGCGCCGGTGGTGCCCGAGGTGTAGAAGATCAGGGCCGGGTCGTCGGCGGCGGTGTCGACGGTGTCGAACTCGGGCGGCAGCGCGGCGATTTCCGGGTCGTCGACGTCGACGACGGCACCGGTGAAGTGACGGGCACGCTCCAGTGCCCCGGTCTCGGTTATCAGGGCCGTGGCGCCGCAGTCCTCCAGCCGGTAGCGGATGGGTTCGTCGGCCCACAACAGGGACATGGTGACCAGGACGGCGCCAGTGCGCAGCACACCGAGATGGGTGGCGGGGGTGTCGATGCGCTGGGGCAGCAGCACGGCCACCCGGTCGCCCTGCCGTACGCCGATGCGGGCCAGATGGGCGGCGACCTGCTTCGAGCGGTCCTGTATCCGCTGCCAGAGGACGTGTTCGGTGTGCCCGCCGTGGTCCTCGTAGATGAGGGCGAGCGCGTCGCCGGGGTGGCGGTCCGCCACGTCCGCGGCCATGTTGTAGCGCGCGGGCACGTTCCAGCGGTGCCCGGCCACAAGGTCGCGGTAGACGCTTTCGCCGTCTGCGACATCGCCGGTGTGCGGCGTGACGCTGGTGGTCATCGCGGTTCGGTCCTCTCTTGCGGTGGCGGCGGGCGTTGCTGCTCGCGCCGCGGTGCGTTGCGTGGTGGTGCGTGGTGGTTCGCTGCGAGGGGTGCGCTGCGAGGGGTGCGCTGCTCGGGGGTCGTCGTGTGCGTTCGGCTCGGGGGCGTCGCGTCGTGGACGTCCGTACGTCGTGGTACGCCGTCGTACGCCGGGTCAGCGGCGGCGCCCGGACAGGAAGCGGGCCATCTCGCGCTGCGGCTCACCGGTGGCGTAGGCCGCCGTATGCACCTTCTTCGCGGCGGTGATCGCCTCGTCGAGACCGGCGTCGTCCAGCTCGCGGATGCGGCGCTTGGTGAGCGCGACGGCCCCGGGCGGCAGCGAGGCGAGCCGGGCGGCCTCGGACACGGCCTCCGACTTCACCTCGTCCTCGGCGGCGAGCCTCGTGAGCAGGCCGAGCCGGTGTGCCTCCGTGCCGTCGACGAGCCGCCCGGCGAGGGCGAACTCGGTGGTCTTCGCCCGGCCCAGAATGTCCCACATGGCCCAGATCCCGGTGATGCTGGGAATGCCGGAGAGTACCTCGGGCTGGCCCATGGTGACGCCCGCATGTCCGATGCGCAGATCTGCGAGCAGGGCGAACTGGAAGCCGGAACCGGCCGCGACCCCGTTGACGGCGGCGACCGACGGCTTGTCCAGACTCCGCAGCGCCCGGTAGAGGCGGCCGAAGTCGTCGATCCACGCCTCGGTGGCGCCATGGTCGCCGGGGTCGATCGCAGCCGTCTCGGCGAGATCCTGACCGGCGCAGAAGGCCCGGCCGGCGCCGGTGACCACCACGGCGCCGCACTGCGGGTCGGAGCCGAACTCGCCGAGCGCCACGATCAGTTCGCCGCGCATGGCGCTCGTCCACGCGTTGAGCTTGCCGGGGCGGTTCAGGGTGATCTCACCGACGAACCTGCCGGGCCCCTCGCCCCTCTCGGCTCCACCGTCGGCCGTGACCGGATGACGGGTCACGACGACGGCGGGGGTGTCCGTGGTCTCCGCGGTATCCGGGGTGTCTGTCATGAGGCGTTGCCTTTCTGGGGGTGTACGGGGCGGGGAGCGCGAGCCGGGGAAGGGAGGCCGATCAGCGCCGGGGCGGCACGGAGCAGTGCGGAGAGCGCTGAAGAGTGCTGAACAGTGCCGTACGGCCGAGGCGAACCGTCCGCCGCGGGCTTCCGCTTGGTCGGTCATGCAAGCAGCGGTGGATGCGTTTCGGCCAACACCAATCGGGACTGGCCTTGATATCGGAGCGATATGGTCCGCTCATGGAGCTGCGACACCTGCGCTATTTCGCCGTCCTCGCCGAGGAGCTGCACTTCGGAAGGGCGGCGGAGAGACTGCACATGGCGCAGCCGCCGCTGTCGCAGCGCATCCGCGATCTGGAGCGGGAACTCGGCGTCCGCCTCTTCGACCGGACGCGCCACCGTGTGCAGCTCACCGAGGCCGGTGCGCTTCTGCTGGAGCATGTACGGCCGGTCCTCTCGGGCGTGGAGACCGCCCGAGAGGCGATCCGCCGAATCCGGCCGGGCGAGGCGGGGGTTCTGCGGGCAGGCGTACCGCCGGACACCAATCCGGTCGTACTGCCCACGCTCACGGCCGACTTCGCCCGCCGTGCTCCAGGCGTACTGATCGAGCTGCACGAACTCACCACGGACCAGCAGCTCACCAGGCTGCGGGAGGGCGGACTCGACGCGGGAGTCGTACGGCACCCGTCGGACACCGTGGGCCTGGAGTCGGGGCCCGTGGCACGGCGCGAACTCGGCGTCGTGCTGCCCGTGGACCTCGCGTCCGCTGCCGGGGCGCCCTCACGCGATGCGTCCGCACACGATGTGCCCTCACGCGATGCGCCCGCTCCCCTGCGGCTGCGCGACCTCGACGGCACGCCGCTGATCATCTTCCCCCGTGAGATGGCGCCGCGGCTCTACGACCACATCCTCACCGTCTGCCGGGACGAGGGCTTCCTGCCGGGGGCCATCCGGCATGCCCGCAATCCGCACTTCGTCCATGGGCTCGCACTCGCCGGGCGCGGCATCCACCTCAACGAGCAGCCCGCGGCGCCCCTTCCGCACGGCCTGGTCTGGCGGCCCCTGGAGCGTCCCGAACTGGCGTGGACGACCTCGGTCGTCTGGGTGCCCAGCCGTCACAACGAGGCGGTGGCCGCCTTCACACGGTCGGTCACCCAGGGGCTGAAGGCCGCGGGCCACCGGATCACGGACGACCGGCTCTCCGACGGGGAGCCGGGCTAGCGGGGGCCGGGCGGACTGCCGCTGCGCGGGCGGGCCCGCGGCCGGACGTGCGCGCCCTCGCCACCTCCGATACCTCCCACGCCTCCCATGCCGGCTGTGCTTCGCCTCCACCGGGTCGTGTGGTTTGACGGCGCGCGTCGCTTACGGCAGGCAGCCGCGGGCATCGCCTCCCGTGGCGGGCTCCAGGCGCGGGCCTGCCTGCGCTGCCGCCCGCCCAGCCCCTACGTCACCCACAACTTCCCCCGGAAGGCGGTCCGTTCGTCATGAGCAACTCCGGCACCGTGAGGCTCCGGCCGTACGTCTCCGCGACGGAGACCGAGAGCGGCATGGTCCTGCTCGACCAACGCACCGGCCGCTACTGGCAGTTGAACGACACCGCGTCACTGGTGCTGCGGGGCCTGCTGGACGGCGCCACGACCGAGGAGGTCGCCGCACGGCTCGCCGCCCGGCATCCGGAAGCCTCGGGGAGGTCGGCCGACGACGTGGCGTCGCTCGTACGCGGCCTCGAAGAGGCCAGGCTCACCACGCGGAAGTCCCCCTGAACGTCCGGCAGAACGTCCGCCCGCGCTTCGCGGCGGCGCCCGATGCGCGGTGCCTCAACATGCCCGTGCCGATTGGGTATCCGGCGTCCCCTCATCCCCGCCCCGCGGCTCACACCGTCGCCTCGTGCCGTCTGAAGGCACGCGCGGCCACGAACAGTGCCCCAAGCGCAGCCAGCAGCAGCACGGCCGTCTCCAGGGCCAGCGGCGGCGTCCAGGAACCCCATCGCACGCTCACCTCGACGCCGCCGGCCCCGTGGCCGTGCCCGTGGCCTCCGGGCGTCAGCGCGTGAATCGTGCGGCGCAGCGCGTCGCCCGCGTAGCTCAGGGGGTTGCACGCGGCCAGCGGCCCCAGCCAGCCGGGCAGCGCTGACAGAGGCACGAACGCGCCGGACGTGAAGAGCAGTGGCGCTGCCGACAGCCCGAGGACGGTGTTGAAGGTCTCGGCCTTGCGCGTACGTACGGCGAAGGCGATGCCGAACGAGGTGAGCGCGAAGGCGGCGAGCGTGAGCTGCGCCAACAGGCCCAGCAGCAGGAGCGGTTGATAGGGAAGGCCGCCCGCGGGTGCGAGCGCGAGCAGCAGCGCGCCCTGGGCGGCGGCGGTGAGACAGCCGCCGAGGCAGATGCCGCACAGCAACGTGGCGCGGCGGGCGGGAGCCATGAGGGTCTCGCGCAGCACGCCGCTGTTGCGGTCGGTGATGAGGCGGATGCCCACGCTGATCGCGGGTGCCTGAATCGTCATCAGCAGAATGCCGGGATACAGATACGTACGGTACGAGCCGCCGACGGCGGAGCCGGGGACGAGGGAGTTGAGACCGCCGCCGAAGGCCAGCAGGAACAGCAGCGGCTGAAGCAGCAGCATCAGCACCTGGGTCGGGTTGGCGGACAGCCGCAGCAGCTCGCGCAGCACGAGGGAGTGCACGGCGCGCACCTCACCGCGAAGCGTGAACTGCCGGGCGGCGACGGCCGGTCCGGCGGCCGGGCTCGTGTGCGTGGCGGTCATGGCGGGCTCGTCTCTCCGTCGGTTTCGCTGTTCGCCGGCCGGGCCACGGCGGTCTGCCTGCCGGCCCCCCCAATCGGCCCCGGCGGCCCTTCCCCCGTACCGGCGCGGACATTTCACTCAGTCGAAGCGGCGGCCGGTGTGGTGCATGAAGACGTCGTCCAGCGTGGGGGTCGCGCTCGTGGCCTCGTGGACCCGTACGCCTCGTGCGGACAGCAGGGAGCACAGCCGGGGCAGCGAGGCTCCCGCGTCGGTGACGGGGACGGTCAGCAGGCCGTCCGGGCCGTGTCCGGCGGCCAGTTGAAGCTCTTCGCGCAGCACGTCCGACGTGCGGGAGTCGTCGTCGGTGCGCAACCGTACGCTCTCGCGGCCGAGCCGCGACTTGAGCCGCTCCGGGGAGTCCTCGGCGACGATGCGTCCGTGGTCGATGATGGCCAGCCGGTCGCAGTGCTCGGCCTCGTCGAGGTAGTGCGTGGTGACGAAGACGGCCATGCCCTCCCGGGCGCGCAGCGAGCGCAGGTGCTGCCACAACTGCGCACGCGCGGGCGGGTCGAGGCCCACGGTGGGCTCGTCCAGGAAGAGCAGACGGGGTGCGTGCAGCAGTACGTGCGCGATGTCGAGGCGGCGCCGCAGTCCGCCGGAGAGGGTGCGTACGCGCTCGTCGGCCCGGTCGGCGAGCCCCGCCGTCTCCAGTGCCCGCGCGGTGCGCACGCGTGCCGTACGACGCGGCAGTCCATGCAGCCGTGCACGCAGATAGAGGTTGCGGGCGGCGGACAAGTCCGGCTCCAGGGCGCTGTGCTGGAAGAGCGCGCCGACGCGGGCACGCACGAGCCGGGGCCGGGTGCGGATGTCTGCGCCGGCGACGACGGCCCGCCCGCCGGTGGGCGGCGTCAGCGTGCAGAGCATCGAGATGGTGGTGGACTTGCCGGCGCCGTTGGGGCCGAGGAAGCCGAAGATCTCGCCCGCGCGGACGGTCAGGTCCACGCCCTGTACGGCGTCGTGGCCCGGGTAGGACTTCGTCAGCCCTCGTGCGTGGACGACGGCATTCTCGACCTCCCTCTGCCCGGCGGCGGCCTGGGAATCCGTTGCCCTCGCCCCGTTCACCGTTCCTGCGCTCTCCGCGCCCGGCGCCCGAGCCGTACCGGAGCGGGGGCGGGCCGTCCACGTCATGAACTCCTCCCACGTGGCGGCACGGTGAGGATCGGCGCGTAGTCGCTCTCGTGCGCGGGCTCGCCCACCGGTTCGCCCGCCACGGCCACCCAGGCGTGGGCGCCGAACGGCTGCGTCCGTACGCCGGTGCACCAGGTGGGCCACACGCCTCGGGCCCGGCACAGCACGGTCGTCGCCAGCGAACGGTGCAGACAGCCGTGCGGCGCCGCACACCGTCGGCTGACGGAGACGATCAACTCACGGGCCGCTGCGGCCTGCCGGGCGCTCGCGGGTGCGGCGCCGGTGCGCAGCAGGCACAGCACGCCGCGCACCCGGTGCGGCCGTGCCCGGGCCAGCGGCAGGGTGACCGCGACGCACAGCCGTGCCAGCAGGCGCTGGTGCGGGCCGGTGCGGGAGGGCGCCGCCGGTGGCGCGGGGGCGCCGGTCATGGGGCTCCTCGCAGGGAATCGGGAAGCTCAGTGGCCTTCGGTACGGGCGGCGATGTGGCGGCATGAGGCAGTGAGCGCAGCCAGACCTCGCAGCCGAGGGTCGGCATCAGCGGCGTCAGCGCGGCTACGGGGGCGTGCGAGTGGACGGCCCTGCCGAGGAGTTGAGGGTCGATGAGTCCGGCCGCGGCCAGCCGTGAGTCGTCCAGCAGCGCCCGGATGCCGCGGGTCTGGCGGCGCAGCGCACGGTAGAGGTCCGCGTCGTAGGCGCCCTTCGTGGTGCGCCGCAGCAGACCGGGCGGCATCAGGCCCGTCATCGCGGTCGTCAGCAGCGGCTTGTAGCGGCCCGGGGCGGCGGCCTCGCGCGGATCGACCGACAGCGCCGCGGCCACTACCGCGTCGTCCCCGTAGGGGAAGGCGCATTCCGGGCCGTCCAGCGCCGAGTTCATCTGCCGTACGGCGTCGCCGCCGTGGCGTACCTGGTGGAGCACGCCGTGCATCCAGCGCTGCGGGGCCAGGGGCTCGGGGAGTTCGTCGGCGATGTCGCACAGCACGTCGCACGCGGCGTCGACCGCCTCGGGGGTGGCCCAAACCGGCATGCGCGGCGGCGTCTGCCAGCCGAGAAGTGCCTCGGGTGGGGAGATGCCGGGAACGGTCAGCCGCCTGGCGGCAGCACGCAGCGCCTGCCGGTGGTCCCGCCGGACTCCGTGCCACAGCCCGCGGATCGTCTCGATGCGCCCGGCGCGCCAGTCCGTACGACGGCGCCTCAGGCCGCCCAGGGCGAACAGCGGATGCCTGGCGAGCAGATCGGTGAGATGGGAGGGGGCGGGTGTGAACAGCTCGTCGCCGCCGCCTCCGCACAGATGCATACGTGAACCCTGGCCGCGCGCCCGCCGCCGTACGTCGTCGAGCTTGGCCACGTCCCGCACCCAGGCGGCGGGTCCGTCCGTGGCGAGCCGCATGCCGTCGAGTCCCGCGAACCAGTCCGGGGTCTCCTCCGCTCCCGCCACCTCGTGGGTGGCGGCAGGAAGATGCTGGGCGGCACGGGCGGCCCATGCGGCGTCGTCGTTGCGCGGATCGACGCCCTCCCAGCGCACCGTCACCAACTCGGCCTCGCTGCGGGAGGCGAGGAAGCACAGGCTCGTCGAGTCGAGCCCGCCCGACAGGTCCGCGCTGACGGTGCCGCCTCCCGAAGTACAGGTGGCCACCGCCTCGTGCAGGGCGGCGCGTACGGCCACGGCGGCCCTGCGCAGCGGGAGACCCGGCCGCGGCGGATGCCACCAGCGGACGGTGCGGCCCGCACGCCCCTCGTCCCGGTGCCACAGCAGCGCCTCGTCGGGGCGCACCGCGCGCACGCCTCGCCACACCGTCCGCTCCGAGAGGGCGGCCGACGACACCGGGGGGTCGAGCAAGTGGGCCGCCAGTACGGGCAGTTCGGGTTCGGCGCCGGTCAGCACCGCCAGGGTGGCGGCGTCTCCCGCGGCGATCTGGACACCGTCGACGACGGCGGTGAAGACCCTGCGTACCGCGGACGCCGAACCACGCGCCCACACCGAGCCGTCCACGGACGCCAGCAGGTGGTAGCTGCCGGGCCCGGCGACGGCCGCCTCGACGTCCCGTACGTGCCGCACCCCGCGGGCCTTGTGCCGCAACGTACGCGCGGTGAGCGCGGAGCGTCCCAGCACGGCGGCACGCACCGGCCCGGCCTCGGCGATGGCCGCTTCGCCGCCGGACCAGCGGCCCAGCAGCCAGGGACGCCCGGAGGCGTGCGTGAGACGGTCCGGCGCGGCATCGGCAATCCGCCGCGCCACACCGGCGGCCGCCGCCGTGTCCGGCAGGGCCACCCACCAACGCTCCACCAACGCCTCCTCCACACAAGCGTGTCGATCGACTGACCGGCACGGCGGGGACGGTCGGCAACCGTCCCCGCCGGCGACTCACGGCGCGCTCAGGTGTGCGGGGGCCCGCCGAAGTACACGTGGTAGGGGTACTGACCGCCGTCGAGCGTGAAGCCGACGGCGCTTCCCAGCGTGTCCTCGCTGAAGTCGCCTGCCGGCGTCAGCGCCGGCGGCTCGTAGACCGTCTCTTCCGTCATCGCGTTCTCCTCTTCCGGTCCTCTTTCCGGCCTGGTCGGACATCGGACGGACCCGCACGGCCGGGTCGCGGACCGCCCGGTCCTGTGCCTCCCCCGAGAACCGGAACACAATCGACAGAAGGTGTTAAACCGCACTTTGGTGCGCACGTGATGCACACAGGACGGAACGGCCGCTTCCCGCGCAACGGCGCGGACTCCCCGCCCTCAAGCCATCGGCGCACGCCCAACACGCCTGAACCAGCGGCGATTCACGCCCGCGCATCGCGAACTCCGGGAGGGGCGGGGTGCCCGTCCGCGCACCGGGCGAACATGAGGGCAGGTGCGGCGCCGCTCACCGGGACTCCCGGGTGCGAAGCTCACGTGTACGCCTTGCGACGCCTCCGTGAAGGTGTTCGCCCCACGGCCGGGTAACACCCCCGGCACAGCTCCCGCAGAGAGACGCGGAAAGGGCACGGGCCCCCGGCGGCCGGCAACCGGCCGACGCGGAGCGCCCGTTCACGGGAACGGGGAGGACCGCCTCCGCACCCGCGCCCGGCCCGCCCTCGGCAACTCCCCCGCACCGCAGATCGGACCGCCATGAGCTACCCGCATGAACCAGCCCCCGCCGGCCCCCGCCACGGCGACTCCCGGGACGACTCGCCGTCGAGGCGGACGGCCCTGGTGATCCATACGATCGCCGATGTCGCCGCCGGGCTGCTGGTTCTGTGGATCCTGCTGCACCTGCTGGAGGCCAACCAGGGCAACGTCTTCGTCCAGTTCGTACGCGACCTCGCGGGCTGGCTCTCCGCCTGGTCGCACGACATCTTCACCATGGAGAACGAGCAGGTGCGCTTCGTCCTCAACTACGGCCTTCCCGCGGTCGTCTACCTCTTCATAGGGCACGGGGTCGCCGCGAAGATCCGTCACCGCTGACGCGCGCACCCCGGCTTCCCATAATGTGCAGAACCGGAAAAGATGCCGAGCCCGGCCTCCACCGCATGTTCACCGCATCCGACGGGCGGGGCAGCGCGGCGGCCACGGCCCGTCGTCACTTGCCGCACACACCGCCGGCCGTCGTCAGCGAGCCGCCCTCGTTCTCGTCGTCGGTGCCGAGGATCGCCTTGTCCTTACCGGGAAGGCAGGCAAGAGCCTCGATCTTGTGCTTCTCGAACTTCCTCAGCACCTCGGGGTCCTTCGCCACGGTGAGTACGAGCGCGCCCGAGTCGTCGAGCGAGACACGTCCCGCGACGTACACCGCGGAGTCGAAGGGCCCGTCGTCACCCGGGTCGGAGGCCGAACTCACCAGCAGATCACCGGAGTCGGCGGCTGCCGTGTCCGAGGCGTGGCGGACGTTCTCGGCCGGGTACGGGGCGCGCACCTCCGCCGACTGCACCTTGCCGAAGTCGGCCCTGCCCTCGGAGTCGAAGGAGAGGAGGGCGGCGTGCAGGGTGCCGGGGCGGTCGTCCTCGCCGCGGCCTCCCCAGACCGCGGTCAACTTGCCCTCTGCCGCCGGGGCCCGGGCGCCCCGTGCGGCGGACGGTGAAGCGGTGCCGAGCGTGAGGCTCTCCACCTCGTCGCCCGACTGGACGGCGGGCAGCTCGAAGGTGTCGACGACCTTCGCCTCGCCGCCCGCCACGCGGAGGTGGTAGACCGTGCCCGAGCTCGTGGCCGCGAGGTGGCCGCCCTTCTCGCCGGGTATGCCGGTGAGTGCCTCCAGGTCGGCGGGCAGTTCGCCGCCCTTCCAGTCGAGCGGCTCGACGTCGGGCTTGTCCCCGTCGTGATAGCCGACGGCGGCGACGCGGTTCTCGTCGGGCTTCTTGTTGTCGCGTACGACGACCGCCTTGACGTCGCCGTCCGCGACTGCGGCTTCGGATACGGCGATTCCGCTGATTCCTGCCGTCTTGCCCTTGCCTGCGGACTGCCAGCCGTCGTCGTCGCCCGCGTATGCGGCGGGCAGGGCGACGACGGCGAGCACGGTGCCCGCGCCGACGGCGGCGAGGGCGGTTCTGACGAGCTTCGTGGGGGGCATGAGTCCTTTTCGGCTTCCGTCGGTGACACGCGTAGAAGTGAGCCGCCGGGACCTAACCACGGCGAAAGGACCGGCGCAAGATGCCGAAACCGGCCCCGACTCGCCCCTGTGGCGCGGGAGTCGGCGACCGCTCGGCCCCGGCCGGACGGCGGCGCTCCCAACTCTCCGCCGCAGCCCCGTAGTTCAGAGCATTTGACTCACCTTTCGCACAAGTGCCGCATTCTTCGGCGGCACTTGGGGATACCACAACAAGCGAACAAGTGAACATCAGTCGTCTGTCGGGCCGCTGCCGCGGCGGAAAGGACGTGCTGAGGTGATGGGACCTCCTCGGCCCCTCGTCAGGGTCGCGACGACCCTGGCCTTCTGTGCCGCGCTGACCGTTCCGGGCCCCGGCCCGCTCTCCCACGCCCAGTCCACTGCCTCCGCCGCCTCGGCGGGCGCCGAAGGCGACCGCCCCTGGACGGACAGATCGCTCAGCCCGTCCGACCGCGCCGATCTGCTGCTGAATGCGATGACCCTCGACGAGAAGGTCCGCATGCTGCACGGCACCATCGGCTCCCCCGTGCCGACCACCGGCTACATCGCTCCGATACGGCGCCTCGGCGTGCCCGGCGTGACGATGACGGACGGCCCCGCCGGCGTACGCAACGGACAGAAGGCCACCGAACTGCCCGCCCCCGTCGCACAGGCCGCCAGCTTCGACACCGAGGTGGCACGGGAGTACGGGCGGACGGTCGGAAGCGAGGCACGAGCACGGGGTCAGTCGCAGGTCTTCGGACCCGGCACCAACATCCAGCGGGTCCCCGTCAACGGCCGCAACTTCGAGTACTTCAGCGAGGACCCGTATCTCTCCGGCAGCATGGCGGGCGCCGACACCGTCGGCATCCAGTCGCAGGGCGTCATCGCCACCGTCAAGCACTTCGCGGCCAACAACCAGGAGACGGACCGCATGACCGTCTCCGCCGAGATCGGCGAACGCGCCCTGCACGAGATCTACGGAACGCCCTTCGACCTCGCGGTGCGGCAGGGCGAGCCGGGCTCGGTGATGTGCTCCTACAACCGCGTCAACACCGTCTACGCCTGCTCCAACGCGCACACCCTGCGCACGATGCTCCGCTCCCGCTTCGGCTTCGAGGGGTACGTGGTCTCCGACTACCCCTCCACGCACGCCACTTCGGACCTCGCCGCGGGCCTGAACGTCGAACTGCCCCTGTCCTTCCACGTCAATCCGCTCAGCGTCCGTGCCGCGCTGCACCGCGGCGACATCACCAAGGAGGACGTCGACCGGCGCGTACGCGAAGTGCTCACCGTCCTCTTCCGGTTCGGGCTCTTCGAGCGTGACGGCACCGCCACCTCCCCGATCGACGAGGCGGCGGGCAACGACGCGGCGCAGCGGGTCGCCGAACAGAGCGCCGTACTGCTGAAGAACGACGACGACGCCCTCCCCCTGGGCGATGCCACGTCCCGGATCGCCGTGATCGGAGCCGCCGCCGCCGACTCCGCGCAGGGCGGCGGCAGCAGCAAGGTCGACCCGCTCTCCGAGGACAGGGCGCTCGACGCGATCAAAGAGCGTGCGGGCGGCTCGGCACACGTCACCTACCACGACGGGTGCGATACGAAGGCCGCGGCCGAGGCGGCGAGGTCCGCCGACGTCGCCCTGGTCTTCGCGCACGACAAGGAGGAGGAGGGCAGCGACCGCTCCGGCCTTTCGCTGCCCGGCAACCAGGACGAGCTGATCTCGAAGGTCGCCGCCGCCAACTCCCGTACGGCCGTGGTGCTCCAGACCGGCGGCCCCGTGCTGATGCCGTGGCTGCCGCAGGTCGCGAGCGTTCTGGAGACCTGGTATCCGGGCGCACGCGGGGGCGCCGCCACCGCACGCCTGCTGTGGGGCGATGTGAACCCCTCCGGCAAGCTTCCCCAGACCTTCCCCGCCGCCGAGGACGAGGTGCCGGCGCGCACCAGGGCGCAGTACCCGGGAGTCGACGGCACGGCGCACTACTCGGAAGGCATCGACGTCGGCTACCGCTGGTACGACAAGACGGACACCAAGCCGCTCTTCCCCTTCGGACACGGCCTGTCCTACAGCGACTTCACCTACTCCGGCCTGCGTCTGGAGAAGAACTCCGGCGGCCCGGACGACCCGGTGAAGCTGTCGTTCACCGTCACCAACAACGGGAAGCGGGCGGGCTCCGAGGCCGCGCAGGTGTACGTGAGCAAACCCGATACGGAGGCGGACAGCCCGCCCAGGGAACTGGGCGGCTTCCGGAAGGTGAGCCTGGGGAGCGGCGAGACCGAGCGAGTCCAAGTCTCCGTCGCCCCGCGGCAGTTGTCGTTCTGGGACACGGAGACCGACGGGTTCCGCGTGCGCAAGGGCGAGTACGGCGTCGCCGTCGGCCCCTCCTCACGCTCGCTGCCGCTCGGCGCCTCCTACCAGGTCAGGGAGTGAGGACCACCGCAGGGGACGCGGCGACGGCGGCGTGCCCGGAGGCCGTCGACTCGGCCGCTAGCGCCCCTCGTTCTCCTCCACCCGTGCCCAGAAGTGGTCGACGATGTTCTCCATGAAGCGACGCCCTTCCTCGGCGGTCGCGTTGCTGCTGGCCCGCCCGAGGGTGGCCGCCAGCAGGGCCTGGTACTCGTCCTGCATGGAGCGCAGTGGTTCCTGTAGTTCCCGCTTCTCCAGGGCGACCAGCTTGGCGATGGCGCGGACATGGGCCTGCCAGCGGGTGGTGACGGCTTCGGTGAGGAGACGTTCGAGTTCGCCCTCCAGGCCCGTGATGGCGACGAAGTCGCGAGGGGGCAGTTTGAGGAGACTGCCGAGGTTGGCGGACTGACGTTTGTCACCAGTCCAGCGACCGGTTTCCTCCATGTATTGGTAGGCGGCGAGGTCCATGCCGATGAGGCGGGCGACGTCCTCGGCGGAGATCCCGCGGGCCAGGCGGTGTTCCAGCAGGGTGCGCGGCCGGCCCATCAACTCGCCGGGAGAGCACCACAGCGCGCCCGCCAGAGCGGTCACCTCGTTGGCGTCGGGCAGGGCGTCGCCGCGTTCCCATGCGGTGATGTGATCGGGGCTGACGTGACTCATGCCGTAGGAGGCGCGCATGCCGTATGCGACGTGGCCAGGAGCCATCCCCAGTCTCTCGCGCAGGATACGGGCGGCGCGCGCGTTGAAGGAGATCCGTGGATGCACGCGCAGAGAGTAAGCAGTTACCGACGGCAACTCCACGACCCTCTGTCGCCTGCATCCCGTTTTGAGGGATAGGTCGTGGCTGATTTCGTAGGAACCGACAGGGACAAGCCGCATGCGTCTCCCGCCGGACGTCGCAACACGTTGTGGAACCGGCGCTGCCGCGTATGATCCGCTGCGCAAGGCGCCGCATGAGTGTTTGCACGATCGCCTGCCAATACGCCCCCTGCTGCGGTGCTCTGCCTTCCTTCTCGACGTTGGTATCCAGGAGACGCAGTCATGCAGACCAGCACGACAAGCCCCGCCGCCCCCCCGCCCCCCAGAACGGGCGGCCCGGTCGACAGGTTCTTCCGCATAAGCGAACGCGGTTCGACCTTCAACCGGGAGATACGCGGCGGTTTCGCCACCTTCTTCACGATGGCGTACATCCTCGTGCTCAACCCGATCATCCTCGGCAGCGCCGAGGACAAGTTCGGCAACCACCTCGACGGTGCCCAACTGGCCACCGCCACCGCCCTCGTGGCCGCGGTGATGACCGTGATCATGGGCGTGGGCGGCAATCTGCCGCTGGCGCTGGCCACGGGCCTGGGTATCAACGTCATCGTCGCCTTCCAGGTCGCGCCCCTGATGCACTGGGAAGACGCGATGGGCCTCATCGTCGTCGAGGGCCTGCTGATCAGCGTTCTGGTGCTGACCGGTCTGCGTGAGGCCGTGATGTACGCGATCCCGCAGCCGCTGAAGCAGGCGATCAGCGTCGGCATCGGCCTGTTCATCGCGTTCATCGGCTTCGTGGACGCCGGGTTCGTCACCCGCATCCCGGACGCGGCGAAGACCACCGTGCCCGTTCAGCTCGGCACCGGCACCCTCAACGGCTGGCCCATGCTGGTCTTCTGCCTCGGCGTGCTCGTGACGATCGTGCTCGTCGCCCGCAAGGTGAAGGGCGCCATTCTCATCAGCATCATCCTGATGACGGTCGTCGCCATCGTCGTCAACGAGTTCGCGAAGGTGAAGAACTGGGGCGTCACCTCGCCCAAGCTGCCGGCCAACCCCGTCGCCGCCCCCGACTTCGGGCTCATCGGCAAGTTCGATCTACTCGGCTCGGTGGGACAGGTCGGCGTTCTGACCGTCGTCCTGCTCATCTTCGCGCTGATCCTGTCCGACTTCTTCGACACCATGGGCACCATCGTCGGTGTCACCGCCGAGGCCGGACTCCTCGACAACCGCGGCCAGGTGCCCGGTATCGGCCGCGTACTGCTGATCGACGGCGCGGCGGCCGTCGCCGGCGGCGCCTCCTCCGCATCGTCGGCCACCACCTACATCGAATCCGCGGCGGGCGTCGGCGAAGGCGCGCGCACCGGACTGTCGAGCATCGTCACCGGCGGCCTGTTCGGCCTGGCGCTCTTCCTCACGCCTGTGCTGACGATCGTTCCGCTCCAGGCCGCGTCCCCCGCGCTCGTCGTCGTCGGGTTCCTGATGATGACGCAGGTCAAGCACATCGACTGGGACCGCTACGAACTGGCCATCCCCGCGTTCCTGACCATCGCCGTCATGCCGTTCACGTACTCCATCACCAACGGCATCGGCGCCGGCTTCATCGCCTACGTCGTCATCAAGGCGTGCATGGGCAAGGCCCGCGAGGTCCACTGGCTGCTGTGGGGCTCGGCGCTGCTCTTCCTCGTCTACTTCGCCATCGAGCCGCTCAAGATGCTCCTCGGCGTCAAGTGATCACACATACGGACGCAGCGGGGCGGGCCCCGGCACACACTGCCGGGGCCCGCCCCGTCCGCTGCGTGGCATAACCGGGCCGAGGCGGAGGTATGGATCGCGCCGCCACCGGCCGACCCGGCAGCCCGTGCGGGGCCCCGGGAGCCGTAGGCTCGGCACATGGTTGATCCGAAGGAGCCCGAGGCCGACGCCCTGTACGAGGACGCGAACCAGGGCGTGGAGGAAGCACGCCGCCATGTTCGCGAAGCCGCGGCCGGAACAGACAGCGCCCAGCTCGAGACCGCACTCGACGAACTGGAAGCCGCGCTCGCCCACCGGGAGGCCGCGCGGCTCCGGCTCCGCGACGACGCCTGGGTGCTTACGGCACTCGGCGCCGCCAACGCGATCGACCCGCAGTACCACGGGGACGCCGAAGACGGGCCCGACGAGAACGACACCGGCACGACGGTCCCCTGACGGGCGCCCGGCGCTCTCGTCATCCGCGCTCCCGCGTCCGCGTGCCCGTGTGAGCGCGCGCCGGTGCGCCAGGCTTCACGAGTCCGGTGCTCGACCTCCCCGTGCGCATGCGCGGGCGCCGGCTTTCCCCTGAGCATGCGCACTTGCGCCGTACGTTCCGTTCCCACCCCGTAAGTGACCTCGCCTGACCGCGACTTGGCCTTGGCTCTCAGGTCCAGGACCGCCACGGCAGTTCGGCTGCCCGCGCCACGCCCGGTGACCCCTTCGAGTCACCGGGCGCTTCGTGTGCCGCGACCGCCGGAGGCCGCTGCCGTACGACCCCGCCTGAAGTAGCAGAAGGCGGCCCGCAGTTGGCAGATCCCGCTCCCGTGCACGACGCCCGCGGCAGGACTCGCGGTCTCCCGATGGGAGGACTAGTCACTTTAAGTAACCCACACGAAGTGGAAGGGGAGTCGGTTCCCAGGCACGGGGGAGACACTCCATGTCGTCGGAAAACTCCTGCCGAGTGCATAAACGCGCTCCGCCGGATGCCCGGCGGCACCGAGCGGCCGTCCGCGCCGGATCACGGTCGCTGTCGCGCTCGGTAGTCACAGCGCAGAGCAGAGCCGTCTTCCCTTCCTGGAGGTCACCGATGTCCCGCCACTCCCGCTCCTCGGTCAGCCGCGCGTTGCGGCGCATCGTCGACGCCACGGAGGACCTCGTGGACGACGTACTCGACCGGGCCGAGGACTTCGAACACGACGTACGCCATTCACTCAGCAGGGCAGTCGACGACGAGGACCGCTCGCACCGGCGGCAGCGGCGTGAGCAGCACGCCGGGGAGCAGAAGGCCGGGGAGGAGCCGGAGGTCAAGGTTCCGCGGATGCGCACACCCGACGAACTCGACGGCCTGCGCGAGCAGATCGAGGCGCTGACGCACCGGATCGAGCAGCTTTCCGACGCGCAGCGCTAGCAGCCATGAGACGAGCCGCCCGACGGGCCGTCCCGACGGAGGGGGATCATGCGCGGTAGCCGCGCGGGTCTGGTCGCCCGCGCACTCGGCCAGTTCGCCGGGCGCACGGCGACGGACCTGTTCCGCAACGCCGGGCCGTCACCGGGGCAGGAGGACCTCGGCGAGCGCAGGGCACGTCACGCCCGGCAGACCCTGGAGTCCCTCGGCCCCTTCTACGTGAAGATGGGTCAGATCCTCGCGACCCGCCCCGACTTCGTACCGCCCGAGATGGTCAGCGAGTTCGAGAAGCTCCACGACCAGGTCTCTCCCGCCGCGTTCGCCGAGTTCGAACCGGCGCTGACGCAGGAGCTGGGCGCCGGCTGGCGCCGGCGGTTCCGCCATATCGACACCGACTCCCCTCTGGGCACCGCCTCGCTGGCGCAGGTCTACCGTGCGGTCCTCTCCGACGGCAGACCCGCGGCGGTGAAGATCCAGCGGCCGGGCGTGCGGGAGACCGTGACCGCGGACATGAAGCTGATGCGCACGCTCTCGCGGTTCGCGGCACGGCGGGCGCCCCGGTTCAACGAGGTCATCGACGTGGAGGCCATGCTCGGGGTGGTCTTCGACGCGATGCGCCCGGAGCTCGACTACGTCGTCGAGGCGCGGAACATGACGGAGGCCGCCGAGGCGGTGGCGAGGTTCGAGCACATCGCCGTCCCGGAGGTGATCTCCGCGACCCCGAGGGTCCTGGTCCAGAGCCTGGCGCCGGGGACGTCGATCAGGGAGGCCGACCGCGACGCCTTCTCGCTGGAGGAGCGTGCGGGGATCGGCCGTGACCTGCTGGGCTTCATGTACCGCGGCTACTTCGTGGACCGCGTCTTCCACGCCGACCCCCACCCGGGCAACGTCTTCGTACACCCGGGCGAGAAGGCCACGATCATCGACTGGGGAATGGTCGGCCGCATCGACCGGCCGATGAGCACGAGCATCCTGCTTCTGCTGCTGAACCTCGCCATGAACGACGGAGCGGGCACGGCGAGGGCGTGGATCGACATGGGCAGCACCACGGCGTGGGCCAAGTCCTCGGCGTTCGCCGGTGACTTGGCGGCCCTGGTGCCGCAGATCGCCACGGCCTCACTGGAGGAGCTGAACTTCGGCGTCACCCTCACCGCGCTGCTTCAGCACTCGACTCGGCGCGGCATCCGCACCAGTCCGATGGTCTCCATCCTGGGCAAGTCCTTCGCCAACATCGAAGGCTCGATCCGACATCTGTGCCCCGAGCTGTCGCTCATCGACGTCTTCTCCGACGAACTCCTCGGCATCGTCACGGACTTGGTCAAGGAGGCCTTCTCGCCGGAGCAGGCCGTGCGTACCGCCCTGGAGGTGATCTCCGCGGGCGCGGTCGCCCCACAGCAGCTACGCGGCGTCACCCGCGATCTGTCCAACCGCGACCTGAGTCTGAGCATGACCGTCAACGGCACACAGTCCACGCGGCGTTGCTCAGGCATGCGCCTGGGCGCCAAGGAAGTGCTGCTCGGCCTCACCGCCGCCATGCTCTGGCGGCACAGCTCCAGAAACCACTGAAAGCGAGCCTCCGCGCGCCCTCAACGTCCCAAGGAACCATGAGCACGCAGACATTCACACCCGAACGACTCGACTTCACCAGCATCCGCCGGAGGATCGACACCGTCCTCGCCGACTGCCTCCGCCCTCTCCCTCTGGAGGAGGCCCGCTGCCTCGGCGGCAGGGACGACCTCACGGAGGTGCTGACCCGCTACGTCACCGCTCCCGGCAAACGAATCCGCCCGCTGCTGTGCGTACTGGGATGGCATGCGGCGGGAGGCGGCAGCGTGACACAGCCCGTGCTGCGTACCGCCGCGAGCCTGGAGCTGTTCCACGTCTTCACGCTCATCCACGACGACTTCATGGACGGCAGCGACACCCGGCGCGGGCTGCCGAGCGCACACCGCGCCCTTACGTCGCTGCACGCCGGACGCCCCGACGCCGAGGTCCTGGGCGCCAGTTCGGCGATCCTCCTCGGCGATCTCGCGCTCATCCGGTCCGATCAGCTCCTGCACCGCGCGGGGCTGACGTGGGAGCAGCTCCGTGCCGTACTGCCCCTGCTCGACTCGATGCGCGACGAGGTGCTGCTCGGCCAGTACATCGACCTGCTGGGCGCCGGTCCCCCGGCCGACGACCTGGACCGTGCGCTGACCGTGGCCCGTCTCAAGACCGCCAAGTACACCGTGGAACGGCCGCTGCAAATCGGCGCGGCGCTGGCAGGCGCGGACTCCGCGACGCTGAGAGGCTTCTCCGCCTTCGCGGTGCCGCTCGGCGAGGCCTTCCAGCTACGCGACGATCTGCTGGGCACGTTCGGGTCGCCCGGCCTCACCGGCAAGCCCGTGCTCGAAGACCTCAGATCGGGCAAGGGGACGGCCCTGATGACGATGGCCGCACGGCACGCCTCGCCCGTGCAGCGGCGGCTGCTGGAGGACCTGGTGGGCGACCCCGACCTCGACGAGACGGGAGCCGCCGCCGTGTGCGGGGTGCTGGAGACCGTCGGCGCCCGTCAGGCCGTCGAGGACATGATCGCGGAACGCCACCGCAAGGCGCTCGGCGCTCTCGACGACGCCGGGTTCCCGCCCCAAGTGACCGCGGCGCTGCGGGAGATCGCCGACGGCCTGACCATCCGCTCCACCTGACCCTCCGACGACCGCGGCTCCCGGCGGTCACCGCGACTCCCGACGAGCCAGCGGCCTCCGGATTCGACACCCCGCTCCCCCACGACCAGCACGCCCGCAGCAGACCTCCAGCGCCGACGGCCTTTCCACGATCCGGTCGACGACCGGCTCCGAGACGAGTACGAGGCACCAGTGAGCACCACCACCACCGGAACACTGCCGTTCTACTGCCCCATCGAGTCCGCCATCCATCCCGAGGTGGCCGAAGCCGAACGCCGGGCGCTGAGCTGGATCAACCGGTTCGGCGTCTGCCGTACCCCCGAGGAGGAGAGGCGGGTTGCCGGGACCCGCAGCGCCGAGTTCTACGCACGCTTCGTACCGGAGGCCGACCTGGAAGGGCTGTGGATCACGGCCGCCTGGGTCTACTGGGGCTTCGCGTTCGACGACGCGCGATGCGACGAGGGCCCTCTGGCCGCCGACCCGGCGGCGTTCGCGGCGATGGCCGCCCAGGTTCAGCAGGCTCTCGAAGTGCCCGGCCCCCTCACGATCCGGGACCCCTACGCCGCGTCGCTGCACGATCTCGGCGAACGCTTCCTCGCGTACTCGGGTCCCGTGCAGAGCCGCCGCTTCCATCATGCGCACCGGGCCTGGCTCAGCGGCGTCCAGTGGCAGATCGGCAACCGGGCACGCAAGGAGATGCCGACCCTCGACGACTATCTGGCGATGCGGCTGCATTCCGCGGGCGGGGAGCCGACGTTCGCGATGCTGGAGATCGCGTACGGCTGCGACGTGCCCGCCGCCGAGATGGACTCGCCTGCCGTCTGCGCGCTGACGCAGATGGCCATCCTCGTGGCCGCGCTTGACAACGACCGGCACTCCTTCTCGAAGGAGGCCACCCTCCGCCACACCGACCAGAACGTCCTCACCGTGCTCCAGGCGCAGCAGGCGTGCGGCCCCGAGCAGGCCCTCCATGAGGCGGTCGCCCTGCGCGACACCGTGATGTGCAGGTTCCTCGCGTTGCGCGCGAAGGTGATGGCGAACGGGAGCCGCGATCTGTACCGCTATCTCAACGGCCTGGGTCAGGGCATCCGGGGCAACATCGACTGGGGGCTGCGCACTCCGCGCTATCTCAACCCGGCAGAGCCCGAGGCCGCGCACGCGCGCACGATCGAGCGGCTCGCATGGGCGGACGAGCCGGTCACGGGCGACCTGGACCCGCGGAGCCTCCCGTCAGTCTCATGGTGGTGGCAGGACCTCTCCCTGTGAACGCCCGACCCTGACGGGACCACCGCCACCGGTCCGACCTGTGACGGAAGGCCCCGCGCCCTGACAACGCGACGTACGCCCCTCTAGGGTGCTCGGGACTCATGCACCGTATTTCTGGGGGGAATTACGCATGTTCGCACGCCGTTCGGCCCGCTTAGCGGGGCTGTTGACCGCGCTGATCGCGTTGGTGGCGGGCCTGATGGTCAGCCAGGCCACGAATTCTTCCGCGGCACCGGCGAAGCCCGTCGTCAACGGCCCTGTCTTCAACGACCCGTTGGGCGACGAGGCGGCACAGTCCGCGGTCTTCGACCAGCTCATCGACCTCATCGACGCCACGCCCAAGGGCGAGACCATACGGGCGTCGATGTTCGAACTGGAGGACAAGGCGGTCGCAGACGCGCTCGTCGCCGCGAAGAGTCGGGGCGTCGCGGTGCGGCTGATCGTCGACGACAACACCCGTGACAAGGGCAGCCAGGCGTACGCCGCGCTGAAGGAAGCGCTGGGCACCGACGACGGCGCCGGATCGTGGATCGTCGTCTGCGACGACAAGTTCGAGGACGACGACGGGGAGGACGACGTCAGCCGCGGATGCGCCGCGACCCCGCCGCCCAAGCCCGCCTACAACCACAACAAGTTCTTCCTCTTCTCGAAGATCGGCGGCTTCGAGGACGGTTCGAGCTATTCGAAGGTCGTCTTCCAGTCGTCGTCGAACCTCAACGACTGGTACAAGAAGGAGTCGTACAACGACGCGGTGACGTTCACCGACGGCGCGGTGTACGACGGGTACGCCAAGTTCCACGAGGACGAGCGCAAGCTGCGCTCCTCGAAGCGGGGCGACAACACCTACTACTGGTCGACGCCCACGGGATCGGCCTACCGCGCCTACTACTTCCCGCGCGGCGACTCCGACTACGGCGATCCGTCGACCGACACGATCGTCAACACCCTTGACGAGGTGCGCTGTTCGTACACCGGCGGCGACGGCGCGAAGCACCAGACCGACATCCGGGTGGCGATGTACCAGTTCCTCAAGTCGAGGAAGCAGGTGGCGGACAAGCTCGCCGAACTGCGCGGCAAGGGCTGCTGGATCGACGTCGTCTACAGCGAGGGCGACTCCACCGTGAAGTCCGTCCTGGACGACGCCGGCGTCCAGAGCCTGGCCTGCAAGTTCCCCAACGGGCCCGGCGTCGACGTCCGTACGCACACCAAGTTCATGCTGCTGGACGGCGACTACGGCGGCAGCCTCACGCCGCGCGTCTACACCGGAAGCCACAACTGGACGGGTTCCGGGCTGCGTTCGGCCGACGAGGCGATGGTGAGGATCACCGGCGCGGACTACCACGCCAAGTACCTCTCGTACTTCTACAAGATCCGCGACACGTGCAAGGCCCATACGTGAGTCCTGCGTGACCTCGCGGGCACGGCCCGCCCCTCCCGCGCCGGGGCCGTCCATACGGCGCGGGAGGGGCGAACGGCCGCCTCACAGTTCGGCGTTGATGAGCGCCTCGACCAGCACCTTGCCGTCGGAGGTCAGCCGGATCTCCCCGGCGGAGTCGTCGACGACGGCGAGACCGCGCTCCGCGAGGGAGCGGAACCTGCCCAGCCAGGGCTCGGCGAACAGCGAAGAGCCGGGGAAGCGCCGCCGGTGCAGCTCGTCGCTGACGGGACGCAGCGTCGAGAGGGCCATCTTCACCGCCCTGGCCTCCTGTGCCTCCTCGGTGAAGCGCGTCACCGACCCCAGCGGCACGCGGCCCGCCTCGACCGCCTCGGAGTACGTCTTCCAGTTCACGTCGGTGATCGCCTCGGAGGTGCGGCAGCTTGAGCTTCCGCCCAGCCCGATCGCGACCTCGGCCTCCTGCTTGTCCTGGTCGACCATGATCGACTTCCACTTCTCCGGGCCCGACTCCTCCCGTGCGAAGTACATGGTGGGCTGCTCGCGGTAGCCGCCGCGCGCCAGGCCCTCGTGGAGCACCTCGCGCATCTGGTACTGCTCGCCGAGGGTGGGCCAGTGGTGTCCGTCGCGTACCAACTTGGCGCGGTAGTCGGGCAGTTGCCATGCCGCGGGCTGGACGCCGGCGACTCCGGTCCTGGTGTCGCTGTAGGAGGCGAGGTGGAGCTTCGTGCAGACCACGGCGGTCAGTTCGTTCTCCAGGACGATGTCGAGGTCGCGGCGCACGCTGTCGACGGTCTGGTCGAGCAGCCCGTACATGAGGTCGATGCTGATCCACTCGAAGCCGGTGCGCTGTGCCTCGCGTATGAAGTCCACGCACATCCGCGCGGTGTGCTCACGGCCGCACTGCTCCAGCACGGGGTCGTCGAACGACTGGACGCCGCTGCTGAGTTTGGTGCAGCCCAGTTCGGCGAGCAGTTCCAGCTTCTCGGGTGTGAACGTGCTGGGGTCGCCCTCGAAGCGTATGGCGGTGTCGGGGCCGAAGTTGAAGTGCTCCTTGTAGAAGTCCAGCAGGCGGCGGATGGCATCGGGCGGCAGCAGCGACGGCGTGCCGCCGAAGACGTTGAACTCGCCGATCGGTGCCGACGCCAGGCTGGGCACGTCACGCAGCCACAGCTCCGCCTCGCGGATGTTCCAGTCGACCCACTGGTTGGCCTTGCGGTCGACGACCTCGGGGGCGCCCTTGGCCAGCACCACGGGGTACTGGCAGAACCGGCAGCGGTAGGCGCACGTGGGGATGTAGGACCACAGATGGATGGGTGCCGTGGCGGCGAGCTGGCGGTCGAGGTCGGCGAGGAAGCCCTCGGGTGAGGCGTCGGGGATGTTGCCGGGGAAGACGTGCGCCCCGAAGGGGTCCTCGGTGACGTACTCCAGCAGATGGCGGTTCCGCGGTGCGCCGAGGGTCTCCACTACGGCGGGAGCGGGGTGGCGGGGGTCGGTCTCCCGCAGCGAGGCGAGGGTCTCTTCGTACGTCGGCCGGTGCCCGATGTCCACCGTCATCAGAACACGCCTCCGTTTCCGAAGTAGTTGTGGGCCTCGCCCGATTCGCGGTCCTCGCAGAAGTAGCGGACGAACTCGGTGAAGCGTTCCGGCGGCACGTCTCGCAGGCACTCGGGCAGCGGCGGCGGGTAGCCGATGTCCTCGCCGACGGTGGCGCGCAGCCGGGCGAAGATCTCGTCGGCGAACTCGAAGTACAGCCGGTACGAGGGGGTCTTGTAGGAGTGGATGGGGGTGAAGTCGACGACGCGCATCTCCTCCTTGATCTCCGCGATGCGCTGCCCCAGCCGTTCGGCGAGCGACGGCCCGAAGAACTCGATCACTCCGTCGTCGTCGAGGAGGGACGGTGTCAGCAGTACGGGGAGGATGGTGTTCTTCGGCGTGAAGTCCTTGATGGAGAACTCCCATGCCTGGAGGGCCTCTTCCTCGGTGAGGTCCTCGCCGCCCCGGTCCGGTTCAGGTTCCGGCATGCGGATGTCGCGCATCACGATGATGCCGTCGGAGCCGTAGGCGCGGCCCGTGATCACCTCGTCGAGGGCGTGGTTGACCCTCCGCGGGTTGATCTCCACACGGGAGCCTGGGACGTAGGCGATGTCCTCGCCCGAGCCGCGGACGAGGATGCCGAAGTCCCAGTCGTCGGACAGGTGGTTGACGAAGCGTCCGTTCTGGAGCTGGTAGAAGATCTCGATGCCGCCGACCTTCTCGTACGCCTCCCTCTCGACCGCGAACCCCTTGCCGTCCGGGAAGCCCCCGAACAGCGAGAACGTCACGGCGCGGCAGCGCAGCGTGCGCTGGATGGCGTCCCACAGCCTGGGCCTGCCGGTGAAGTGCTCGGGCGAGTAGTAGTAGTCGCACACGCCGATTGCGGCCTTGCCGGACTCCATCGCGGTCAGCAGCTCCCACAGCCAGCGCTCGTCGACGCGGCAGTCGGCGTCCGCGGAGACGAGGTAGAAGCGCCTCTCGGAGTCGGGCAGCCCCCGGCGGGCGCTGCGCTGCGAGGCGAAGTCCATGCCGGTCTTGCGGGCGCAGGCCACGCCCTGTTCCGGTTCGGGGACGATGTGCAGGGCGAGGTCGGGGTGTTCGGCGGCGAAGCGCCGTGCGATCTTCACGGTGTCGTCGGTGGAGTTGTTGTCGACGAGCACGATCTCGTAGAGCGACTTGTCCAACGGGCCGTCGGCGCCGCGCTGTTCGTACAGGGACGTCAGTACGGCCGGCAGGTTGGCGGCCTCGTTGTAGACGGGGAGGACGACGCTCATGCGGGTGTGTTCGCCCATGGGCGTCAGGAACAGCTCGGCAAGCAGCTCTCCTGCCCGGTCCGCGCCGAAGTGCCGCTTGCCGAGCCGGTGGTTGAAGTCGGCCATCTCCTCGCGCTTCCTTTCGTCCAGGATCAGTTCGGCCACGCTGTCCACGAACGAGGCCGTGGGCAGGTCTCCGTCGGTGAGTTCCATGACGGGGGCGCGGAATCCCTTGTCCCCGTAGACCGTGTCGTAGAGCTGGTAGCGGGTCGTCAGATACGGGACGCGCGAGGCGATGGCCTCACCGATCGGATTCCCGTAGCTCTCGTAGTCGTAGGAGGTCAGGAAGGACGCCAGGTCGGCGTGTGCGAGCAGGTCGCGGACCGACCAGCCGTCGCCGCTGGCGGCTCCGATGTCGGCCTCGTGGGGTGCGAGTCGCCCGCCGAAGACGACGCGGTCGCCTACTCCGAGCGTCTCGGCCAGACGCACCAGCCTGGCGTGTTCGCCTGGCGCCTCTTCGGTGTCGCCGGCCACGAACAGCCTTGCGCCGGGGACGCGTTCGGCGAGCCGGGCCAGGAGGTGGATGTCGCGGTCGATGCGCTTCTGCGGGATGATCCGGGTGCAGCGGGCGATGAGCGGGGCGTCCTCGGGGATGCCGAAGCCGGCGCGGAAGCCCGCGGGCCGCCGGCCGGGGACGGCGGGGGCGTGAGTGAAGGTGTTGGGCAGTACGTCGATGTTCTCCAGGTCCGGTACCCACTCGAGGGTCTTTCGGCGGGCCTCCTCATGGAGCGCGAGGTAGTGGATGTAGGGCGAGTTCACGGGCGCGACGGTGCGGGGGTAGGGGAAGGTGCCGTACTTGCCGGTGCCGGGTTCGCTCTGCCACATCAGGTCGTGGTCGCGCCACAGCACGAAGCGGCCCAGGCGGTGGCGCTTCCCGTAGCGTTCGACGGCCGCGCGCAGTGCCCTGGTGTAGGTGATGTTCTCCGGCAGCGTGCCGTTCTCCACCATCACGAAGGAGACGTCATGGCGCTCCCAAGTCTCCACGATGCGGTCGCTGATGGCCTCGGCCGCGGCCTCGATCCGGGGCAGCAGTCGGGCGCCCTCGCCGTCCCTGACGTACTCGCTCAGCACGTCGGAGACGAACTGCTGGTCGTAGCCGGGGACTTGGTCCAGGCCCTCTACTCTGCCGAGCCGCACCCAGTCGGGCAGTAATGACGCTTCGTCAGCGTAGGGACGGAAGAAGGCGTTCTTGTCGGCCTTCACGTCGTAGCCGAGGTCCAGGTGCACCTGGTAGCCCTGCTCGCGGAAGATCCGGGCGGTCTTTACGAACTCGACCACCACGCCGGAGATCGGAGTGGCGTCGAACGATATGCCCCACAAGACGGTCATGGATCTCGGTACTCCTGCCGCTTCGTGCCGCTGTACGGGCCGGGGTGGGCCCGCGGGACCCGCTGACCAGACGTTAGGCAACCGATCCGGGGGTTTGACGAGAACACCGCGATTCGATCAACTTCCTGCCACGGAAAGGTAGATGCCAATAGCCTGACCTCCCTCGCAGCCAGGGTCCATGGCCGGAATTAGGGGGTACTCGTGGTTTCCCACCGCGCAGCGGTGGCGGCGGTGTTCGTCGTCAACGGCGGGCTCTACGGCGCCTGGGCGGCCCGTGTCGCCGGCGCTCGCCTCGCAGGCCGGGGCCGATCCGGCGGGGCTGGGACTCGCACTTCTGGGGCCGAGCATCGCGATGATCGTCACCGCTCCGCTCGCCGGGCGTGCCTGCGCGGCGTGGGGTGCGCGTTCCGTTGTGGTGGGGGCGCTCGCCGGGGCGTGCCTGGTGCTGCCGCTGGTGGGGCTGGCCGGTTCGCCGCTCATGCTGGGTGCGGCGCTGGCGGGTCTCGGCGGGTTGATGGGCACGGTCGACGTGGCGATGAACGTGGCCGCGGTGGCCGTGGTCCGTGAGACGGGGCGGCCGTTGATGCCGTTCTTCCACGCGGGTTTCAGCGGCGGCGGGCTGCTGGGGTCGCTGGGTGCCGGGCTGGCCGCCGCGCTGGACGTGCCGCCCGCGCAGCACTTCTGCTTCGTGACGGGGGCGGGGCTGCTGGCGCTGCTGGCCGCCGGGAGGTCGCTGCCGGGTGAACGGCCCGAGCCGCAGCACCGCGCCGAGGGCGGCTATCTGCAAGTCGTGCGCAGCGGGCGGCTGTGGCTGCTCGCTGCGGTCGCGCTGTGCGCGGCCGTGGCGGAGGGCACGTGCGCCGAGTGGTCGGCGCTGTTCCTCGTGAAGGAGCGTTCCGTTACGGAGTCGGTCGCGGCGACGGCCTATTCGGTGTTCGCGGTGACGATGGCGGTGACCCGGCTGGTCGGCGAGCGGGTGGAGTCCCGTTACGGGCCGCACCGGGTGCTGGCGGGCAGCGGTCTGGTGGCGGCGTCCGGTCTGGGGGCCGCGGCGGCGGTACCGGCGGGGCCGGTGGCCTACGGCGGCTTCGCGCTTGCGGGTGCGGGGCTGGCGTTCTGCTTCCCCACGGCGATGGCGCTCGCCGGTGACGCGGGGCGGCGCGCCGACGGGGGCGGCGGGGAACGGGAGTTGGGCTTCGTCACGACCGTCGCCTATGCGGGGATGCTGGGCGGTCCGCCGATGGTCGGCGGCATGGCGTCGCTGACGAGCCTCACGGTCTCGATCGGCCTGGTCGGGCTGCTGGCGCTGCTGATAACCCCGGTCGCCCTCGCGGTGCGCGGGCGAGGGGCCGGACCCGTACGCGCCTCGGGGAAGGAGCTGGCGCGGGCGGGCACGCGGGAGGAGTGACGGGCCGGGGCCGGGGAGCCCGGGGGGCCGCGCCCGTACGCGCATCGCGTACGGGCACGTGCCCGGGTCCGCCCACGTGCCCCGGTCCTCGCGTGCGCCCGTGCACGCACGCGGCCCCGAGATCCGTAACAGCACCGGAAGCGCCCGTCGTTCGCACTCATCCACGTGCGGCGGGGCCGGTCCAGCCCTCGGGGACATGGGCGACGCGCACACGCTGCGGATGGTCTCCGACGGGCACCGAGACCGTCTTCTTCCCGGTGGAGAAGTCGATGGCGGTGACGCGGTCGCTTCCGCTCTCGGAGATGACGCAGGATTCGCCGTCTCCGCTGACGGTCGCCCAGTACGGCTTGTCGGCGGCGACCAGGGGCCCTTCCTCCAGGGACTCGCGGTCCACGACGGTGGCGTAGTCGTCCATGGTCCCGGCGATGCAGAGCTTGTCACCGCCGGGGCTCATCGACATGCCGTGGTGGCGTGAGTCGTTGACCCAGGTGGTGCGGTCCTCGCTGGTGTCCGGGTTCTTGGGGAGGGTCTTGTCGCGGGTGATCTTGTCTTCGGCGACGTCGTACTCCAAGAAGCCGTTGTAGAAGGACACTTGGAAGTAGAGCTTGGACTCGTCGGGGGTGAAGGCCACCGGGCGCACGGCGTCGGAGAGGTCCTTGCGGCCGAAGGCGTCGAGCCTTTCGCGCATGTCGACGACCTTGACCTCCTCGAAGGTCGACGCGTCGACGACGGTGATCTTGCGGTCGCCCTTCGTCCAGTCCAGCCAGGGGTCGTCGGTGGCGGTCTGCACATCGCCGATGGACATGTTCCAGATGTATCGGCCGCCGCCGGTGAAGACGTTCTCGTGCGGCTTGTCGCCGGTCTTGAAGGAACCGGCCTCCTCGCCCGTCTCGATGTCGAGCACGTGGACGGTGTTGGAGGTGGAGGCGGAGACGGCGACACGCTTCCCGTCGGGTGAGACGGCCATGTGGTCTGAGCGGTAACCGGACACGGGGAAGCGCCAGTTGATCTTCCCGGTCTCCACGTCGACGGAGACGACGTCCGCGAAGCTCGGGCGGGAGACGACCATGGACTTGCCGTCAGGGGTGGAGTACATGTCGTCCACGAACTGGTCGTGGCCCTCCCCCGGCCCGTTGCGTATGGCCATGAAGTAGACGAGCTTCACGGGGTCCGCGTAGATCTCCTTGAGCCGCTCCTCCTTGTCGGGGATCACATTGATGCGCCCCAGCTTCTCGAAGGAGCCGCTGGACTTGATCACGTCGGCCGTGCCGTCCCAGTTGTTGCCGACGAACATCACTTCCTGAAGGTTCGCGGCATCCGTGTCCGTGGAGGCGGATGCGGCGGCCGAGGAGGCCGAGGGCGTGGAGGAGCCGGAGGAGGCCGGGGAATGCGCGGCGGTCTTCACCGGGGAGGTCGCACCCGTGGTGGCCGCGACCGCGACAAGCGCCGTGGCGACGGCGACCGGCAGCCCGAGCTTGCGGCGGCGGGCCGGTGTGACACCGGGCGATCGGGGCGCCGGGGCCTCACGGCGGTGCGCGTCGTCCGCGTGCGTGGTTCTGGAAACGTCCATGGCTCTCCTTCGCGTGGTGACTGCGTCCGCGCGGGCGCGGACGGTGCCGGGCGAGCACGCGCGTGGGGGGTGAATTGCCGTGCGGGACAGGGGTTTCCGGCGGGGCGTCACTGCCGGACAATGTGAAAACAGTTCACTTCACATTGGGCTACCGAAGGTAACCGCGGACTCGTCGTTCTTCAACCCCCTGGCGGGAGAGGATGGCTGGCGGCACCTACGGCCGCCTACGGCCATGTGCGCACCCGCGTACGGGCGTTGAGGGGGCGGCCGGGTGGACGGGTCGGCCGAGGGCAGCCGGGCCGGCGAAGGACTGGAACACGATGAGGGGAGACCGGTGACGCAGCGGCTCAGGCGGCCGACCGGCCGCTATGCGGGAAAGGCGGCCGACGAGCGGCGCGCCGAGCGCCGCCAGAGGTTCCTCGACGCGGCACTGGAGCTGTTCGGCGCGGGACCGGGCTACCGGGCGACGACCGTCGCCGCGCTCTGCGAGTCGGCAGGACTGTCGACCCGGCAGTTCTACGAGGAGTTCCGCACCCTCGAAGACGTCCTGTCCGTACTGCACTTGCAGGTCAACGACTGGGCCGAGAGCGCCGTGGTCGAAGCGCTCGCCGGTACCTCGGGCATGCCGTTCGCGGAACGCTACGCCCGGGTCTTCCGTGCGTATGCGGGGAGCATCGCCGAGGATTCGCGCCGTATCAGGATCACCTTCACGGAGATCGTCGGCGTCAGTCCCCGCATGGACGAGCAGCGGCTGGCCCGGCGCGCACGGTGGATCGAGCTGATACGTGCGGAGGCGGAGGCCGCCGTTCGCAGGGGCGAAGCCGCGGACCGCGACTACCGCCTCGCGGCGGCGGCGTTCATCGGCAGCGTCAACGGGCTGCTGCACGACTGGTCGGCGGGGTGGGTCGACGCGTCCCTGGACGAGGTCGTGGACGAACTCGTCCGCATTCTCCTGGGGTTGCTGCGCTTCGAGGGCTGAGCGCCGACGAGGTCCCCGATCGAGTCTCCGGCGGCCGGCCGCCGCTCAGCCGTGGCCGCGACGATCGCGGCCACGGCCGTCATTCGTGACCACGGCCGCGGCCACGGCCGCAGTCGCTACTCGAAGCGCGTGGTGTCGCCCGCGCCCCGCCGTACGATCTCCGCCTCGCCCTCGGAGAAGTCGATGACCGTGGTCGGCTCCGTGCCGCAGTCGCCTGAGTCGATCACCGCGTCCACCACGTGGTCGAGCCGTTCCTTGATCTCCCAGCCCTGGGTCATCGGCTCCTCCTCGTCGGGAAGGAGCAGCGTGCTGGAGAGCATCGGCTCGCCGAGTTCGGCGAGGAGCGCCGACGCCACGGCGTGATCCGGGATCCGCACGCCCACGGTCTTCTTCTTGGGGTGCAGCAGCCGGCGCGGCACCTCCTTGGTCGCGGGCAGGATGAAGGTGTAACTGCCGGGCGTCGCGGCCTTGATCGCGCGGAACACGTCGTTGTCGACATGCACGAACTGTCCGAGCTGCGCGAAGTTCTCGCACACCAGCGTGAAGTGATGGCGGTCGCCGAGATTGCGGATGGAGCGGATCCGGTCGATGCCGTCGCGGCTGCCGAGCTGACACCCCAGCGCGAAACAGGAGTCCGTCGGATACGCGATGAGCGCCCCAGACCGGATGCTCTCCGCCACCGTGCCGATGGTGCGCCGCTGCGGGTTCTCAGGATGCACGTCGAAATACTTCGCCATCCGTCGACCCTACGCCGGACTCCACTTCTGGCTGTCCTCGCCCGTGCACTCCCAGAGTTGAAGCGGCGTGCCGCTCTGCACGTTCCCGTCCCGCACCGCCACGCACTTGTCGGCCTGCGGATTGACCAGGTCGCTGCCCTCGCTGAGCCGGAACTGCTGGGCGGGGTTGCCGCTACAGTCGGCGAGCTGGATGACGGCGCCGTTCTCGGTGGAACCGTTGGCGACGTCCATGCACAGGCCCAGGGCGCGCACCGTGCCGTCGCCCTCGAACGTCCAGCGCATCGAATCGGCGCCGGAGCAGGTACGTATCTCCAGCGGTGTACCGTCGCGGCCTTCGCCGCCTGGGACGTTGATGCACTGGTCGGAGTTGTGGTTCCAGATGAGCACGGTGCCGTCCGCGCCGTCGCCGCCGCCGGAGCCGTCGGGCGGACCCGGTGCGGGAGGCGCCTGATCGTCGTCGTCCTGCGGCGGGCGCTGCTTGCCTCCGTCGCCGTCGCCGGGGGTGCCCGTCTTCGAACTGCGGCCCGGGCCGGGCTTGTTGTGCTTGCCCTTTCCGTCGTCCTTGCCGGAGGAGTCGCTGGGGGCGGGCGAGGCGGAGCCCGGTGCGTCGTTCTCCTGGCCGCCGTTCCAGTACGTCTCCCGGTCGGCGTCCCTGCCCGACGTCTCGTCCGTGTCGTCGTCGCCGTACAGCATGAAGCCTCCGGCGGAGAGCCCCGCGACGACCGTGGCCGCGACGGCGGCGAGGAGGGCCCTGCGCATCCGGCTCGGCGGCGGCGGTGGCGGGACCGGGTTCCTCGAACCCGCGGGGACGATGCGGGGGTTGATCGTCGTGACGACGCGCGACGCGTCGTCCGGGTCCGGCTCCGACGTGGGAGCGGCCGCGCGGTCTCTCGCGTCCCGGTCGCGTGGGTCCAGGGGGTCCTGGAAGTCCTGGGGATTCAGCGGAACCTGCGATGAGGCGGACGGCTCCTGCGCGGCGTGCGCGGAATCGCCGGAACCCTGGCCGGGGGAACCGGACTTCGCCTGCCGTTCATCACGGGAACCGGTCATCGCGTCCTCTCGCTGAAACGTACTGATCGATGGAACTTACGGATCGATGCAACGTACCGAATGGAATTCGGCCGTAGCCGTCGGAGTCCCTGCCCGTGCAATACGCCGGGCGCCTCGACGGGCCCGCCGCCCGCGGTGGTTCATTCCCCGGTACGACGCTCGCGCCGCCGCCGCGGCTCCATGACCGACGCGCTCGGTACGCGCACATATCCAGGCCCATAGGGACGTGGGGGCGCCGAAAGCCGCAGGACACAGGTCGTGCCGTCCGGAAGCCTCACGGGCCGCAAGGGGCGCGGGGTCACCCGCCCCGGTCCAGTCAACAGCCAAAAGGCGCGGGCGTGAAAGCCGTTGACGGAAGAAAACGGCTCGAACGCAATGGGACGAGCCTCCTCTTTCGTGATGTCGGACTCACTTTCCCCGCCTGTGTTTTTTTGCGTCATGTGCCGGTATTTCAACGCGGGTTACGTGCGCAGGGCGAGCCGGTCGTCCGTTCCATCCGTGGTTGTCCTGAAACCCTTGTGTGCGAGCACCGGCGTTGGGGAAAGATGATCAGCCATGCCCATCAAGACGCTTCACATTCCCACCGACGACGGTCAGGCCGACGCTTTCGCCGCTTTCCCCGACCGTGGCGGACGGCACCCGGGGGTGCTGCTGTACACGGACGCCTTCGGCGTGCGGCCCGTACTGAGGCGAATGGCCCGCGAACTGGCCGAGCACGGGTACTACGTACTCGTACCCAACCTCTACTACCGGCACGGCCCGGCACCGGTGACCGAACTGCCCGAGCACATCGGCGAGGACGTCCGCTCCGAGCTCATCGCCCGGCTGATGCCCCTGATCGAGGAGCACACGACCGAGCGTGTACTGCGCGACGCCGACGCCTACCTCACATTCCTCACCGCCCAGCCCGAGGTGAGCGCCGGTCCGGTCGGGGTGACCGGCTACTGCTGGGGCGCCGCCTTGGCCATGCGCACCGCGACCGCCCACCCCGGCCAGGTGGCCGCCGTCGCCGGATTCCACCCCGGCTTCCTGGTCACCGACGCCCCGGACAGCCCGCACCGCCTCGTACCCAAGCTCACCGCCCAGGTTCATCTCGGCCTCGCCGAGAACGACTTGACGCCCGAGGCCCTCGGCGAGCTGAACCAGGCACTCGACGCCGCAGGCGTGGAATACACCACCGAGATCTACCCCGGCACCGTCCACGGCTTCACCATGTCGGACACCGACGCCTTCAGCCCCTCGGCGACGCAGCGCCACTGGGACCGCCTGCTGCCTCTGCTGGAACGCACCCTGGGCGGCGTCTGAGGCTCCCAGCCCCTACGGCCGTTCGAACTCCACGACGCGTCCCTCTCAGCGGCCTGCGGACTGCTGTGCCCGCGAGGCGCTCAAGAGCGCCCGCCCGTGCTCCCGTTACACGCCCCAAGGGCGGTATCCGGCCGAAATGTGACAGCGGGGCAAGCACGATTGCGGGCATCACCGCAGGTCGCTGGGTTGTTTTCGGTTGAACGACCCATGATCTGCCCACATGACGGACACCGTCCCGGATGCCCCTGGCGCCCCGTGGACCACTCCTGACCAGGCGGTCCGCGCTCACAACCACGATCGGCCGCAGGCACCGCGACCGGAACCGATCGTTCGGTATGCGCTTGATGTGCATGCGGCGGCGGCTTGCGCCAGAGTCCTCCGCGTCCGATATATGAGAACTCAAGTCGAGGAGTGTTCGGAATGCGGTTTAAGCAGTTGAGTGTGAAGGCGCTGGGGACTGCCACGGCGATCGCCGCCGGGTGTCTGATGAGCGTCGGCAGCGGCGTCGCCCACGCCGACTCCGTGGAGGCGGACAGCATCTACGCCCCGTCGGCGCTGGTGCTGACCGTCGGCAGGGGAACGGACTCCGCGACGGCGGCGGTTCAGCGGGCCGTGGTGCTGGAGTGCGCGCCCAGACCCCGCGGCACGCACCCCGCAGCCGGCCGGGCATGCGGTCAACTGGCCTCCGTGGGCGGCCGGTTCGAGCAGCTCGTACGCACCGAAGGATCGACGGGGGCGATGTGCACGAGGATCTGGGACCCGGTCGTGGTCACCGCCGAGGGCGTGTGGAAGGGGCAGCGCGTGGACTGGCAGCACACCTTCGCCAACCCCTGCACGATGAAGGACACCGGCAGCAGCGTCTTCGCCTTCTGATCCGTCGTGTGACCGACGGGATCAGAGAGGGCTGATCCCGTCCCGTACTGAGCCCGTCATGTACTGATCGGGCTTCGGACGCCCGGCGGTGGAGGCCGGTTCACCGGCCGGTGCGACGATTCCCCGCACAGGTCTGCCGACCTCGTTCCTGCCTTAGAGGAGAGCCGTGAGACCGACCGCCTTCACCTCCGCGCGTGCCTCCGCCCGAGCGTCCGTTCGTGCATCCGTCCGTTCCTCCGTTGGTGCCTCCGTTCGTGCGGGGGTCCGAACTCCCTTGTGTGCCTTGGCCGTTCGCAGAGCCGCCGTCGTGGCGGGCGTGCTGCTCACCGTGAGTGCGCCCGCCGCGCTGGCCGCCGGCGGGCCGGGGCGGACGCATGGTGCTTCGGGCCCGGCACGTACCACGGCCGCCGTCGAGACACCCGCCGTACACGACGACGAGCAGGGCGGCAACGCCGACGCCGACGACCCGGCCGTCTGGGTCGACCCGGACGACCCGGGGCTCAGCCTGGTCGTCGGCACGCTCAAGGAGGCCGGTCTCGACGTGTACGGCACGGACGGACGGCGGCTTCAGCATCTCGACGCGCCGGGCGCTCCCGGCGAGGGGTCCGAGCCGGGGCGCCTCAACAACGTCGATATCGTCTACGGCTTCGAACTCGACGGCCACGCAACGGACTTGGCCCTCGTAAGCGACCGCGGCCGGGACCGGGTGCGTGCCTACGCGATCGACCCGGCGGCCGTGTCCGCCGGACGGCCTCCGCTGACCGACGTCACAGCTCGGGGCGTGCGCCCGGTCTTCTCCGGCGACGAGGAGGAGGTGGACGAGCAGCGCAACGCCTACGGCCTCGCGGCCTACAGCGACGACGACGCGGCCTACGCGGTCGTCTCACGGCGCGAGGAGACCGGTCTGAAGCTGCTGAGGCTCAAGGACGTGGGCGGCAGGGTCGGTTACACCACGCGGGACTCGGCCGCCCTGCCGGCCTCCTTCACGCTTCCCGGCGGCAAGAGGTGGACGCCGTGCGCCGACCCCGGTGAGCGGCCACAGGTCGAGGGAATGGCCGTCGACCAGGAGGAGCACATCCTCTACGCCGCCCAGGAGGACGTGGGCCTGTGGCGGATCGGCCTCGACGGCGGCGAGTTCGCCGCGCCCTCGCTGTTCGACAAGGTCCGTGAGTACGGGGTGCCTTGGAGCTACGACGAGGAGAAGGAGGAGTGCGTCCTCGACACCGCGCACGACCCCGGTCACGGCGGACGGCGGCTCAGCGCCGACGCCGAGGGCCTCACGGTCTACCACGCGGGCGACGGCCGCGGATACGTCCTCGCCTCCAGCCAGGGCGACGACACCTTCGCGGTGTACGGGCGGGGCGAACGCACCCCGTACGTCGGGTCGTTCACCGTCACGGACGGCCCGGCGACGGACTCCGTGCAGCACTCCGACGGTTCCACGGTGGTCAACTCCCCGCTGGGCAGGGCGTTTCCGAAGGGCGTGCTTGTCACCCACGACGGTGCGGAGACTCCGGCGGACGGCGAACGGCCGGGCACGAACTTCAAGTTCACCCGCTGGGACCGCCTCGCGGCGGCCTTTCCCGATCCGCTGACCGTCGACCCGGACTCCTTCGACCCCCGCGACCCCGGCTGAGGTCCGGACCGGGGCTGGTCTGACCGGGCCAGGCGGCTGCCGGGAAGCCGTGTGCTTGAACTCTCGCCGCTGCTGGGGCAGTTCAGCGCTTCAGGCCGACGCCCGCCCAGATGGGAATGTGGTCCTCGCCGACGACGTCGCTGCTGCCCGCCTCGATCTCCATCTGCTCCTGGTGCCAGCGCTGCGGCGGCACCAGTCCTGGCGGCACGAGGTCGAATCCGTCGAAGAAGCGCTCGACCTGCGCCTTGGTGCGGGTGCGTACCGAAGAGCCCGTGTCCTCGAAGTCCTCTTCGATCTTTCCCGCGCGCTCATCGAAGTCCTTGGTGACATGGGTGATCACCAGCGCGCTCCCGGCCGGTACGACGTCGGCGAGCTTACGGACCAGGCCGTATGCGTCGTAGCCCTCCGGCAGCCAGTGCAGCAGCAGGCAGAGGGTGATCGCGACGGGACGGCCCAGGTCGAGCGTCTGCTGGAACTCAGGGGCGTTCAGGATGGCGTCCGGCTCGGTCGCATCGGCCTGGATATAGGCCGTGGCACCCTCCGGTGAACTGGTGTGCAGAGCACGGGAGTGCGCCAGCACGATCGGGTCGTTGTCGGCGTAGACCACGCGTGCCGTCGGGTCGACGGCCTGTGCGACCTCGTGCAGATTGGGCGAGGTGGGGATGCCCGTCCCGATGTCGAGGAACTGGCGTAAGCCGTGCTCCCGGGCGAGATGGCGCGCGGCCCGGTGGACGAACGCCCGGTTCTCCCTGGCGCTTTCGGCCGCCGAGGGGATGCTGGCGAGGACCTTCTCGGCCTGCTCGCGGTCGGCCGCGTAGTTGGTCTTGCCGCCGAGGAGGAAGTCGTAGATGCGTGCGCCGTGCGGCCTGTCGACCTGTAGATCCACTGGAGGCCGGGGCTCCGTGTGCATCCACACGGGCATCTCGTCCATCACGGGCTCCTCGGTCACCCTCTGGGCTGCTGTCGTCACCAACTACCGTTGATACTAGTCACGTTGACGTCTCCTTACGCAGCGTGTCCGGCGAAGCGGAGGCACGCACCGCAGCGGTACGTACAAGCGGCAGCGGTATACGGGCCAGCGGTGTGCAGGACCGAACGCGCGGTGGCGGGTCAGCCGGTCCCCTCCTCCCCCGCGGGGGCTTCCTCCTGCCGCATGGGGAAGGCCATGACGGTGAGGCCGACGCGTGAGGTGTGCGGGGTGCGCGGCGGCCGGGCGGCGTCGTGAAGCTCCATGGCGAGGTCAGCGAGACGTCTGCGGACGTCCTCCCATACGCCGGGGTCGACCCACAACTCGGCGTCGGTGGTGACGCCTTCGCCCTCGGGTGCACGCTGCGCCGCCCTTTCGCGGAGGGTGTGCGCCAGAGTCCCGGCCAGCATCTCGGCGCCCTCGCGCTGTTCGGAGAGGGGCGCGCCGTGCACGGCGCGGTAGCGGCGTTCCCGGCCGCCGCGTCTGGTGCGCTGCTCTGCCAGCTCGACGAGTCCGGCGGCGTCCAGACGGCGCAGATGCTGGCTGGCCAGCGCATGTGAGATGTCCAGCTCGCGGGCGAGTTCGGCCGCGGACATCGGGCCGGGCCACATAAGCGTCATCATGCGCAGCCGTACCGGATGGGCGAGCGCGCGCAGTACGGGGTCGATGCCGGTCACGCAGGCCAGTAAAGCGCATGGCCACCGCCCGGGTGCTCGGCCGTTCCACTACCCCCAAGCGACTGATTGGGGGTAGTGTGGCTCGCCAAGACGGCGGGGTGGGGGCGGAGTTGAACTGGACCGGGGCCCGGGTCCTGAGGGACCGCAACGCGGCGCTCTATCTGGGCGGAGTGGTCACCTCCGCCTTCGGTGACTCCGCGATGTCGCTCGCCGCCGGTGTCTGGGTGAAGACGCTGACCGGCTCCGACAGCCTCGCCGCCCTGGTGACCTTCTGCTTCTGGCTGCCGGTGCTCGCGGGTCCCGCGATCGGCGTCCTCGCCGACCGCTTCCCGCATCGTCCGCTGCTGGCGGCCGCCAACCTGGCTCTGGCCGCGGCCTTGACCCTGCCCCTCGCGGTGGAGTCGGCACGGCAGGTCTGGCTGCTGTTCGCCGTGCTCGTCGTCGTCGGCGCGGGATCGGTGCTCACGGGAGCGGCAGGGACGGCGCTGTGCGCGACAGTCGTCCCGGCCGAACTCCGCGGCGACCTCAACGGACTGGCCCGTACCGCCGTCGAGAGCGGGAAGCTGTGTGCGCCGCTCGCCGGGGCGGCACTCTTCACCGCGCTCGGCGGAAAGGCAGTGGCGCTGCTGGACTGCGCGACCTTCCTCCTCGCGGCGGCGGCCTTCACCCTGATCCGCGTGCGGCACGCGGGGATGCCCGGGGCGGACGGGCCTCCCGGGCGGCCCCCGCCCTCCGGGCCTTCCGCGCCCTTCGCAACGCCCCTCGCCCATAGGCGTAGTTGGACGAGGGAGACGGCCGAAGGCATCCGGTACCTGTGGCGGCACGGTGTGCTGCGCACCCTGGTCCTCGCGGGGTCCGCCGCCCTCGTCGTCTCCGGCGTGAGCAGCACCGCGACCTACGCGCTGCTGGACGACGGGCTGCACCGCTCCCCCGCGTACGCCGGTGTCCTCACCACGGCCCAGGGGCTCGGCTCCGTCGTCAGCGGGCTCGCCGCCGGTGCGCTGCTGCGCCGGATGCCCGAACGCGCCTTCGCGGCAACGGGGTTGGCGGTCTTCGCGCTGGGTTCGCTGGCGAGGGCGGCGCCGTGGCCGACGGTGGTGGTCGCGGGAAGCGTGCTGATCGGGACCGGCCTGCCGTGCCCGCTCGTCGCGGCCTCCACCGCTGTGCAACGCGAGACCCCGGCCGGTCTGAGGGGGCGTGTCGCCGCCACCGCGGACACCCTGATGTTCGCGCCCACGGGCCTGGCGCTGCTGCTGGGCACCGCGATGGTGGCCGTGCTCGACTACCGGGTGCAGGTGCTCGCCGCGGGTGCTCTCGCCCTGGCGGCAGTCGCGGGCGTACTGCTGCCCGGTTCGGGCACGGAGCACCGCGGCCGGAAAGCGGGTGCGAATGCGGGGGCGGCTGCCCGACCGGGATCGAGCGCGCCCGACTCGCATGAGGACAAGGGAGGTTCGCGTGCTGACGACTGACAGGCTCCTGCTGCCGTCCGCTGACGCGGCGCGATGTGGGCGCGCTCGTCGAACTGCACGCGAATCCGCTCGTGAACCGGTTCGTACCGGCCTTCTCCCACGAGCAAGCGCTCAAGCGGCTGATGGAGACCGAGGAACAGTGGGCCGAGCGCGGCCATGGCCTGTGCGCGGTGGAGCTGCGGAGCAGCGGCGAGTTCATCGGGCGGTCCGGGCTCAACCACTGGCCGCAGTTCGACGAGGTCGAGGCGGGCTGGGCCCTCAAACCGGCCTCATGGGGCAATGGTTACGCCACCGAGGCAGGGGCGGCAGTCGTCGACCGGGGCTTCTCACACCTGCGGCTCGACCGCGTCACAGCGATGATCAGTCCGGAGAACGCGGCTTCGGCCCGGGTCGCCGGACGTCTGGGGTTCGCCCCGCTCCGGCGGGACGAGTTCCTGGGCAGGCCGGTCACGGTGTACGCCCTGGACGCCCCGGCCGGTCGCCGTCCGTCCGGTGGCACGGACGGTGATCGTCGCCTTACGTAGCGCGGAACACGCCTCGTTCCGGGCCTGATCACACGCCGGTCACACGCCTGGTCACATGTCCGGTGACGCGCCTGCTCACAGGCATGGCGGGGCACGCTCGCGCGAGAGTCGCCCGTCGGGTGACCAGGCACACTGTTCGGCGCTCCGGCGGCCGGGGTAGGCACCCGGTCGGCCGTCCGGGCCCCGGCCCGCGGCTGACGAGTGAGAGGACCAGGCCGAAGGCCGCGTGACCGAGACGGAGCCACAGTGATCGTCCCCCACCGACCGACTCCGCCGCAGCGGGAGTTCACCGCGCCCCGGAAGGTCTGGTATGCGGCGTTCGGTTCCAACATGCATCTGTCCCGGCTGAGCTGCTATCTCAACGGCGGCAGGCCCTCCGGCGGGCGGCGTGCGCAGCCCGGCTGCCGGGACCCGCGTCCCCCGGAGCGTGCGCTGCCGGTGATGCTCCCGGGCGAGCTGTACTTCGCCCTGGAGTCGTCGGTGTGGACGGGCGGCACCGCGTTCTACGACCCCGCCCCCGGTGCGGAGGGGGACGGGAGTCCCGGCGGCGACGACGAGGGTGGCGGCACGGCGGCACGGGCCTGGCTGGTGACGGCGGAGCAGTTCTCCGACATCGCCGCGCAGGAGATGCACCGCGAGCCGGGCCCGGATCTCGACCTGCGGCAGGTGCTGGCCTCGGGCAGGGCCGAGACGGGCAGCGGACGCTACGAGACGCTGGTGTGCGCGGGAACTCTCGACGGGCATCCCGTCCTGACGTTCACCGCGCCCTGGGGGTGCCACGATGTGCCGGGCAATCCGCCGGCAGCCGCCTATCTCAGGCATCTCGCCTCGGGGCTCGCCGAGTCGCACGGCTGGTCCGGGCGGCGCATCGCCGGATATCTCGCCTCACGAAGGGGCGCCGCCGGATATTGGAGCGCGGAGGCGGTCGAGGGGCTGCTGGAGACGCCGCCCGGTGCGCCCGAGCACGAGGCGGAGCCCGTACCGACCTGACCCGGCCCCATCCGGAGTTGATCCGCATGGTGATCCGCATGGGACCGGCCGGGACCGCCCGCGATTCCAGCGGCCGGTCCCGTCGGTCGGTCCACACAGCGCGTTCCCGTGATCGGCCCGCATTGCCGGTCCCGGTGCTCAGCCCGGCAACTCCCTTACGGCAGGCTGACCTTGAAGTCGGCCGAGGAGCCCTTGCCCGTGATGCTCAAACGCCCGGTGCGGCTCTTCCGCTTGCTCTCGTCGGAGAGGTAATTCCACGTCACCCACGGCTTTCCGTCCCGTGCGCGGTACACATCCATCGCACCCGGCCCCCGCTTGTTCCCCGGCAGGCCGTACTTGCGCATTTTCGCGGGCAGATGCTTTTTCGGCCCGGAGTAGGAGAACCACGCCTTCTGCGGACCCGGCATGGGTTCGCAGGCGCCCTTGCCGAGTTCGGCGCCGCAATTCGCGATGCCCGTGGCGTAGTAGTTCGTGGGCCATGAATTGCCGGAGTAGAACAGATACCAACTGCCGCGGTTGTAAAGGGCGCTGGGATTCTCGATGACGGTGACGCCTGCGCCGTCCTTGTAGTGGGCCCAGGTGAGTTTGTCGCTGCGCAGCAGAACGTGGGTCCTGGACGCCCGGTCCACGGTGCCGTCCTGACGGAATTTCAGCCGCATCGCGGAGAGCGCGGACTCCGCTCCCTCGGCCGCTCCTCCGTCCCGCCAGGTCATCCACACGGTGCCGCCGGGCCCGGTGGTGACGTCGGCGTCGATCGCCCACCGCTTCGGCGGGCAGACCAGCGGCTTCGGCTCGGCCTTGAATCCGGATGCGGGCTTCTTCGACGATGCGACGCCCACGCAGTGCCGCTCCGGGCCGCTCTTCGGCACCGCCGTGTAGAAGAGGTAGTAGCGCGCGACGCCGCCTTCGGTGTGGTGGAAGGCGCCGGGCGTCCACACGCCGCCCTTCTTCGCCCAGTCCCCTCCGCCGTGCGGCATGGCATCGCCGGCCGATCTTCGGTGACGTACCGACGACATCGCCGGAGCCGCTCACCGAGTACGGCACCTTCTTGCCGCGTGAACTGGCGCCGTAGGTGATGTACTTGCCCGACCCGTCGTGCAGGGCCATGGTGTCGGCGCCCGGGAACCTGAAGTCCTTCGACTCGTCGGCTGCGCCCGCCGCCGACGCTCCCCGCCGGTCCGGCCCGGAGGCGGAGCCCGGTGCCGCCTGCCCGGAAGAGCTTCCGAGTGCGAATCCGGCGATCACACCGGCCGCGACGACGCCCGCGGTGACTGCCGTTTTCGTGCGCCTTCCTGAGCGGATACTGCCGATCCCGAACTTCACAAGACCCCCAGAGCGCAAGGTGAACGGTCGGCAGGGACCGTATTGGAGCGCACTGGGGGCCGTGAAGCTCCGGCGGGAATTCAGCGCAGACTCATGACATCCATCACGAGGCGTGTGCCGCCGCGCAGTTCGTGGGCCGCCGGGATTTCTCCCCGCCGCCGCCCGGCCTCGGCCGGGCGGGCAGGTGTCAGCCGAGCAGGCCGTCTAGATGCGGAAGGCTGTGGTCCAGCCGCTTCCGCTTCGCGAGCAGATACTGGTGGTTCTCCTTGTTCGGCGGGATCAGCAGCGGAATGCGCTCGGCGATGTTTATGCCGTTCGCCTCCAGGGCGTCGCGCTTTCTCGGATTGTTCGACAGGAGACGTACGGACTCCACGCCGAGGTCGTTGAGAATTTCCACCGCAACCGTGTACTCGCGGGCGTCGACGGGAAGACCGAGCGCCAGATTCGCCTCGACGGTGTCGAGCCCTTCCGCCTGCTGGAGTTGCAGCGCCTTCAGCTTCGCCAGCAGTCCGATTCCCCGGCCTTCGTGCCCCTGTATGTAGATGAGGATGCCGGAGCCGTCCGCGACCATCATCCGCATCGCCGTGCCGAGCTGGTCTCCGCACTCGCAGTGCGTGGAACCGAAGACCTCGCCGGTGAGGCACTCCGAATGCACGCGCGTGAGTGCGCCGTCGGCAATCTCGCCGTGCACGAGGGCGACTTGCTCTTGGTTGGTGCGGGTGTCCATGTATCCGATGGCCCGGAATTCTCCATGGACTGTGGGAAGCCGGACCTCCACCACCCTCTCGACAGCGGCGGTTTGCCGCGGGGAGCTGTTCACAGAGAGTTCCTGGTACGCCATGCGCTGAGCATACCCGTCGGCCAACTTCGCATCGGATTTTTTAGGAGAATCCTCAACCGGGTTGCATGTACGTGCAATTGATTGCACGGACCCGGTGGGATTGTGCGGTTTCCCGGGCATTTCGCCGCCCGTCACGGCGCTCATCCCTGGTTCCCGCCGGCCGCGGGCGAGCCCGAGCCGGGTTGCACCACCGCCAGTTCCAGGGCGCCTTCGGCGATCACCGGCAGCGTGCGTACGTGCCAGAGCCAGGCGATGTCGCGCCCGAAGGACCACACGAGCGCGGCGAGCGCACCACCCGCAACGAATACCGCGACCGGCCCCGGCACCAGTCCGGATCCGGCCACCACCAGAGCGATGCCCTGCACCGCCGCGACCGTCTTGCGGGCGCGGCTCGGCGGCAGCGGCCCCCGCAGCCACGGCAGTACCTGCTGAGCGGCGACGAATGCGTACCGTATGGCGCCGATCGCCAGCACCCACATCCCGACGAACAGGCCGACGAAGGCGCTGAGCACCAGTATCAGGAACGCGTCGACCTCCATGTCGAAGCGCGCACCGAGCGCGGAGGCCGTCCCGGTGCGGCGGGCCACCAGCCCGTCGACGGCGTCGAGCACCAGCGCCGAGCTGGCCACGACCGCGACCACCACGAGGGAGGCGTCCCGCCCCTGGTCGGCGACGAGCGCGGCCGTGCCGCCCGCGAGTACGGCTCTGCTCAACGTGACGAGGTCCGCGGGCCCGAGGGCCGACTTGCCCGACCGCAGCAGGAAGAAGCAGACGGCCGCGCCGCATGCCGCCCCCACCACCCAGCCCACCGGTCCGAGGCCGGTGACGCCCCACAGGATTCCCAGGAGCAGAAGCTGCCCGGCCATTCCGATCGCCGTCTGGAGTTTCAACTGGTCCGTGGCCCGCCTGACCTGCCTGTGCTGGCTGCTCATCACGCCTCCTGGTGCATATGGCGGAGTCGAAGGGGGCTGATTATGGTACGAGTGGCCTCCGAGATGTGAAGGCTTAGCAGTTGTCGTCATACCTGGAGGACACATAGATGGAGCGCACCGCTCTCGCCTACTGGCTGCGCTCCCCCGGTTCTGGCGAGATTCGGCCCCTCTCACTGCGCTCTCCCGAGCCGGGCGAAGTCCTCGTCCGCACGCTGTATTCGGGCGTAAGCCGCGGAACGGAAACGCTCGTCTTCGGCGGGCGTGTACCGGAAAGCCAGCACGAGGTGATGCGGGCGCCCTTCCAGGAGGGCGATTTCCCGGGCCCGGTGAAGTACGGCTATCTCAATGTGGGCGTCGTCGAAGAGGGCGACGACCCGGATCTCGTGGGCCGTACCGTCTTCTGCCTCTACCCGCATCAGACCCGCTACGTGGTGCCCGCGGACGCCGTGACACCGGTGCCCGTCGAGGTCCCCGCGCGGCGTGCGGTGCTCGCGGGGACGGTGGAGACCGCGGTGAACGCCGTGTGGGACGCCGCCCCCGCGCTCGGCGACCGGATCGCCGTGATCGGCGCGGGCATGGTGGGCTCCTGTGTGGCGTCGGTGCTCTCGCGTTTCCCGGCCGCACGCGTGGAGTTGATCGACGCCGACCCGGACCGTGCCGCGGTCGCCGAGGCACTGGGCGTGCCCTTCGCGCTGCCGGAGGACGCCACCGGGGAGTGCGACGTCGTCGTGCACGCCAGCGCCTCGCAGGAGGGCCTGACGAGGTCGCTCCAACTGGCCGCGCCCGACGGGAAGATCGTCGAACTGAGCTGGTACGGCGACCGGCGGATCAGCGTCCCGCTGGGCGAGGCCTTCCACTCACGTCGTCTGACGCTGGCCGGAAGCCAGGTCGGCGGGCTGCCACCGGCGATGCGTGCGCGCCGTACGTTCTCCGACCGTATGGCGCTCGCGCTCGGGCTGCTCGCCGACCCCGCACTGGAGACGCTGATCACCGGGGAGTCGCGCTTCGGCGAACTGCCTGAGGTGATGTCGCGCATCGCGTCCGGCGAACTGCCCGCGCTGTGCCACCTCATCGCCTACGACGACGAGCACACCGGCGACGGCGCGGGCACGGCGGCCCGCTGAGCGCGCACCCGCCGGGCCGGACCCGCCCGGCGAGCCGGACGATCCCCGCAACGACTCGCGACAGGCCGCCGGGCGGCACCGTCCGTCCCGGAATGCCGCAGTGGAATCCGCAGTGGGCCCATGGGGGTCCGCGGCCGATTTCGCGGCGGAACCCGCAGCAGGACCCGTAGAGAGAAAGTGAGCCGATGTACAGCATCACCGTTCGTGACCACATGATGATCGCCCACAGCTTCCGCGGTGACGTCTTCGGCCCGGCGCAGCGCCTGCACGGCGCGACGTTCGTCGTCGACGCCGCCTTTCGCCGGCGCGAACTCGACGCCGACGGCATCGTCGTGGACATCGGCGCCGCAACCCAGGAACTCAAGGACGTGCTGGCGGGCCTCAACTACCGCAATCTCGACGACGAACCGGCCTTCGAGGGGGTCAACACCTCCACGGAGATGCTCGCGAGGTTCGTCGCCGACCGCCTCGCCGAGCGCGTGCACGAGGGCGCACTGGGTGAGAACGCCCGCGGCCTGGAGGGCATCACGGTGACCCTGCACGAATCGCATGTCGCTTGGGCGAGCTACGAGCGAGCGCTGTGAGCGGTGCGGGCGGCGCCGGGCGCGCGGGCGGCGTGACGCCCGCGCCGCCCGTCCATGTGGTGATGCCCGGGGACGTCCACGATCCGCGCTCCGTCAGCGGCGGCAACGCCTACGACCGCAGGGTGTGCCGCGAGATGAGCGCGGCGGGCACTCCGGTGCGGGAGACGGCCGTCCCCGGGGCGTGGCCGCGTCCCGGCCCGGCGGCGTGCGATGAACTCGCCGCCGTGCTGGGCGGTCTGCCCGACGGTGCGGCCGTGCTCGTCGACGGGCTGGTGGCGTGCGGAGTTCCGGACGTAGTGGTGCCGCAGGCCCGGCGGCTGCGCCTCGCGGTGCTGGTGCATCTGCCCCTCGCCGACGAGACGGGTCTGGACCCGGCCGAGGCGGCGGAGCTGGAGCGGCTGGAGCGGCGGACGTTGCACGCGGCCGCCGCCGTCGTCGTCACCAGCGACTGGGCGGCACATGAGGTCACCGTGCGGCACGGGCTGGACGGGACGCGCGTCCACTCCGTGCTGCCGGGCACCGACCCGGCTCCGCTCGCACACGGCACCGACGGGGCCTCACGGCTGCTGTGCGTCGCGGCGCTCACACCCCGAAAGGGGCAGGACGTGCTCGTCGACGCCCTCTCCCGGCTGGAGCCCGGCCTCGATTTCACATGTGAGCTGACCGGTCCGCTCGACCGTGCCCCCAGGTTCGTGGCGGATCTGCGGCGCCGTGTCGAGGAGCACGGGCTGGGCGAGCGCGTGCGGATCACCGGCGCGAAGGAGGGCGGGAGCCTTGCCGCCGCGTACGACGCGGCGGACCTCTTCGTGCTGGCGTCCCACACCGAGACCTACGGCATGGTCCTCACCGAGGCGCTCGCCCGGGGCCTGCCGGTGCTCGCGACGGACGCGGGCGCCGTCCCCCACACCGTGGGCACGGCACCCGACGGGACCATTCCGGGCATTCTGGTGCCACCTGGAAACGTCGCAGCTCTAGCGGCTGCGCTGCACAGATGGCTCACAGATTCAGGAATTCGTTCGCATCTGACAACATCCGCACACGGGCGCCGCACAGAGTTGCAGGGTTGGGCCGAAAGCTCTCGTCAGATGGCCGGAGTGCTGGAGCGGCTCCGGCTCGAATAACGGAGTAGCGCTTGAACACTGTCGGCTCGCCCCGCTACGCCCCCGAGTGGCTCGCGCTGCGTGAGGACGCGGACGCCCGCGCCCGCGCGGAGCAGCTTCTCGGCCCCCTCGAAGGCTTCCTGGCGGAGGCCGCCGCGTCAGGCGGCCCGCTGACGGTCCAGGACCTGGGGTGCGGAACGGGCTCGATGGGGCGCTGGCTGGCCTCCCGTCTCAACGGTCCGCAGCGCTGGTTCATGTACGACCGCGACCCGACGCTGCTGGAGAACATCGCGGCCCGCATGCCGCGGGAGTCCGCCGACGGCGGACGGCTCGAAGTGGTGCCGCAGCAGCGGGACATCACACGGCTGACCGCCGACGACCTCGCCGGTACCTCACTGGTGACGGCGTCCGCGCTGCTCGATCTGCTGACGGCGGACGAGGTGGAGGCGCTCGCGGCTGCCTGCGCACAGGCGGGCTGTGCGGTGCTGCTCGCGCTCTCGGTCGAGGGACGCGTCGAGATCGATCCGCACGATCCGCTGGACGAGGAGTTCACGGCCGCGTTCAACGCACACCAGCGGCGCACCGACGGCGGCCGGAGGCTGCTCGGCCCGGACGCGGTCGAGGCCGCGACGGCCGCCTTCGAACGCAACGGCGCCACGGTCCACACCCGTTCCACCCCCTGGCAGTTGGGCCCCGCCGACCGTGCGCTGACCGCGCAGTGGCTGCTGGGCTGGGTGGCGGCGGCATGTGCGCAGGAGCCGTCGCTGGAGGCGGCGAGCGAGGAGTATCTGCGCCGCAGACTCGACGCCTGCGATGCGGGCGCGCTGCGGGCCGTGGTTCACCACCGCGATCTGCTGGCGCTGCCCGGAGGCCCGGCGGGGAACGTTCCGGCATGAGCGGGCATACGGCGGCCCGTGCGGAAGACCGTACGGCGGACCGCCTGGACGACGGTACGGAGACCGGCGCGGGGGCCCGTACGGAAGCCGCCGCCGAATCCACGACGGAATGCGGCGGCTCGGGCGGCCGGGGGAAGGGCGGTGCGAAGGGCGCGCTGTGGCGGCGCCTGCGCGTGCCGGTGGCCCTGCTCATTCTCGGCGTGGTGGTGCACCGGCTGGGAACTTCCGCGCTGCTGGGGGCACTTGGCCGTATCGACGCGGAGGCGGTGCTGCTGACCTTCGCCTTCAGCGTTCCCGCCACCGTGCTGAGCGCATGGCGGTGGCGTGTGGTGGCGGGGAAGCTCGGCATACGGCTGCCGCTGGGGACGGCCGTCGCCGACTACTACCAGGCGCTGTTCCTCAACGCGACGCTGCCCTCGGGCGTGCTGGGCGATGTGCACCGCGCGGTGCGCAACGGGCGTGAGGCAGGCGACGTGGGCCGCGGCGTGCGCGCGGTGATACTCGAACGCACCGCGGGCCAGGCCGTGATCGTCGCCGCGGGCGTCGGGGTGCTTCTGGTCGCGACTCCGCCGCTGCCGGTGCTGGACGCCCTCGAAGTGCCGCTCGCGACCGCCGCGTTGGTGCTGTGCGCGGTGGCCGCGGTCGCCGGTGCGCTGCTCGCGGGACGCGGTGGCCGCTCCGCGAAGTGGCGCCGCGACCTCGGGGTGTTCCTCGTGGACGCACGTGCCGCGCTGTTCGCACGCGACAGCCTTCCCGCGGTGCTGGCCTTCTCGGTGCTCGCTCTCTGCGGTCATCTGGGGCTCTTCGTGGCCTCGGCGCGCGTGGCCGGTTCCTCGGCGCCGCTCGATGCGCTGGTCGCGCCGCTGCTGATGGCGCTGCTGGTGATGGCGCTGCCCGTCAACGTCGGCGGGTGGGGCCCCCGTGAGGGCATGTGCGCTCTGGCCTTCGGCGCCGCTGGGCTCGGCGCCGCGCAGGGCCTGGCCTCCGCGGTGGTCTACGGTGCGCTGGCGCTGCTGTCCAGCCTGCCGGGAGCGGCCGTACTGGTCTTCCGGCTGCTCGCGGCGCGGCGTTCACGCAGGGCCGCCGGCGCGGTCGAGGAGGTCGAGTTCGAAGAGCATGTCCGTGCCGAGGGGGAAGGCGCGGGACTTGGGCCACAGGGCCTCCCCCATCCTTACGGGCCCTGGGAAGCGCAGCCCGGGTACGCCGTCTCCGAGGAGAACCGGCGCGACCGTGACGTACAGCCGGTGCAGCACTTCCGCCCGGAGGAACCCGGACACCGTCGCGCCGCCGCCCTCCACAAGTACCCGGCGAAGGCCGCGGCGGGCGAGGGTCTCCAGTACTAGCCGGGGCTCGAATCCGGCTTCGCCGCACGGGAGTTCGACGACCTCTTCGCCGTGGGGGCCCGTGCCGCCGCCCGCCGTCGGCGGTGTCGCCGCCGCGCCCGCGCCCTCGTCCGCGCCCGCGCCCGGGCCGCCGTCGCCGCCCACGAGCCGCAGCGTGGGGGCCTTGCCGTCGGTGAAGAGCTTCGCCCCGGGCCTGTCGCGTCCGGCTCTGCCGCGGGGGTCGAGCACCACACGTACGGGGTTGGCACCGGCACAGGCACGCACGGTGAGCTGCGGGTCGTCGGCGACCGTGGTGCCCGCCCCGACGAGGACGGCGTCCGCCAGGGCGCGCAGCCGGTGCAGATGGAGACGGTCCTCCTCGCCGGTGACGTAGTTGGAGTGGCCGGTGCGGGTGGCGATGAAGCCGTCGATGCTCTGGCCGAGCTGGGCGAAGGCGAAGTCGGGGCCGCCGAGGCAGAGCGGGACGTAGAGCGAGGCCAGGGTCTGTGCCTCGGCCGAGGCGGGCACGGACCAGCGCCAGGGCCCGTGTTCGTCCCTGACGAGCCCCGCCTGCGCGGCCTCTTCCGGCCTACGCAGGCGAAGCAGCCTCTCCCAGGCGGCGTCGCCGCTCAGCGCGGCGGACTCGGCGGCGCCGTCGGATGCCGGTGTGTGCCGGCCCCCGGGGTCACCGCGACTCCAGTGCGCGCAGATGACCGGCGAAGGCGTCCGCGAGCGAGGCGAGCACCGCGTCGCCCTTCTCGGCGCGGGCCAGCGAGGGCCTGCCGACGACCCCCGACCCGGTGTACGGGCCCAGTCCCAGCGCGTGCAGATGCCTGCGGTCGTCGCTGATGTGGTCTGCGGTCTCGTAGCCCTCGCGTACGCAGTCGGGACGTGTGTGCATCAGGATCGAGGTCTCCAGCTCGCCGGCGTGCATGTCGCTGCGTGCGGGCGTCTCGACTCCGGCCGCCGCGGCGGCCTCGTCCCAGTCGGCGGCGACGGGGAAGAGCGCCATGCGGTGCCCCTCGGCGGTGGCCTCCTGAACGACGTTGCGCAGTACGTAGTTGCCGCCGTGGCCGTTGACGAGGACCAGCCCGGGCACGCCCGCGCGGCGCAGCGAGTGCGCGATGTCCCTGACGACCGCGCCGAGGGTGGCGGCGGTGATGCTGACCGTGCCCGGCCAGTCCGAATGCTCCTGGGAGCAGGAGAACGTCAGCGGCGGCAGCGGCTGCACCGAGTAGGAGGCCGCGACCCGCTCGGCCACGGAGCATGCGATGAGCGTGTCCGTGGACAACGGCAGGTAGGGCCCGTGCTGTTCATAGCTCCCGACGGGCAGGAGAGCCACGGTGGCCTTGCGCTCAGCCGTGTCGCCGGTCGTCTCCGTCGGCAGCACGCGGACGGCGGCGTGGGCGGGGGTGTCCAACGGTTCTGCTCCTCCTGGTGCGGTGCGCCTCGGCGGCGCGGTCTGCTGCGGCCCGACGCAGCGCGCGCCCGCACGGCACCGCGGTCGGCAGGCGCGAGTCGCGAGCAGTACGCGGACTGCGCGTGCCGGGAGCGGTGTGCGGTGTGCGGCGTTGTCCCCGTCGGCGGCGTCGCGATCACGCTTCCACAGATGGACGGCCGCCACCAGACCCGTACGGCCGTGACCGGCGAGGGGTCGGCGGACGGCCGGACGGCCGGACGTGGCGGGGAAGGCGACCGGACCGGGCGACCGACCAGCGGCCGGGGCCGCGTCGCCGCCGCACTCCGGCGCCGCCCCGGCGCTACCCCTGGCTTCCCGGCTCTCCCCCGCCTCCCTCCGCGTCCCTGCTCAGCTCTCGGCGTCGACCGCGACGGGACCTCGCCGCGTCATCAACCGCACGTGTTCGGGGCCGAGTTCGCCGACAGCGGTGACTCCGAGCAGCTTCATCGTGCGCTCGACCTCGGCGGCGAGAATGGCGATCGCCCGTGCCACGCCCGCCTCGCCTCCGGCCATCAGGCCGTAGAGATACGCACGGCCCACGAGCGCGAGGTCCGCGCCCAGCGCCAGCGCCGCCACGATGTCGCCTCCGTTCATGATCCCGGTGTCCAGCATGACGGTGCCCCGCTCCCCCACCGCCTCGGCGATACGGGGAAGCAGATGCAGCGGCACCGGCGCGCGGTCGAGCTGGCGCCCGCCGTGGTTGGAGACGATCACGCCGTCCGCGCCGTGGTCCATGACGGCTTCCGCGTCCCGTACGGTCTGGATGCCCTTCACCAGGATCGGGCCGTCCCACTCCTCCCTTATCCACTCCAGGTCGCCGAAGGTGACGGTCGGGTCGTAGAGCTTGCTGACGAGGTCGGTGAGCGCACCGTGACCGCCCTTGTCGAAGGCGAAGGTGTACGGCTCGGTGGTGAGGAAGTTCAGCCACCACTCCCAGCGGTAGGAGGCGTCGAGGAACGTTCTGAGCGTCAACTGGGGCGGGATCGTCATGCCGTTGCGAAGATCACGCAGGCGGTTGCCGTTGACGGGGACGTCGACGGTGACGACCAGCGCCTCGTATCCGGCGGCCTTCGCGTTGGCCACCAGCTCGCGGGAGAGGTCGCGGTCCTTCCACAGATAGAGCTGGAACCACTTGCGCGCCGAGGGGGCCGTCTCGGCGACCTGCTCGATCGAGGTGGTGCCCACCGTGGACAGCGCATACGGGATGCCGGCCCGCTCGGCGGCCGCGACGACGGCACGTTCGCCGGCGGAGTGCATCATGCGTGTGAATCCGGTCGGGGCGAGGCCGAACGGCAGCGCCGAAGTACGGCCGAGGACGGTCGTGGAGGTGTCGGCGTGCTCGACGTTCCGCAGTACGCCGGGACGGAACTCCAGGTCCTCGAAGGCCTCCCGGGCCCGGCGCACTCCGACCTCGCCGTCGGCGGCGCCGTCGGTGTAGTCGAACGGCCCCGCGGGGGTGCGGCGCCGGGCGATGCGGCGCAGGTCCCAGATGGTATGGGCGCTTGCGAGCCTGCGCTCAACGGCGCCCCTTGGCCGGGTCTTCAGCCGCAGCAGGGGGGCGAGGTCCTTGGGTCGCGGGATTCGCCGTTCGAGTCGGGTCATGGTGCTGCTCTCCGTGTGATGCCGGTCGTGCTGCCGGGGCTCGCGGTCGTAACTTCCGTGCGCGGGCGAGTGGTTGCCGTGCTGGGCCGTGCCGTCGAGGGGGAATCGCTCGTCGCGGACGCAGACGCAACGGCGGTGTCGCCTGGACCGGAGTCCGTGCCGGTCTCCTCATCGAGGAGGAGGACGACCTTCCCGGGTACGGCGGGGTCGGCAGCGGTCCGCATCGCCTCCACCGCCTCCTCCAGCGGGAAGGTACGGGTGACGACCGACTCCAGATGGTCGGACGAGGCCAACATGGCGACGGCGGCGCCGAGTTCGCCCTCGAAGCGGAACGTGCCGCGCACCGCGATCTCCTTCGCCACGAGCGGCGCGAAGGGTATGCGTACCGGTTCCGCGGGCGGCGAGCCGAGCTGGACGATCACTCCGCGCCGGGCCACCGCGTCCATCACCGTCGCCGGTGCGGCGGGCGCACCCGACGCCTCGATCACCACGTCGAAGTGCTCGGGCGGCAGCGTGTCCCTGCCGATCCGCACGGTCGTGTGCGCACCGGCGAGTTCGGCGATGTGCAACTGCGGCTCCAGTACGTCGCCCGCCCACACCTCCTCGGCGCCGCCCGCCCTGGCGGCTCCGGCGGTCAGCGCACCGATCGGCCCGGCACCGTTGACGAGCACACGCGCACCGGTCACGCCGCCCGCACGGCGCAGGGCGTGCAGGGCGACGGCGAGAGGCTCGGCCAGCACGGCCCGGGAGAGCGGCAGCCGAGGGGGCAGGGTGCGCAGACGACCGGCAGGCACGGCGAGTCGGCCGGTGAACCCGCCCTGGGTGTGCGGGAACGTGGCCGCCGACCCCAAGTAGCGTGCGTCCCGGCAGACTTGGGGATGCCCCTTCCGGCACTCCCGGCATGAGCCGCACGAGGTGCCCGGATGCACGGCTACGGGCGTGCCGGGCGGCAGCGTCCCCGTGGGGTCCTCGGCGACTCTCCCCACGACCTCGTGACCGAGGGTCAGCGGCTCGCGTACGGCGAACGAACCGACGGCGCCCTCGCGGTAGTAGTGCAGATCCGAGCCGCAGACGCCGCCGTGGGTCATCGCGACGAGTACCTCGCCGGGCCGCGGGCGTGGAGCGGCGCGTTCCTCGACGCGCAGATCGCCCGCACCGTGCACGACAACGGCCCGCACCACGCACCTCCTCTCCGCCGCTCTGCGGCCTCGCCCCTGCTTCCCGGCGACTGCTGCTCTATCGCTCTGTCATCTTCTGCTCCACCGCTCCGTCAGCTCCCGCTCCACTGCTGTCACCGCTCAACTGCCCTGGCACCGCTCCACTGCCCTGTCACCGCTCAATTGCCCTGCCAGTCCGGCGTATCGCAGGCCGCGCGGACCGCCTCCGTGACTCCCCCGGCCTCCAGCGTCTCCAGCAGCGCGGCGACGGCGTCCGTGAACTCCCCGTGGCGGCCGAGTCGTTGGCCCAGCACCGCCTCGTCGGCCAGCACGGCGTGTGCGAGACGCCGTGCCCGTCGCGCCGGACCGCCCGAGGTGCCGGCCCGGGCGGCCAGTTCGCGTATCCGCTCCCCGGCGGGTTCGGCGGGTACTCCGGTACGGTCCGCCTCCAGGCGCTCCGGGTACGCGGTGCAGCACAGCCATGCCGCTACGGTCAGCGCCAGCGCCGCCGGGACCCGGCCGCGCTCCAGGTGCCACAGCGCGGGTTCGGGCACACGCTGGGCGAGCTTGAGCGAGCCGTCGGCACCGACCTGCACGGTGCGGTGCGCCAGTCGCCGGTTGGCGAAACGCATGTCCAACTCCGCGCGGTAGGCGGGGAGTTCGAAGCCCTCGGGGAGGGTGAGCGTGGGCTCGTACTCGTCGCCGAGACGACGCACCGCCCGCGCGACGACGGGGTCGGCGGCGGCCTCGGCGATCAGGGCCCGCCCGGTGAGCAGCCCCAGATAGGCCAGCAGCGAGTGACTGCCGTTGAGCAGACGGACCTTGACGGTCTCGTAGTCGTGCACGCGGTCCGTCATCACGGCACCGGCCTTCTCCCATGCCGGGCGTCCCCCCGGGAAGCGGTCGCTCATCACCCACATCGAGAACGGCTCGGCGGGCACTGGCACTTGGTCCCGTCGCCCGGCTTCGGCCGCCATCCGCCGATGGGCGTCCGTGGTGGCCGGGACGATGCGGTCGACCATGGTGTCCGGGCAGGCCACCGACCCGTCGAGGAAGGCCAGCAGTTCGGCCCCGCCGGGCCCCGGCATCGCCTCGGCGAAGTCGCGCAGCAGCCCGGCGAGCGTGGCTCCGTTGGCGGTGATGTTGTCGCAGCTCAGCACCGTGACCGGGGCGGCCTGCCGCTGTGCGCGGCGCAGCAGCCCGGCGGCGAGGCGCCCGACGGTGCTGCGCGGCGGCGCTCCCCCTTCCAGGTCGGCCCGTACGTCCGGTGCGTCGAGATCGAGACGCCGGGTCAGGGGGCTGATGCCGTACCCCTTCTCGGTGACCGTCAGCGAGACGACACGAGTCCGGGGGTCGGCGATCTCCTCTACCGCGCGCAGCGGTTCGTCGGCGGCCACGAACGCGTCCGTGATGCTTGCGACTTGGCGTACTTCCGTGCTGCCGGGCGCGAGGGTGAGGACGTGGTAGCGCATCCCCTGGCGGTGCAGGGCCTCCACGACGCCCCGGGAGTGGGAGGCGACCCCCGTGATCTCCCAGGGGCCGCCGTGGGCTCCCGCGTCCTGGGTGTACGCGGCCTGATGGGCTCGGTGGAAATTGCCCAGGCCCAGGTGCAGAATGCGGCGCACTTCGCCGTGCGCGCTCAAGGGCCCTCCTCGGCACGGGACTTGGCGGCGCCCGCCCTGCCCGCGGCCGCGTCCACGGTGCCGGCGCCCATGCCACCGCCCGCGTCGGCCCCCGTGGAGCCGCCCGCCGGGTCGCCCGCGGCTTCGTCCTCCTGCTCCACGTAGCCGTACACCTCGGGCAGCACATACGTCGCGGCGAGATAGCCGGTCAGCGACAGCACCGAGACGATGACGGTGGCCAGCGGGACCCCCAACTCCTCGAAGAGGACCGGGAAGAAGAAGATCGTCACGAACGCGGCGAGCTTCACGAAGATGTATCCGAAGCCGGAGGCGGTCGCCTTGTAGCGGCTGGGCGCGACCATCGACGCGATGGTCATGCCGTTGGACGCCGCCCAGTAGTGGCCCCACATCAGGCCCGCAGCGGCGAGGGGCACCAGCGGCTTCCAGTCGAGGTGGAGGAAGAGCGCGGCCAGCAGCAGGGAGAGGAAGGACATGCCGAATCCCCAGCGTGCGACGCCGCGATGGCCCAGCTTCGGGGTGACGACGGGCGCCACGAATCCGCTCACGGTGGCGATGACGTAGATCCCCCCGGTGATGAAGTTCGTCGCGCCGATCCCCGAGACGCCGGTGAGCACCAGGATCACCGGCAGATAGAACGCGAAGGCGGCGAACTCCGCGCCCTGCATGGCGTTCGATATCCACGCGAAGACACTGGCGCGCCTGCGCACCGGGTCCCCGCGGATGCCGGCGAGGAAGTCACGGGTGCGCGGGCGCTCCATCGTGAAGTCCTCGTCGGGCAGCATCGGCAGGTCGTCGTCGAACATCTTCTTCGCGACTGCCTTGGCCTGCTTGAACTTTCCGCGCTGGATGAGCCACAGCGCGGTGTCCGGCACGTCCAGGCGGCCGATGAGCAGGACGAGTGCGGGCACGGCGCCCAGAGCGAGACCGACGCGCCACAGCAGGCTGTGGTCCATGCCGCTGAGGTACATCACGGTGATGACGGCGATCGCGGCGATCTCGCCGAGGCCGAACATGCCCTGCCAGCGGTTGCCCATCACTTCCCGCTTGCCCTTGGGCATCGTCTCCATGATGTACGTGTAGCCGGTGGAGATGTCGCTCCCCAGCGGCAGTCCCAGCAGGAAGCGGATGATCACCAGCTCCCACATGCTGGTGGCGAACGCCTGGGCCAGCGCGAGGATCACGAACAGCACCATCGTGGTGATGAAGACCTTCCGCCGCCCGAACCTGTCGGCGAACCAGCCTCCGCAGACCGCGCCTATGAGCGCCCCGAGCTGTACGGCGGCCGAGGCCAGCCCGAGCATGCTCGCGCTGGGGTGCAGGTCCTCCTTGACGAAGAGCAGGAGGAAGGAGATGGCATACAGGTCCCACGCCTCGATGAGGATCGTGGAGATCATCAGCCATCCCGTACGGCGGCCGGTGTCCGTTCCGTGCCTGGCCAGTACGTGTCTGGCGGCGACGTCCGAGAGGTTTCGCACGTCTGCCTGGGCAGTCATTTCGGCCTCCTCACGTCGTCCGCCCCACCGCGGAAAACCTTGGCTTTCCGTCTCGCGGAACGCAGTTCCGGGAACTAGAATCAGGCGGCAACCTATGGAGAGTGCCTGGTGGTGTCAATGACTTCGGCCGACCCGACCTCCCGCGATCCGTCCCCCGGCGGTGACGCCCCGAAGGGCGACGGCGCAGGTCCGCGGCGGCTGCTCCGGCTGATCGACGCGCTGTGCTCGTCGCAGACGCCCGCCCCGCTCGCCGGGCTCGCGGCCTCGGCCGAGCTGTCGAAGCCGACCGCTCACCGGCTGCTGCGCGTACTGACCGAGGAGGGCTGGGCGGTCGCACACGAAGGCGGCAGCTATGGAATCGGGCCCGCGATGCGCGCCCTGGGCGCCGCGGTCACCGGTTCCGGCAGCGGCGGAGGAATCGAGCGCATACTCACCGAACTTCAAAAGGAGGTGCGCCAGACCGTCCACGTCGGGGTGCGCAGCGGCGACCGCATCGTCTACACGCACAAGGTCGAGGGCGACCAGCCCTTCGCCATGGCCTCAAGGGTGGGCATGCATCAGCCCCTGCACTCGACGGCCATCGGCAAGTGCGTCCTCTCCGGCTTCTCCGCCGGCGCACTCGACGGCCTCGTGGAACGCGTCGGCCTGGAGTCCCGCACCCGCGCGACGATCACCACACGTGCCGCACTGGACGAGGAGCTGGCGCGGGTAAGGGAACAGGGCTACGCGCTGGACGAGGAGGAGAACGAGGCCAACGTCCGCTGCCTCGCCGTGCCCGTACGCACAGCGGGGCACCAAGTGGCCGCCGCGGTAAGCATCTCGACCGTCACCTTCGTGGTGTCGCGCGAGGAGGTGCTGGCGCTGCGCGAGGCGCTCAGGGAGACGGCCGCCCGGCTGGAGCCGCTGTTCGGACGCTGAGCCGGGACCGGCCGGCAGCGGGCGCGACCTCCTCACCCACAGCGGTTGCACCCACGCTCACCGGTCGCGTCCCTGCCTTCCGGTCTCCGGGCGCCGGCGAAGAGCCGCCGGTAGTGCGGCCCAGCAGTCGCACGCCGCGCCCTGGTGCGCGGAGCCCCACAAGCCGTACAGCAACGGGGAGTTCACCGCGCCACGTTCGGCATCACTGCGGTCGACAGCGCGTTCCCGCAAGCCCTGAGCCGAGCACGTGCGCCCGTGACGAGGCGAGAAGTGCTTCTGACCGCTCGGGCCAGAAGCACTTCTCCCCCTTCAGTGAGCGCCTACCGGACAGCTCGGGCCGTAAGGCGGGCGGTCATGTCCCTTCCCTGCCGGGCAGATTCGCTGCCGCCACTCTGTCGTTCCTGACAAGGTTGGCGACCTCGTCCGCCGAGACGCGCTTCCAGTCCGACTCGCCCCAGCCGTGGATGCCCTGCACAGTTCCTACGGTCCGCTTTCGAACCTCGTACTGATACTCGTAGTTGACCCGCGTGACGGGGCGACCGTCCGGCGTGACCATCTGCTGTGATTCCACCGGTTCCATCCCGACCGCTCGAATCTGGTAACTCTGGTCCACGGAGACGTCGATGGAACCGAGTTTGCCCGGCGTTTTGATGCTGCCCCCGCGGTATGTCGGCTCGTACGTGGGCGCTTCCTTCACGGGGATGCTCATCGTCTGGCCCTTGATATTGGGGTGCCACGCGCTCAACAGCCCGTTGTCCGAACTGGCTTCGGGCAGGGGGCCCGCACTGGGCGGGACGACATGGCCAGGCAGGTACACACTGGCCGAATACGGGGAAGTGGCGCTCCCCTCGGGATTCGGCGGAAGCTTGTAGGCGTCCACCCCGGGCACCTCGGACGTCGGCGCGAGGACGTCCGGCCCCCGCTGATAATCCTGATCGGGGATGTTTCCCGGAGCCGTAGGCAGCGGGCCCGGCTCCGCCGGTGCCGGGGCGGCCGGAAGGCCGTCCGCCGCGTGACGCTCGGGCTCCGCGACGGGCGCCGGAGCCGGAGCAGGCGGGGCCCCGAGCAGACCACCGAGGTCGGTCGGCGCGACAGTCCCCGGCGGGGGAGCCACAGCCCCCGGGCCCGCAGGCGCTGGAACGGGAGCCGGTGCCGGGGCGGCCGGAAGACCGTCCGCCGCGTGACGCTCGGGCTCCGCGACGGGCGCCGGAGCGGGAGCAGGCGGGGCCCCGAGCAGACCACCGAGGTCGGTCGGCGCGACAGCCCCCGGCGGGGGAGCCACAGCCCCCGGCCCCGGGCCCGCAGGCGCTGGAACGGGAGCCGGTGCCGGGGCGGCCGGAAGACCGTCCGCCGCGTGACGCTCAGGCTCCGCGACGGGCGCCGGAGCGGGGGGAGGCGGAGGACCAGCAGGCGTCGGAGCAGCCGGGGCCGGAGCAGCCGGGGCCGGAGTGTCACTGGCACGTGCGGGCGGCGGACCCGCGGGTGCCGCAGCCGGAACCCCACCACCCGGCGGGGGACCAGCAGGCCCCGGTGCGGGTGCGGGCGGCGGTGCCGGAGCATCGGCGGCCGGTGCCGGTGCCGGAGCGGGCGGCGGAGCCGGAGCATCAGCCGGTGCCGGTGGCGGAGCATCAGCCGGTGCCGGAGCCGGGCCGTCAGGCCCCGAAGCCGGAGGCGCCGGAGCCGGAGCCTCGGCCGCCGGGAGGCCGTCGGCTGCGTGACGCTCGGGCTCGGCAACCGGAGCCGGAGCGCCAGCGGGCGGCGGAGCCGGAGCATCGGCGGCCGGTGCGGGGGCGGGTGCGGGCGGCGGAGCCGGAGCGTCAGCCGGTGCCGGTGGCGGAGCATCAGCCGGTGCCGGAGCCGGTGCAGGCGGCGGAGCCGGAGCATCAGCGGCCGGTTCCGGTGCGGGCGGCGGAGCCGGAGCATCAGCCGGTGCCGGTGGCGGAGCATCAGCCGGTGCCGGAGCCGGTGCAGGCGGCGGAGCCGGAGCATCAGCGGCCGGTTCCGGTGCGGGCGGCGGAGCCGGAGCATCAGCCGGTGCCGGTGGCGGAGCATCAGCCGGTGCCGGAGCCGGTGCAGGCGGCGGAGCCGGACGGTCATTCGCCGGAGCCGGAGCCGGAGCCGGAGCGTCCGACAACGACGCAGCCGCTCCGGAGAGCGCGTCGCCGAGCGACGATGCCGGACCATCGCCGACCGGTGATTCCGGTCCCCCCGCGGGTTTCCGATCCGGCGAGGAGAAGCGGTGGGTACTGTGCTGGCTGGTCAGCGTCCTCGTCCCGTCCCCGTTGTCCCGGACGGATATCTGGGTGTTGCTCGACCTCGGTGCGTCATGTGCGGTCACCCCGCCCGTGCGCGTCTGCTGTGCGCTCGCGCCGCCTGGGTTCCCGGGGGTCGCCTTGGTGCTCGATCGGACGCTCCCCTGAGCACTCGTACTCGAGTCCGGAGAACTCGCGCTCGAGTTGGCCCCGGGTCCGGAGTCGTCCGCGGCCGCCGTCCCGGCGGCCGCGAGACTCGCAACGAAGGCACCCGCGATGACAAAGCCGCTGCGCTTGGTGGCGTATCTGGACAAAACGCGGCGAATCGCCGCCGGTTGACGGCCATGACGTCCTGCCATTCGTCTTCCTTTCCTCGACCGCCGCGCGTTCAGCGCCGGTTCGTGGGTTTGTTGCGCTTGACGGAGTTCGAAGCCGTGCATCGTCGCTTCCCGCACGGGTCGGCCTGGCCGTTCCATCCCCTGGCCAACTCACTTGGCACGACGCGCTTTACGACACGGAATCGTGTGGTGTGCCGGGGGTACGCCCGATCCAGGACCGCGATCCACGAGGCTGCGCGCCGACGACACTCGGCGAAGCCGGGCCTGCCGCAAATGAAGGCGGCCGGGTGCACCTGTCCCCCGAATCGGCGTCTCACGCCTGACCTCCCCCGCTTCGATCGCCTGGTCGCGGCTCCGAGTCTCATCACTATAATGAAGGTGCGTCATTATTGCGAAGCATGGGCACGCTACGAACCCCAGCCAGCGCGGGTCAAGACGGCGCCCGCAACTATTACCTGGAGTTAACCCAGGGCAGCGGCCCGCTCAGACCGGTCGGCGTGACCTGTTCCCTGGTCGGACGGGACGAGGGCGGAGACTTCGGCGTCGTCACCTCATCGAAATCCCCCGCCCTGGGTGCCGTCGTATCCGCCGTAGCCGCGGACGCACGGGCACCTCGGGGCGGGCCGGCCCGCAGAACCTACCGGCGGTCCGGTCAACAGACTTGGAAAGCAGACGAGTTGGACCCCCGGTCAGCGAGCCTTCCGCCCCCGGGTCCGGGGACCCGGTCGTCCGTGCCTCCCGGTCGATCACCCGAGGCGTCCAGTGCGGCGGCGGTCTCCGCCGTCGAGCCCGCATCCGCCGCGGGGAACGGGCACGCCGGACCCGAGCGGAGATCAGCGCGGCGAGCGCGCCCGCCGAACCGCCGGTCGTGAGCGTGTAGGTGAGCGACGGGCACAGCGAAACGACCGCTCGCCGAAAGGCACGGTGTACCCGTCCTCGATCGCGTTACGGAGAACGGCTGGATCACCGGCGACAGGAAACTGAGACCCATCCAGGCAGCCCAACCCGGCTGCTGCTACAGCGGAGTTGAGTCTCTTGCAGACGATGCCCCGGCACCGCAACGCACGCACCGCACACCGACACCGCACCGGCGGACGCGCTACAGCAGCAGCCCCGGCACGGCCCCCGCTTCCTCCATCGCCTGCCGCCGCAGCTCGACCTTGCGCACCTTGCCGCTCACCGTCATGGGGAACTCCGTCATCACCCGCAGATAGCGCGGGATCTTGTAGTGCGCGAGCCGCCCCTGGCAGTACGCGGCGATCTCCTCCTGCTCGGGGGGATCGGCGTGGTCGATCGGGATGACGCAGGCCAGGATCTCCTCGCCGAAGCGCTCGTCGGGCACTCCCACCACCTGCACGTCGGAGATCTTGGGGTGGGTGTAGAGGAACTCCTCGATCTCACGCGGGTAGACGTTCTCACCACCGCGGATGATCATGTCCTTGATGCGTCCGGTGATGGCGACGTAGCCGTCCTCGCGCATCACCGCGAGATCACCGGTGTGCATCCAGCGGCTCGGGTCGATGACCTGCGACGTCTGCTCCTCGTCCTCCCAGTAGCCGAGCATCACCGAGTAGCCGCGGGTGCACAGTTCGCCGGGTTCGCCGCGCGGCAGCGTCACGCCGCTGCCCGGGTCGACGATCTTCACCTCCAGATGCGGCAGCACCCTGCCGACGGTCTCCGTGCGCCGCTCCACGTCGTCGTCCGTACGCGTCTGGGTGGAGACCGGCGACGTCTCGGTCATGCCGTAGCAGATCGCCACCTCCTCCATGTGCATCTCCGCGACGACGCGCTTCATGACCTCCACCGGGCACGGCGAGCCCGCCATGATGCCCGTGCGGAGCGAACCGAGGTCGTAGGAGGGGAAGTCGGGCAGCCCGAGCTCGGCGATGAACATCGTCGGCACGCCGTACAGCGAGGTGCAGCGCTCCTCCTGCACGGCATGGAGCGCCGCGGCCGGTTCGAAGCTGGGGGCGGGGATGACGACGCACGCGCCGTGGCTGGTGGCGGCGAGATTGCCCATCACCATCCCGAAGCAGTGGTAGAAGGGCACCGGCAGACACACCCTGTCCTGCTCGGTGTAGCCCAGCAACTCCCCTACGAAATAGCCGTTGTTGAGGATGTTGTGATGTGAGAGCGTCGCGCCCTTGGGGAAGCCCGTGGTCCCGGAGGTGTACTGGATGTTCACCGGGTCGTCGCAGCTCAGCACGGCCTCCGCGGCGCGCAGTTGCTCGTCGCTGATCTCCGCGCCCGCGTTGGTCAGCACCTCCCAGTACGGGGTGCCGATGTGGACGGTCTCCAGCAACTGCGGGCATTCACCGGCCACTTCGCGTGCCATGGCGCGGTAGTCGCTCGTCTTGTACTCCGTGGACGCGATGAGGAGACGTACGCCCGACTGACGCAGTACATAGGCCAGTTCATGCGTACGGTATGCCGGATTGATGTTGACCATCACCGCGCCGATGCGTGCCGTCGCGTACTGAACGAGCAGCCACTCCGGGCAGTTGACCGCCCAGATGCCCACCCGGTCGCCCTTGCCGACGCCACGCGCCAGCAGTCCCCGCGCCAACTGGTCGACATCCGCCACGAACTGGGCATATGTCCAGCGCCTGCCCTCGCGGACGTCCACGAGGACCTCACGGTCGGGGTGGGCGGCCGCGGTGCGGTCCAGGTTGCTTCCGATGGTCTCGCCGAGCAGCGGCGTGGTGCCGGTCCCGCTCGCGTACGAGAGCGCCGTCGATTCTCCGGTCACCGGGACCTCCTTCTCCTCGTGCCATGGCTTTAGCATCGTCTGGTAGTGATCTGCGCCTCACCACCCCCGAACGGGGGTGAGGTCGCGCGGAGAGCGCGAGAGGGGACTGCCATGACGGATCCGGCCGAGTCCGGCGCCATACGCGCCGCACTGGCCAGGCTGCGCCGGACGACGGAGATCCCGGTGGCCTTCGCGGGAATGACCGGAGAGGGCCGCGGATTCCGCATCACGGAGTTGACCGGTACGACGACCCAGGCGCTGCGGGGCCTGGCCATCGCACCGGGCAACGGTCTCGGCGGCAAGGCCGTCGCCCTCGCGAGACCCGCGTCCGTCACCGACTACCGCTCCTCACGCGTGATCAGCCACGAGTACGACGCCGCCGTCGCGGCCGAAGGGCTGCGCTCGGTGCTGGCGGTGCCCGTGGTGGTGCGCCGCCGGGTGCGGGGCGTGGTGTACGCGGCGCTGCGGGAGTCGCTCGCGCTGGGCGACCGTGCCATGGACACCGCCGCCGACGCCGTACGGGAGCTGGAACAGACGCTCGCCGTACGGGAGGAGGCGCAGCGGCTGATGGAGACCCAGCAGACCGCCGTCGGCGACCCGCGTGCGTGGGAGGAGGTGCGCGAGGCGCACGCCGAGCTGCGTACCCTCGCCAACCGTGTGCCGGAGGGCGAGCTGCGGCAGGAACTCCTCGACGCCTGCGGGCGGTTGGCCTCCGCGTGCGGCCCCGGCACGGCCCGTGCCGGCCGGGCGGCGGAGACGGTCTCGCTCACCCCGCGGGAGGTCGACGTCGTCTCGTGCGTCGCGGGAGGCGGCACCAACGCCGCGGTCGCGGCCCGTACGGGGCTCAGGCCGGAGACGGTGAAGGCGTATCTGCGGTCCGCGATGCGGAAGTTGGGCACGCACACCCGGCTGGAGACGGTGGTGGCGGCGCGGCGGGCGGGCATCATTCCCTGACGCCGCCGTTCCCGGTGCTCGGCATGCGTGACGTCCCGGCTCCGGGTCCGCGGGGAGCGCGCCGCGGATGCCCGTGCACGCGGCGCTCGTTGCCCGGCATCAGGTCGGCTCGGCGGCCCGGGGGCTCAGCTCACCACCGCGTGCAGCACCAGGATCGCCAGGTCGTCCTCCACCGGCTCGGGCCCGAAGTCGTGCGCCGCCTGACGCACTCGCTCCGCCACCGCCATCGCCCCCATGCCGACGCAGCCCGCGAAGATCTCCGCCAGGCCGTCGTCGTCGTCCAACTGCCGCTGCCCGCTGCGCCGTTCGGTGACGCCGTCGGTGACGCACAGCAGGGTCTCCCCCGGCGCCAGCTCGAAGTCGTAGGCGGTGAAGTCGGTGCCCTCGTCGATGCCGAGCAGCATCTGCGACTCCACCACCGCCATCACGCTGCCGTCCTGCGACAGCTTCAGCGGCGGCGGATGCCCGGCGCTGGCGATGGTGCATCGTGCGCCGCCCGCGTTGGGGTGGGGCTCCAGCTCCCCGTAGACGAGGCTCAGGAAGCGCGGCTGAGCGCTCTCCCCGCCGACGGCCACGGCCTCGGCGCCCTCCTCCGCCATGGCCCCGTTCAGCCTGCTCAGCACGGACTCCACACCGTGGCCCTCACGGGCGAGCAGCCGCACCAGATGACGGGTCAGCCCGGTGACGGACATCGCCTCCGGGTCCTTGCCCTGTACGTCGCCGAGCAGGAACGACCAGCGGGTGTCGCTCATGGGGAAGAGGTCGTAGAAGTCGCCGCCGACGGTCTGCCCCATGGCGTGCGGCTCGTAGACGATCGCGGTCTCCACGCCCGGCAGGCTGGCCAGCGACGGCGGAAGCTGTCTGCGCTGCAAGGCCCGGCTGATGCTGGTCTGCCGCGTGTACTGGCGGGCCGTGACCACCGCCTGTGCCACCCGCCGGGCCACGTCCTCCACCGTTCGGGCCACCGAGCCGGTCATCTCCGTGGGGCCCGCGCGTCCGATCACCAGCGATCCCAGGCAGGTGCCGCCGGAGACCAGGGAGAAGGCCAGCGCCGCACCGCCGCGCCCCGACTGGTCCGCGCTCTCCGGCCATGGCCAGGGGATTCCCACGGTGCGCAGATTCGCGGGCGGCGGCTCCGGCTCCAAGGCGAAGCGGAGCGCGTCCACCTTGCGCTCGTCGACGTGCCATACGCGGGAGAGGCGCATCGCACCGGCCTCGGTGGTCAGCCATACGGCGACCCAGTCCGCCAGCCGGGGCACCAGCAACTGCCCGGCCAGCGCCGCGACCATGTCCTCGTCGAGCTGTCCGGAGAGCAGCTCGCTGGCCTCGGCCAGGAACGCCCCGCCGTGGTCGGCCCACTCGGCGCTGCGGCGCTGGTCGGCCCTGGGCGAGGAGGAGAAGATCTCCGCGGCGTCCAGCTCCCGGTGCATGGCCTCGCTCAGCGAGCCCGACGGCTTGGGCACCATCTCGGACAGAGCCAGCCGGAACCACACGACCTTCTCCGTACGCCGGTACGTCACGCCCCATGACTCGGAGAGGGCGCCGACGATCTGAAGCCCGAGCCCGCGGCCCCCGCGGCGTGCGGAGGAGTCTCCGGTGACCCGGCCGGTGGGCTGCCGGTCGGTCACCTCCACCAGTACGGCCGTGATGTCGACGGGCCTCCGGTCCGGCGTGGTGGCCCAGCCCGGCCCGGCCTCGTCGCCGCCTTCGGCCCTGCCTCGGCCCTCGCTCTCTTCCCCTCCCCGCTCGCCGCCGGTACCCGTGTCCGCGGCGTCGCGGTCAGGTGCAGGGGACCCCGCGCCCGACGTGGGGCGGGGCGTGGCGCCGGAGGCCCCGGCCGACGCCGGTTCCGTCTCGACGCCGCAGGCGACCTCGATCAGGGTCCCGGCGTGCATGAGGGCGTTGGTGGCGAGTTCGCTGACGAGGAGTTCGGCGTCCTCGGCCAGCCGTGCGGTCAGCCGCCCCGGCGTAGCGCTCGCTCGTGCCCACTTCTCGATCTCGGAACGTACGAGCGCACGAGCAGTGGATGGTGCGAGCTGACTCGTGGGCAGGGCCCTCCGCGACGCGGAATCGCTCAGGCCGGCGGACGGCAGTCGCACAAGCCTCTCCTGACTCGGATGTCACAGCGATAAAGCCTCTACAATAGGATAAAGCCATACATCCAGGATGGTTGGGATGGGATGCCATGGACGACCCCCAGGGCCGGTCGGTGCGCGAGGCTGAGCTGCGCCCCTTGCTGGGGGCCATGCGTTCGTTGAGTGACGGCGATTTCTCGGTGCGTGCCCCTGCCGGGAGCGAGGGAGTCCTTGGCGAGATCGCCGGGGCGTTCGACCAGATAGCCGCGCGCAACGAACACCTGGCCTCAGAGCTGCGGCGAATACGACGTGAAGTGGCCAAGGAGGGCCGGCTCGACGAGCGGGCCTCGGCGAGCCCGGGCCAGGGCTCCTGGGCCACCAACGTCGACGAGTTGAACCAGCTCGTCGACTCCCTCGCGACGCCCGTGACGACTGCGACCCGGGTACTGGAGTCGGTCGCCGACGGCGATCTCACCCAGCACGTCGAGCGGTACGACGGCAGGCGGGGGCGCAACGGGGACCTCGGCCGTCTCGACGACGGCCTGAACCGCCTCGTGGATCAGCTCTCCATGTTCACCGGGGAGATCACGAGGGTCGCACGCGAGGTCGGCACCGAGGGCAACCTCGGCGGGCGTGCGGACGTAGGGGAACTCTCGGGCGACTGGCGCCGGGTCGCAGAAGCCATCAACGTCATGGCCGAACGCCTCACCGGGCAGGTCCGGGACATCGCAGGCGTGACGACGGCCGTGGCCCGCGGCGATCTCTCGCAGAAGGTGATGGTGGAGACCTCGGGTGAGCTGCTGGATCTGAAGCTCACCGTGAACACGATGGTCGACCAGCTCTCCGCGTTCGCCGACGAAGTCACCCGCGTCGCACGCGAAGTCGGCACCGAAGGCAACCTCGGCGGACAAGCCGAAGTGCGGGGCCTGTCCGGGGCCTGGCGGGACCTCACCGACAACGTCAACCTCATGGCGTCCAACCTCACTTCACAGGTACGGAACATCGCCCAGGTGTCGGCCGCGGTCGCTCAGGGCGACCTCAGCCAGAAGATCACCGTCGACGCCAAGGGCGAGATCCTCCAGCTCATGGGCACCGTCAACTCGACGGTCGACCAGCTCTCCGCGTTCGCCGACGAAGTCACCCGCGTCGCACGCGAAGTCGGCACCGAAGGCAACCTCGGCGGACAAGCCGAGGTACGGGACGTCTCCGGCGTGTGGCGGGACCTCACCGACAACGTCAACCTCATGGCGTCCAACCTCACTTCACAGGTACGCAGCATCGCCCAGGTCGCCACGGCAGTCGCCGAGGGCGACCTCAGCCAGAAGATCACCGTCGACGCCAAGGGCGAGATCCTCCAGCTCAAGACCACGCTCAACACGATGGTCGACCAGCTCTCGGACTTCGCGGACGAGGTCACCCGCGTCGCACGCGAGGTCGGCACCGAAGGCAACCTCGGCAGGCAGGCGCAGGTGCGCGGGGTCTCGGGCGTGTGGAAGGACCTCACCGACAGCGTCAACTCCATGGCGCTGAACCTGACTTCACAGGTGCGCAGCATCGCCCAGGTGACCACGGCCGTCGCCAACGGAGACCTCTCCAAGAAGATCGACGTCGACGCACGCGGGGAGATCCTGGAGCTGAAGGACACCGTGAACACGATGGTCCGCCAGCTCCGCGCGTTCTCCGACGAGGTCACGCGCGTCTCCCGCGAGGTCGGCACGGAGGGCAACCTGGGCGGCCGGGCCCAGGTGCACGGCGTTTCCGGCGTGTGGAAGGACCTCACCGACAACGTCAACTTCATGACGACGAACCTGACTTCGCAGGTGCGCAACATCGCCCAGGTCGCCACGGCCGTCGCCAACGGAGACCTCTCCAAGAAGATCGACGTCGACGCACGCGGAGAGTTCCTGGAGCTGAAGACGACCCTCAACACCATGGTCGACACGCTCTCCTCGTTCTCCTCCGAGGTGACCCGCGTCGCCCGCGAGGTCGGCAGCGAGGGCCAGTTGGGCGGTCAGGCACGGGTCGAAGGCGTCTACGGCACCTGGAAGGGCCTGACCACCAGCGTCAACGAACTCGCCCTGAACCTGACGACGCAGGTCCGTGCGATCGCCGAGGTCGCCAGCGCCGTCACCCAGGGCGACATGTCCCGTTCCATCTCGGTCGACGCACGCGGCGAGGTCGCCGAACTGAAGGACAACATCAACGTGATGGTGGCCAACCTGCGTGAGACCACCCGTACCAAGGACTGGCTGGAGTCCAACCTGACCCGCATCGCCGGACTGATGCAGGGCCAGCGCGATCTCGTGGAGGTCGCCGATCTGATCCTGCGGGAGCTGACGCCGCTGGTGAACGCGCAGGCAGGGGCGTTCTTCCTGGTCGGCTCGGGTGGAAAGCCGGGCGAGGAGCTGGAGTTCATCGCCGGCTACGGCACGAGCGGCGGCGATGCGCCCGGCTCGCCCTCCTCCCCGCTGCGCGGACTGATCTCGCAGGCGGTCGCGGAGAAGAAGCGCATCCTCATCGAGGACGCACCGACGGACTATGTGAGGGTCGAGTCGGGGCTGGGCTCGGCGCCCGCGGCGAACATCCTCATCCTGCCGATCCTCTTCGAGGACAGGGCGCTCGGCGTGATCGAGGTCGCCTCGTTCAGCAAGTTCAACGAGATCTATCTGACGTTCATCGACCAGTTCGTCCACACCATCGGCGTCTCCATCAACACCATCCTGGCCAACGCCCGTACGGAGGTGCTGCTTTCGGAGTCCCAGCGGCTGACGAAGGAACTGCGTCAGCGCTCCGACGAACTCCAGCGCACCAACGCCGAGTTGGAGGAGAAGGCGGCGCTGCTCGCCACGTCCTCTCAGTACAAGTCGGAGTTCCTGGCGAACATGTCGCACGAGCTGCGCACGCCGCTGAACTCCCTGCTGATCCTGGCGCGGCTGCTGGCCGACAACCCCGACGGGCGGCTCTCCGATCAGGAGGTCGACTTCGCCACGACCATCTACCGCTCCGGCTCGGACCTGCTCCAGCTCATCAACGACATCCTGGATCTGTCGAAGGTCGAGGCCGGGCGGATGGACGTGCGGCCGCGCAGGCTGCCGCTGACGAAGCTGCTGGACTACGTGCACGCGACGTTCCGGCCGATGACCATCGACCGAGGTCTGGGCTTCGAGATCGCGGTGGGCGAGAACGTGCCGCGCGAGCTGTACTCCGACGAGCAGCGCATCCAGCAGGTGCTGCGCAACCTGCTGTCCAACGCGGTGAAGTTCACCTCCACCGGCGGTGTGGAGCTTCGCGTGGAGCGGCCGACCGACATGCAGTTCTCCGAACCGACGCTGCGCGACGCCGAGTCGGTGCTCGCATTCTCGGTGAAGGACACGGGCAGCGGCATTCCGCAGGAGAAACTTTCGGTGATCTTCGAGGCGTTCCAGCAGTCGGACGGGACGACGAGCCGGCGCTACGGCGGTACGGGGCTGGGGCTGTCCATCAGCCGCGAGATCGCCGGGCTACTGGGCGGCCGCATCGACGTCGAGAGCGAGGAGGGCGTGGGCTCACGGTTCACGCTCTACATCCCGGCCGTCTACCCGGGTGCCATCATGCCGACCGAGCCCCAGCCCTCGACGGGAGCCGCGGCGGTCGCCGGACGCGGGCGGGCCACCGACCGCGCAGTCGCGGCCGAGCCGCCACCCGTCGCGCTGCCGGAGGCGGAGCCTCTCGGACCCGCGGGTGCCGCGAGGACGCCGGAGCCGGGCGCTCCGACGGGTCCCCCGGGCGCCCCGGCGCCCGAAGCCGCCGGGACCGGAGCCCCCGCGCGGCCGGAGCCGCCGCCCGAGCGTGCGCCGAAGGGGACGCGGCAGGGCGGAACCACGGCGGCGACCTGGCCGGAGACTTCCGAACCGGCGCCCGCACCGGGCCGTGCCGCCCCGCCCGGGACGGCATCACCCCAGGTCGAGCCGGTCGGTCCGGAACGGGCCGCGGGCACCGAGACGCGGCACGCCGAGGGCGCTCACGACGCCTGGCCCGAGACGACGCAGCTCAAGCAGTGGCTGAGCGGGCCGATGGGCCAGGTCCTCGCGGGCACGCACGTGCTCATCGTCGACGACGACATCCGGAACGTCTTCGCGCTCACCCACGTACTGGGGCGGGTGGGCATCTCCGTGAAGTACGCCGAGAACGGCCGCGAGGGCCTGGACGTACTGGACCGCTCCCCCGAGGTGTCGCTGGTCCTGATGGACATCATGATGCCGGAGATGAACGGCTACGAGGCGATCCAGAGCATCCGGCGCACTCCGCGTCTGGCGGGTCTGCCCGTCATCGCGCTCACTGCGAAGGCGATGTCCGGCGACAGCCAGAAGGCGCTCGACAGCGGCGCCGACTTCTATGTGGCCAAGCCCGTCGACCTGGACGAACTGCTTCAGGCCATGTACGACCTGCTGGCCCGGGACCGCGGAGATAACGCCGCGGGGAACGGAGCCGGGGCCGCTGCCCCGCCGGCACCGGGCACCACCGGCACCCCGGAGGCCCCGGGCACACAGGGCTCACCCGCACCCCCCGGCTCACCCGGCACCGGCACCTACGGCACCGACGGCGCGGGCCCGGCCGCCGGACCCACGGGGCGGACGAGATGAGCGCGCCGGTACCCGACAGGTCGAGCATCCTCATCGTCGACGACATGGAGGAGAACCTCGTCGCGCTCGAGGCCGTACTGGGGCCGCTGGACCAGCAGTTGGTGACCGCACGCTCCGGCGAGGAGGCGCTGAAGGCGATGCTGCGGCAGGACTTCGCCGTGGTCCTGCTGGACGTGCTGATGCCGGGAATGGACGGCTTCGAGACGGCGAGCAACATCAAGCGCCTCGACCAGACCAAGGACGTCCCGATCATCCTGCTGACGGGTACGGACGTGGACGCCGACTACGCCTACCGCGGGTATGCGCTGGGCGCCGCCGACTTCCTCTCCAAGCCCATCGACCCGTGGGTGCTGCGTACGAAGGTCAACGTGTTCCTCGACCTGGACCGCAAGAACCGGCAACTGGCCGTCCAGGCCGAGCAGTTGCGCCGTCTCCTGGTCGCCGAGCACTCACCCCGCGGCCCCCAGGGCGGCGCCGCCGCGGCCGAGGGACCGCTGGAGGGCACCTGGTCCGAGGGCCAGGGCGTACAGCGGCAAGGCATGGGCGCGGGAAGGGGCGGCGCTGAACAGCTCGCGGCGATCACCGAGCGGCTTGTGCAGATCGAGATGATGCTGCGTGAGCGTGAGCCCTTCGGGGCGCCCGAACTCTCCGACCGGATCGCGGAGTTGGAGCGCGAGGTACGCCTGTTCGGCGCGGGCGGGGAGCACACCGAGCACGCCTGAGGCGGCCGTGTCGCCGCCGTGCGGGTCCCTATGGGCGCATGCGCCGCATGGGCCGCATGGGCCGGCAAGGGTCCGCCGTCACGGCACCGCGGCGGATTGGTATAAGTGACGAACCAGCTATAAGTAACGAACGTGTTCGTACATTGATGGGAATCGCAGATGCCGCACTCCGACGACGTCCCCGTGCTCGTGCTCAACGGCCCGAACCTCAATCTGCTCGGTCTGCGGGAGCCCGGGATCTACGGCAAGGAGACCCTGGCGGCGATCGAGGAGCTGTGCCGGGAGACGGCGCGGGCACACGGGCTGACGGCCGACTGCCGGCAGAGCAACCACGAGGGCGTCCTCATCGACGCCGTCCACGAGGCCCGCACCGCACACCGCGCGATCGTGATCAACCCGGCGGGATACAGCCACACCTCGGTCGCGCTGCGCGACGCGCTCGCCGCCGTCGAACTGCCCGTCGTCGAGGTCCACTTGTCCAACATCCACAAGCGGGAGCCGTTCCGCCACCACAGTTATGTCTCGGCCGTGGCCGACACCGTGATCTGCGGCGCCGGTTCACACGGCTACGCCCTGGCGCTGGCCCACGCGGCGACACTGGTGCGGGGGCGCTGAGCGCGCGGCCTCGCCCGCCCACGGCGGAACTCGCTTGCGCGGCCCGTGAGTTGGGCCGTCATTCGCGGTCACGCAGATACGGCGTGACGGACGCCGTGCCCATCACCCGGCCCGCACGGGCACGCCGCCGGGCCTCACGCAACTCGCTCCCGGCAGCCGCCTCGATCCGCAGTCCGTCGGCGCACGTGGCACCCCGGCGGCGTTCTCTGCGGACCAGGACCCAGGCCAACACACCGATGACCAGCAGCAGTACTGCGTCGACGACCAGAAAGACCGCCATCAGACCCCCGTTGTCCGTATGGACCACCAATCATCGGTTCTGCGGGCATCCGGCTGCCAGTCATTACGAGCCGGGCTACGGCACGTTGGCCCGTTCCTTACCTCGGACGGCACATGGCCGCAGGAACATGAGGCTCGGGAGCGCACCGGCCGATCACGACTCCTCGCCGCCCTGCGCCGCTTGGGCCTCCTCCGCCTGCTCCACCGTCGCCACGCCCTCCGGCAGCCCCGTCACGCGGGCGGTGCCGCCCGCGTCCACGGTGACCTCGAACTCCCGCTCCCCCAGGCGCAGTCCGCTCGCCCGCAGCGGCAGATATCCGGCGGCCATGCGCGGCTGCACGGTCAGGCGCCCGGCCGGTGCGTCGGCGCTCAGCCCCAGTGCGGCCTGAAGGACCGTCACCGCCGACGCCGCGGACCACGCCTGCGGGCGGCAGGCCGCCGGGTAGGGCGCCGGCCGGGTGTCGGTGCCCGTGCCATGACCGGCGAACAGTTCCGGCAGCCGCCCGTCGAAGGAGGCCGACGCCCTCACCAGCCCGGCCGACAGCGAGCGGGCGACGTCGTGGTGCCCGTCGCGTACGAGGCCGTGTACGGCGATGGCGGTGTCGTGCGGCCAGACGGTGCCGATGTGGTAGCCGAGCGGACTGAATCCGCCGGAGCCGGCCGCGAGCGTGCGCAGCCCGAAGCCGCAGTCGAGGTCCGGGCCCGCGAGGCGCCCGGCGACGAGCCGGCTCTCCTCCTCGTCCAGCAGCCCGGTGCCCAGCAGATGGCCGATGTTCGAAGTCAGCGCGTCCAGGGGCTTCTTGTCGCGTCCCAGGGCGATGGCCGGGTAGGGCCCGTCGGCGTCCTCGACCCAGAAGCGCTCGCGGAAACGCAGCTTCAGCCGCTGCGCCCACTCCTCCCAGCGATCCGCACCGGGCCGTGAGAACGCGCGCAGCAACTCCGCGGCGCACAGGGCCGCTTCATGTGCGTACGCCTGCACCTCGCACAGCGCGACCGGCGGTTGGGCGAGGGTGCCGTCGCGGCGGCGCACCGCGTCGCCGGAGTCCTTCCAGCCCTGGTTGGCCAGCCCGCGCCCGGTGCTGTCGACGTATTCGAGGAAGCCGTCCCCGTCGGCGTCGCCGTACTCGTCCATCCACTTCAGGGCCGACTCGGCGTGCGGCAGCAGGAGTTCGACGTCCTCGGGCGGCATGCCCCAGCGCCAGGCGTCGTGCAGCAGCGTCACCCACAGCGGCGTCGCGTCGACCGTGCCGTAGTAGCAGGGCGGTACGGACAGGCCGTCGCCGAACTCCAGCCCGTCCCGGCGTATTTCGTGGAGGATCTTGCCGGGCTGCTCCTCGGTCGCCGGGTCGCTCTTGCCGCCCTGGCGGCGTGCGAGGGTACGCAGCGTGCCGGCGGCGAGCCCGGTGCCCAGCGGCAGCAGCATGCGGGCGGCCCAGACGGAGTCCCGTCCGAAGAGGGTCAGGAACCAGGGTGCGCCTGCGGCGAGGAAGGTGTCGGCGGGCTCCAACGGATCGGCCAGCAGCAGCGATCCGAGGTCTTCGCATGAGCGGGCGAACCAGTGGTCGAGGCCGCGGTCGGCGGTCCTCAGCGCCGCCCCGGACGACAGTGCGGCGCGTGCCGCGGGTGCCGCGGGGCTGAACGCGGCGCCCTTCGAGTCGTCGACGGTGCAGCGCAGTTCGGTCTGCCAGCGCTCTCCCGGGCCGAGTTCGACGCTGTAGCGCAGCTCGGCGGCCTCAGCCGGGCCGTGTACGGCGGCGTCGGGCGCGGGAGCGCACACCAGCCGCGCCGTCAGCTCGCCGTCGCTCCAGGCCAGCCCGTCCGTCTCGATCCGCGGGGCCGAATCCGGCACCGGGCGGCCGGACTTGACCGCCTCCAACGGCGCGAAGTCGCTTGCGGCCCGCAGTGTCAGGCGTATGGGCACGGACGTCAGACCGGCGTTGTGCAGGGTGATCGTCTCCCGCAGTTCCCCCGGCTCCACGGTCCGCCGGCGCTCCAGGGTGACGGCGGGGTCCGGGCTGTGCTCGGCGAGTCCGCGCAGCACCGTACGGAACGAGGCGCGGTCGGCTGAGTCGGGGCCGCCGCTGATGGGGGCGTTGGGCACGTCCTCGGCGAAGGCGACCAGCATGGACAGGGCGCGGCGGTCGCCGTGGTAGAAGCCGTCGGGGCCCTCGCTGATCTGGCCGTCGGCCCGTGAGACCGCCATGCCCGGCGCGCAGAGGGTGATGCAGGCGTCGTGCAGGAAGGGCTGTAGCTCAGCCGGGGCGGGGGGTGCGCTCGTGGCGCCTGTGCCGTCATGAGTCTTGACAGTTGTCTCCACGTGGGCGCAACCTCTCAGCCATTGGATCGATCAAAAAAGACCCTAGCAAAGAGGTCAAGGGCGCGAATTGCCCTTTTTGCAGGGCCAGATCGTCCGGTTACGTCAGTGTTCGTTCAGTGTTGGTCCGTCGTCGTTCCGCCGTCGCCCGGGGAGTCCTTCCGCCATGCCGCCTCGTTCCGAACCGTCGCCGCCCGTGTCCGGCCAGGGTGCGGGTGCGGGCTCCGGCACGGGCACGGGCTCCGGTTCGGGTTCGGGTCCGGGCTCCGGAACGGTGACCATGGCGATGGTCGCCCGCCGCGCCGGTGTCTCCACGCAGACGGTCTCGAACGCGCTCAACACCCCCGATCTGCTGCGCCCGGAGACCCTGGAACGTGTCCGCCGTGCGGTCGACGAGATGGGCTACCGCCCTCATCGCGCGGCCCGTTCGCTGCGTACGCGTGCCAGCAGGCTCATCGGATTCGGGATAGAGCCGGCGGGCCCCGGCAACATGGTGCTCGACCGTTTTCTGCACGCCCTGTCGGAGACGGCCGACGCCGCTGGCTACCGGCTGCTGCTGTTCGCCGCCGGGTCCGGACAGCGTGAACTGGCCGCGTACGAGGAGCTGTTGGGCGAGCACGGCGTGGACGCGTTCGTGCTCAGCAACACCGCGCACGGCGACCCGCGCCAGGCGTGGCTCCATGAACGCGGCATCCCGTTCGTGGCGTTCGGCCGTATGTGGTCCGAGCAGAAGATCGGCGACTGGGTCGACGTCGACGGCGCGGCGGGCACCGAGTCGGCCGTGGAGCGGCTCGTGGCCGAGGGCCACGAGCGGATCGGCTTCCTCGGCTGGCCGCCCGGTTCCGGTGTCGGCGACGACCGGGCCGAGGGCTGGCAGCGTGCGCTGCGTGCTCACGGCCTGGAGGACCCGGACCTGCGTGTGCACAGTCTCGACGACGTGGCCACCGCATCCCGCGCCGTGCGGCCACTGCTCGAAGCGGGCGTCACGGCGGTCGTCGCCGCCAGCGACACGCTCGCCCTGGGCTGCTACCGCGCCGTCACCGACGCGGGAGGAACCCCGGGGCGTGAGGTGTCCGTGGTCGGCTTCGACGACTCGGCCGTCGCCCCCCTGCTCTCTCCCGGACTCGCGAGCGTGGCGCAGCCGCTCGGCGATGTCGGCCGGGAGGCGATGCGGATGCTGCTGGCCCGCATGGCCGATCCCGCGAAACCTCCCGAACGGGTGCTGCTCCCGCCCGCTCTCGTCGTACGGGCCAGCCTCGGTGCCGCCTCCGGCTGACGCCGGGCTGCCATCGCCACCGCCCGTCAAGCTCCACCCCGTCAAGTCCCGTCCCGTCCCGTCGAGTTCGTACTACGAGGACTCCTCGCGACTCCCGTAATCCCACGGAATTCCCAGCCCACGATCCACTCCCTCAGGAGGCCCGAATGTTCCGTCGCTCCACAGTGGCCGTCACCGCGCTCGCGGTGCTGGCCACCACCGCGACCGCCTGTTCGTCCGGGTTCGACAAGAACAAGAACGGACCCGAGCAGGACAACGGCAAGAAGCAGTCCCTGCGCGTGCTGATCGCCACCTCCGGTGACGCCGAGACCAAGGCCGTGAAGAAGGCGACGGCGGCCTGGGAGAAGAAGTCCGGGCACAAGGTCACCGTGCAGCTCGCCAAGGACATGGACCAGCAGCTCGCACAGGCCTTCGCGGGCAACCGCCCGCCGGACGCCTTCTACGTCAACTCCGACCAGTTCGCGAACTACGCCAAGGGGGGCTCCCTCTACGCCTACGGCGACAAGATCCCCGACGCGAAGGACTTCGCCCCGCAGCTTCGCAAGGCGTTCACGTACAACGGCAAGCTCGTCTGCCTGCCGAAGGACTCCTCCACTCTCGGCCTGGCCGTCGACACCAAGAAGTGGAAGGAGGCCGGGCTGACTTCGAAGGACTACCCCACCACCTGGGACGAGCTGGAGAAGACGGCCGACAAGCTGACGACCGGCAAGACCACGGGCCTGGTGACGACCAACGAGTACCAGCGGCTCGGGGTGTTCATGAAGCAGGCCGGGGGCTGGATAACCAACGCCGACGAGTCGAAGATGACCGCCGACAGCGAAGAGAACGCCAAGGGGCTTCAGTTCGCACGGAAGCTGCTGCGGTCCGGCTCGATGAAGTTCGCCAAGCAGGTCGACACCGGCTGGGCCGGTGAGGCGCTCGGCAAGGGCAAGGCAGCCATGATCATCGAGGGCAACTGGCTGGCCGGGGCGATGAAGCAGGACTTCCCGGACGTCGACTACAAGATCCTGCCGCTGCCCGCGGGCCCCGCCGGCAAGGGCACCCTGGCCTTCAGCAACTGCTGGGGCGTGGCCAAGGAGAGCACCCACCACGAGGCCGCCGTCGAACTCGTACGCCATCTCACCTCGAAGAAGGAGCAGTTGGCCTCCTCCGACGCGATCGGCGTGATGCCCTCACGCGAGAGCATCATGAAGACCTTCGCCGAGGAGCACCCCGAGTCCAAGGCATGGGTGGAGGGCAACTCCTACGCACAGAGCCCGGTGACCGTGCCCGGCTTCACCAAGGTCCTCGACCAGTTCAACGCCGACTTGCAGTCACTGCGTACGGGCTCTCCCTCCGACATCCTCTCCACGCTTCAGCGCAACGGCGAGCAGGCCATCAAGAAGGGCGACTGACCTCGTATGCCGACCACTGCCACCGAGCGCCCGGCGCCGCCGCCCGCTGAGCGGCGGCCCGGCCCGGCCCGGGTTCCCGGGCGCTCTCCGACCCGTACGATCCGCGGACGTGAGGGGCTGTGGGGCTGGTTCTTCGTCAGCCCCATGGTCCTGGGCCTCGGACTCTTCCTGGCGCTGCCGATCCTGATGGCGGCCTGGGTGAGCCTGCTCGACTGGGACGGCCAGTCCAATCCGTTCACCCCGGACGCCGACTTCGTGGGGCTGGACAACTACCGTTCCCTGCTTGCCGAGGACGGGCTCGCCCGTACGCTGCTGGCCACGTCGCTGCGGAACAACGCCTACTACGTGCTGCTGACGGTGCCTCTTCAGACGGCGCTCTCGCTCACCCTGGCGATCATCGTCAACCAGCGGATGCTGCGCGGCCGCAGCATGCTGCGGACCACGTTCTACTTCCCTTCCGTCACCAGCTCCATCGCGGTGTGCACGGTCTTCCTCTTCCTCTTCCAGGGCAGCGGCGCCGTGAACCAGTTGCTCGGCTGGATCGGCGTGAAGGGCCCGAACTGGTTCCAGGATTCACGCGGCGTGCTGTGGGTGCTGTTGGACGCGATGGGCATCACCGACGGGGTGCCGGGCGGCTTCCTCGCCGACCACAGGATGATGGGCCTGCCCTTCTCGGAGTGGCTGGCCGGACCGTCGGTCGCCATGTGCACCCTCATCCTCCTTGCCGTATGGACGACTTCGGGCACGTTCATGCTGATCTTCCTCGCGGCGCTCCAGAACATCCCCCGCGAACTGGAGGAAGCCGCCGCCCTCGACGGCGCCTCCCGCAGGCATGTGCTGCGCCATGTGCTGCTGCCCGCCCTGCGTCCGGTGATGTTCCTGGTGACGACGCTGGGACTGATCGCCACCTGGCAGGTCTTCGACCAGGTGTACGTGCTCGGTCAGGGCGATCCGGCCAACACCACGCTCACGCCCGCGTATCTGTCGTACTCCTACGGCTTCGACAACGCGGAGTTCGGGCAGGGGGCCGCGATCTCGTTCATCCTGCTGGCGATCGTGCTGCTGATGACGGGAGTTCAGCGTTTCCTGCTGCGGGAGCGCGGAGGGCGGGGGCTGTCGGGGCGGGGGCTGTCGGGGCAGGGCCCGCTGAGGCAGAGGCTCGCGGCGGGTGCGGCACGGGGGGCCGTGCCCGCCGCGGCGAAGTCCGGACCCGGCGGGAAGCCGGAGCACGGCGAGGGGAAGGAGGCACCCCGTGCGCACGACTGACAAACCCGCCGCGACGGACGAGCGGCCCGTACTGGCACGCTTCCCCCGCCCCGCGCGGCTCGCGGGCTACGCGCTGCTGCTGGGCTTCGCCCTGCTGTACGCGCTGCCGTTCCTGGTGCAGCTCTCCACGAGCTTCAAGAGCGACCCGGAGGCCGCGTCGCATCCGCTGTCCCTGCTGCCTGCGGCGCCCACGGCGGCGGTCTTCGAGCAGCTCACCGGCTCCGGCGGGGGCGGCGAAGGCGTGCCGTTCATGCGGTGGCTGGGCAACAGCACGCTGGTGACGGTGGTGGTGACCCTGGGCCGGGTGGCGTTCGACTCGGCGGCCGGATACGCGCTCGCGCGGCTGCGCTTCCGGGGCCGTGCGCTGCTGGTCGCCTTCGTCGTCGCGGTGATGGCGGTGCCGCCGGTGGTGCTGCTCATCCCGAAGTTCCTGGTCCTCAACACCCTCGGCATCTTCGACACTTACACCGGCATGATCGTGCCGCTGCTCTTCGACGCGGCGGGCATCTTCATCATGAAGCAGTTCTTCGAGTCCGTGCCGAGGGAGGTGGAGGAGGCCGCCCGGATCGACGGTGCGGGCGTCGGGCGGACCTTCTGGTACGTGGTGCTGCCGATGTCGCGTCCGGCTCTGATCACGGTGACGCTGCTGTCGTTCCAGGGTTCGTGGAACGAGTTCACGCACTTCCTCGTGGCCACGCAGTCCAGCGACTACGAGACGCTCACCACCGGTCTGGCGCGCTTCGTCTCCGGCGGTCTCGGCGCCGGTACGCAGTATCCGCTGAAGCTGGGCGCGGCGCTGCTGTCCACGATTCCGGTGGCGGTGCTCTTCTTCTGCTTCCAGCGCTACTTCATCCGCGGGGCGAACGCCGGGGCGGTGAAGGAGTAGGCGAAGCGGCACCGGTCGGAACGGCCCGCGTGCGGGCACGCATGACACGAAGCGCTCCCGGCCCCAGGAGGGGACGGGAGCGCTCGTCGTGCTCAACGGGCCGTCCGGCGGCCCTGGTTGCGGCGTACCGCCTCAGTCCGTCAGGTTGTTCGGACGGTAGGGCTTGTACTCGCTGCCGGACGAGAGACCGTAGTCCAGCGTCCGGTGGTCCGTGCCGTGGCCGCCGCGCTGCTCGAAGGCCGAGTAGGCGGTGTGCGAGTCGTCGGTCCACTTCTCGAAGATCACCACGTGGCGCGTGGTGTTCGAGCCGTCGGCGTCGATGAGCAGGTCGCCGGGCTTGAGGTCACCCAGGTTGATCGGGGTGGTCAGGTCCCGGTTGCTCGCCAGTTCGACGGTGTTGGGCCCGGACTTCCACAGGCCCAGCGTCATGGAGACGTAGCCGGAGCAGTCCTGCCGGTACCCGTCCGACCAGACCTCGGTCTGGCTGTAGGGAACCTGCGCGCCGTTGTTCGCGGTCAGCCAGGTGGCCGCGCGCTCCAGCATCTGGGCCCGGGTGATCGCATCGGCCTTGGCCGACTTCTCGCTCTTCGCCGCGGACGCGGCGGGCTTCTCGGCGGGGGTCGCCGTCGCGGACGACGGCAGCACCGCGAAGCCCAGAACGGCGGCGCTTCCTGCCGCCGTGGCTGCCAGCGCGATACGTGCTCGCCGGCTGAGGGACGTCAAAGACATTCCGCTCCTCTTTGGTGGGGGGCTTTGTACCCGCCCCGGGCCACCTGCCCGAAGCAGGCACATCCTGGTGCCGCCCTTCTCGGCGGCAACCCCCGCGACCACACTCCTTCACGCGATGGGCACAAGCGGACTCGGGCATCCGGACAGGAGTACGGCTTGTGCCGACAGGCGGATGCTGCGGATTCCGCAGGTACGCCCAATGAAGGTGAAGTGCCGTCGGTGCTCGGGGAGTCCGCGTTCAGGCTGTGAGCGTCGCGACGGAGACGTCCCACAGTCGCGCGGCGGCTTCCGGATCGACGGCGTGCGGCGCCACTCCGCGACCGGAGCCGTTCTCGTCGAGCGGTGCTTCGTTGCAGTCCTCGAAGTAGCGTCCGCCGACGCCCTCCAGCAGCGAGGAGGTCGCGAGAAGGACCGAGGTCGCCGCGCCCTGTTCGGGCGTCTTCCACTCCACGGCGCCGCCGCCTGCCTCGGTGCTGCCGCGCTCGGCCTCCTCTTCGCCGACGTGGCGCCGGATTCTGGTGCGTACGGCCCCGGGGGTGAGGGAGTTGACGGCGATACCGTCGCTCTCCCAGCGCTCCCATGCCTCGACGGCGAACAGCGCGTTCGCCGTCTTCGACTGTGCGTACGCCGCCCACGGATCGTAGGGACGGCCGCGGAAGTGGATGTCCTCGAAGCAGACCGGCGACTGCCGGTGTGCGCCCGAGCCCACGGACACCACGCGGGCGCCGTTCGCCGCCGCCAGGGCCCGGTGCAGCCCGACGGAGAGCGCGAAGTGCCCGAGGTGGTTGGTGGTGAACTGCAACTCCCAGCCCTCGGGCGTGCGTACCTCCGGTGACGCCATGACCCCGGCGTTGTTCACGAGGATGTCCAGCGGCCCGTCCCAGGCGGCCAGGAAGCCCGCTACGGACTTGCGGTCGGCGAGGTCGAGCGGGGCGACGCGGATCTCCTCGTTGCCCGTCGCCGTGACGAGTTCCGCGGCCTTTCGCCGCCCCTCCTGCACGTCGCGCACGGCGAGCGTCACCTGTGCCCCGGCGCCTGCCAGTGCCCGGGCCGTCTCGGCGCCGATGCCGGAGGCGCCACCGGTGACGACGGCACGCCGTCCGGTCAGATCGATGCCTTCGATGACCTCTCCGGCGGTGGACTCGGCGGTGAAGGGAGTGCTGATGGGGGCGGTGTCGGTCATGGTCTTCCCGTCTCGCGAGGCGGTCCGGAACAGGAGGCCCGGCACGGCCGTGGGCCGCCGTGAACCTCCGCTACGACCACTTCACCGGAGCCCGCACCGATCCTCAAACGGATCTGCCCTCCGAACGGACCAAGGCACACCTGGACGGATCACCGCGGGTGGTGGCCGGTCGCAGGCCCTCGCGGGCGGGTCGCGAGCGGAACGGGGCGGGGGGCGGGCGGCCGGGAACGCGGCGGCGGCACGGCAGCGGCACGGCACACCGCCCGGAGCCCCAGGCCCGCGGACAGCGCCTGTCGGAGACCGTCCGCGAATTGACAGCCGGGGCCGGGCTGCGAGCCTGGAGGGAGCAGGTCCACCGCCTCGCCGGACTCCGGGTCGCGGCGACGATCGCGGCAGGTGGCGGCGCCCGTCGCGACGCGGCAGCGCCCCAGCCGCGGCGACGCCGGTCCGGCGAATACGGCGGTGGCAGCACCGAGGTTCCGCACCCCGACGGGAGCCACCGATGACGCACACCGCGAACAGCGCGACCGGCCACTCCGGCCGGCACGGCCGCAACGGCTCCCGCGCGGGCACACGTACCGCCGGACCGATGACCGAGCCGCTGCCGATCTATCTCAACGACCATCTCCTCGGGGCGACCAGCGGCTCGGAACTCGCCCGCAGGATCGCCAAGCAGCACGCGGCGTCACCGGCGGGGTCGGCGCTCGTCCGCGTAGCAGACGAGATCGCACAGGACCGCATGGCCCTGCTGCGGATCATGCGCGATCTGGGCGTGCCCGTACGCCGGTACAGGATGACCGCCGGATGGCTGCTGGAGAAGGCAGGCAGGCTCAAGAGCAACGGCTCCCTGGTACGCCGGGCTCCGCTGAGCGACCTCGTCGAACTGGAGGCGCTGCGCCTGGGAGTCGAGGGCAAGAAGCTGATGTGGCAGGCGCTGAGTTCGCTGGACGGACCGCCGTCGGCCGTGCTCGACGAGGACCGGCTGGCGGAGCTGCTGCGGCGTGCGCACGGGCAGATCGAGACCATCGACGAGCTTCAGATCAAGGCGGCGAAGGGCGTCCTGGGCGGCGCCTGAGAGACCGTCCGCAGTCGTCCCGGGACGCGTCCTCCACGTGCCCCGAACAGGAGGCGTGCGGTCCCGTCATCGCCCGGGCAGCGCTCGCCTCGCCCGTGCCGTCCGTCTCACCTGCTGAAACGTGGGCCGGTTGGGGTTGAAGCCGACGGGGTCGCTCGCACAGAATGCCGGACATGACAGCCGCAGCAGGACTCCTCGTGGAACGCCTCCACGTCGATCTGTGCCGCCAGTCCAGCGCGACCTGTCAGAGCTGACTCTCCGGCAGGGCCCTTCGGCCCGCCGTCTTCCGCCCGCCTCTCGGCGGCCTTCTGCGGCCGAATTCCCGCAGGATCTCCCCGCGACCGAAGTCGCCCGGTTCTCCGGCCCGTTGACGCCTGCCGTCCCGTTGACGCCGACCGGGGCTCGCCTGCCCTGGTCCGGTGCACGGGCGCGGCCGTGCGGTAGCGGGCACAGCCGTGCGCTCGTACGCCGATGGCGCCCTTCGTCCCGACGTCCGTACGCAGGCGCGTAGGGGACGCCGGTACGTGGCTGCGTCTCGCGGGGGCCGTTGCGCGGGCCGACTGCCGTTCCTCCGCCGGCAGTTCACAGCGCGCAATCCCAGCAAACCCTCAACTCCCAGCATCCCGTTCCCAGTTCTGGAGTCTCCGTGTCTTCCGACCCGTCCGCCTCGACCGCGCGGCCCGCTGATCCGCAAGCGTCCTCACCGGCCTCCTCACCTGAATCCTCGCCCCCGTTGACGTTCCACTGGTTCCTTCCCACGACGGGCGACAGCCGCCACGTCGTCGGCGGCGGCCATGGCTCCACGCCCGGCGCCGCCGGCGGCGACCGTCCGGCGTCCGTGGAGTACCTCGGCCAAATCGCCCGTAGCGCCGAGCAGTTGGGTTTCGCAGGCGCGCTCACTCCGACCGGTGCGTGGTGCGAGGACGCCTGGATCACCACCGCGATGCTCACTCAGGTCACCGAGCGGCTGAAGTTCCTCGTGGCCTTCCGGCCGGGCCAGATCTCGCCGACGCTCTCCGCGCACATGGCCGCCACGTATCAGCGCCAGTCGCACGGCAGGCTGCTGCTGAACGTGGTGACCGGCGGCGAGTCCGCAGAGCAGCGCGCCTACGGCGACTTCCTGAGCAAGGACGAACGCTACGCGCGCACCGGGGAGTTCCTGGACATCGTGCGCCGCCTGTGGACCGGCGAGCGGGTCGACCACGAGGGCGAGCATCTGCGCGTCGAGGGCGCCCGGCTCAACCGGCTCCCTGAGCCCGCCCCGAGGATCTACTTCGGGGGCTCCTCCCCCGCCGCGGGCGAAGTGGCCGCCCGTCATACGGATGTGTATCTCACCTGGGGCGAACCCCCGCAGCAGGTGAAGCAGAAGATCGACTGGATACGCTCCCTCGCCGAGGCGCAGGGGCGGGACGTGCGCTTCGGCATAAGGCTGCACACCATCAGCCGCGACACCTCCGCACAGGCGTGGGCCGAGGCTGAGCGCCTGCTGGAGGGCATGGACCCGGAGCGCATCAAGGCGGTCCAACAGGGCCTGGCCGCAAGCGAGTCGGAGGGCCAGCGGCGGATGCGCGAGCTGCACGGCAGCGGCACCAGCGACCGGCTGGAGATCTATCCCAACCTCTGGGCGGGAGTCGGGCTGGTACGCGGCGGCGCGGGCACAGCTCTGGTGGGCAGCCACTCGGAGGTCGCCGACCTCGTCGAGGAGTATCACCGCCTGGGAATCGAGGAGTTCGTCCTCTCCGGGGTCCCGCACCTGGAGGAGGCGTACTGGTTCGGCGAGGGCGTCCTGCCCCTGCTGCGGCAGCGCGGACTGTGGCAGCACCCGGACGGCGACGCTGCGACCGAGGCGGGCATCGTCCCGTTCGCGGGCCGGTGAGCGCGATGCGACCGGACACCCCCAAGACGCCGCCGCCCACGGAGAGCGCGGCGGCCAGGGAAACCACCGCGGCCACGGAAATCACCGCTGCCACGGAAACCCCTGCGGCCGAGGCCCCCCGCAGGCTCAGGACGGTCGTGCTCTCCAGCCTGCTGGGCACGACGGTCGAGTGGTACGACTTCTTCCTCTACAGCACCGCCGCGGGTCTCGTCTTCGGCGAGCTGTTCTTCCCCACGACCGACGGCCCCGTCGGCACGATGCTGTCGTTCGCCACGTTCGCCGTGGGCTTCCTCGCCCGGCCCGTGGGAGGGCTGCTCTTCGGGCACATCGGCGACCGCATCGGCCGCAAACGCACCCTCGCCTTCACGATGAGCCTGATGGGCGTCTCCACCGCCCTGATCGGGGTGCTGCCGACGTACGAGCAAGCCGGGCTCCTCGCACCGGCGCTGCTTCTGGTGCTGCGCGTAGCGCAGGGCGTCGCCCTGGGCGGCGAGTGGGCCGGTGCGGTGCTGCTCGCCGTCGAGTACGGGCCGAGGGGCCGCAAGGGCCGCTTCGGCAGCTATCCGCAGATCGGCCTGGCGCTCGGACTCGCCCTGGGCACGGGCGCGTTCGCGCTGCTGAACAATGTGCTGAGCGACGATGCGTTCCTCGGCTACGGGTGGCGCGTGGCGTTCCTGGTGTCGCTGGTGCTCGTCGCGGTCGGCCTGACCGTACGGCTGAAGATCGACGAGACGCCCGCCTTCCGGGAGCTGAGGGAGGCCCGGCAGCTCGCGCGGTCGGCCCCGTTGGTGGAGCTGCTGCGTGAACGGCCCGCGCGCCGCCATGCGTTGCTCGGCATGCTGGCCCGCTGGGGCGAGGGCGCGGCGTTCAACACCTGGGCCGTGTTCGCCCTGACGTATGCGACCGGCACGCTGAAGCTGGACCGCAGTTCGGTGCTGCTGTCGGTCACGGCGGCGGCGCTGGTGATGGCCGTGGTGATACCGGTCTCCGGCGCGCTCACCGACCGTCAGGGTGCGCGGCGCGTCTACTTCGTGGGCATGGGCCTGTTCGCTCTGTCCGTCTTCCCCGCCTTCTGGGTTTTCGGCTTCGGCGGACCATGGGGGTTCGCGGCGGTGCTCGTGGTGACGCTCGGGCTGGTGCACGCGTACTTCTACGGAGCCCAAGGCACCCTGTTCGCCGCGCTGTTCGCGACGCGGGTGCGTTACACCGGCATGTCCTTCGTCTACCAGATGTCGGGCATCTTCGCCTCGGGCGTCACCCCGCTGATCATGACGGCGCTGCTGGCACTCGGCGACGGCACGCCCTGGGCGGCGTGCGGCTATCTCGCACTGACCGCGCTGGTGAGCATGTGGGCCACGTCGCGGCTACGGGAGCGGGACCTGTATGTGATCACCGGCGGAGGCCCCCGTACGGAGTCGAAGTCGCGCGAGGAGACAGGGGGTTCGCAGCGGCGGCAGGGCCGGGCCGCGGCCCTCTCCGGCTGACGGCACGGCCGCAGCGCTCCTCACGCGTCCTTCGCTCGCCCTCGTGCTTCCCGCCCGGCTCCGCCTCCTCGCCCTCCCGCCCTGGAACTTCCCCGACCTTCAAGGAGATTCACGATGCCCAACGTCCTCACCCTCTCCGGCAGTCCGTCGGCACGTTCACGTACGTCGTCGCTGGTACGCCACGTAGGGAGGCTCCTCACCGACGAACACCACGACGTGCGGCACATCGCCGTACGAGACCTGCCCCCGGAACCGCTGCTCGCGGGGAACGCCGCCCATCCCGCGATACGGGAGGTCGTGGAGGCGGTCGACTGGGCGGACGCCCTCGTCGTCGGCACTCCCGTCTACAAGGCCGCCTACAGCGGCCTGTTGAAGACGCTTCTCGACCTGCTGCCGCAGTTCGCACTCGCAGGGAAGACGGTGCTGCCGCTGGCGACGGGCGGCAGCACCGCACACGTACTGGCGATCGACTACGCGCTGCGGCCCGTCCTCACCTCGCTCGGCACGGACAACGTGCTGCGCGGCTGGTTCGTGCTCGACAGGCACGTCTCGCCGGACGCCCCGGAGACGGAGGGGTCCGGGGTCGTCGCCGCGGAGGCCGCGGACGGCGTGACGGAGACCGTGGACCGTCTCCTCGACAGCCTCGCCGCGTCGCCGCCGGCGGCCGTCGCCGCACGCCCCGGCCTGGCCCCGGCCGTCTGAACTGCCGTACGGGTCACGGTCGTTCGGGCCGGGTGCACATTCGGGCGGGGGTCAGTCGTCCGCTGACGGCGGTGGCGGCGGGGCCGGGGCGCCGCGCGGCGGTGCGATCTTCGAACCGGCCGCGCCGCGCCTCCCGCCGGATGCCGAGCCGTGCCTCGCGCCGGCGTCCGTACCGCCCGTGGCCTGGGCGGGGACCCTGGGGGCTTCCGGGACGTTCGCCCGGTCCGGGTGCGTCGCGTCCCGGTGCGGGTCCGTGTCCGCATCGTCGTCGTTCGCCTCGTTCGCCTCGTCCGCCTCGTTCGCCTCGTCCGGCCGCGGCAGCAGGGCGTCGCGGTGTGCGCCCGGGTCCCAGCCGGTGTCCACCACACGCTTCTGCATCACCACGGCGCCGCCCAGTACGACGGCTCCGGTCAGCAGCATCAGTACGACGCCCCAACTGCCGCCCGCCTTGGGGGCGTTGCCGATGACCGTGCCGAACCAGCCGAAGTCCGCGTCCCCGAACGTCGTGTTCTCCTCGCCGAAGGCGCCCAGCACCTTCAGCAGCAGCGCGGGCAGGAACGTGATCAGCACGCCGTTGAGAAAGGCGCCGGCGACGGCGCCGCGCCTGCCGCCCGTGGCGTTGCCGTAGACACCGGCGGCGCCGCCGGTGAAGAAGTGCGGTACGAGGCCCGGCAGTACGAGCGCGAGCCCGAAGGCCGGGCCGAAGACGGCGGTCAGCAGGCCCAGCGAGGCCAGGCCCCCGGTGAAGCTGGCGATGAAGCCGATGAGCACGGCGTTCTGCGCGTACGGGAAGACCATCGGCACGTCCAGCGACGGCACCGCACCGGGTACGACCTTCGCGGCGATCCCCTGGAAGGCGGGCACGAGTTCGCCGAGGATCGTACGGACGCCGAAGAGGATGACGGCGACGGAGATGCCGAACTGAAGCCCCTGCATGACGGCGCTCATCACGTAGTCGCCGACGTCGGCGGCGGCCTCCCCGCCACCGGCGGCGAACGCCTGGAACGCGATCTTCTTGCCCGAGTGCCCGAGATGCACCAGCGCCGTCACCACGTAGATCAGCAGCATGGACAGGGCGGTGGCGACCATGGAGTCCCGCAGGAAACGCAGCCCCTCGGGCAGGTTCATCTCCTCGGTGCTGCGGCTGCGCCTGCCGACGAGCTGACCGGCGGCACCGGCCGCGACATAGCCCGCCGTGCCGAAGTGCCCGATGGCGATGGTGTTTCCGCCGGTGATCCGCTTCGTCCACGGGTGTGCGAACGCCGGCATGGACACGAGCATGATGCCCAGCAGCACGCCACCGACGATGACGACGACCACCGACGACAGACCGGCAGTCGCCAGCACCATCGTGATCAGCGTGGCCATGAACAGGACGTGATGGCCGGTCAGGAAGACGTAGCGCAGCGGCGTGAGGCGCGCCAGCAGCAGGCTCAGCGCGAAGCCCGTGATCATCAGCCAGGCGACGCGGGCTCCGAACTGCTCCTGCGCGATGCCGACGATGGCCTCGTTGGTGGGGATGACACCGTGCGCTCCCGTGGAGCCCTGGATCATCTCGCCCAGTGGCGCGAGGGAGTCGACGACGAGGCCCGCGCCGGCGTTGATCAGCAGAAAGCCGAGGGTCGCCTTGATGGCGCCGCCGGCGACCTGGCCGGCGGGCTTCTTCAGCGCGATCAGGCCGACGGCGGTGATCAGGCCGATCAGATACGGGGGCTGGCTGAGGATCTCGTCGACGAGAAACTCGGCGGTGGAGATGAGCGGGCCCATGGTGCCGCCTGCTCCCTTCTGGTCGTCAGGCGTCTGGTCTCAGACGTCGTAGGTGTCGCGGAGAGCACCGTCGACCTCGGCGGTGCTGGTGAAGTCCTCGATGACGCGGACCGGTACGGCCATGTCCGCGAGGGCGGCGGCGATCTCACGGGAGGTGAAGACGGCGACGGCCTCGGACGCCTTGCCCTTCGCCGAGACGGTGTCGGTGGCCTCCACGGTGACGTGCGCGGTCCAGCCCCAGCGCTGTAGCACCTGCTCGAGGGTGTTCTTCAAGAACAGGCTCGTGCCGAGTCCGTTGCCGCACACCGTGAGGATCTTGTGCACGCTCGCACCGCTCTGCCGTGCGGCGGTGGTGTCCGCGCGGGCCGTGCCGGCGGGTGCCGCGGCGCCCGCACCGGAGCGGTCGCCGGCCAGCACCGCGAGCAGTTCGTCCGGCGAGGCGGCCTCACGCAGCGCCCGCTCGGTGCCGGGATCGGCCAGCAGTCTCGCCAGTCCGGCCAGTGCCTCCCGGTGGGCGCCCTGGTCCTCGGCGGCGAGGCCGACGACCAGATCCACGGGGTCGTTGGACTCGTGCCCGAACTCCACGGGCTCCGCGAGTCGCACCCATGACATTCCGCTACGCCGCACCGCCGGTGAGGGACGGGCGTGAGCCAGCGCGAAACCGGGCGCGATCACCAGGTACGGCCCGTTCTCCTCGACGTTCCGGATCATCTCGGCGGTGTAATCGTCCGAGGTCGTGCCCGTGTTCGTCATCAGTTCGCCCGCGAGCCGGACGGCCGCCCGCCAGCCCCCGGCCGAGGCGTCCAGCCGCACGGCGTCCTTGGGCAGGAGATCACTCACTGTCGCCATGGGGCGGATCGTTGCACGTTCACGGAAGAGCGGAAAAGGCGGGGCCCGGGAAATGGAATCGCTGCTTCCGCGGTGCTTCCCCGGCATCAGGGCGGGCCGCTCGCCCGCGGCTACGTCAGACGGCGCGCCAGCCCGTCCACCGGTCCACGGTGATCTCCACGACGGGGCCCCGCGGCGGCCTGGGACCGTACTGCTCCCGGTACTTGAGCACGAGCGAGACGAGCAGTCCCACATGCCGGGCGGATGCGGCGGAGTGCTCCGGCGGCGCCATTACGCGTGCGGTGCCGTCGGCGCGGGCCCACCAGAGCCGTTCCCAGTCCTCGTCGTAAGCGTCGGCGAGCAGGGTCACGGCGGGGTTCGCGGCGATGTTGGCGAGCCGCTTGAGCCGCTGGGAACGCTTCGGCTTGTGGTCGACGGCGAATACGACCGTGTCTCCCGACTCACCGGCGAGGGCGAAGGTGACGGGCACGAGGTGCGGGCTTCCGTCCGCGTCGGCGGTACCCAGCGTGGCGGACCGCGCCGCCGCGAAGCGTTCCCGCGCCTCGTCGCCCGTCATCGTCGGCATACGGCTGCGCCCTAGCCGAGGCCCGCCACGGCGGCGAGCCGGTCGAGCTGCGCGAGCGTCTCGTTCTCGGGGCGGGTCGGCAGATACAGCAGCAGCCGCTCCACGCCGACCCGCTCATAGGCCTCGATGGCGGCGGGGTCGTCGGGAGCCGCGTAGAGGGTCACCGGCACGTCCCGTCCGGCGACTTGGCGCATCCGCTCGATCTGCGGGCCGAGGTCCTCCGGCGGGGTCCTGTTGGCCAGCCATGCGTCCCCGATCTCCGCGATACGCGGGAACGCTCCCTCGCCGCCGCCGATCCAGATGGGCGGATGCGGGCGCCGCACGGGCTTGGGCCATGCGTAGACGGGGTCGAAGTCGACGAACTCCCCGTGGAATTCGGCCTTTTCGGCCGTCCACAGCTCGCGGATCGCACGCAGCCGCTCGTTGACCAGCCGACCTCGCGTCGACGGGTCGGTGCCGTGGTTCTCCATCTCCTCGCGGTTCCAGCCCACGCCGATTCCGAAGATCGCACGGCCGCCGGAGACCAGGTCGAGGGAGGCCACCTCCTTCGCCGTGATGATCGGGTCCCGCTGTGCGACGAGGGCGATGCCCGTGCCCAGCAGCAGCCGCTCGGTGACGGAGGCCGCGGCGCTCAGTGCGACGAAGGGGTCGAGCGTGCGGTAGTACATCTCGGGCAGGTCGCCGCCCCCGGGATAGGGCGAGCGGCGCTCGACGGGGATGTGCGTGTGTTCGGCGATCAGCAGCGAGTCGAAACCGCGTTCCTCGACGGCGCGGCCCAGGGCGTCGGGGGCGATCCCCTGATCGGTGATGAAGGTCGATACGCCGAATTTCACGGTGGTTGCTTCCCTTCGGTTCGCGTCTCTCGGATGCGCGTGCCGGTGAGTGCGGCCGGGCCGCGTGAGGAGTCCGCGCGGCCGGTGACTCTCCGGAAGGGCGGAGGTACCCGTAATCACGCCGTTCACTACAGCGCGCACAGGGGCCGCGCTCTTCCCGTAAGCGCACACTGACTCGTACTCGTACGGGTACTGGGAGGCACGCTCGCGGGCACCCGTCGGGACGACCGTCCGACCGGAAGGAGGCGCGGTGAGCGAGAAGACCCGCAAGAGCACGCGAGGCCGGGGCAGCACGGTGCAGAAGCCCGCCAAGAGCGCAGGTCAGAGCGCAGGACGGGGTACGGGAGGGCGCACCACGGCACGGGGCACGGCACGCAGCGCTGCGAAGAGCACCCGGACGCGGGGCGCCGGGCGCGACAAGCGCGACGGAGGCGCCGCGGATCAGGACGCGCTGAAGCGGTACCGCGAGAAGCGGCACTTCGAGAAGACCGCCGAGCCACGCGGCGAAGGTGAGCCCTCCGGCGACGGCAGCGCACGCTTCGTCGTGCAGATCCACGACGCGACCACCATGCACTTCGACTTCCGGCTGGAGGTGGAGGGGGTGCTGAAGTCCTGGTCGGTCCCCAAGGGCCCGTCGCCCGATCCGCACGAGAAGCGGCTGGCGATGCCCACCGAGGATCACCCCCTGGAATACCGGGAGTTCGAGGGCGTCATCGCGCCGGGCGAGTACGGGGCGGGCACCGTCATCGTCTGGGACGAGGGCACCTACCGGCCGCACTCGGAGAACTTCGCCGAAGCACTGCGCCACGGGCATGCCACGTTCTGGATGGACGGCGCGAAGGTCCGCGGCGGCTATGCGCTCACCCGCTTCCGGGGTGGCGGCGACGGCGACCGCGAGGCCTGGCTGCTGGTGAAGCAGAACGACGAGCGAGCCGTGCGCGAGGGCCGTACGCCGGACCCGATGCGGGCACGTTCGGCGCATACCGGCCGGACGCTGAAGCAGGTGGCAGCGGAGGACGGCGACGGCGCCTGAGCGAGCGGCGCTCCACCCCCGGCTACGGCACCCGTGCGCCCGCGCCCGGATTCGCTCCGCCAGCGATCTCACGTTCGGGGCTCCGCGAACGTCTTCCTGGTGTGGGCGGAAGAATCGGCCACACGGCACGAAGGGAGCGGGGCCCATGACAGCGAACACTCACGACGGCACCACGAGCCGCACCGGCGGCACCGGCCGGCCACTCCGGCTCGGCAGCACCGAGGCCGGGACCGCCGTCCGGCACACCGTCGTCGACTCGCCGCTCGGCGCCCTCACACTCGTGGCGTCCGGAGAGGCGCTGACCGGCATCTACTTCGAGGACCATCTGCGCGGCCCCTCCCCCGGCGCGCTCGGCCCCCGCGACCCCGGCGGCTTCGACGAGGCCAGGCGGCAGCTTGAGGAGTACTTCACGGGAGAGCGCCGGCAGTTCGATCTGCCGCTGGCACCACGCGGCGAGCCCTTCCGGCAGCGCGTATGGCAGTTGCTGAGGCACATCCCCTACGGCGAGACCCGCTCGTACGGCCAACTCGCACGCGAGCTGGGCGACCCGGCGCTCGCCCAGGCGGTCGGCGCCGCCAACGGCCGCAACCCGCTCTCGGTCGTCGTGCCCTGCCATCGCGTGGTGGGTGCGGACGGTTCGCTCACGGGCTACGCGGGCGGGCTGGAGCGTAAGCGGGCACTGCTGGAGCTGGAGGGGGCGGAATCGGTGACGCGTACGCCCCGTCTCTTCTGAGCTGGAGCCGGTGTTGACCCTGAGACCTTTCGAGCAGGTCGTGGCCGAGTACGGGCCCATGGTGCTGCGCGTGTGCCGCGCGGTCGTCGGACCGGTCGACGCGGAGGACGCCTGGTCGGAGACGTTCCTGGCGGCGCTGAGGGCGTATCCGGGCCTGCCCGGCGACGCGGACGTCGAGGCGTGGCTGGTGACGATCGCACACCGCAAGGCCGTCGACGCGGCGAGGGCGGACTCACGCCGTCCCATCGCCGTGCCCGAGGTCCCCGAACCCGGGCCGCGGGCACTCGCCGAAGGCCCTGCGGCCGGGTCGGGCTCCGACGGGGACCTGTGGAACGGGCAGCTTTGGGACGGAGAGCTCTGGCAGGCGCTGAAGGCGCTGCCACAGCGGCAGCGGGCCGCCGTCGCGTACCACCATCTCGCCGGGCTGCCCTACAAGGAGATCGCCGCCATCACCGGCGGCACCGCCGACGCCGCGCGCAGGGCCGCGGCCGACGGCATCAAGTCCCTGCGCAGCAGCCTTGGGACCCACGCCGAGGAGAAAGGCGAGAAGCGATGACAGTTTCGGCATCCGGTTCGGCATCCGGACCGCAGCGGCGGGAGGAGCCGGTGTTCGCGGCGCTGCCCGTCGAGGACACGCCGGCACAACTGCGCCTCCACGAACGCCTCGTGGGTGCAGCAGAGCGCGACGGGCTGCTGGACGTCGCCTACCGCACGCTGGAGACACCCGTGGGGTCGCTGCTGCTGGCCGCCACGGAGGAGGGCCTGGTGCGGGTGGCGTATGACGTGCAGGACCACGACGCCGCGCTGGCGGATCTCGCCGGTCGCGTCAGCCCGCGCGTACTGCGTGCGCCCGCGCGGCTGGAGCAGGCCGTCCGGCAGATCGAGGAGTACTTCGAGGGGCGGCGCACAAGCTTCGAACTGGCCCTGGACATGCGGCTGACGAAGGGATTCCGCCGCGAGGTGATCGCACGTCTGCCGTCCATCGGCTACGGCCGTACGGAGAGCTACGCGCAGGTCGCCGAGGCGGCGGGAAACCCTCGGGCGGTGCGCGCCGTGGGCACCGCGTGTGCGACCAATCCGCTGCCGGTCGTCCTTCCCTGTCACCGGGTGGTCCGTTCGGACGGTTCGGCGGGCGGCTACGCGGGGGGCGCGGAGGCCAAGCGGACGCTGCTGGCTCTGGAGGGCGCGGCATGATCGGCGCGGACCCGGGCTGGGAACACTTGCGGGGTACGAATGAACGACTCGGAACATGCGTCGCGGAGTTCACGCCGTCTCCTCCGGCTCCACGGAGACCGGGCGCGGAGCCTTCGGACTACGGCACCTTCGGGGCGGCGGCGGACCGCCGGGGCGTCGTCCAAGTGCCGTGCCCCGCCGCGTAGTTCCGTACCCGTAAGGCAGGTTCGGTCTCGGCGGACAGGAGCAGCATCACCATGGACCACGACCTCGGCAGTGACGTCGGCAGGGACCTCGGCGGCGCCACCGCCTCCTCATCGGACGCCGGAACCAGGGCGGCCGTCGTCACCGGCTCCGAGTCGGGCATCGGCAGGGCCACGGCCCTCGCGCTCGCCCGGGACGGCTTCGACATCGGCGTGACCTGGTTCGCGGACGAGGCCGCGGGCCATCGCACCGCCGAGCTGGTGCGAGAGCGCGGTCGGCGCGCGGAGGTAGCCCACCTCGATCTGACGCGACTGCCGGGCGCGGAGACCGTGATCGACGAGTTCGCGGACGGCTTCGGCCGCCTGGACGTCCTCGTCAACGCCGCGGGCGACAACCGTGCGGCACCGTTCACCGAGACGGACTTCGAGGACTTCCGTCATGTGATGCGGGTGGATCTGGAGGGGCCGTTCCTGCTGAGCCAGCGGGCCGCACGCCGGATGATCGCCCAGCGCCGTGGCGGACGCATCGTCAACGTCACATCGGTGCACGAGCACACGCCGCTGCCGTCCTCCGTCTCGTACAACACCGCGAAGCACGCACTGGGCGGACTGACGAAGTCGATGGCTCTGGAGCTGGCCGAGCACGGCATCACCGTGAACGCGGTGGCGCCGGGCCTGATCGCCACCAGGATGTCGGGCCTGGAGGACGCGGACGTGCACTCGGTGCACCGGCCGGCGCTGCCCGTCTCACGGCCCGGCGACCCTCGCGAGGTCGCCTCGCTCATCGTCTGGCTCGCCTCGGACGCCGCGGCCTACGCGACCGGACAGTCGTACCCGGTGGACGGCGGCTTCCTCATCGCCAACCCGCAGTTCACCACCGTCAACTTCGGTGCGCGCGACGGCGATTGAGCCTGCCGAGGGGCGCGAGGGACGAAACGCCCCGGGGCGGGGGCGAATCAGCGCCCTGAGCGCTCGTCGACGACCCGGCGGATCTTGCCCACAGAGCGTTCAAGCGTCTCCGGCTCGACGACCTCGACCTCGACGCTCAGCCCGATCCCGTCCTTGATCGCGGCGGCGACCGACGAGGCTGCGGCCTCGCGCTCCACGTGGGCGGCGTCCGGCCGTGCCTCGACGCGCACCGTCATGTGGTCGAGCCGGGCGCGGTTGACGAGCCGCAACTGGAAGTGGGGCGCCAGACCAGGGGTACGCAGCAGGATCTCCTCGACCTGGCTGGGGAAGATGTTGACGCCACGCAGGATGATCATGTCGTCGCAGCGCCGGGTCACCTTCTCCATGCGGCGGAAGGCGGGGCGTGCCGTGCCGGGAAGCAGCCGCGTCAGGTCGCGCGTGCGGTAGCGGATGACCGGCATGGCCTCCTTGTTGAGCGAGGTGAAGAGCAACTCGCCCTCCGCGCCCGGCTCTTGGAGTTCGTCCGTGATCGGGTCGACGATCTCCGGATAGAACTGGTCCTCCCAGATGTGCAGCCCGTCCTTGGTCTCCACGCACTCCTGCGCGACTCCCGGCCCGATCACCTCGGACAGCCCGTATATGTCGACGGCGTGGATGCCGAGGCGTTCCTCGATCTCCGTGCGCATCCCCTCCGTCCAGGGCTCCGCGCCGAAGATCCCCGTACGCAGGGAGGTGCCGCGAGGGTCGATGCCCTGGCGTTCGAACTCGTCGAGCAGCGTGAGCATGTAGGAGGGCGTGACCATGATGATCTCGGGTTCGAAGTCCTGGATGAGCTGGACCTGCCGGGCCGTCATGCCGCCGGAGACGGGTATGACGGTGCATCCGGCCCGCTCGGCTCCGTAGTGCGCGCCGAGACCGCCGGTGAACAGCCCGTATCCATAGGCGACATGGACCTTGTGCCCGGGGCGCCCGCCCGCGGCGCGGATCGAGCGGGCGACCATGTCCGCCCACATGGAGATGTCGTTCTCCGTGTAACCCACCACGGTGGGACGGCCGGTGGTGCCGCTCGAAGCATGGATGCGCCGCACCTGCGACATGGGCACGGCGAACATCCCGAAGGGGTAGGTGTCCCTCAGATCCGCCTTGGTGGTGAAGGGGAAGCGCGCCAGGTCCTCCAGGGTGCGGCAGTCCTCGGGACGCACCCCGGCCTCGTCGAACTTCCTTCTGTACAGCTCGACTTCGTCGTAGGCCGTGCGCAGCGTCCGCTTCAGCCTCGTGAGCTGGTACGCACGCAGCTCCTCGCGGTCCATGCGCTCGCCGGGGTCCATCAGCTCCTGCGGCAGCGGCTCGCCGGTCCTGCGGTCGGCACCGGCCGCGGCCGGGGTCTCGCTCATCGTCATGGGTAACCCTCCACGCGACCTACGGTGCGGCTGCGGCCGCGGAACTCTGCTATGACCTCGGTGCCTTCCGGTCCGGCCTCGCGCAGCACGGTCACGTCGTAGATCCCGCTGCGGCCGTAAGTGGTGCGCTCCTCGGCGAGCGCCGTGAGCGTATCGCCTTCGCGCGCCGGTCTGACGAAGGAGATGTCGGCGCCGGAGGCCACGGTGACGGGGCCGTGGCTGTTGCAGGCGCAGGCGAAGGCGGTGTCGGCGAAGAGGAAGAGGTAGCCGCCGTGCGCCATGCCGTGCCCGTTGACCATGTCGGCGGTCACCGTCATCCGCAGCTTTGCGGCGCCGTCCCCGGCCTCCAGCAACGTGATGCCCAGGGACCGCGACGCCTGGTCCGCCGCGAACATGGCCTGCGCCGCACCGTCGCTCATGGCTTGCGTCATGCGTTCCACGCTCTCGTACTCGCTGCCGTACTCACCGCGCCGACCGACCATTCGGTCAGATGCCGGGCGCGATCCAGTAATCCAGCAACGGATGTGCCTGTCAAGGGGTGCCCGGGGGCTGTGGAAAACGGCTGTGCGCGGGGCCGGGACCTCCCGGCACCGCCCCCAACGCGGCCCGCTGCAAGGCCCGCTCTCGGGCGCCTCGGGGTGCGGCACCGGCGCCCGGACAGCGGGGAGAGATCGAAGCCTCGCCCCCGCGTCACGGCCCATCGGGCCCTGGAATCCCGGGAGTCGGAGTCCGCGGGCGCTCAGCCCTGCCCGCCGCCGTTGGCGCGTGCCGCCAGCATCTCGGCCAGCTCCTCCAGGTCCTCCGCCGTCCACTTGGGGCGCGACATCGTCTCCGGGTAGTGGGCCGTGCCCCGTCGTAGCCAGGCACCGGCGAGTCCCGCGCGCTGCGCCCCGTCGACGTCCCACGGGTGCACGGCGATCAGCAGCGCCTCGCCCGGCCGTACGCCCGCTCTGCGCACCGCGTAGCGGTACGCCTCGGGTGCGGGCTTCCAGCAGCGGGGGCCGCTCACGCCCAGCAGCGCGTCGAACTGGTCGCGTACCCCTGCCCTCTTGAGCAGTCCGTCGGTCAGTTCGGGCGAACCGTTGGTCATGGTCACCAGCCGCAGTCCGGCACGGCGCAGCGCGTGCACGCCGCCGGGGACGTCGGGGTGCGCGGGCAGTTCCTCCATGCCGTCGAGGATGTGCCCGGCCGCCTCGTCGGCCGCCTCGGTGCCGCGCCCGTCCAGCGCGGTGAGCAGGGTACGGAGCCCGTCGCGGGCGATGTCCGCGAAGTCCGCGTACGCGCCGGCGGCGGTGAGCGCGAACCCGTCGCGCAGCACTCCGGCGAACCACGCCGTCATCAGGTCCGCGGGCGCGCCGACCTCCTCGAATCGGGCGCGCAGCGGCGTCATGTCGCTGAGCGTCTCGTTGACGTCGAAGACGACTGCCTTGAGCTGATGGCCGGACGGAGGGGGCGGCGCGGCGTCCGCCTCCGATGGACCGGCTTGTACCGGGGGCATGTTCCGCAAGATACCCGCAGGCCCGCCGAGTGCGGGGCGTCGCTGGTGAATCGTGTGTGACCGGAGCGCGCCGGTCGGACCTCGTGGTGCGTGTCCGCCGACGCCGGCCCGTTTCAGGACCGGAGAAGCTTGTCCGGTGTGACCGGCAGGTCCCGGACGCGGATTCCTGTGGCGTTGTGCACGGCGTTCACGACGGCCGCGGGCGCACCGACGATGCCGATCTCCCCGATGCCCTTGGAGCCCATGGGGTTGGCGTGCGGATCGGGTTCGTCCAGCCATACGGCGTCGACGTCGAGCACGTCGGCGCAGGTGGGGATGTGGTACTGCGCGAAGTCGTGGTTGACGACGTGTCCGGTGCCGTGGTCGAGGACGCTCTCCTCGAACAGCGCCATGGACATTCCCATGACCATTCCGCCGATGAACTGGGAGCGCGCGGTACGGGGGTTGATGATCCGCCCCGTGGAGAAGACGCCCAGCATGCGCGGTACGCGGACCTCGCCGGTGTCGGCGTGCACTCGTACCTCGGCGAACTGGGCGCCGAAGGAGTGCGCCGAGTAGTTCCGCAGTTCGGGGTCCGAGGGCATCTCGGCGCGGGTGCGGGCGCCGGGGACGGGATCGTCGCCGTGCTCCTCGCGGAAGGCACGGGACGCGGCCACGACGGTGGAGCCCCAGGAGCTGACGCCGGAGGAGCCGCCGGCGACGGTGCCCATCGGGAGCCCGGTGTCGCCGATCTCCAAGTGGACTTCCTCGAAGGGGCAGTTGAGGGCGTCGGCTGCGATCTGGGTGAGCACGGTCCAGGTGCCGGTGCCGATGTCGGCCGCGCCGATGCGCACCGCGTATCCGTCGGGTCCGCCGTCGCCGTTCGTGCGGCGTTCGACCTCGGCGACCGATCCGGGGAAGGCGTAGGCCGGGTAGGTGGAGCTGGCGACGCCCAATCCGATGAGCCAGTCGCCCTCGCGCCGCGTCCCGGGTTCGGCGCGACGGTCCCAGCCGAAGCGTTCGGCCCCGGTGCGCAGGCAGCGCACCAGGTGCCTGCCGGACCAGGGCCGGCCGGTCTCCGGGTCGGTCTCGGGTTCGTTGCGTACTCGCAGTTCGATGGGGTCGATGCCGCAGGCGAGGGCTAGTTCGTCCATGGCGGCTTCCGCGGCGAACATGCCGGGCGCCTCGCCGGGCGCACGCATCCACGACGGTACGGGGACGTCGAGCGCCGCCAGCCGGTGGCTGGTGCCGCGGTTGCCCGCCGCGTACATCATCCGGCTCGCGACACCGGTCTGCTCCGCGAACTCCTTGAACCTGGCGGTCTGTTCGACGACGTCGTGGCTGAGGGCGGTCAGCCTGCCGCCGGTGTCCGCGCCGAGTCGCAGCCGCTGCACCGTGGGGGTGCGGTACCCGGCGAGGGAGAACATCTGCTGCCGTGTGAGGGCGAGTTTGACGGGACGTCCGCCGGAGACCTTCGCCGCGAGCACGGCGAGCACGTTGTGCGCGTGCGGCATGCCCTTCGAGCCGAAGCCGCCGCCGACGTGCGGGGAGATCACCCGCACGCTCTCCGGGGCCAGTTCGAACAGCGGCGCCAGCGTCTCCCTCACCCGGTGCGCTCCCTGGGTGGAGTCGTACAGCGTCAACTGCGGCCCGGCGCCGTCGTCTTCGGACGCCTCCCAGACCGCGACGCAAGTGTGCGGCTCCATCGGGTTGTTGTGCTCCATGGGCGTGCTGTAGGTGACGTCGACGCTGACGGGCGCGGCGGCGAGTGCCGCTTCGACGTCGCCGTCCTCGGTGTCGGTCTCGTAGGTCGGGTTGACGACCTCGGGCCGGTAGAGGTCCGGCCGGTCGGCTCTCAACTCGGTGTCGTGCGGCTGCTGTTCGTATGCGACGTCCACGAGTCCGGCGGCGTGCCGCGCGATCTCGGGGGTCTCCGCGACGACGGCGCCGATGAACTGGCCCCGGAACGCGACCTCTTCGGATTGCAGCACGGCGAGTTCGGGGTCGTCCGTGTCGGCGAGCCGGGGCGCGTTGTACGGGGTGAGCACGGCGAGTACACCGTCGAGCGCCTCCGCCTGCCCGGTGTCCATCACCACGACCCGTCCACGTGCGACGGCGGCCTGCAAGGGGTGTGCGTACAGCGGCGCGGACAGCGGGTGTTCCCAGGCGTAGCGGGCGGTGCCGGTGACCTTCTCCGGGCCGTCCAGGCGCTGCGGCGAGGTTCCGACGGACCGTACGTCGAGGGGTTTCAGGGGGTGGGAGGGCTCCGCGGTGCGCGTCGCGCCCTCCGAACCGCGGGCGTTGGTCCTGCTCATGACCGCTCCTCCGTGGCCAGCTCGCGCAGCAGTGCGGCGAGCGTGTTGCGCGTCATCGGGATCTTGAAGCCGTTGCCCGGCAGGGGCTCGGCGTGCCGCAGTTCGGCGTCGGCCGCCTCCCGGAACGCCTCGTCGGTGGCCGTCGTCCCGCGCAGCGCCTCCTCCGCCTGCGTGGCGCGCCAGGGCTTGTGTGCGAGGCCGCCGAAGGCGATGCGTGCGTCGCTGACGCGCGCACCGTCGGTGACGACGACGGCGGCCACGGACACCAGCGCGAAGGCGAACGAAGCACGCTCGCGCACCTTCCGGTAGCCGGAGCGCGCACCGGCGGGCGGCGGCGGCAGCTCCACGGAGGTGACGAGTTCGCCGTGCGCGATGACCGTGTCGAGTTCGGGCGAGCTGCCGGGGAGCCGGTGGAACTCCCGCAGCGGGATGCGCCGTTCGCCGTCCTCGCCGAGCACGATGACCACGGCGTCGAGGGCGCTCATGGCGACGGCCATGTCCGAAGGGTGCACGGCGACGCAGTGTTCGGAGGCGCCGAGGACCGCGTGGTTGCGGTTCCAGCCGCCGATCGCCGCGCAACCGGTGCCCGGTTCCCGCTTGTTGCACGGTGTGGTGACGTCCTGGAAGTAGGGGCAGCGGGTGCGCTGGAGCAGATTGCCCGCCGTGGTCGCGGCGTTGCGCAACTGGCCGGAGGCTCCCGCCAGCAGCGCCTGGGACAGTACGGGGTAGCGCCGGCGCACGTACGGATGCGCCGCCAGATCGCTGTTGCGGACGGTGGCGCCGATGCGCAGGCCGCCGTCGGGAAGCTCCTCGATGCGGTCGAGCGGTAGGCGTGTGACGTCCACGAGGAGTCCGGGCGAGGCGACGCCGAGCTTCATGTGGTCCACGAGGTTGGTGCCGCCGCCGAGGAACGCCGCCCCGGGGCGCGCCATGACGGTGGCGACGGCGCTGCCGGTGTCGGAGGCGGGCGCGTAGTCGAAGGGGATCACTTCGCCGACACCTCCCGGATCGCGGCGACGATGTTGACGTAGGCGCCGCAGCGGCACAGGTTGCCGCTCATCCGCTCACGGATCTCGTCGTCGCCGAGCGCGGCCGGGCTGCGCCCGCCGTCGGGGTGTCCGTGGGCGCCGTCGTCGGCCGGTGTGACGGAACTCGGGTGCCCGGCCTCCGCCTCGGCGAGCATGCCGGCCGCCGAGCAGATCTGGCCGGGCGTGCAGTAGCCGCACTGGAAGCCGTCGTGGTCGATGAACGCCCGCTGGAGCGGGTGCAGTTCGCCGTCCGTGACGAGCCCGTCTGCGGTGGTCACCTCCGATCCGTCGTGGGCGACGGCGAACGTCAGACAGCTCAGCACGCGCCGCCCGTCGAGGAGGACCGTGCAGGCGCCGCACTGCCCGTGGTCGCAGCCCTTCTTGGGCGATGTGACGGAGAGCCGGTCGCGCAGGGCGTCGAGGAGTGTGGTGCGTGTGTCGACGGTCAGGGACCGCGCTTCGCCGTCGACCCGGAGGGTGAGGTGGGAATTCACCCCGCCCCAGTACCACCCGGCCGCCCGCTGCCAAACCTTGTTTCATGCCGCAGGCTGGGGTCACGTACCGGTGCGCGGCGCCCGTGGACCTGTCGACTGCACGGAGGGATGGCCGGGATGTTCGAGGCGAGAGACATCCGCGAGTGGCGGGACCACGACGTGGTCGACTCCGGGGGCAGCAAGATCGGCAAACTGGAGGCCGTCTACGTCGATACACGCACTGACCGGCCCTTCTTCGCCACCGTCACCACGGGCATGCCCACGCGGCGGAAGCTGGTGTTCGTACCGCTGGAGGGGGCGACCGTCGGCCCGGGGTACGTGAAGGTCGCGTACGGCAGGAGAGATGTGAGGGCGGCCCCGTCCATCGAGACGGACGGGGAACTGCCCGCGGAGGGCGAGCCCGGGATCTTCGAGCACTACGCCCTGGACTACGAGACCGGCGCGGGCGGCGAGCGCCGTCTCGCCCGCCGCTGACCGGCCCGCCCCGGGGGCTCTAGATTGGGGCCCATGGCTGAAGACGCAGGGACCGTACGGGTCGATGTGTGGATCTGGTCGGTACGGCTCACCAAGACCCGCTCGGCGGCGGCCACAGCGTGCCGCGCAGGCCATGTCCGGGTCAACGGGGAACGCGTCAAGCCCGCCCATCCGGTGCGTCCCGGCGATCAGGTGCGGGTGCGGCAGGCCGGGCGTGAGCGCGTGGTCGTGGTCTCCCGCGTCATCCGCAAGCGTGTGGGCGCACCGGTGGCCGTCGAGTGCTACGCCGACCACAGCCCGCCACCGCCGCCCCGCGAGGCGGTCGCACCGGCCGGGCGCCGCGACCGCGGCGCGGGGCGCCCGACGAAGCGCGACCGGCGTGAGATGGAACGGCTGCGCGGGATGGAAGGCGGCAGCGCCTCCCGCCGGGGCGCGTGAGCCGGGTGCCGCGTACGGCTTGACCGCACCTCGCGCGGTGCCTTCCGCGGCGGGCGCCCGGCTCAGCCCTCCAGGACGCCGGAGCTGCCCTCGGCGTCGCCGGAACTGGCTTCGGAGGCGCCGGAACTGCGTTCGCGCAGCTCACGGTCGGCGGCCCGCAGCATCGTCAGCAGCAGCCGGTTGAGCGGGGCGGCCATGCCGTGCCGGTCGGCGGCGCGGACCACCGCGCCGGTGATGTGTTCGTGCTCCATGGGGCGGCCCGCCAGCCGGTCGTAGAAGGTGGACGTGCCACCGTCGGGCCCCACCGCGAGGTTCGCCCGCAGCGCCCGCCGCACATCCCCCTCGTCCACCCGCGCGCCCTCCGCCTGTGCGACGGCGAGCGCCTCCATGAGTATCTCCTCCGCGCGGGCGCGCATCTCCTCGTCGCCGAGGATGTGCATGCGCTGTAGCAGCAGCGCCGTCAGCGGGTTGGCGGCGACGTTCGTGAACAGCTTCCGCCATGCGGCCGTACGGAAGTCCGCTACGCCGCGCACCGTGAGGCGGCTGCCGGCGAGCAGCTCCTGGAGACGCTCGGCCGACCGGCCCTCGGGGACGTGCAGTTCGCTGGAGAAGTGGTGGACGATCCGGCCGGGCGCGACCCGTTCGACGGCCATGTAGGCCAGCGTCGGCAGCGCCTCGGCACCGTCCGGGAGCAGCGGCGCGACGCGTTCGACGTGGTCGATGCCGTTCTGGACGACGGCGACGACGGTGCTCGGCCCGCACAGCGCGTCCAGCCATCCGGCCGCGCCCTGGGTGTCCTGCGCCTTGGTGGTCAGGAACACCCAGTCGTGGCGGGCGACTTGGTCCGGCGCCGTGGCGAAGCGCAGATCCGGGCGCAGGACTTCACCGCTCGTGCTCAAGGTCAGCTCTTCGAGGGGCGCTCGCAGGCAGAGGGTGACGTCGTGACCGGCCTCGCGGGCGAAGGCGGCGATGAGGCCGCCGACCGCTCCACCGCCGATCACCGCTGTCCGCGCGGAGGGTGCTGAGGAGCTCATACGGGTGATCGTATGCGCCGGGCCGGTGAGTGACCGGGCCGGGGCCACCATTACCGCAAAACCGACAAACCGGGTGTTACGCATAGATCTCGCCCACAGATCTCTCTGCCGGTTTCTCAGGTTTCACAAGCGGGACGAGGTTCGGCCATGTACGTGCTGCCTGCAACTCCGAGCGCACCAGCCACCGACCGCCTCAGACGCCTCCCCGAGTACGGGACCGGAACATCCGGGCTCTCCCTGCTCCAGCTCGGTGCGGTCGCGGCGCTCTACACCCTGGGCCAGATCCTGCTCGTACTGCCGGGCACCGGCCTCGGCTGGGACGAGTCGGTCTACGTCAGCCAGGTCGACACCCAGGACCCCGCCGCCTACTTCAGCGCCCCGCGCGCCCGCGGCATCTCCTATCTGGTGGCACCCGTCGTCGCCTTCACCACCTCCACCACGCTGCTGCGGGTCTTTCTCGCCGTGCTGTCCGGACTGGCGCTCCTGGCGACCCTGTGGATCTGGCGGCGCCTGGTGCCCGGACCCGTACTCGCCTGGGGCGGCGCCCTGTTCGCCGGTCTGTGGGTGAGCCTCTACTACGGGCCGCAGGCCATGCCGAACCTCTGGTGCGCCTTCGGAGCGCTCGCGGCCACCGGCTGCTTCCTGCGGCTGGCCCGCCGCGACGACGACACCGCGGCCCTCGCCGGACTCGGAGTGTCGGTCGCCGTCGTGGCACTTATGCGGCCGCCGGACGCCGCCTGGCTGGTGCTCGCGCTCGGCGCCGCGGCCCTGCTCGTACGGTCCTGGCGCCGCCCCAGGCTGCTCGGCGTGCTCGCCGCCGGTGCGCTGGTGGGCGTCGCGCCCTGGGTCTTCGAGGCGTTCATGTCGTACGGGGGGCTCCTCACGCGGCTGCACCGGGCCAGCGAGATCCAGGGCGGCATGGGCTGGAACATCGCCATCGGCGACCATGTGCGCAGCCTTCAGGGGCGGATGCTGTGCCGCCCGTGCGACATGGCGTGGGAGGAGCCGCAGACCGCGGTGTGGTGGTTCGCGCTGCCGCTGCTCGCCGGCGGCGGCATCGCCGCGGCGGTGCGTTCGGGCAGGAGGGACACCGCGGTGCTCGCCTCGGTCGTGGCCGTGGTGCTGGCGCTGCCCTATCTCTTCCTCATGGGGTACGCCGCCCCACGCTTCCTGCTGCCGTCGTACGCGCTGCTCGCGGTGCCCGTCGGCGAGTGCGTGCGGCGAGTGTTCTCACAGGGGCCCACGGGCCGCCGTCCGCTGCTGCTGATCCTGCTTCCGGCGCTGCTGCTGGGCAGTCACTTCGGCGTCCAGTACCAGGTGCTCGGCAACGTTCTGGAGCGCAACCACGAGATGACGCGGCAACTGACCGCGGCGGCCGACACCATGCACGAGATGGGGCTGCACGCGCCGTGCACGGTGACCGGTCCGCTCGCCGTGCCGATCAGCCACTACGCGGGCTGCTCCTCCCGCCAGTCCAACGGCCACGACATGAGCATCACCGCCGACGGCCTGCGCCAACTCGCCCTGCGCCACAAGCCGATGGCCGTCACCACCAGGTACCACCGGCCGCCGGTGTGGGCACGCGGCTGGCCCTCGCAGCCGCTGCGCCACATGCCCGGCTACCGCATCTACGTCGCGCCGCACGCCGAGAAGGCCGCGGACCGCACCTAGATCGATACGCCTGCGGCCGGTCCCGTGACGTACCGGAGGCCGGTTCGGGCGCCGCCGGACGGCTAGAGGTGGTCGCGGGGCACCCGCTCGTTCCAGGTGCGGGAGAAGACCCGCCGTTCCCCCTCGTAGCCGTCGAGGATGGCGTCCAGGACGAACTCCGACTCGGTGGAACGAAGCACCGTGCGGGTCTCCGTGCGCACCCGCCACTCGTCGCGTCCGAAGGCCATCGTCCACGCCGACTCGCCGCGCACAGAGCCGAATTCGTCGGCCACGGAGTCGTAGCGCTCGTAGGCACGGCGGCTGACGTCCCAGTCGATGTCGTCGAAGTGCACCGTCCCGGCGTCCTTGACGATCTCCAGGGACGAGTTGTAGTTCACCAGGTCGCGGTGGACCTCCCAGCGCGAGTCGGGGGCGCCGGTACGGGTCGTCTTCAGCGGCGGGGTGCCCTCCGGTTCCTCGAACGGCTGGGTGCGCATCTCGCCGTCCTCCGTGGGCGGGCGCACCGGCAGCGTCAGCGTGCTGCCGCCCGTGTGCACGCTCAGCAGCACCGGCCGGGGCGGCGGCCAGGCCAGCGGCCAGTACGACGTGGACAGCGACAGCCGGATGCGGTGGCCTGGCGGGAAGGCCTGGCCGACGCCGTTGAGCTGTACGGACGCCCGATAGCGGCGGCCGGGTTCCAGCAGTTCCGGCTCGGAGGCGACCGGCATGCCGTCGGCGCCACGGCGGGTGAGGTTGAGCAGCCCGTAGGTGACGCGGGTCGCGGCGCCGTCGGGAGCGACGTCCGACAGCCGGGCGGCCACCATCGCCACCGGCTCGTTCACGCGGAAGTCCAGCTCCACGGTGGGCGATCCGAGGATCTCCACGCGCTCGGACAGTGCCCCGGTGTCGAATACGAGCGAGCCGCCGTCCTCCTCGCGCTGGTCGTAAGGCAGATCGGGCGGTGCGTTGTACGAGGCCCACTTTCCGGCGAACTGGCCGACGGACAGCGGCGATTGCACCGTCAGCTCCTCGTCGGGGACGCGCTCGCCCGGTTCGCCTATGCGGTGGCGCCCGAGCGGGTGCGCGACGGGGGTGATCTCCGGGGACGGCCAGGACGGCTCGCCGACCCAGCGCCCGGGGCGTTCCTCGTACGAGGTCGAGGGCGGGACGCTCTCCTGCATCCAGGTGCGGAGCATCGGGCCGTCCATGGCGCCGTTGTCCGCGCCCTTGAGCCAGTGGTCCCACCAGCGCACGACCTCCTGGAGGTAGCCGATGGCCGGGCCGGGCTCCCCCAGGTGCGGGAACTTGTGCGACCACGGCCCGATGAGGCCCTTGCGGGGCACGTCGAGATTGCCGAGGAGGCGGGTGACGGCGTTGGAGTAGCCGTCCGCCCAGCCGCTGGAGGCCAGTACGGGGCATCGCACGTCCTGGTAGTCCTCGCAGACGGAGGCGTGCCGCCAGTAGTCGTCGCGGCGCTGGTGGCGCAGCCATTCCAGTGCCCAGGGGCGGGAGTTCTCCAGGCGCTCGTGCCACATGTCGCGCCAGCGTTCGCCCACGAGCGCCGGGTCCGGCGGGCAGGTGGCGTAGGCGAACATGGTGCCCGCCTCGGCGAGATTGTCCGAGAGCAGACAGCCGCCCATGTAGTGCATGTCGTCGGCGTAGCGGTCGTCCGTGAACGACGCGATGACGACGGCGCGCAGGCTCGGCGGGCGCCGCGCGGCGACCTGGAGCGCGCTGAAGGCGCCCCAGGAGATGCCCATCATCCCGGTGCTTCCGTCGCACCAGGGCTGGTCGGCGATCCAGGCGAGGACGTCCTCGGCGTCCTGCTGCTCCTGCTCCAGATACTCGTCGAGAAGCACCCCCTCGGACTCGCCCGTTCCGCGCAGGTCGACGCGTACGCAGGCATAGCCGTGGCCCGCGATGTAGGGGTGGTGGACGGAGTCGCGGACCGCGGTGAGATCGCGCTTGCGGTACGGGATGTACTCCAGGACGGCGGGCACCGGCTCCTCCTCGGAGGAGACCGGGCGCCGGATGCGGGCGGCGAGGCGGGTGCCGTCCGATACGGGGATCCAGATGTGCTCGGTCTCCTCCGTCTTGTACGGCAGGTTGCTCACGAAGCGCATGGTGCACGCTCCTTCACTTACGCGTTCGCTTGGTGCTCGGGGCCGGGCCGCCGGTCAGTCGGCGGCTGCCGGTTCCCGCTCCGGCGCCGCCTCGGGTTGCCGCTGCCGCTCCGGGTCCGGGTCCGGGTCGTCGATGCGGAACGGCAGTGCGGCCAGGGCCCGTTCGTACTTCTCGCGCAGCTCCTCCTCGCTGTGCGCCCCGACGAAGACGTGCGCGAGTTCGTAGCTGTAGCTGTCCTGTCCGGGCGCCTCGGAGAGCAGTTGCCTCTCGCCCGGCACCACCTCGATCTTCACCCCGGGCAACTCCCGCTCCACTCGCGCGATTTCCTCCGCGGAGGGCGCGCGGCGCACGACGCCGTCGGTGAACCAGCGGTGGTACCACTTCGCGGCGACGGCCCAACCGCCGTGTCCGGGAAGGAGGTTGGGTTCCCGGCCGAGGGCCAGGGAGATCATGCAGTCGTGGTTGGAGACGCCGTCGACGTACTCGAACAGCTCGGCGTGCGACTGGGAGTGCCGGGGGTTGATCTCCAGCAGGTTCACCTCGTCCCGCTGGGCGTCGTAGAAGAACTCGACGCTGAACGTGGCGTCGTCCATGCCGATTTGGCCGATCACGCGCTTTGCGACGTCCTTGAGGCGGCGCTGGACCGGCTCGGGAAGCTGCGAGGGGTACTGGTGGCGCAGAAAGCAGGAGCTGTCCGGGTAGTCGATGGAGTCCAGCGCGCCGTAGACGGTGATCTCCCCTTCGCGCACATAGCCCTCGACCGCCGCCTGCACGCCGCTGAGCGACTCCTCCGCCAGACATGCCTGACCGCCGGCGTCGGCGATCTCCGGTGGCAGGTCCAGCCGTTCGAGGATGTACTCGAAGGGCCTTCCGACGCGGGATATCCCCTCGCGTATCTTCCCGACGGCCTCCCGGAACTCCGTCTCGTCCGCGACGCCGAAGGCCAGCTCCGACGAGTACGACTTGACGGGCTTGAGCCAGACCGGGAACCGCATGCCCTCCGGCAGGCGCGGATCCTTCTCCTCCAGGGAGACCAGTCCGAAGCGCGGATGCTCGCTGATGACCTTCTGCTGCTCCAGCCGGCTCCAGTACTTGTGCTCGCACTTGACGACGGCCTCCAGGGAGGCGCCGCGCAGCCCGTACTCCTGGTTGAGGATCGCCACGATCGTGCTCACGGGGAAGTCCCAGTAGCCGACGACGGCGTCGACGCTTCCCTCGAAGGCTTCGAGAGCCGCCCTCGCCTCCTCCAGCAGGTCCGGCACGGACACTTCGCTGCTCTGGATCTCCTCCGCGTCCAGCAGCGGATGGAAGGCGTACTCCTCGGCGTGCGGCACCTGGCGCAGCACGTCGTGGTTCGCCTCGTCCATCCCTATGACGAAGATGTTCTTGCGGCTCACGTCGCCTCCCTCGCAACCGTCCCGGTCCGGGCGTCCGTTCAGCCGTCCCGGTGGGGTTCCTGCGGTACCCGTGAGCCCGGGGTCCAACCTGGAGCCGACGTGATCCGGCTCTCGTCGGGGGGTGGGGGCGCGTAACTGCCGTTCTACGCAGGGTTCTTACGGAGCTGACTCGCGGGGCGGACTTACCGAGCGGACTCGCGGGGGCGCACACGGGCGCGGAGGCGACCGCGGCCTGGGACGGGACTGCGACCGTGCCCGGACACGGCGAGGGGCCCGCGACCGGCGAACCGGACGCGGGCCCCTCAAAGCCTGGCGGGAATCAGGCGGGAGTGATGTTCTCCGCCTGCGGGCCCTTCTGGCCCTGGGTGACGTCGAAGTTCACCTTCTGGCCCTCGTGCAGCTCGCGGTAGCCCTGAGTCGCGATGTTCGAGTAATGGGCGAAGACGTCGGCGCCGCCGCCTTCCTGCTGGATGAAGCCGAAGCCCTTTTCCGAGTTGAACCATTTCACAGTGCCGGATGCCATGCCGATCTCCTTCTGAGGCAAAAACTGGCGCCCCGCACCTCACGGGGCACCGTCGCCGCCCTGACCCCATCCAGAAACACCGGAAAACAGAAATGCGCCCGAAGGTCACAACCTTCAGGCGCACAAAGTATTGGGTACCAAAACTGCAACTCGTTCAACCTAGCACACGACGGGACCTCCGTGACGTTCACCGAGGTCAGGCGGGTCCGATCGGCCCGCCGGTGCACCGGGCCTACCCGCCGTGCCCGTCGTGCCCGTCGTGACCCGGGACGGTGCCGTCCGGCTTCGCCACGAGAAGGAGACCGGCCATTCCCATATCGGAATGGCTCTGCACATGGCAGTGGTACATCCAGGCACCGGCGCCCGCCTCCTCCCCCGCGATGATCTGGAAGCCGAAGGAGTCCGCCGGGCCGGTGATCTTGTTGTCGACGATCCGGCTGGGGTCGTCCGGGCCCTCCAGCAGGCCCGTGCGGTTGTCGGCCCAGCGGTGACCGTGCACATGGAACGTGTGGTAGTACTCGCCGTGCGTGATCATGACGATCTCCACGCGGTCGCCCACGGTCACCTTGAAGTCGGGGCCCTTGGGCTGATTGTTGATCGTCATGTCGTTGAAGACGATGGTGAGTTGCTTCTCCGGCAGTATGTCGCCTTCGCGGCGCACGACCAGCGGCCCGTAGAGCCCGGCGCGTATGCCGCCGGTGCCGTGTTCGGTGCCGACGATGTGGTCGTGGTAGTGCCAGTAGCCCGCGCTGCCGGGGCGGTATGTGCCGTCCTTGCGCCTGCCGGGGGCGTGGGTGCGCCAGGTGTAGGTGCGTGTGCCGCCCGGTTCGACGACGCTGTCGTTCATCTTGGTGCCGTCGTTGGCGCGGTCGTAGTCGACGCCGTGGGGGTGGAGGCTGACGGCGGTGTCGGTGGTGTTCTCGAACTCGATGTGCAGGGTGTCCCCTTCGACGAGTTCGATGAGCGGGCCGGGCACCGTCGCCTTGCCCTTCTCCAGCCCGTAGCCGATCCGGTCGTCCGCCAACTTCTGTGCGTAGAGCTTCATATGGCGGGTCTCACCGCCGGGACCGGCGCGGCGTACGGCGGCGGAAGCGGCAGCGGCAGCGGACGGGGCTGTGGCCGAGGCATCGGCGGGGGCCGCCCCGGCGGGCGTGGCGTTCAGTACGGCGGGCCCCAGCGCGGCTGCCGCCGAACCGGCGAGGAGGCGCCTGCTGAAGCTGCGGCGGGCGAGGCTGCTGCCGGACGTCTCAGTCATCGGACTCGTCTCCCTTCGGCGACTGCCGTGAGGTGCTTGACGGTCTGCCAGGGTTTCTGCGGGGGGCTCCGCGGTGCTGCCCCGCCTGGCCGAACTGCCGCTGCGCGCCGTGCCGTTGAGGTGTGCCCGTCGAGAGGTACGAGGGGTGAGCCGACAAGAGACGGTAGCGGCCCGGACATGGTTTATCCATATGCAGGACAAAGTTCGTCGAATCGTGGTCATAGCTCTTGGCGTTCCACCGAAAGAGGTCTAACTTCTTCCCCGTTTCTGTGACTTAAGAGGGGTGGATCAGTCATGCGGCTCGAACCACGTCAAAAGCCCTCAGACAGACGGGGGTTGTACAGGTCACGGCTCGGCCCGAGGCGTGGCTCCCGGCGGGCCGTGACTGCCGCGCTGCTGGCCGCGGCGGTCTCGGCGTCCCTGCTCGGTGCGACCCCTGCGGCACCCGTGGGTCCGCACGACCCGACCGACCGGTCCGCTCCGCGACTTCACCTCCCCAGCCCGCCGGGCGGTGAGAACGTACGCGTACTGGTCTTCCACGCCTCCGCCGGTGCGGAGCCGCCCACCGTCGACGCGGGGATCGAGGCCGCGGAGGAGATCGGCCGCAGCGGCCCCGCGGCGGAGCGCTTCGAGATCACCGCGACCGCGGATCCGTCGGTCTTCACCGCGGACAGGCTCGGGCGGTTCAACGCCGTCGTCTTCCTCACCGGCGGCGGCGACGTGCTCGATCCCGCTCAGGAGGCCGGCTTGGAGAGCTATATGGAGGCCGGAGGCGGCTTCCTCGGCATTCACGGCGCGGCGGCGGCCGAGCCGTACTCGGAGTGGTACTCCGGGCTGATCGGCGCGCGTCCCGCAGGCGACGGCCCCGGCAGGGCACAGCGCGCCACCGTCGAGGTCGGCGACCGCCGCAACCCGGCTGCGAAGGACCTGCCGCCGGAGTGGAAGCGCCCCGACAGGTGGCTCAACTGGGAGAAGAATCCGAGCGGTTCGGTGCACACCGTCGCCCGTGTACGGGAGAGGAGCTACGACCCCGGCGAGGGCGCGATGGGCTGGGACCACCCTGTCTCCTGGTGCCGTGACTACGACGGCGGACGATCCTTCTACACCGGAATGGGCGGCACGGCCGACAGCTTCCAGGAGGCCGACTTCCGCAGTCATCTGCGCGGTGCGCTGCTGTGGACGGCACGCCTCGCACGCGCCGACTGCCAGGCCACCATCACCTCCAACTACAAGGCGGAGCGGGTCACTTCACCCAACCAGCCGGGGCAGTCCGACCAGATCGGCGAGCCGCACGGCATGGCAACCGCCGACGACGGACGCGTCTTCTACATCGGACGCGGAGGCGGCGACGCCGAGGCGCCCGTGGTCACCGACTGGTCCGACCCCGAGATCGGCAAGGGCCAGGGCACGGTGCACGTCTACGACCCGAGTACGGGGAAGGTCTCCCTCGTGGGGTCGCTGACCGTCTTCGGCAACAAGGGCGGCGGCGACGAGCTCGTCAAGGTCGAGGAGGGCCTGCTCGGCATCGCCCTCGACCCGGACTTCACCGACAACGGACGGCTCTATCTGCACTACACGCCGCACTCGCGCCTCGACCGCGACAAGCACATGGCCGAGCGCCGCGTCTCCCGCTTCACCGTCGATCCCAGGACCGGGAAGCTGGACGAGTCGTCGGAGAAGGTGCTGCTCAAGTGGCCCGTGCAGGTGCACAGTTGCTGCCACGCGGGCGGCGGCATGGCCTTCGACTCCAAGGGCGATCTGTACATCGCCACCGGTGACAACAACTCCTCGCAGTTCAGCGGCGGTTACTCGGGCAACAATCCCGAGCCGGACTACAAGGGCGTCTCCTTCGCCGACGCGCGCCGCACCGCGGGCAACACCAACAACCTCAACGGCAAGATCCTGCGCATCCACCCCGAGGACGACGGCACCTACACCCTGCCCGAGGGCAACCTCTTCACCGGTGAGGAGAGCGACGAGGGCGGCGGCAAGACCCGCGGCGAGATCTATGTGATGGGCGTGCGCAACCCCGCGCGGATCTCCATCGACCCCGAGACCGATGTCCTGTACGCCGGTTGGGTCGGCCCCGACGCGGGCGAGCCCAGCACCACCTGGGGCCCGGCGAAGTACGACACGTTCGCGCGCATCACCCATGCCGGCAACCAGGGCTGGCCGTACTGCATGGGCAACAAGCAGCCCTACCGCGACCGCGGTCTGCCGGACCCGGACAAGCCCCTGGGCTGGTACGACTGCGACCGTCTGAAGAACGAGTCCCCCAACAACGACGGGCTGGTGAACATCCCGCCCGCGCAGCCGAACAACATCTGGTACTCGCCGCAGGGCGGCGCCCCCGACTATCCGCGCGACGAGAACGGCGTGCCCAGCTACAAGCCGGACGAGCAGCGGCTGCTGCTGCCGTGGCTCAAGGGCGGCGGCCAGGCCACCATGGACGGCCCCGTCTACCGCTACGACAAGTCCACGGTGTCCAAGGGCGGTTGGCCCGAGTACTGGGACGGCAAGTGGTTCGTCGGCGACTTCTACGACTCCGAACAGCCCCGGCACGCCGTGTTGATGCCCGACGGCGACGAGCCGGGCGCCCTGCCGGTGCACGCCGAGAGCCTGAAGAAGATCATCCCGGTCGGCGAGGACGGCATCCGCAACCTCATGGACTGGAAGTTCGCACCCGACGGTTCGCTCTACGTCCTCGACTACGGGCGCGGCTTCTTCACCTCCGACGACAAGTCCGCGCTGTGGCACGTCACTTACGAGGGCGGCGAGGCGACTCCCGCACCCGGCGACGTGGTCGGGACGGCCACGAAGGAGGCCGCACGGTGAAACGCACACCCACGTCCGCAGACCGTCCCGCCCAGCAGCGCGGCCGCAGCCGCACCGCGCGTACCGCACGTACGGCCGTGACGGCGCTCTTCGCCGCGCTGCTGCTGGTGCTCGGCCTCACCTCGGCGCCCGCGTACGGTCAACAGGCCCCGGCAGCCGAGCAGTTGCTGAGGTGGACCGCGAGCGACGACATCACGCGCTACACCTCGGCACCGCAGACGGCGGTGGCGGGCCCGGCGACCATCGAGTTCGAGAACAGCGAGGCGACGGGCAACACCACGTCCATGCCGCACACGTTGACGTTCGTCACCGGCGACCCGGACTACAACGACGACGTGAACGTGAACATCCTCGCCAACCCCTCGGACGCCCAGGGCGGCAAGCACTCCGTCGAAGTGACTCTGACGCCGGGGACGTACAAGTACCACTGCACGATCCCCGGCCACGGCCAGATGGAGGGCACGTTCGTCGTCACCGACGGCGGCGGGGGCGACGACACCACGCCGCCCGAGACGTCCGCGAAAGTCGAAGGCGACAAGAACGCGGACGGCGCCTACGTCGGCATGGCCACCGTCACCGTCACCGCCTCGGATACCGGCTCCGGCCTCGGCACCGTCGAGTACGCCCTCGGCGACGCGGGCTACCAGCCCTACACCGAGCCGGTGATGGTGCATGAGACGGGTGCTCATGTCTTCCGCTACAGAGCCACCGACAAGGCAGGCAACGTGGCGGAGGAGAAGACGGTGGAGTTCACCGTCGTCGCGCCGCCCACGGACGACACCACACCACCGGAGACGTCGGCGACGGTCGACGGCGAGCAGGACGCGGACGGCGCCTATGTCGGCATGGCGACGGTGACGGTCACCGCCTCCGATGCCGGTTCGGGTGTCAACACCGTCGAATTCGCCCTGGGCGACGGGGAGTTCCAGCCGTACACGGCTCCGGTGATGGTGCACGAGCCGGGCTCCTACACCTTCCGCTACAAGGCGACGGACAAGGCGGGCAACGCCGCGGAGGCGAAGTCCGCGGAGTTCACCGTCGTCGAGCAGCCGGCGGAGGACACCACACCTCCGACGACGACGGCGAAGACCGAGGGGAGGACGAACTCCGACGGCGACTACATCGGCAAGGCCACCGTGACCGTCGCCGCGACCGACGAGGACTCGGGTGTCGAGAAGGTCGAATACTCCCTCGACGGCGGCCCGTTCCTCGCCTACAGCGAGCCGCTCGTCGTCGACCGTACGGGCCACCACAGCGTCGCCCACCGTGCGACCGACAAGGCGGGCAACACCTCGCAGGGCGTCGCCGAGTCCTTCGACGTGGTGCCGGGCGGCGGCGTACCCGCCCCCGACTGCCCCGAGTTCGACGAGCGGGAGACCGTCTTCATCGGCGACACCGACACCGGCGTACCGAACCGGATGACGCAACAGCGCTGCACCGTCGGCGAGTTGATCGAGGACGAGAAGGACTGGTCCTCGCACGCCCTTTTCGTCAAGCACGTCACGGAGGTCACCGGCGATCTGCTCAGGCAGAAGGTGCTCGACACCCGCGAGAGCAGGTTGATCAACCGCGCGGCGAGGAATTCGCAGATCGGTGAGCCGGGGCAGCAGACCGGCTACAAGAAGCTGTTCGACGGTACGAAGGAGTCCTTCGAGCGGTGGCAGCACGTCGGCGGCGGCGCCTTCTCCCTCAACGGCGACGGCAGCATGACCAGCAGCACCGAGACCGAAGGCATGGGCATGCTGTGGTATCCGAAGCGCAAGTACTCCGACTACTCGCTGAAGCTCCAGTTCCGCGACGACGCACCGGGCGACGGCAACGCCAACTCCGGTGTCTTCGCGCGCTTCCCGTACGTCCACGACAACCCGGAGGAGCCGCGCCCGGAGTGGGTCGCCATCAAGTTCGGGCACGAGCTTCAGATCCTCGACAGCCCCGACGGCGACATGTACAAGACGGGCTCGGTCTACGGCTTCGACCGGGTGGGGCTGGGCGGCGCGGGCGTCACGCCCAAAGGCACCTGGAACGACTACGAGATCAAGGTGGTCGGCCAGCACTACTCGGTCTACCGGAACGGAGAGCTGATCAACGAGTTCGACAACACCGGCGGCCAGGTCTTCGAGCCGCCCCGCGACGACGACCCGGGCACGGACGGGCGCCGCTACGCGTCGGGGTACATCGGCCTCCAGGTGCACAGCGTCACGGACGTGATCTCGTACCGGGACGTGCGGATCAAGGAGCTGTAAGCGAACGAGCCGCGCACACGGGGGCGTTCCGGCCCCCGGCCCCCGCGGCGCAGGTGGCCCGGCCGCACCCGGCCGGGCCACTTCCGTCCGGGCCCACTTCCGTCCGGAGCCGATTCCGTCCGGAGCCGATTCCGTCCGGGGGTGGTTTCGACCGACCCGGCGCCTCTCGCAGGACAGGCCCTGTCCCGGGTCCTGTCCTCCAGGGTCCTGTTTCCTGGAGGATCAGAGCTTGAGGGTGAAGTCGAAGTCGCCGGAGAGCTTGCCGGTCAGGCGGACCGCCGACACGAGATTCCCCCCGGCGATCAGTCTCTCGACCTCGGCTCGCGAAAAGCCGAGTCCTTCAGCGATCAGTCGCACCGGCCGCACAGGGATTCGCGCCGCGAAGCGGACCGAGACGTCGATCGCGTCGTCCTCCGATCGAGCCGGTCCGCCGGTGTCGAGACGCCAGGCGTCGTCCCAGTCGAGGGCGATGCGATTACGGCGCCGCACGACCGGGTCCTGGAGCAACTCGGCTGTCAGTCCAGGGTCGTTGTGGTGCAGCCGGTCCAGCAGCTCAGGCCGTACGGAGCGCACGTTCATCCGCTCCAGGACCGTGAGCTTGGTTGTCTCCCCGCAGACGGCGCACAGCGCGAGGAGCCAGACGTCGAGGAGCTTGTGGTTTGCGTTGACGCGGAATCTGCCGCTTGCCCTGAAGCGCTCGGAGGCGCACGACTGGCAGCGGCGGAGAATGGCAGGCAGGCAAGTGGGCACGACGACCCAGTCCTTGGGCACAGAAGTACACCGGTTCCAGTGAGAAGTCCGCAGCGAAAAGGAGCGCGGCGCGAATGCGCGACGCGCGACGAATCAGTGCTCGGGAGATCTCACTTGGTGTACAAAGGCTCGTCCTCAGCGAGGCGGCAGGGGCGTGGGCACGGTAGCGGCACGCGGGAGTGCGGCTCCACTGGTTTTAGAGCGAGATGGGGCCCATGTTCCGCCGCTGCGAAGGTGGTTGGCCTCGTCAGGAGTTCGTCCGGACGGCCCGGTCCGGCGGGCGGCCAGCCAGTCGGCGCTGGCTCAGGAACGAGTAGGCGCGAGCTCTGGTGCCCCTCGCGCTCGCGCAAGGATTACGGGTCTGTGACGGTCGCCGGACCGGCGGTCATTGGCCCACTCGGCCGTCGATCCGCTCGCGCAGGAGGTCGGCGTGGCCGCAGTGCCGCGCGTACTCCGCGATCTGCGCCACCAGGACGTCGCGAAGCGTCACGTCCCCACCGTGTTCCGGGCCGAGATCGAGATACCCGGCGTTCCGGGTGCCCAGGTCGGTGACGGCGGCAAGGTACCGGTCGGTGGCTTCCGTCTCCTCCCGCCACTGACGCCACGCGTCCTCCACGACGGCCGGGTCGGCGATCGCGCCGTTCCAGTCCCCGTCCCGGTCTTCGTCGCTGCGATACAGCTTCGGCGCGTCGTCGCCGGCCATCACCCGGCGAAAGTGCCGCTCGTCCTCGGCCATGTGCCGCACCAGGCCGAGCAAGGACATCGTGGACGGCGGCACGGAGCGCCGGGCCATCTGTTCGGCGTCCAGGTCCGCGCACTTCATCTCCATGGTGAGGCGGTAGCTGCGCAGGTAGTCGAGCAGAACGCCGCGTTCGTCGGCGGCCTCGACAGCGGTCTCGCGTGGGTCGTCGTCCGGATCGACCCACATGTCGGGATGGATGGTCGACCGCGTCCACCGAGTCGCCGCTGCTTCGTTGCTGTGCTCACCCGAGTCCATGCGGGCATCGTCATGGGCGTCGGCGCTGTCCGCTACTGATTATCGGGACTGCGTAGCTGAGGCCTTAGCTGAGGCCCGCCCCGTAAGTGATCTTGCTTTGCGTTGCTTCGGGCTCCAAGCCGCGGGTCACTTACGGGACAGCCCTAGCGGGACGCGAAGCGGATGAACGCCGTCCACTGGGCGCGGCCGACGGTCAGCGAAGGCCGCTCGCGGTCCTTCGAATCACGGACGTAGACCGACATGGGCGTGGGCGCGACTTCGACGCACTCACCGCCGTCTCCCGCGCTGTAGCTGCTCTTTCGCCAGTGGAGCCTGGCCGTGAACTCGGTGCTGCCACCGAAGGTCATTGCTCTCCCGCTACTCGGACGCGAACCGTACGAACGCGGCCCACTCAGCACGACCGACGGTCAGCGAAGGCCGCTCGCGATGCTTGGAGTCCCGGACATGAACCGAAGCGGCGGAGTGCGCCACCTCGACACACTCGCCGCCCTCGCCACCGCTGTGACTGCTCTTTATCCATCGCAGGTCGGAAAGGCCACTGGCGTGCGACTCGGCGTTCATTCGTCTCCCAGCTTCTTCTCGATGAGCACCAACGACTCACGGGGTGTCAGTGCCTGACCACGAATGCTGCTGTAACGCGCAGCCAGCATACGGACTTGCTCCGCATCCGTGACCAATCGATTTTCGCCTTGCACTTCCAAGTAGCCGACCTGTTGCTTGCCCCGTGGGGTCAGCAGGATGAAGGGGCCGTCGATCCCCGCGTAGCCCTCACAGTGGAGCGGCAGCACCTGAACTGACTGCGCAACTTCGCTGACGCGATGAGGGACCTGAGCTGCTCCCGCTGGACGGCACTGCCTGCGATCGCGCGACTCAGCACGGACTCATCGATGACCGCGCTGACCATCGGCGCCAGCCACTTCTCCAGGATCTTCTGCCGTTCCAGCCGTGCCTCGACGCCCCGCTCGACCGTCGCCTCGTCCAGCAGCGGCTGCCGGACCATGAACGTCGCCCGCGCGTACGACTCCGTCTGAAGCAGCCCCGGAACGGTCAGCGTGCTGAAGAAGTTGATCTCCACTGCCTCGCGTTCCAGGCGGGCGTAGTCGCGGAACCAGGCCGGGTGGCGGACGCGGGCGCGGGCGCGGGCACGTGCGACGTCGTCCTTCGTGGCCTTCAACAGGCCGTCCGCGCCCAGTAATTCGTCCGCCGCGTCCAGGAACTCCGGTTGCGGGGTGCGCCGTCCGCGCTCCAGGGAGGAGATCTGGTCCTCCCCGTAGGCCAGTCGCTGCCCCAACTCCCGCTGAGTCAGGCCCGCCCGGTCCCGCAGCAGGCGGACCTGCCTGCCCACGGCGCGGAAGAGGTCCGAGGGACCGTCCTCGTCCTCGTCAGGTTCGGGACGGTGGTTTTCAGCGTCTTCGCCGCCGTCCTCATCGCCGACTTCGTGGCCGACTTCGTGGCCGCCCTCGCCCGTCGTCCCCGAATCCCGCATCCGCCCTCCCGTGCTCTCTTCGACGCGCCGCGCACGTCGCCCTGTGTGCCGGTACTCCCACGCTGCGTACCGGACGTACTGCCGGTCAGCGTACGAGCCGGTGGACACGCTGAGTGACGCGAAGCGTCAAAGCGCCCGTACAGGAACCGAGTTGTACGCGCCCGCACGTCATGCGTCGGTGCTGCCGTCGCATGACGTGCGGCGCGCACGGCGCACGGCATCCTGCGGGCCCGGCCCGTTGTCAGACCCTCGGGGGAGACTGGCCGGGACCGTGACAGCCCGACGAACCGCCTGAGCCGAACGAACGACATCGACCCGTCGCAGAGAGACCCACGCAGAGAGCCCCCACATGATCACCACTCTCGCCGTCGAGAACTACCGTTCCCTGAGCCGTCTTATCGTGCCGCTGGAGCGGCTGAACGTCGTCACCGGTGCCAACGGCACCGGGAAGTCCAGCCTGTACCGGGCGCTGCGGCTGCTCGCCGACGCCGCTCGTGGCGGGGCCGTCGCGGCGCTCGCGCGGGAGGGCGGGCTGCGGTCGACGCTGTGGGCGGGCGCGGAGAATCCCGCACAGGGCGCGGGCCGCAGCGGGCCCGTGGGGCTGCGGCTGGGCTTCGCGGGGGACGAGTTCGGGTACGCCGTCGACTTCGGGCATCCGATACCGTCCGGCTCGCTCTTCGACCTCGATCCGGAGATCAAGGTCGAGGCCACCTGGGCGGGTCCGGTGCTGCGCCCTGCGGCTGTGCTCTCCGAGCGCAAGGGGCCTTCCGTGCGTACTCGTACGGCGGACGGCGACTGGCACCGCTCGGCGGGTGAACTGCGCCCGTACGACAGCATGTTGAGCGAGTTCGCCGATCCCCGGCTGGCACCCGACCTGCTGCGGCTGCGGGAGCACATCAGGTCGTGGCGCTTCTACGACCATGTGCGTACGGATGCGGGAGCGCCCGCCCGCAGCACGGCGACCGGCACCCGTACGCCGGTGCTCGGGCATGACGGCGGGGATCTGGCCGCGGCGCTCCAGACGATCATGGAGATCGGGGACGGCAAGTCGCTGGAGACGGCGGTGGACGCGGCGTTCCCGGGGAGCACGCTGAGCATCGGGAGCGAGGGCGGCCGTTTCGAACTGCGCCTGCATCAGCGGGGGTTGATGAGACCGCTCGGCGCCGCCGAACTGTCGGACGGCACCCTGCGCTATCTGCTGTGGACCGCTGCGCTGCTGACGCCCCGCCCTCCCGGGCTGCTCGTACTCAACGAGCCGGAGGCCAGCCTCCACCCCGAACTGCTGCCGCCGCTGGCGGACTTGATCGTCACCGCCGCACCGGACACGCAGATCGTGGTGGTCACTCACGCGTCGGAGCTGGCCGGAGAGCTGGAGCGCCGCGCGATACGTGGCGGGCTGGGCGTCAACGCGGTCGAGCTGGTGAAGGACGAGTACGGGCAGACGGAGGTGGCAGGACGCGAGGGCCCGCTGGACCAGCCTCCTTGGCACTGGCCGAAGCGGTGACGTACGCACGTCGTCGCTCGGGGTCCGGCTGTCAGAGGCGCGCCCTATGGTCCAGGCCATGATGCGAAGAGCGGACGCGGAGTTGATCGGATATCTGGCGGACTACCACGACCAGGCCCGGCTGGTGCTTCGGGACGTGTCCGACACGGACGCGGCGCTGGCGGCGCTCGAAAGGGCCGCGGAGGCCGTCTGGAGCCTTCCGCACCCCGACGAGCCCGACTGTGCGCTGCCCAACTGGTGCGAGGCGGCACTGGAGGACGGTCACGCGGTGCTGCACATGGACGCCAAGGACGGCGCCGGGCAGATCGATCAGATCGCCGCGTCGATACTGAGGGCCATCGACGAGGCGGGAGTCGGCGGGCGGCTCGAACCCTTCCCTCATCGGGAGCCGCCCCCGGACGGGCTCGCAGCGGATCAGCCCTCCGGCTCGCCGACCGCCTCCGACTCGCCTTCGCTCGGCGGCTCTTCGACTCCTTCCGCCACTGGTGCTGCTTCGGCACCTCCGGCCACTGGTGCCGCTTCGACGGCTGGCAGCTTGGCGCGCGGACGAGTCCGCCCGCGTGCACGGAAGGTGTCGCCGGGCGACCTCGGGCTCGCCGTGAGCGAGCGCGGCCTGCTGTACCACGAGGGCGTACGGGCGATGACCGGCCAGGTGCTGAGCCCGTGGACGCTCGTCGGCTATGAGACGGCGGTGGCGATGCGCGCTGTCAGGGACGCGGCGAGCGCCGCCGGCCGCCGGAGGGGAAGGGAGCGGCGCGGCGACGGGACTCCCCCGCTGTGGCCGCTGCGGGAGCACCGGGACGGTCTGACGCTCGCCGAGCTGTGCACGCGGATGAGCGACGGTTACGAGGAACTGTCGCCGGTCTTCGACCAGTTGGAACGCACCGGGGAGCTGGTCAGATGGCACGACGACTCCGGCCGTATCCGGCTGCGGCTCACCGAACGAGGGCAGCGCGCCATGGACGAGTGCGTGGGGGACCTGGCCGCCGGCAACCTGGTTCTCGTCGAGGACATCCCTGCCGAGCGGGTCGGGATCGTCCGCCATGTGTGCGTACAGGCGGTGGCGAACAGCGAGCGGTTCGCCCGGCGTCCGGAGAGTGTGCCGTCACCGGCGGCCGTCACCGACACGGGCAAGTGGCAGCTCGAACGGGACGGTGAGGACCGGCTCTTCGTGACGGGCCTGCGGGAGTTCACCGGCCCGCTGGAGCCGGAGGCGGTGCTCGCGTCGGAGACGGTGTTCGCGCTGGGGAGGGCGCTCTCGGCACTGCCGCGCCCGGTGCCCGCCGACGCTCGCACCCTGCCGGTGTGGTGGCTCTACGGCTGCCCTGAGGGGCACGGCATACCGCGTACGGCGATCGAGGACGCGCTGGGCGGCGATGGGCCACGGGTGCTGGAGGAACTGTCGCGGGCGGGCCTGGTGTCGCAGTCGGCGGCGCCGGGCTCCGCGGACGGCGACGACGGGGCGGCCGTCTGCCGACTGACGGAGCAGGGGCGGGAGTTGATACGCGAACGGGTGCGTGTGCTGGAGGACGAGGTGAGCGCCGCGTTCGAGGGTGTGAGCATGGAGGACCTGGCGGAGGCCCGCGACGGCTGCTGGCGTATCGCCCTCAACCGCCGCGCGGCGGAGGCCGCATGACCAGGGAAGCGATGCGCGTCGTATGACCAGGGACGCGATGCGCGTCGTATGACCAGGGACGCGATGCGCGTCGTATGACCAGGGATGCGACGCGGTCCCGTGACCCGGGACGGAGGAGCCCCACGGGCCGCGACACGGTGGTAGGCGCCCGCGCCCGCCTCACCAGCCGTTCTCGTGCAGCACCTCCGAAAGCGGCGTGCGCCGCGCGGGCTTGAAGGTGTCGCCCGTGTAGTGCGCGGTGGGGATGAGCGCCGCCTGGCGGACGTTCGAGGGGAGGCCCAGGACTTCGGCCACCTCCTTCTCGTAGCGCAGATGGAGCGTGGTCCACGCGGTGCCCAGGCCCCGGGAGCGGGCGGCGAGCATATAGCTCCAGGCGGCGGGGAGGATCGAGCCCCACAGGCCCGCCTGGTTTCCCTCGGGCAGCTCCTCGGAGGGCAGTTGGAGGCAGGGGACGACCAGCACGGGGACGTCTCCCATGCGGTCCGCGAGGTAGGCGACGCTGTCGTTGACGCGGGCCTGCACCTTCGAGCGCTGCGGGTCGTCGGCGTAGAGACGCCCGGCGGCGTGCGGCGATTCGAGGTAGGCCCGGCAGGACTTCCGGTAGAGCGCGCCCACTTCGCGCCGGACCTCGGGGTCGGTGAGGACGAGCCAGTGCCAGCGCTGTGCGTTGGAGCCGCTGGGCGCCTGGAGGGCGGTCTCCAGGCAGTCGCGTACGAGGGCCGGGTCGACGGGACGCTCCAGGTCCAGCCGCTTGCGGACGCTGCGGGTGGTGGTCAGCAGCTCGTGTGCGGTCAGTTCGGGCACGGACGGCTCCAGGGGTACGGATACGGCTTCGGGCGGGCGGCCGACCGCCGCACGGACAAGGGGCGGCTGAGCGGCTGCTCGGCTAACGCACGTTAACCACACGTCAGTTGAGGCGTCCACCGCACAACGTCCCGGGCCACCCCCCACCGGGGGCCGACGCAGGACTCTTGTTCCAGCGGACTGTACGTGATTCAGTGGCTCATCCACTGAGTCACTGAGAAAGGTGCGGTCGTGGAAACGCTGCCCCGCGAGACCATCGTCGACGTACTGGAGAACAAGCTCCGCGAGGAGATCCTCACCGGGTCCCATCCCGCGGGGAGCTATCTGCCGCCCGAGCGCGAACTCGCCGACGGCTACGGCGTCACGCGCACCACGCTCAAGCACGCCTTCGGGCGCCTCATACAGTCCGGGCTGCTGGAGACCCGCCATGGAGTCGGCACACGCGTAAGGGACTTCGCGCGCCTCGGCGGCGCCGATCTGCTGCCCATGCTGGTGCGCCACAGCCCCGGCTGGCTCGGGGAGATCTTCGAAGTGCGGCGCAGCATCGGGGCGTTGATCGCCGAGAGGGCCGCGATGAGGGCCACCCCGGAACAGCGCGACGAGCTGCGCACGCTGCTGGCCGCCGTCGGCGAGGCCGAGGGCGGCAACGACGTGCAGCTCGCCGACATCGAGGTGCACAGGGCGCTGGCCCGCGCCACCGGAAACCGCGTCTACACGCTGCTGACCAACACGCTCTTCAACGCCTACGTCCCCATGCGCGCCCATCTCGTAGGCCCGTTCCTCGATCCGCAGGTGGCGCACGGCAGGCTGGAGCCCGTCGTCGCGGCGGTCGGCAGCGGCGACGCGAAGGCGGCCCGCGAGGCGGCGGACGCCTATCTCGCCGATACCGAGCGCATCATGCTCGACGGTCTCGGGATCGCCTGATGGGCGGCAGGGGCACCGTGTTCTCGGAGGTCATGGCCGGTTCGGTGCGGCTGGCCGGGGAACGCGAGGCGCGACGGGCGCGGCTGGACCTGACGGTGCGGGCCGACCGTCCGCTGCTTCCGCACCGTACGACCGACGGCACGATCACCGGCCGCGTGCGGATCGCGGGCTGGACGGACGACGTGCGGGCCACGGGCACGATGGAGATATCGCCGCTCGCCAGGCGGCGCATCCGCTACCGGGTGAACTTCACGGCGCAGGGCCGCAGTTACTCCCTCGACGGCTGGAAGTCGATATCCCTCACACGGCCGGTGAGGTCGATGACGGTACTGCCGTTCTCGCTCTTCGACAGCGGCGAAACCCCCGACCACGCCCAAGCAGACGCAGACAGCGGCAGCGGCAGCGGCAGCGGCAGCGGCAGCGGCAGCGGCAGCGAGGGTGATGCCGGTCGTGAGGAGGCCGGGCAGGGAACGCTGCGCTTCCCGCTCGCCCCACTCGACTCCTCCCGTTCCTGGGCAGTTTCCGATTCCCCCGTGTCGACGACCCGGCCGAGCAGCTCGCACCGCGCTGGAGCGGCGAGGCGGGCCGTACCGAGGTCTGGTACACGACCGTCACCGACCCGGCCAGCCGCTCGGGGCTGTGGCTGCACCACGAACTCGTCGCTCCGTCCGACGGGTCGGACGCCTACGCACACGGCTGGGTGGCACGCTTCCCCGCCGACGGCGAAGGCCCCGTGGAGCACGCCCGGTTCGGCCCGGAGCCGTACAAGCCGGGCTCCCCGGCACATGGCTTCGCCGCCGACGGCATCGAGGCGGCACCGGGACGGCTGCGGGGCGAGGCGGGACCGTTCCGCTGGGAGCTGGCCGAGCACCCTCAACTGCCCGGTGAGGGACCGCTGTTCACCTTCCCCCGCTGGTCGTGGCGGAGGCCGCTGCTTCCCGCCGCGCAGATCGTCCCGTCTCCTGCCGCCCTGTACACGGGCACATTCGCCTACGACGGCGGGGAGTTGCGGCTGGAGGGCGCGCCCGGCGCCACGGCCCGCATCTACGGGCACGGCAACGCCCGCCGCTGGGCGTGGCTGCACGCGGGTCTCGGCGGCGGCGACGTGCTGGAGATCGTCGCGGCCACGTCGATGCGCCCGGGGCTGCGCAGGCTGCCGCCCCTGGTGTTCCTGAGGCTGCGCAAGGACGGCCGTACCTGGCCTCGCAGGCCCGAGCGGACGGCCGTCGGCTGGGCGGGACTGGGCCGCTTCAAGGCCCGTGTGGCACTGCCGACTTGGACGGTGAGGGGCCGCAGCGGTCTGCGCCGCATTCGTGTCGAGGTGACCCAGCCCGAAGAGCGCACCCTCGCTCTCGACTACACCGATCCGGACGGCAGCGGCGCGGTGTGCCGCAACAGCGAGACGGCGGACGCACGGATCGTACTGGAGCGGTGGTGGGGGCGCTGGCGCACGGAGGCGCAGTGGTCCCTGGAGGGCACGGCACACGCGGAGGTGGGTCAGCGATGAGCGCTCAGAACCGGCTCGGCGGCCTCGTCGCCGCCATGCTCGCCGACGACGGCGGCACGTCGTGGCCGGGTGCCGTGCCCCGGCGGCTCGACGCCGTGCTCGGCACGATGCCCGCCCACGCCCGCGCGGGTGTGAAGGCCGCGGCAGCCGCCGTGGACGCCTACGCCGCCGTACGCACCGGACGCCGGCTGCGCGGACTGACGCCCGCGGAACGGGAGACGGTGCTCTCCTCGCTCGCCGCCCGGTCGTCGCTGCTGCCGGTGCTGGACGCCGTGAAAGTGCCCGTGATGCTCGCCGCGGGCACCGAGCGGATGCTCCACGAGGAGCCCGCGCCGCCACCCGCCCTCGCACCCGAGGACCCGCCGCTGGACTGTGTGCCGTCGGCCGAGTGGCCGGACCGTTCGACGGCGGACGCCGTGGTCGTCGGCTCCGGCGCGGGCGGCGCCATCGCGGCCCGTACGCTCGCTCGCGCCGGGATGCGGGTGGTCGTACTGGAGGAGGGGGCGCACCACACCACCGCGGACTTCGGGCGGCGTGCGCCGCTCGACCGCTTCGGGGAGCTGTACCGCGACGGCGGCGGCACCATAGCGCTCGGCAATCCGCCCGTCGTGCTGCCGGTGGGACGGGCCGTGGGCGGTACGACGGTCGTCAACTCCGGTACGTGCTACCGCACTCCGGAGCGGGTGCTGGCCCGCTGGCGCGACGCCTACGGGCTCCCCCTGGCCGACTCGGACGCCTTCGGCGAATGCCTCGACGAGGTCGAGCGCACCGTACGCGTCGAGACCGCGTCCCTCGACGTCCTCGGCCGCAACGGGCGGACCGCGCTGCTCGGCGCCGAGCGCCTCGGCTGGCAGGCCGCGCCGCTGCGCCGCAACGCCACCGGATGCAAGGGCTCCTGCCAGTGCGTCGTCGGCTGCCCCACTGGCGCGAAGCAGAGCGTGCAGCTCTCGGTGCTGCCCGACGCTTGCGCGGCGGGAGCGCGGATCGTCACGGGAGCGTACGTACGTCGCGTCCTCGTCGAGCGGGACCGGCCCGGCGGGCCGAGGGCGTGCGGGGTGGCGGTGCGGCGCCCGGACGGCAGCGAGTTGGAGATCCTCAGCCCGCTCGTGGTGGTCGCCGCGGGGGCGCTGTACTCGCCGGCGCTGCTGCGCCGCTCCGGCCTCGGCGGCCATCCCAGGCTCGGCCGCAACCTCGCGATTCATCCGGCGGCGAGCGTCGCGGGGCGCTTCGCCGAACCGGTCACCGCCTGGCGGGGCGTGCTCCAGAGCGTCGGCGTGGAGGAGCTGCACGGCGACGGCATCCTCATCGAGGCCACAGCGGGGCCTCCCGGCATGGGGTCGTTCGTACTGCCGGGTGTGGGACGGGCGTTGCGCAGGGAACTGGACGGGGCCGCGTCGCTCGCCACGCTCGGCGCTATGATCGCGGATCTGCCTTCGGGCCGCGTTCTGGGGGCCCGTCGTACGCTGCTCCGCTACGACCTGGCACAGCGGGACGCGGGGCGGCTGATGCGTGCGATCGAGGCGATGGGGAAGGTGCTCTTCGCCGCGGGCGCGGACGAGGTCCTCACAGGAATCCCGTCGGCACCGAAGGCGCACTCGCAGGACGAACTCCGGGAACTTCTCAGGGGGGTGACGGCAAAGCAGCTCCATCTGTCGGCGTTCCATCCGACGGGAACGGTGGCACTGGGCGCCGATCCGCAGACCGCCCCGGCGGACACCGAGGGGCGTCTGAGGGGGGTGCGGGGAGTGCTGATCGCCGATGGCTCCGCGCTGCCTAGCTGCCCGGAAGTGAATCCTCAGCTCACGATCATGGCGATGGCCCTCGCTATCGGAAGGACTGCCTCCGGAATGGCACAGAGTGCCTAATCCACCCCCGAACGTGCCGACGGGGGTGTGCAGTTGGCACGATGGAGGTGGAGATGTGCGCCGAGCCGTACCGAAACCGGGAGAAGGATGAAGAAGCGGAAACTGGCAGTTCGACTGGCCGCGCCCTGCGCGCTCGCCGTGGCCGCCATCGCGATCCCTTCGGTCGGGGGCACAGCGCAGGCAGGAGCGATCTGCGAGGTGGTGCACGATCACGCCCCCCGGTACGCCGGTGACAGCACGGAGAGCAAGGTCCTCGGCACGGTGCGGGCGGGCGAGGAGGTGGCCGCGACCGGCCCGGTCCGGCTGTGGCGGGTCTCCCGCGCGGACACGGGCGAGCCGATGGGGCACATGCGGCAGACGGACCTCAATTGCAGCGGCTGACAGGGTGGTTCGGCCTTGCCGGGCCTCCTGAGGGCTGCTTCAGGGCCGGTCCTCGCTCACCGGCCGGCGGCGGGCCGCTGCCCGCACCGCGCAGCAGGGGGCTCGGCTGTCAGTCGATCGCGGCCAGTTGAGCGGTGCCGCTGCGCGGTGACGTGAGCACCGGTATGCCGCACTCCTCGGCGACCGTGCCGACGGCGGCGGCCATGGACGCCTGGGCGAGTACGAGCACATCGTGGTCCTCGGCCAGTCGCCTCGCCTCCTGGGCGATGAGCCGGTCGTGTTCCTCGCCGCGTCCGGCCAGCCTCGCCTCGTAGGCGCCGGGACATGTGGTGGTGGTGACGGCGACCTGTGCGCCCTGGGCGTCCGCGTGGCGGCGAACGAGGTCGGCGGTCGGAGTGAGCGTGGAGTCGAGGGTGGCCAGTACGCCGATGCGCGGGCCCTTGCGCACGGCCTCCGCCGCCATCGGGTCGTCCACGCGCAGCACCGGTATCCCCGTCAGTGCACGTGCGGCCTCCGCCGCGGGCCCGACGGATGAGCACGTGACGAGCACGGCGCGGGCGCCCGCCGCCTCGGCGTGGGTGACGTAGGCCGCCAACCGGGCGGCGGTGCGCGGCAGTCGGCCATGGGCGACGGTGTCGGCGAGCAGGCTCTCGTCCACCACGTGGTACGGGCTCACCCCCGGTGCCTCCTCGCGCAGCAGCGGATCGAAGACGGCGGGCAGCGAGGCGACGGTGTGCAGCACGCACACCCGGGCGCTCATGCGGCACCCCCGGCGCCGCTGACGGCGGCGGGGGCCTGCCACCAGGGGCGGCCGTGCGCGTCGACGGTCTCGGCGAGGCGCCGCAGCCGCTCCACGCACGGGCCTTGGAGCTGTGCGCCGCGGTCATCGGCGTCGAGCGCGTCGGTCCACAGGGCACGCCCCGCGAGGAAGCCGGACGCACCGGCGCGGCAGGCCGCCTCCACGGCACGTGGGAAGTCGGCGCGCGCGACGCCCTGGGAGAGCACCACCCATGGCACGTCGACTTCCTCGTCGATCCGTTCGGCCTGCGCCGCGATCTCGCCGAGGGTGCCCGAACCTCCGTACGGGACCTGGCACTTGTAGAGGGAGGGGCGCAGCGGTGCCAGTTCCCTCGCGGCCTCCACGATGGCGTCGTTGAGCCCGAACGTACCGGCGGCCTCCTCCTCGGGCGTGGGCCTTGCCACGGGTTCGAGCACGGAGGCGAGCCCCGCGGCGCGGCACAGCTCGATGAAGCGCGCGGCGAGTGCCGTGCGCCGGTCGCGGTGGCCGTCGCGGCGCCAGATGACGAGGAGCTTGAGCGCGCGGGTGCCTTCGGCCGCCGCCGCGGCTATGTCGACGCCCTCGTCGAGGCCGGTGTCCTCGACCGGGCCGCCGGGCCGCTGGTCGAGGGTGTCTACCGCGAGGACCGTCGCACAGGAGGGCGGCAGCACTCGTGCGTCCGTCAGCGCGCGGTAGCCGTAGTCATGGTCGATGAGCAGGGCGGACGCGGCGGGGCCGAGGCTGCGGGCGACGTCGAGCTTGAAGTCGGTGAGTGCGCTGTCCGGTACGGACGCCCCGGCGCCCGCCTCCGTACCCGCGCCGGCCTCCGGCCCCGCGGCGCCGTGGGCTCTGCGGGCGGCAGCGGCGGCCATCATGGTGCGCAGCGAGTCGCGCTGGTCCATGGCGACCATCGCGAAGCACCCGGAGGGGCGGGCCAGCGCCGAGGGCGCCGGTGATCCGCCCGCGAGGGGCGGTTGCGACTGCGGCCCTGAGCCGGCCGATGCGGCCGGTGGCACGTGTGAGGCTGGTGTGGCGGCACTCATGGGCGTGATGCCTCTCCTTCTCGCGATGCCTGCTCATCTCGTGGAGTCCGCGGTTCTCGTGATGCCCGCGGTTCTCGATGTCGCGTTGCCTCCGGCGGTGGCTGCCGGGTTGCGTCCCGCGACGGCTCTGGTGGCGGTACCTGTCCCGGCCCCGGTCCCTGTGCGTGTCTTCGGTCCTGCCTGCCCGCGCGCCCGCGTACCCGCTGCGGTTGGGGGGCGCCGGACGTGGCGGGCTCCGCCGTGACCAGGGGCAGGAACCGTTCCCGGTAGGCGTCGCGGTGTGCGTCGGCCGCCGGGCCTCCGGCTTCGACGGGCGTGCTGCCGGGCCGGATGGCCGCCGGGTCGAGGCCGATCGCCGCGCCGCCCCACGCCGCCGCGCCCAGTGCGGGCGCCTCCGGCTCGGCGCAGATCTCGGTGGTCCACGGCGTGACGGCGGCCTTCAGCGCCGTCCAGGTGCGCTGGCGTGTGGAGCCGCCGAGCAGCGTCACCGCCTGCGGTGCCGTACCCGTCAACTCGGCCTGTACGTCGGCCATCCAGCGCGCCTGGTACGCCGCTCCCTCCAGCAGGGCCAGCGCCAGATCGGCGGGACCGTGACCGGCGCCCATGCCGTGTACGGCGAGCCGCGCGGACGGGTCTGGGCGGGGGGCGCTGCGGCCCTGGAGATAGGGCTCGACGGTGATGCCGCTGGGCAGGGCCGGTGCCTGACCCGGCACACGCCGCCCGCAGTCGGCGACGAGCCGCGCGAACTCCTCGTAGCGGGCGGCCAGTCGGGACGTACGCCGCCCGGAGCCGCCACGCGCCGTACCTTCCACGGCGTTGCCGTCCGGCGTGCTCTGCTCGCCCACGCCGAGGAAGCGTTCGCAGAACCATTCCACCAGCGCCCCCGAACTGGCCATCCCCGCAAGGGTGATCCAGTGCTCGCCGTCGGCGTGCCGCCCCCACGACATCCCCTCGGCCGCCGCCGAGGAGCGGTCCGGCGGAGCGGCCGAGACCGTGAGCACCGCCTCGGCCGTGCCCATCGAGTCCGCCGCCAGGCCCGCGTGCCTCGCGCCCGCGATCCATGCGCCCACGAGGTGGTCGTGTCCGGCCACGACGACCTGCGTACCGGCACGAAGTCCCAGGCGGCGGGCGGCACTTCGGGTGACGGCGCCGACGGGGCGGCCCGGCGGATGCACATGCGGCATCTGGGCGGGCGTGAGCCCGGCCTCCGCGAGGAGCCCGGCGCTCCAGCGGCCCAGAGCGGCGCCGGCCGTGCCGGGTTCCCACGCCATGCTGCGCTGCGCGAACGTGGCGTCGGTGCCGACCCTTCCGGTCAGCGCACGTGCCACGAGGTCCGCGGCGCCCGCCCACTGCCGCATGCGGCTGAGCCGTTCCGGATGGTGTTCACGCAGCCAGCACCAGCGTGCGAGGGGCACCTTGGCGCTGGGCAGTACGCCTGTGGCCGCGTGGAGTTCGGCCTCGCCCAGGCGTCTGCGCAGCGCTTCGGCGTGCTCGGAGGGTGCCGGGTCGTTCCACGCCATCACGGGGCCGATGGGCGCGCCGTGCCGGTCCAGGGGCACGCCGGTCTCGGCCATCCCCGTCAGTCCGATCGTGTCGGGCGCACGGCCTTCCGCGCGTACGCAGTCGCCCAGCGCGTCGAGTGCCGCCGCCGTCAACTCTTCGGCGTCATGGGCCAGTCCGTCCGCCTCTCGTGGTGTGGCCCGGTGGGCACGTGCGAGCACCTTGCCGTCCGGTGTGCACAGCAGGGCCTTGCAGTGGGTGCTGCCGACGTCGATTCCGGCGAGCAGCGGCGTACGGCCACGGGGGGCGCGGGGGGTGGTTCCGATGCGGGAGTTCGTTTCGCTTGTCATGTCACCTCCTCCCCGTCCTTACCCTTCGGCGCCCTCCCCTCCTCCACCGTGGGTCCGTCCGTGGGGTTCGGTCCGTCACGTCCGGGCCCAAGTTCCGCCTGTCAGGCCGCAGTCGGCGGAAGTCGAGCGAGCAGGCCGGGGAGGTTTCGCCCACCGGCCGGGGGCCGGGCCACGCTGGACGCCGTCCGCCGGTCCCGGGGTGTCTCCTGCGCGTCGTGCCGCCGTCACCCGCGCTCCCCCGCCCAGGGGCTCAGCGTCCCGCTGCGTGCCACACGTGCGTACCAGTGGCCGCTCTCCTTGATCGTGCGCCGCTGCGTCTCGCGGTCGAGGTGTACGAGCCCGAAGCGCGGCCGGTAGCCCATGGCCCACTCGAAGTTGTCGATGAACGACCAGTGGTAGTAGCCCTCGACGGGTGCGCCCGCCTCCAACGCCCGGTGCACCGCGAGGAGATGGGAGTGGAGGAAGCGGATGCGCCGCTCGTCGCGGACGGCGCCGTCCTCGCCGGGGCCGTCGCCGAAGATCCCTCCGTTCTCCGTGATCATCAGCGGAACGCCGGGGTAGTCCCGGTGGAGCCGTATCAGCAGGGCGCTCAGCTCACCGGGGACGATCTCCCAGCCGAGGTCGGTCCGTGGCACCCCGGGCCTTCCGGGCTCCACCTTCCAGGGCCATGCCCCGCCGTCAGCGCCCGCGGCCTGCCGGTCGCGGGCGCTGACGATGCGCCGCGTGTAGTAGTTGACGCCGATGAAGTCGCTGCCGGAGCCGATGGTCTCCATGTCCGAGTCCCGTACGAAGTCCAGTTCGCCCGCGGCTCGTTCCCAGTGCCGCCGCATGTCCTCGGGGTAACCGCGGCCGTGCACGGCGTCGAGGAACCAGCGGTTGACGTAGCCGTCGGAGGCGTGGGCCGCGGCACGGTCCGCCTCGCTGGCGGGGTCGGCAGGCGTGTGCGGGAACAGTGCGTGTGCGACCCCCGTACGGGCGTCACGGCCCGCGCGGGGCGCGGCCATCCCATGTGCCAGCAGCAGATGGTGCATGGCCTTCACCGAGCCCGCCAGGTCCCTCTCCCCCGGTGCGTGCAGCCCGAGTTGGTGGCCCAGCAGCCCGGCGATCCACGGCTCGTTGACGGTGACCCAGTCCCGTACGCGGTCCCCGAAGGCGTCGAAGCACACCTCGGCGTACTCGGCGAACGCCTCCGCCGTCTCGCGGGCCCGCCACCCGCCGCGCTCCTGGAGCGGCTGCGGCAGGTCCCAGTGGTAGAGGGTGACGAGCGGGCTGATGCCGTGTTCGAGGAGGGTGTCGATGAAGCGGTCGTAGTGCGCCAGGCCGCGCGGCTCGACGCGTCCCGTGCCGGACGGCACGATGCGCGGCCAGGCGATCGAGAACCGGTGGGCGCCGACGCCCAGCCGGGCCATCAGCGCGATGTCGTCGGAGGCACGCCGGTACATGTCGCAGGCCACGTCGCCCGTGTCGCCGTTCTCCACCGCACCGGGCACCCGGCAGAAGCGGTCCCAGATCGACTCGCCCCTCCCGTCGGCGTCCGCGGCGCCCTCGACCTGGTACGCGGATGTGGCGGTGCCCCAGCGGAACTCCCTTGGGAAGCGCAGCGGTTGCTCCCGGTCAGGGCCGGAACCTTCGCCGGTGCGCCCGTCCGGTTCCGCGTCCGGTTCCGCGTCGACGTCGGCCTCCCGCTGCGGGCCGCGCACCGGCTCGCGTGCCGGCTGCCGGAATTCGGGCATGCTCCGCGCCGTCTCGCACGCGTACAGCAGCACCCCGGCCGACCACGCGTGGGAGAGCGTGAGCAGCATCCCCTTCGCCTGGAAGCACTCCGTCTGGTAGAAGCGCTCGCTGACCATGCCCCGGTAGGCGTTGAAGTCGCCGTCACGGCGGGCGACGAACTGCCGGAAGCAGTCGAGGTTCTCGCGTGCCGAGCGCAGGTAGTAAGGATCGCCGAGATGCCGCGCCAGCCGCACGGTCTCGGGCAGGCAGATCAGCCCGAAGGCATGCAGATGCTGGTTGGAGGGCGACGCCTGGTCCGCTCCCCGGGTACGGAAGCCGTAGCGCCCGAGGAGGGTGTCCTCGGGGAAGTGCACGTCGTAGGTGTAGCGGAAGGTCAGTGTCCAGTCGGCGGCGTGGCGGGCGAGTTCCAGCCATCGGGCGTCGCCTGGGTCGGCCTCGTACAGCAGCGTGTAGGCGATCAGCGCGTTGTAGCCGTCCTCGGAGGTGGGGGCGAGGGAGACGTCCTCCGGTGCGCCGCAGAGGAATTCGGCCCGTACGTCGGCCGCGTGGTGCGCGCCCGCGCGCCGCGCGGCGTCCAGCAGCGAGGGTTCGCCCAGTGCGCCCGCGGCCTCGGCGAGCGGCGCGATCCAGGAGAGCCCGGCGCCGCCCCGGTGGTCCAGCGCCTCGCCCGTGCGGCTGTCGAGTGCGGCGGGCAGCCGTCCCGTTGCGGTGTCCTGGCCCGCTGCCGCCGCCGCGAGGTTGGAGCGCACCGCACGCTCCCACCGCGGATGGTCCCTGCCGCCTGCCCGTTCCGCGACGAGGGCGCGCAGCAGGAAGAGCGTGGCGTCGGCGAGTGTGCGGGAGTGCAGCCGCCTGCTGTCGGGATGCCAGCCGTGTGCCCAGCCGTTCTTCCTCGTCCACTGGCCCCAGAAGGTGCCGCCGGGTGTGAGGTTCCCGGCGATGTGGTCGAGCACGCCGACCGCGGCGTCCGCCTGCTCGGCGTCGCCCGTGCGGCGTGCGTGCAGCAGCAGGGCGTGCGCGTAGGGGACGCCGCTGATCCAGGAGACGTGCATGGCCTGCCTGTCGCCGCTCTCCCCGAGCGCTTCGCGGTCGAAGGCGGCCGTCTCCAGCAGTACGGGCGGGTCGGGGCGGTAGTGCCAGCGGTGCAGCCCGTACGCGGTCAGTTCGGCGGCCTCCTCCAGGCTCACCCACGCCGCGGGGGCGTGCCGCCGCGGGTCCTGGCCCGTCGCGCCCTGGCCCGCAGCGTCCTGGCCCGTATCCGAGGTGCGTTCGTGGTGGGCGCGCAGCACCGGCGCGTAGGCGTGCGGGTCCGCGTCGAGGAGGTGGACGGCGAAGCCGAGGGTGTGGGACTCGCCGGGCCGCCACAGATGGGCGGGGGTCTCGGCGGGCCTGGGTTCGGACGAGCCGTAGTAGCTGACGGGCTCCTCGCGGTACGGGGCGTGCAGCCGCAGCGCGGGCCGCCCGCCGGGCAGCAGCGCGAAGCCGACGCCCGACTCTCCCAACGGGCCGTGCTCGGCGGCGAGTACGAGTGCGCCGCCGCCTTCGCCGTCGCGGGCGAAGACGGCCGGGGTCGCGCAGCGGTCCGCGCGGAACGACCAGGCGTCCCACGTCATGGACGCCGCGTCGCGCACGCCCGCCTCGTAACGCGGGTACGGGCGTGTGCAGTCGGGCAGCCTGTTCTGCCTGTAGAAGACGCCGGGGACGAGCCAGCCCGGGTCCTCGCCGTCGAGGGCGCCAAGGCGCAACTCGGCCCGCAGCGCGGCCCTCACGGAAGTGTCCGCGGTGCGCCGCACGGTAAGCGAGGCGTCGCGTGACTCACGGGCCTCGTCACCGGCGTCCGGTGCCGTCAGCCGCAGCTCCGCGGCGAAGCCGTGTGCCTCTCCGCGTACGGCGACGCTGCCGTCGCCGTGCCGTACGGTCTCGGCGGCCGGGACCGGCAGGCAGTCGCCGTCCTCCGTCAACACCGCCACCACGTAGGGGACTTCGGCCTGGCCGCCCTGCCCGGCACGGCGCAGCACCAGGCCGCCGCCGGACTCCTCCTCAGCGCAGCTCGCGGGCACGCGTGTTCCATCCTTCCACTCGTACGGTGCGGCCCTCCTCGCCCGCGGAACGCCAGGTGACGGGCACCCGTACGGACTCGCCGGGCAGCAGGTCCAGCATGTTGTCCCCGAAGACGGCCCAGCCCTCCGCCTCGATCGGGCGGGCGTCCGTCAGATACAGGCCCAGCGCCGCGGGACCGCCGAGATGCCTCAAGTGCACGGCGCGCAGCCCCGGTTCGGTGATGGTCTCGATGCGTGCCGCGGGCAGGTCGAGCAGCGGGGCGAGGTCCCCGGTGCGGCTGTGCACCCAGCGGCTGGTGGCCAGGCTTCCGCCGTCCGCGTCGCACAACTCCAGGTGCAGAACGAAGAGTTCACCCGGCAGGGATGCCAGCGGCGCGGTGAGGACCCCGGCTCGGGCGGCCGGTACGCAGGTCGCCGGGCCCTCCGCCGAGGGTTCGCCTACGGGCAGCTCGCATGCGGCGTGCACGGTGCCGTCGACGTCGGCGAGGTGTGCCCGTACCGTGCCGCCGCGCACGGTCTCCCCGGGCGACTGCCGCTGCCAGGACCACAGTTCGGCGGTGAACGTGTCGCGCCCGGCCCACGCCTGCGTGGGGAAGCGTGCGCACACGTGGGCGGGGCGATAGGCGCGGCGCACCCCGTGATAGGCGGGCTTTGGGTCGCCCCGGTGGTCGACGGCGGCGGTGCACCAGGCGTTCGGGAACGGCTCGTCGAACTGCCACGGTATGCAGCCCGACGCTCGTGGCGCCCTGCGCAGCGTGGCCTCGACGGCGTACCGCAGCCCGTCGTACTGGAGTTGCTGGCTGGCGCGGCGCATCGTCGCCACGTCCGCGGGCCGCCCGCCGAACGCCCCACGCACCAGGGGCGTGTTGTTCCACCAGGCCCCCAGATGCTCCATCACGGGGTTGTCGCGGCCGGTGGGCCAGTGCGCGCCGGGTGGTACGACGGCGTCCCAGGTGCGGGTGTGGGCCATGCCCTCCACGCCGAACTCGCTGTGGAGCAGGCAGATTCCGCCGTCGTAGAGGTCCTGCTGTGCGCCGATGCCCTGGTGCTCCCACGGCCCGTGCACATCGTGCTGTCCGTGCTCGCGGGACTCACGGGGCTCGGGCTCGGTGTGCTCGCGGTGCTCGGTGTGCTCGCCGGGCTCGCGGCGCTCGGTGTGCTGATCGCTCGTCCGGCGGTCGTCGTGCGCCCCGTCGTGCGCCCCGTCCGCGGTTCCCGAGCCGTACGGGCCCTCGCCGCCGCCACGGAAGAGGAAGTCCCGCCCGGAGGGCGAGCCGGGCAACCAGGCCCGCGTCGGGTCCACTTCGGCGACGGCGTCCGCCAGCGCCGCGATCGCAGGGGAGTCCGCCTCCGCCAACGGCCTTGCGGCGGCGGTGTCATGGAGCTCGTTGCCCGGACCCCACACCGCGAGCGAAGGATGGTGGCGCATCGGCGGCAGCAGCTCCCGGGCCTCGCGGGCCAGCAGCTCCACATACGCCGGGTCGGCGCACGGCACCGAGTCGATGCCGGAGCTGGAGAGGCTGAACTCCTGCCACACCAGCAGCCCCAGCCGGTCGCACAGCTCGTAGAACCCGTCGCTCTCGATCAGTCCGCCGCCCCAGACACGCAGCAGCGTCACATGGGCGTCCGCCGCCAGCCGCAGCAGATGCTCCAGGCGGGCGGGACGCGGCACGCCGTAGAGGGCGTCCGCGGGGACCCAGTTCCAGCCCTTGATGTGGATGCGGCGGCCGTTGACTTCGAGGGTGTAGGGCAGCGCGTCGTGCGGCGCCCCCGGGTTGGCCACGAGGCGCAGCCCGCGGAAGCCGGTGCTCGCTCTGCGGACGGGACCCACTTGGTTCCCGGCGGTGTCCGCCAGGCTCAACTCGACGTCGTACAGGGGCTGTTCCCCATGGCCGTTGGGCCACCAGAGTGCCGGGCGCGGCACGGTCAGCTCCATCGTCGACTCGCCGCCTCCGACGGGCACTTCGCACCGCTGCTCGGCGACGAGCGCCCCGTCCGGGCCGTGGACCGCCGCATGCAGCACGCCCTCCGTCCCGGCCGCCGCCTCGACGGCGACCTCGGCACGGATGAGGCCCTCGGCGGCCTCGGCACCGCCCTCCTGTGCGCCCGTTCCTCCTGTTCCTCGCAGTTCCGCGCCCACGGCGGCCGACGCCAGCCGCAGCGGCCCGGCGACCTCCAGCGTCACCGGCCGCCAGATGCCCTGGTGGATCATCCGGGGGCAGAAGTCCCAGCCGTAGTCCATGCGGCTCTTGTGCGTACGGACCCTGTCGGTGCGGCCGACCTGCGGCTCGCTCGGCGGTGCGGGATGGACGGCGACGGCGAGCAGATGCGGCTCGCCGTCTCGGACCTGCTCGGTCACGTCCACCTCGAACCGCGTGAACATCCCCTCGTGCCGGGCGACTTCATGCCCGTCGAGCAGCACCGTCGCGTCGTGGTCGACGCCTTCGAAGCACAGCAGCGCCCGCCGGCCCTCGCCCGGAGGGCCGTGCGGCAGGCGCAGCGTGCGGCGGTAGAGCCAGGTGCGCTGCGGCACCCACTCGGCGGCGAGGCTCTGCGTCCCGTGGTACGGGTCGGGCACCTCGCCCGCGCGACGCAGGTCGTCCAGTACGGAGCCGGGCACCCGCGCGGGGTGCCAGCCCGGTTCGCCCTCGGGACGGCCGGGCCCGCACAGCCAGCGCCAGGTGTCGCCGAGGCAGCCGCGAAGCTGCCAGCCGTCGCCGAGCGCCTCCCGGTACCCCCGCGCGTATGCCTGCGGCTGCTCGTGTGCCCGGAGCGTCATTCGGTAGACGCGCCTTCAGCGGGTGCCTCGGCGGCCTCGGAGGACTCGCCAGGTCCCTCGGCCGGGGCCTCCTCCGCGCTCCTTTCCGGAGCGAACTCCAGCAAGTCGGTCTCGACGACGGGCAGTCCGGAGTCGGACGGCACCCGGAACGTCTTGATCTCACACGGCCCGAACGCTGCCTCGATCGTGCGCCCGCCCAGCATCGGCAGGGTGATACGGGCCTCGGCGTCGCGGCCCGCGGACTCATAGGCACGTACGACCAGATCGCCGCCGCCGTCCTCCGCGCCCTTGACCACGGTGACCACCACGCTGCCCCCGCCGTCGTCGGCGTTGGAGACGCGCTGGGCGACGGGCCCTTCGTGGAAGGTCTCCAGCAGCGAGAACGCGGGCTGGTTCAGCTCGGCCGCACGGCGCACCGGGTCGGCCGCACGCCAGTCGCCGCCGTGCGGGATCAGCAGCGTGCGGAAGTGCTGTACGCCCTGGTCCAGATACTCGTAGATGCCGTCCGGGTCGAGCTGCTGGGGCTCGTGCCAGGCGTAGACGGGGCTGCGCAGCGCGGTCATCCCGATCTCACCGCCGAGCACGTCGTGCCCGTACTTGCTGTCGTTGGCGACGGAAAGCCCGGCGCGTGCGCCGTCCGGCAGGCTGCCGGTGACGTCCACCCACGCCTGTGCGGGCTCCTCGGTGCCGTCGGGGGTGCGCTCCAGATGGCCGTAGGGGATCTCGTGGGTGGCGGTGACGTCCGAAAGGGCCGTGGGGAAGCGGAGCTTGAGCAGCTTCAGCTTCTCCTGCCAGTTGACGCGGGTACGCACCTCGACCTGCCGTGAGCCCGCGGAGAGCACGAACTCCTCGGCCAGTTCGGAGCGTTCGTAGGCGCTCTCCACGCGCAGCACCGCACGCACCGGGCCGTGCTCCACGAGCCGGACGCGGGTGCAGCGGAAGACTCCGGCGACGTCGTCGTAGGAACGCACCCGGTGGCCCCAGGTGTCGGACGGGTCGTCGACGACGACGGCGTGCGGGCCGGGTTCGGGCGGCAGCAGCTCGCAGCCCTGGTCCTTGGCGACGAGCGAGCTGAGCCAGCCGGTGGCGGGATCGATCTCCAGCCGCAGATGCTCGTTCTCCAGGGCGCTCTCGCTTGCGCGTACGGGTCCGGGGGCAGCGTTCCCCGCCGTCTCCCCCGCGGCCTCTGCCGGGGGCACCGCGCCGGGCAGCAGGTGGTAGACCCGGTGACCGAGCGGCGGCACCGAGGCCCGGAAGGCGATGCGCCGCCTGTTGCCGGCCATGGTGGCCTCGCTGCGGGTGTGCTGTACCGCTATGGGGGCGCCTTCGTCGTCGGTGAGGGCGGCGCCCGCCGCGTGCAGGTACTCCGCCTCCACGTCGGCCTCCAGCTCCCACGGGTGCGGGTTGAAGACGACCAACGGCTGCGTGTGCTCCGGCTGTCGGGGCAGCGGGATGTGCACGCGACGGGAGATGGCCTGCACGGAGCGGTTGAAGATCTCGGCGGCGAGGGAGCGCGCACGGCCGTAGTCGTCGCGGGCGTCCTCGTAGGCGGAGCGCAGCGACGTACCGGCGAGGATGTCGTGGAACTGGTTGAACAGGACCAGCTTCCACGCCTCGGCGAACCGCTCGTGCGGGTACTCCTCGCCTGCCACGGCACGGGCCACGGACGCCCACTTCTCGGCTCGCTGGAGCTCGTTCTCGGCACGGCGGTTCCACTCCTTCACGCCCGAGTGGGACGAGTAGCAGCCGGGGCCGTGGTGCTGTAGCTCGCCGCGGTGCACGGGGAACCGGTCCCTGTCCGCACGCTCGCGCAGCCGGGCGAAGTACGCCTCGGGGTGGCTGAGCAGGAGGTTGGGCAGCCCGTCCATCGAGTGCAGCCGGTGGATGCTGTCGATGTTGGCCTTGGTGGGGCCGCCGCCGTGGTTGCCGACTCCGTAGAAGACCATCAGCTCCGGTTCGCCGGACGGCATCAGGCCGAGCGCCTTGTCGAGGTGTCCGCCGAGGTCCCGGGGCGGGGTGCAGTACTCGTTGGGCAGCCGGTAGGCGAGGACCCGGGAGCCGTCGGGGGACTCCCAGTCGAAGAACTGGCCGGGCAGTTCCTGCTCGTGCGGTCCGGGCCGCAGGAACATATAGCCGTCCATGCGGGACTTGCGCAGGAGCTGCGGCAGCATCGCGTTGTGCCCGAAGGGGTCGACGTTGCAGCCGACGGTGGAGGCCGTGCCGAACTTCTCCAGCAGATACCGCTGCCCGTACAGCGCCTGCCGTACGAAGGACTCACCGGAGGGGATGTTGCAGTCGGGCTCGATCCACCAGCCGCCGACGACCTGCCAGCGGCCCTCCGCCACGCGCTCGCGGATCGTGGCGAAGAGCTGCGGGTCGTGGCGTTCGATCCACTCCAGGTACATCACGGAGTCGCAGGTGAAGACGAAGTCGGGGTACTCCTCCATGCGGTCCGCGGCGGAGCGGAACGTCGCGCGGATCTCCTGAAGTCCCTCGGGCCAGCGCCACAGCCAGACCGGGTCGATATGGGCGTTTCCCACCATGTGAAGGGTCCGCTCGGACCCCGGGGTGCTGGTCATGCGGTCGTCTCCAGGGGCTCGGTGCCGGTCTGCGGGGGCTCTTGCAACTCCCTGGACTTGTGGGCGCCTTGGGAGTCTCGGGTCGGGGCTTCGGTGTCCGCCGCCCACGCGTCGGCCTGCTCGCTGAGCAGATGCAGCAGCGTCAGATGCATCTCCTGGATGCGGGCGGTGGTCGTGGACGGTACGACGAGGCTGTGGTCGGCATGGGCGGCCGCGGGCATGCCCTGCTGTTCGCCTCCGCAGAACAGCACGGTGACCGCGCCCGCCTCGCGTGCCTCGGCCAGGCCGCGTACGACGTTGGGCGACCTGCCGGAGGTGGTGAAGCCGATCACCATGTCGCCGTCGCGCACCAGCGCCCTCACCTGCCGGGCGAAGAGCTCCTCGAAGGAGTAGTCGTTGCCGATGCACGAGGTCACCGACGGGTCGGTGGTGAGCGACACGGCGGGCAGCGGTCGCCTTTCGCGCAGATAGCGTCCGATCAGTTCGGCGGCGAGATGCTGGGCGTCCGCGGCGCTGCCGCCGTTGCCGAAGGTGTAGAGACGGCCGCCCGACCGGAAGACCTCGATCAGCCGCTCGGCGACCGTGCCCAGCAGGGGCAGCAGTCCGCGGGTGCGTTCGGCCGTTTCGAGATGGTCGGTGAGCTGCCGGCCGGCCGTTTCGTACGGCGGCGCGGTCGGTGATTCGGCCATGTGTCGGTCTCGCTCCACGTGTGGTGTCTGTCGATCTGTTCGGGCCTGCGAATACGGGGCCGTGGTCCGGGAGTCGGCGGGAAGACGGGGTGCCTTCACGGGGTATGGGCTGCGGGTTACGGGTTGCGGCCGGGAGCCGACGGGAGGCGAGGCGCCCGGCTCATGGAACGGCGGTCACAGCGGCGCGGCCGGCTGCGTGGGCAACTGCTCGTGCTGCGGCAGCCGTTCGAAGGCGACGGCGGCGGCGCCGAGCAGGCCCGCCTGTTCGCCCGCGGACGCGGCGACGACGCGTGCCGCCGAGGCCGCCGGTCCCATGGCGAGGCGCGCGACGGCGTCCCGCACCGGTGGCAGCAGCAGATCTGCCGAGCGCGTCACCCCGCCTCCCAGGACCACGAGTTCGGGTTCGAAGAGGTTGACGATGGAGACGAGTCCGCTGCCGAGCGCCTCGGTCGTCTCGTCCCACACCCGGACGGCGACGGGGTCGCCCTCGCGTACTGCGTCGGCCACGTCGACCGCCGTCAGCGGCTCCACCCCCGCGAGCGACGTCCGCTCGCCCTCGCGGGCCGCCAACTCGACGGCCTCCGCGGCCCGTTCGGCGATGGAGGTGCCCGACGCATACGCCTCCAGACACCCCGTGCGTCCGCAGCCCGCGCAGCGGCGCCCGTCCGAGCGGACGGTGACGTGGCCGGGCTCGCCGCCGTTGCCCGCGGCGCCGCGGTAGGTGCGGCCGTCGGCGATCATGCCGCCGCCGATGCCGGTGGAGACGGTCATATAGAGGAGGTTGCGTGTGCCGCGGCCCGCGCCGAAGCGCCACTCCCCCGCCGCACCCGCTGTGCCGTCGTTGTCGAGGACGGCGGGCATCCCGTAGGCGTCCTCCGCGAGCCGCGTGACGGGGATGTCCTTCCAGCCCGGCAGATGGGGCGGGGCGATCAGCACGCCCCGCACCGGGTCGAGCGGTCCGCCGCAGCCGATGCCGGTGCCCAGCAGCGTCGGCCGGCCGTGCCTCCGTCCGTCCGCGCGGTGCTCGTCCGGCAGCTCGTCCAGCACCTCGCGGCCGAGTGCGAACAGCCGGTCGAGGCATGCCGCGGGCCCGTCCGCCACCCCCGTCGGGCACTTGGCGTACGAGAGCACCTTCCCGTCCGAACGCACCACGCCCGCCGCGAGTTTGGTGCCCCCGACGTCGAGGGCGAGTACGGCCCGCGAGGCGTTCTGGTCTTCCTGCCGGTCCGATGCCAGTGCCATCAACCCTTCCGTCCCTGTGTCGCGATGCCCTCCACGAAATGCCTCTGACAGAGGAAGAACGCGATGATCATGGGTACGGTGACGATGACGCTCGCGGCGGCCACGACCTCCCAGCGCATCTCGCCCCCCTCCCCGAACTGGTCGAGCACCGCCTTCAGTCCGCGCGGCACCGTGTACAGCTCCGGGTCTCGCAGATACACCAGCGGCCGTACGAGGTCCGTCCACGACGCGTGCACCTCGAAGATGAAGGTGACGACGAGCGCGGGCTTGCACAGCGGAAGCGCGATCCGCCAGAACATTCCCCAGTAGCTCGCCCCGTCGATGCGTGCCGCCTCGAACAGGTCGCGGGGCAGGCCGAGGAAGAACTGGCGCAGCAGGAAGATGTAGAAGGCGCTGCCGAAGAGGTTGGGCGCCCACAGGGGGATCTGGCTGCTGGCCAGGTGGAGCCAGTTCCACACCAGGTACTGCGGGATCATCAGCACCACGGCGGGCAGCATCATCGTGGAGATGACGAGCCCGAACAGCGCGTTCCTGCCCGGGAATCGGAAGTAGGCGAAGCCGAAGGCGACGATCGCGCTGCTGACGGTGACGGTGACGGCCGCGGCGAGGGTGACGACGACGCTGTTGCCGACCCAGGTCAGCAGGGGCACCTCGTCCCAGATGCCGGTGTAGTTCTCCCACTGGAAGACGTGCGGGATCAGCACGTTGTCGAAGACGCTCTCCGACGGCTTGAGCGAGGCGCTGACCAGCCACAGGAACGGATAGATGAAGACCACGGAGATCGCGGCGAGCGCGATGAGCCGCAGGGTGCGGCCGACCGGCCCGGCCGTCTCCCTGGGGTGGCGCACCCTCCTCGGGCGGGCCGTGCGCGCCTCCGCGGACGCGTCGGCGGCGGACGGGGCGGAAGCGGGCGCGCCCCCGGGTGGCGTGGTGAGCTGTGTCATCGCTCCTCACCCTCGTAGTAGACGAACCGCTTGCTGAGCCGGGCCTGGACGAGGGTGATCGCGAGTATCACCAGGAAGAGCAGCCAGGCGAGGGCGGAGGCGTATCCCAGGTGCATGTACTGGAACGCCTGCTGGAAGAGGTGCACGACGTAGAACAGCGCGGCGTCGTTGCTGTACGTCTGGGAGTTGGCGGAGCCGAAGAAGGCCGTGTACGCCTCGGTGAACGTCTGGAGCGACGCGATGGTGTTGACGATCAGCGTGAAGAACAGCGCGCCCGAGATCTGCGGCAGCGTCACATGGACGAACGCCTGGCGGCGGCCGACGCCGTCGATCTCCGCGGCCTCGTACAGCTCCTGAGGGACGTTCCTCAGCGCCGCCAGATAGATGATGACCGTGGAGCCGACCGACCACAGGGTCGTCAGCACCAGACCGGGTTTGATCCAGTCGCCGTCCGTCGTCCAGCTCGGCCCGTCGATGCCGACGAAACCCAGGACCGTGTTGATCAGGCCGACGTTGCCGTTGAACAGCAGCAGGAAGAGGATGCCGACGGCCACCGACGGTGTCATCACCGGCAGATAGAACAGGGTGCGGAAGAAGCCCGTGGCGCGGCCGACGCGCAGCAGCAGCATGGCGAGCGCGAGTGCCACGGCCATCGACAGCGGCACCCTCAGCACCGTGAACACCAGGGTGTTCATGAGGGACTTGGCGACGGACGGGTCCTCGAAGAGCTGCCGGTAGTTCTCCATTCCGACGCCGCGCGGCTCGCTGATGCCGTCGTAGTTGGTGAACGACAGATAGAGCGTCGCGATCATCGGCCCCGCGGTGAGGACGACGAATCCGAAGATCCACGGGGAGAGGAATCCATAGGCGGCACGCGTCTCGCTGCGGCGCCATGAGGCACGCCAGCGGCGGGCACGCTCCCGGCGGTCGGCGGGGGCTGCGCCGGGCACGGGCGCACCGCCGGTCCGTCCTGCCGTGCCGGTCGTCGCTGCGGTGCCGGTCCTCGCTGCCGTACCGGTACGGCCTGCCTCGTCGCGGCGGGCTTCGTCAGTCGGGCTGGGCACGGTCGTCACCTCCGCCCCTGGTTCGCTATGTCGAGGGCGCTCTGTGCCTCGCCCTGGGCCTCCTCCAGCGCCTGCCTGGGCGTCTGGTCACCGGAGAGGACGCGGTTGCACGCGTTCTGCCAGGCCTGTTTGAACTCCGAGCCCGCGGCGTTCGCCGGGACCGCGAAGCCCTCGGCCTGGATGTCGTAGAGGCGCCGTGTCGCGTCGTCGAACGCCTTCTTTCCGCTCGGCTTCCACACCTTCGACTCGATGATCCGGTCGGCCTCCAGGTTGCCGGTGAAGTCGCCGGTGTAGACGGCGTCGTGCGAACGCACCTCCTCCGCCTTGGTCTTGGCGGCCTTCACCCAGGCGCGGGTGGAGGTCATGGTCTTGATGAAGGTGCATGCCTCGTCGACGTGCCTGCTGCCCTTGGGTATCGCCCAGCCCGTTCCGGAGACGTAGTTGACGGGCTTGCCCTCGCGGTCCTTCACATAGCCGCTGCCGAGGTCGACCTGCGGTGAGGTGTCGCCGAGCACGGCCACGTACCAGTCCTCCATGGGGTAGGCGCCCACCTGGTGCCTGGCGAGCTGATTGCCCTTGCCGAACTGGTCGAAGGAGTCACGCAGCGCCTTGAACTTCCCCCAGCCGCCCTGGTCTTCGATCAGCTTCGCCGTGTAGGTGAGGGCCTCCACCACGGGCTCGCTGTCCAGTCGCGCGGTGCGGCCGTCCGGGCTGAGCAGGGAGCCGCCGTTGGCCCGTACCCACATCGGGAAGAACTCGGGGATCTTCGGGTCGAAGCCGATACGGGTCAGCTTGCGGCCCTGCGACTGCTTCAGCTCCGAGGTGAGCTTGCGCAGTCCCTTCAGGTCGGAGGTGTCCACGTCCTTGTCGGTGGCACCGTGTCCGGCCTTCCTCAGCACGGACGCGTCCATGAGGAGGATGCGGCTGTCGAAGCTGTCAGGCATTCCGTAGATCTCGCCGTCGAGCGTCGTCTCCTTGATCGCCGACTTCTGGTACTTGCCGGTGTCGACGTGTTCCTTGCGCAGGCATTCGTTCAGCGGGAGCAGCGCGCCGCGGGCCGCGTAGCCGCCCATCAGCGTGCGGTCCATGTTCACGACGTCCGGGGGGTCGCCGGCGGCCACGGCGGAGAGGAACTGCTGCTCGTCGAAGGCGCCTTCGTTGATCTGGAGCTTCATCCCCTTCGGCGCGAGCGCCTTGCGCGCGTCGTCGATCCGGGACGTGGCGATCGCGTCGCCCAGCCCGAAGCCCATGGTGGTGAACGTGCCGGAGCGGTCGTCCGAGACGCTCGCACCGCCGCATGCGGTCAGCGGCAGCAGCAACAGCACGGCGCAGCAGGCCGCGCCGGTGCGCAGCGGTCCGTGCGGTGCGCGCGGCGCGGGCAGGCGCCGGAGCCAGTGCGGGAAGCGGCGTCCCGGCAGGAGTCGTCCCGGGCCGCGCCTCCCCCTGCGGGAGGGCGTCTGCCCTGGTGGTGCCGCCATGTTCTCTCCTTCGAGCGTGTGGCCGACACGGCGTGGCGGGAGCTGGATGAGGGCGTGGGGGTGGTGGCACGAGCCATGCGTACAGCGTGTGGCATCGATGCCACATGAGAACGTAACCACACCCGGGGGGCCCGTCAATGCATCGGACGGGCGCACTTGTCCGAGGGAGCGGTGCGGTGGTCCTGAGGTCGGCTGCCGGGTCAGCCGCGCGCCGGTGGCGCGGTCGAGCCTCGTACGACCAACTCCGGCTGGAGGATGTGGGATTGGGAGCGGGACGGGCCGCCGCCGGTGCGTTCGAGCAGCAGCGCCGCCGCCCGCCGCCCCATGTCGTAGACGGGCTGGCGCACCGCCGTCAGCTTCGGCTCGACCATGCGCATCCACGTCTGGTCGTCGAAGGAGACCACCGAGTAGTCCTCCGGCACGGCCGCGCCGCGCTGCTTGAGCACCTGCCAGACCAGTTCGGCCACGACGTTGTTCGCGGCGAAGACGGCGGTCACGTCCGGGTCGGCGTCCAGCAGGGCCGCCACCGCGCCGGCGGGATCGCGCCCGCCGTCGCCGGGGTCGCCGGAGTACGTGTCGGCCATGTCGTCCGGGCCGCCCGTGCCGTCCTCAGCGCCCGTACCGCCCGCATCGTCCTCGTCGTCCGTGCCGGGCCGAGGCCCCAGGCGCAGCCCGAGATCCAGTACGCGCCTGCGCGAGTACGGGACGCCCGCCTCACGCAGAGCGGCCCGGTACCCCTTCAGCCGGTCCTTGCCGGTGGCCCACTTCGTCTCGTCCACGACGACGGCGATCTTCCGGTGGCCCAGTTCCAGCAGATGCTCCACGGCCGCGCGTGAGCCGCTCTCGCTGTCGATGGCGACGGCGTCGCAGCCGCGTACTCCCGAACGCCGGTCCACCTCCACGACGGGCGTGCCGTGTTCCACAAGCACCTCGGTCGCCGGGCGGCCGACCGGTGCCAGGAGCACGCCGTCCGCGCGCATCGCCAGGAACGCCCTCGCCCCGTCGGCCGCCCGCTCCTCGCTCCCGTGGTCGTCGACGAGCACGACCTGGTATCCGGCCGCCGAGAGGGTCTGTTCGACGCCGGCGGCGAGCTGCGCGTAGAACTGGTTGCGCAGATCGGAGACGAGCAGCCCGATCACCCGGCTCGAACGGCCCTTGAGCGTACGGGCGGAGACGTCCGGCACATAGCCGAGCCGCTCAGCGGCGGCGCGCACCCGCTCCCTGATGTGCTCGGCCACATAGCCGTGTCCGCCCAGGGCGCGGGAGGCCGTGGAGCGCGAGGTGCCCGCTTCCTCGGCGACCTCGTGCAGCGTGACGCGAGCACGCTTTCCCCCGTTGCGTGCGCGTGCGTTGCCCATGTGCTCTTCTCTCAGCTCCTGGTCTTCCGGCCGTCCTCGGCGTCCGGGGCGCGGGCGGCCTGCCCGCCCGGTCCGGCCCGGCCGCCTTCGCGCCACCGTGCCCACGACCGACGCAGCGCCGCGTAGTCGTCCTCCGCCAACTCCTCGCCCGTGCGGTCCAGTCGGGAGACCACGTAGAGGGCGGGCACGCCCAGCTCGTGCTTGACGGCGCAGTACTCGCGCCACTGTTCACGGTCGGGTGCGCACCAGTCGTCGGTGTCGATCAGCAGCCCGGGGCAGGCGGCTTCGGCGACGGCCGCCCGCAGACGCATCTGCGGCACGATCCGCGCGTACGGGTCGGGGTCGTCGAGGCGCAGCATGTCGTTGAGCCGGATCATATCGGTGACGTCGGCGAACGCCGGGTGCGGCGTATGCGTGACGACCAGCGCATCGGGCTTCGCGCGCTTCGCGGCGGCGTGGATGACGGCGAGCTGCCGGTGCAGCAGCGCGATGCCCCAGTGCGGCCCGTGGGAGACGAGGCTCGCGCCGGAGGGCGTGTCCGCCGTGAAGTCGATCTTCAGTCCGTCGGCGCCGAGCCCGCCGGGAGCGGGCGACAGCATGCGGAGGATGTTGCCGTCGAGCAGGCGCCGAGCGCCGGGGTGGTCGGGGTCGAGGGCCACGGGGCGCCCGTCGGGGGTGCGTACGCACAGCTCGTCCGGCACGCCCTCGGTGGCCCACGCGCGCCACCACAGCAGCACCTTCCGGCCTTCGGCGTGGCGCTCGCCGATCCAGCCGCGCAGATCGGGCCACTTGGCCCGGTCGGGTTCCCAAGAGCCGTACGCACGCTGCCACTTGTCGTCGACGACGACCGTGCCGGGGTCGAGGCCGTGGGCGTCGAGCAGTGCCAGATGGGCGTCGTACTCCTGCTGCGTGCTGAGGTCCGGCGCGGGGCGCCGGGTCTCCTTCGCACGCGCCGACTGCGCGCCCCAGCCGCAGAACATCGGCTCCCGCCACCAGCCGGGCCGCCTTGCGGGCGGGCGGTCGCGGCCGGGGGCCGCCGCCCAGCCGTGTCCCGAGAGCCATTCGCGGTGGGCGCGCAGCCCGGAGTACGGGTCGGGATGGCCGGGGGCCAGCAGCACCGCGGGCGAGGTGAACGCGGCCTGCCCGGCGTCGCCTTCGGCTGTGCCGTCCTCGCCGCCCCGGGCGCCGTCGGGGTGCTCGGTACGTGTGTGCCCCTCGTAGTCCAGCCGAAGGTGGAAGCCCGAGTCGGAGGGGACATAGGCGAGTTGTGTGAAGGTGAGCCGGTCGACCGGGTCGCCGAGGCCGATCGTCCACCAGTCTCCCGGCGCGGACGGATCGTCTCCGGCGGGGTTCGACAAGTCGGTGTCGTCCGGCAGTTCCTCCTCCGTGAGCGCGAGGCACAGCGGCGCGGGGGTGAAGAACCAGTGGCCGCGACCGGGCCGCGCGTCCCCGTACGCGCCGACGACCGCGCTCTCCCCCGCGCCACGGGTCAGTCGCCGGGGTGGTCCGGGATTGGGCGTGAAGAGGGTGCGCCAGTCATGGCCGCTGGGCCGCAGACCGCCGCCGCGTCCGCCGAGCGCGGCCCGTACGGCGAAGGGCAGCACCGACGTCACCCGGCCCGATCCCGTTACCTCCCAGCGCAGTTGGGGCCCGCGGGGTGTGCAGTCGATACGGGTGACGGCGTGGCGCCATGCGGTGCTGCGACGGCTGACGGTGACACGCGGCCAGGGGTGCGGAGGTTCGCTCTCCAGGTGCGGCGCGCAGACCGAGAGCGTCTCGTCGTCTGCGCCCAGACGGTCCACGGCGCCGGCCAGTTGGAGAAGCAGCGGCGCGCCATACGTCGCCGTGCGGCGGCCTTCCCCGGGCCGTGCGGCATCGTCGGGGGGCTGCCCGTGCGACCCATACGGCTGTTCAGGGCGTTCGTGGGCCCGCCGGGCGGTCAGCCGCGCCGTCAGTCCTTCGGCGGCGACGGTCAACTCGTAGGCGGGTGCGATGACTTCGACGCTGCCGTCCGCTCCGTACGCGGCGTGGACGGCGTCGTCCCCCAGGGAGCCGTCGGGGCGGCCGTCCGCGGCCCGACCGCTCGCGGGCTCCTGGTGCGCGGTGCTCATCGGACGCTCACCAGCGCCTCAGCCTGCTGGCCCAGCCGCATGCGTCCGACCGTCAAGTCCACGGCCACGCGCCGCCGTTCGGCAGCGGCGGCGGCACGCGGCACCCGCAGCAGGAATCGCACCGCCGCCTCGCCGCTCGGCGGCAACTCCACCTGGCGTAGCGCCGGTTCGGCGTCCCACCCGTCCGGCACGCACAGCGTCACCTCGGCCGTCTCCCGCCGCGGGAAGGGATTGCGTACGGCGGCTTCGAGGGACACCGTCCCACCGGGCGGCACCGCGCTGCGATACGGGTCGATGCGCGCGGCGAAGCCCTCGGCGCCCAAGTCGACGTCGCGGGGCAGCAGTTCGCGGTGGAGACGGGCGAGCCTCTCGCCCTCGGCGAGCAGCATGTCCAGATAGTCGTCGCCGACCTCGAAGGGCGCCCAGTGGCCGCTGATCATTAGCTCGGGCCGCAGCTTCCGGTACAGCTCGGCGCTGTGTACGAAGTCGTCGATGCGGAACCTGTTGCGGTACTGGTAGTTGAGGAGTTCCGGGCGGATGCCCGGCTCCCATTCGGTGCTCTGCTGGTCGCCCGTGGCGATGACGGACCGCCCGTCGGCGGTGAAGGAGTACGCCGCGGCGTAGAGGGTGTGGCCGGGCAGCTCGTGCACGCCGATCTCGTACTCGCGCCAGCGCAACGGAGCACCCCCGGGGGCCAGTTCACGGTCCACGGGGATCGGGTCGTACCACAGGCAGGGCAGGTCCCAGCGCTCCGGCGACCGGAGCACGGGCGCGATGTGGGACGGCGAGTACACCTGGGTGCCGTGCACCTCGCGCAGCAGGTTGAACCCGGCCACATGGTCGTCGTGGTAGTGGGTCGGCAGCGCCACCTCGACGCGGTCGACGCCGTGCCGGCGGCGCAGCGCCTCGATGGACGCCAGCAGCGGGCGCCGTGAGGAGCGGTCGCCGCCGCCCGCGAGACCGGTGGTCAAGTCGTAGCCGAAGTCCAGCAGCAGCGCGGTGCCGTGGTCGGAGAGCAGGGCGTAGGAGTTGGCCATGCTGGTGGTGTTGCGCAGCAGGTGCGGTGTGACCTCGCGCCAGGGGTCGCGGAGCTTCCCCTCCGGGTCCCATGGGGTGCGGCGTCGCATGTCGAGCAGTTCCTGCAACGCGCGGCGGGCGCGTGCCACGGCCGCGGGCGGGTCGGTGACGATGTCGCCGTGCGAGGGCAGCAGCAGCTCCGGCTCGCGTTCGAGCACCTGCATGCTGGAGAGCACGGTGGCGGCCACGCCCTCCATGCCGGCTGTCTCGTGGAAGCCGGTGTAGGCCCACTGGGTCGCGGCGAGCGACCATACGCGGCCCTCGCCGTGAACGAGGTCGCCGGTGAAGGCGAGGCGCCGCCCGCCGATGTCCACGAAGTAGCCCACGGAGCCGACGGTGTGGCCGGGCAGCGGGTGGGTGTAGACGTCGAAGGCGCCGTAGCGCTCGGTGCGGTACTCGGCGACGGTGCCGGTGACCGGCACCTGCTCCAGCAGCGAGTAGCGGTCCTGGCGTACGTCGTAGTCGTTGTCGAGCGGGCGGGTGCGCCAGTGCTCGTCGACCCGGGCGATCAGATCCGCCTCGACGGGCGGCACCCAGATCCTTATGCCCGCGGCGACGGCACGCGCCAGGCCCTGCACCTGGTCGCGGTGGTGATGGGTGACGAGCACGTCGGTGACGCGGTCGACGCCGAACTCGCCGAGGCGGTCCAGCACATCGCCGCTGCCGAAGTCCACGAGCACCGCCTGCCGGGTGTCCCGGTCCCGCAGGACGTAGACGTGGCAGGTGTCCTCGTGGAGGAAGACGTCGTCACAGATACGGAGCCCCACCGCGGTTCCCTTCCGGGACCGGCGGCGCGCACCCATGGCATCGATCCCATGTGGGAACGATGCCATTCGCTCGCGCGCCGCGTCAACGCGCCGTGGAGCGCTCCGGCGGGCTCCAGTCGGGGCTGCGTCCCCCGAGGGCCACTGCACGGTCCAGCAGCGACGCCTCTTCGGACACCTCCACGGCCGGGCCGAACATCGGGGCACGCTCGGCCGGGCCCGTCTGGGAGAGCATGCCGACCGAGGCCTCCAGCGCGGCCGGGTCGCCCCGGTACTCCTGGCCTGTGGCACGGGCCAAGTCCCAGCCGTGCAGGACGAGTTCGTTGATCGCGACGATGCCCGCGACGGAGCCGGGCAGATCGACTCCGCCGGCTCTGGTGTCCCCCTCCCACGCCGCCTCGCTGCGCCACGCCGCGGCCAGCTCGTCGAGCTGTACGGGCAGCCGCTCGCGCCAGTCGTCCGGCAGCCGCGGCAGCGACGCGGAGGGGTCCCGGTCCGTGCCGGCGCCGAGGTCCTTGCGCGCGGCGTCGGTGAAGGCACGGGCCAGGTCGAGCAGATGCCCCAGCAGCTCCCGTACGGAATACGAGCCGCACGGAGTCGGCGCCGCGAGCCCGTCGTCGCGCACCCCGCCGAGCAGTGCCTTCACCTCACGCGCCTGCGGCCCCAGATCGAGCATCGTCGTCACTGTGCACACCCTCTCCCCGGGTCCCCGGGCACCGGCCCAGCGGCTGCCGCCCGGTCCCGGAACGGTCCGTTCTCCGGTCCCTGTGGTGACCGTGGGGCGCGGGGGAACTCATCGCCGGGGAACAAACCGGGCACAGGACGGCGTTGCCCAGGCACACCGGAACCTGGACACCGGGGACACCTGGCACCTGGCATCTGGAACCGGCGGCCTCGCCGGTACGGCAGCCAGGCGTACCGGCGCCGGGCAAGGGCACCCAGGTGCGGAGATCAGCGGAACGGGAGAACTCGATGAGCGGCGTACTCGGCTTCAACCCCCTCTCCTTCGGCGCGGAGCCCTCCGGGGAACGCCTGGCCCGCATCGAGCGGTCGCCCAACTACGACGCGGAGACCGGGTCGTTCCGCAATCCCGAGCCCGCGGAGCGGATGCCGAGAGCCGTGCGCAGCAGACGCGAGATGCTGCGGGCCCTGCTCAGCCGCGACGGACGCAGACCCGACGGGCCCGTGCCGCTCGTCCGCCCCGATCTGACTTCCCCGCCCGCCTCCGGCCTGCGGCTGACCTGGCTGGGTCACGCCACCGTGCTCGCGGAGATCGACGGCAGACGGGTGCTCTTCGACCCGGTGTGGGGCAGCCGCTGCTCGCCGTTCTCGTTCATCGGGCCGCGACGGCTGCATGCCGTGCCCGTGCCGCTCGACTCGCTCGGACGGCTGGACGCCGTCGTGATCTCACACGACCACTACGACCATCTCGATCTGCCCACGGTCCGCCGACTGGCCGGGAGCGACGTGCCGTTCGCGGTGACGCTCGGCGTCGGCGCCCATCTGGAGAGATGGGGCGTGCCGCCGGAGCGGTTCACGGAGCTGGACTGGCACGAGTCGGCGGACATCGCCGGGCTGCGCCTGACGGCGACCCCGGCGCGGCACTTCTGCGGCAGGGGCCTTCGCAACAAGCAGCGCACGCTGTGGGCGTCCTGGGCCGTCGAGGGCCCCGAGCACCGGGTCTTCCACAGCGGCGACACGGGCTACTTCCCCGGCTTCGCGGAGATCGGCGCCGAGTACGGACCGTTCGACGCGACGATGATCCAGATCGGCGCGTACAGCGAGTTCTGGCCGGACATCCATATGACGCCGGAGGAGGGGCTGCGGGCACACCGCGATCTGACGGGCGCCGGCGGTGCGATGCTGCCGATCCACTGGGGCACCTTCAATCTCGCGCCGCATCCGTGGGCGGAGCCCGGCGAGCGGCTGCTGGCCGCCGCGGCGGAGGCAGGCGTGCGGACGGCGGTGCCGATGCCCGGCGGCAGCTTCGAACCGTCCGCGCCGTCACTTCCCCGTACGCCCTGGTGGCGCGGTCTCGCCGGTGATCGGCGCACGGCAGCGGCGGGGCCCGTGGGGGCGAGGCTCACACGGTCCTGAGCCGGGGGGTCCGAAGGGGGCGGCGTACGGGGGCAGTTGGGACACCGGCGACTTCTCGGCGGCGCCGTCGGCTCACCCCTGCGGCGCCGGGCGCTGCCCGGCAGCGTCACCGTCCCGGCCGTCACCGTCCGGCCGGTCAGCCCCTCTCCCGTCACCGTCCGGTCCGTACTGCGCCGGTACGACAGGGATACGGCTCCAGCCGTAGTACGAGCTGACCATGTCGGCGAAGGTCGGCCCTCCGACGTGCTCCGGCCTGATGTGCAGCCGGTCGGTGAAGGGCCTGCGCCCCGTCACCCGGTGCGGGCTCTCCACCGCCACGTACCGGATGCGCGACGCCCAGCGATGCAGCGGCGCGAGGTCGATGCTCCGTACGCCCGAGCGGGCCGAGAGGGCGAGAACGACGTTCTCGACACCGGGGAAGGTCTCGGGCAGCGGGGCCAGGCCCGCGGCTCCCACCACGGTGCGCAGCGCCAGATGACGTACCTGCGGAAGCTGCGGGGCCTCGGCCAGTTCCGCCGTGTCCGCGACGTGAAGCGTCAGCGAGCGCAGCCTGGGCAGCACCGCCAGCCGTGCCAGCGCGTCGGCGCCGATCGTCGGCCGCTGAACCATCAGATGCTCCAGGCCGCGCAGCCGCTCGATGCCCTCCAGCGCGTCGGGCTCGGCCCGCAACCCGTCGATGCGCATCTCCCGCAGCGGCGCCCGGCGCTCGGAGTCGTCCTCCTGCGCCGCGCTCAGCAGCGGGTCCGGCAGTCTGCCCTGCACGGTGAGCCTCAGCAGCCGTGACATGCGGGCGACGGGCGTGAGGTCCAACTCCTCGGGCACGCCGAAGAGTTCGAGCTGCCGCAGCGGCAGTCGCTCCAGCGGGGCGCAGCTTTCCAGGCCCGCGCAGTCCTCGATGCGCAGCGACCAGGGCTCCCTCGGCGCCAGATGCTCCACGAGGTGGCCCGCCGTGCTCTCCGCGGCGAGACCGCTCTCGACGACGATCTCCGAGACCCGCCCGAGCTGCTCCAGGGCCGCCAGTTCGCGGCGGCTGCCGACGTGGAGCCGTACCTCCTCCAGCGGGACGTGGGAGAGCACTTCGTCGGCGTAGCGGGCGGCGTCGAAACTCCCCCAGGCGTCGGCGAGGCGCTGCCGTACGCCGGGCGCACTGTGCGTGCGGTACTGACGCAGCAGATGCAGTGCCCTGTTGCCGCCGACACGTCCGGCGATCTGCACCGCGGCCTCCGCCTCGCGCTCGTTCGCGACTTCGGCGGCCTCCGGCACGATGTCGAGTACGACGGGGCCCACGTCCGCGAGCATCCGTGCGGCCCTGTCGTCGTCCTCGGGCGGCCACAGTGCGCGCCCGTAGGACTGGGTCCTCGCACGGACCTCCGGGTCGAGCGTCGTGACATGCTCCAGGCCGGAGACGGCGAGCAGATGCAGCCGCCGCCAGCGCAGCCCGAGGCTTGCGCGCCGCGCGGCCTCGCCCTTCTCCAGCAGCCCGTCGAGCACCTCGGTGCACTCGCGTTCGCGGCAGTGGCCGAGGGTCATGCGGACCACGTCTTCCCACTGGTCCTTGTGCGCGTTGTCGACGAGCATCCCGAACAGCTCGTCCTCGACGATCTGCCGTGCGGCGAGGAAGTCCTGGAAGACACGGTGTACGAAGCTGAGGGTGCGGTCCGTGGGCTGGAGCAGCAGCCCGGTGCGCAGCAGCAGGTAGCGCAGCACGGCGGGTGCCTGCTCGGGCGCCGCCACCTGCGGCATGGCGGGCAGGGCACGCTCGATGATGCGTTCCGCGCTGTTCCTGTGGACCTCCGCGCGGCCGTTCTGGAGCAGCCAGAAGGCGATGCGCTGGAGCATCTGCTTCTCGGCGGGCGCGGAGGGGTTGATGCCCTCCGGCGGCTGGACCTCGCGTTCCTCGTCGCGGCGAAGCAGCAGCATGCTCAGCGCGGCCTCGTACAACGCCATGCGGTCGCGCGGCAGTTCCCTGTGGCGGTCCCGGTGCAGCGCGCAGATCAGCGCGCACAGCAGCGGGTTGGTGGCGAGCTGACGCAGGTCGGGCTTTGTGTGGAGGGTGTTGACGAGCGAGTCGCGCAGTTCGGTGACGGCCTGCCGGTCCCGTGCCCGCACGGTGGTGGCCACGGCGGCGTGCCATCTGTGTACGAAGCGCTCGATGTCGTGGCGGCTCAGGTCGAGCAGCGTGACCTCGCTGAACGCCGACTCCTGTAGCCAGCCCGTGTCCAGCGCGGAGGGGCGGCTGGTGACCAGGCAGTACACCTCGGGGTAGAGGCTGAGCAGTTCGGCGATCCAGGCGCGTACCCGCTCACGGTCGGCCTCCGGCGCCTCGTCGACCCCGTCGATCAGCAGCATGCCGCGGCCCGACCGCAGCACGCGCAGCGTCCAGCCCTCGGGCTCCTCGTCGTGGATGAGATGCCCGACGGACGCGAGGAACTGGCTGGGCCCGGGCAGCTCCGCGTCCGCCGTGCGGGTCAGCGTGCGCACCGGCAGTACGAACGGCACGTGCGCCGCGAGGTGTTCGAGCCCGGTGCCGGACAGCCGCCGGGTGGCGGCCGATACGGCGAGCCACTGCACCAGGGTGGTCTTCCCCGAACCGGCGACGCCGCGCAGCATCACACGGGGATGGCGCGCCAGCGCCTCCTCGACGCGCTGCCGCCGCCCGGAGCCCGCACCGCCGATCTGCCGGGTCTCCAGGCTCAGATACGCCTCGCCGAGCGGCCAGTGCGCACGGCGCGGGTCGGAGAAGTCCACGCCGAAGATGCGCAGTTCGCCGTGTTTCTCGGCCAGCCGCGCGAGGTAGCGCTGCTCGAACTCGGCGTCCTCGGACGACTGGTCGGACAGCCGGGTGAGCGCCTGGTCCACGCGCTGGACGAGTTCGTCCAGCATCCGCACGGTCTCCACGGCGGTGGCGGCGGGAAAGGTGTCGCGCCGGGTGAAGAAGTGCAGGATGTGCAGGCAGGCCAGCTCCAGCAGGCTGTCGTACAACGCCTCGCCGTCGCCGGAGAGATGGCGCACGGACGCACGGACGTCCTCGTCGGCCTCGCGGCGCAGCACGAGCGCCAGGCCGTCGGGCCGCAGCCTCACGGCCTGCACCTCGTCCATTCCGATCTCGCCGAGCGCCATCAGGGTTCCGGCGAGGGCGTCGGCCACCGCGGTCTCCTCGTCGGCGCGTACGGGAGGCTCGCCCGGCTCGTTGCGCAACGCCTCGCGCACCAACTGCTCGGCCACACGCCGTACTTCGGACTCCCCGAGGGTGCGCTTCTGGGTCCAGGCGACGAGCCGGTCCAGGCGTACGGGCGAGTCGACCAGGCCGGCGCCCGGCCCCGGCTGTGCGAACAGCCGCCGGACCAGCGGTCCCGCGACGGCCGACGAGACACGCGCGCCGATGCTGATGGGTTCCATGCGCCCCCGTTACCGCCCTGCTGCCGGATGATCCATCTGACGTACAGTCAAGTGACCCAGGGTAGGCGGCGGTTGCCGATGAGGCATCCACACCGGGGATGTCGCGCGGCGGCGGGGCGCGCGGTGGGCTCAGAGTCCGTCGATCATGTCCAGCAGGATGCCTCGGGTCTCACGGGCCGGAGCGGCGTCCGTCACCAGGCGGTCGATCACATGGCGGTAGTACTCGACCTCGTCGCGTTCCGCGGGGTAGGTGGCGCCCATGAGCTGCTCCAGGTAGACCACGTCGGGCAGTTCGCGCTCCTGAAGCCGCAGCAGCGTCACGGGCCCTCCTGCCGCGGCGTGGCCTCCTGCGGCGAACGGCATGATGTGCACGGTGACATGCGGCAGTTCGCATGCGGCGATGAGGTGTTCGAGCTGGCCGCGCATCGTCTCGGCGCCGCCGACGGGCCGCCGCAGCGCGGCCTCGTCGATGACGGCCCACAGATGCGGGGGCATGGAGCTGTGCAGGATGCGCTGGCGCAGCATGCGCAGCTCGACGCGGCGCTTCAGCTCGTTCTCGGAGGCCCTGGCGTGGCCGAGCGTGATGACGGCGCGGGCGTACTCGGGTGTCTGGAGCAGCCCGGGCACGAACTGGACCTCGTAGCCGCGGATGACGCCCGCGGCCTGTTCCAGCCCGAGGTAGGTGTGGAACCAGTCGGGCACCAGATCCTGGTAGGCGTGCCACCATCCCGCCGCGTTCGTCTGCGCGGCCAGCGCTTGCAGGGTGGCGTGCTCGGTCTCGTCGGTGATGCCGTAGATGGTGAGCAGGTCCGTGACGTCCCGCTCGTGGAATCCGCAGCGCCCGCGCTCCAGTTGGGCGATGGTCACGTCCGACGCCTTGATGGCCTCACCGGCCTCCTGGCGCGATATGTACTGCGCCTCCCGCAGTTTGCGCAACCGCTCCCCCAGCACCAGCCGGGGCACTGCCGGCCCCGCCGGCCTTTCCGGGATGCGGCGGTCGGGCATGCCGCCCGAGATCTCAGTGATGCGCATGCCTCAGCTCCCCGTGCTGTGAACGCATAGGTGTGGCCACGATGGCCATGGGCCCGTTCCGGTCCACTCTCCTCGCGGCACGCGAGGGGTAGGTTTCCACGGCACTGTCCGTCCTCATTCCCGCACATGCCCCTGTCCAGTCCCCGCCAAGAAGTCACCCGGGGCGGGACTGTTGCGCAAGTTGCACAAGGGAAGGAATGTACGTTGTGTGGCGTGGATCGGCCAATCCCGGCGGCCGAAAATGTTTCCCTACGCACCCCGGCCCGCGCAACCCGGTCAATTCCGGCCTCATATCGATTCGTTGACGCACGCTGTCGGCTCGAATCCGCACCCGTAAGCCCTCACGACCAGGAACGCACATGCCCATATCAGGTTCCCGATCCGGCCAGAAGTCCGGAGCGTCCGCTCAGAACTGGGCGGGCAACATCGTCTTCCGCGCCCGCCAGGTCCGACGTCCGCGTTCCGTCGAGGAGTTGCGGGACCTCGTCGGCTCCGCGTCGCGCATCCGCGCGCTCGGCAGCGGCCACTCCTTCAACCGCGTCGCCGACACCGAGGGCGACCTGGTACGTCTCGACGGTCTGCCTCCGCTCATCGACGTGGACGAGGCGGACTCCACCGTCACCGTCGGCGCGGGCATGCGGTACGGGGAAGTCACCACGGCACTGCACGAATACGGACTGGCTCTCGCCAACCTCGCCTCGCTGCCGCACATTTCGGTCGCGGGCTGCTGTGCGACGGCCACACACGGCTCGGGCGACTCGGAGCGGTGCCTAGCGGCGGCCGTGACCGCCATGGAAGTCGTAGGCCCGGACGGGGAGTCGGCTCGGCTCAGCCGCCGCGACGATCCACGGCGCTTCCCCGGCGCCGTCGTCGCACTGGGCGCCCTCGGCATCGTCACCAGCCTCACGCTCAGCGTGGAACCGGCCTTCGAGGTCTCCCAGCACGTCTACACCGGCGTACCCCTCGACGAGGTGGCCGAGCGCTTCGGCGACATCTTCGGATGCGCCTACAGCGTCAGCGCGTTCACCGACTACCGCAGCGGTCGGGCACGGGTGTGGACCAAGCACCGCACCGCGGAACGGGACGGCAGCGTGCACCGTACGGGCTGGCGGGGGAAGACCCCGGCCGAAGCCGCCCACCACCCCATCCCCGGCATCCCGCCCACGCACTGCACCGAACAGCTCGGTGTCCCCGGCCCCTCGTACGAGCGGCTTCCGCACTTCCGTCCCGACTTCACCCCCAGCAACGGCGAGGAGTTGCAGTCGGAGCTGCTGCTGCCCCGCGACGCCGCTCCCGAGGCGCTCACCGCTCTGCGCGGCCTCGGCGACCGCATCGCGCCGGTGCTCCAGATCTCCGAGGTCCGAACCGTCGCCGCCGACGACCTGTGGCTGAGCCCCGCGTACGAGCGTGACTGCGTCGGCTTCCACTTCACATGGGTCAAGGACCCCGAGGCCGTACTGCCCGTGGTGGCGGACGTGGAGGAGCGACTGCTGCCGCTCGGTGCGCGCCCCCACTGGGGCAAGCTCACCGCCATGGAGCCGGCACGTATCGCGGCGCTCTACGAACGCGCCGCCGAATTCCGCGAGTTGGTGCGCGAGCGCGACCCGGGCCGGGTCTTCGCCAATGAGTTCGTCGATCAGCTTCTGGCGTTCTGACGGCTCCCGCCCCGGCTGCTCGTACCCCGGCTGCTCGCGTTCTGCGGGGCCGCACTCTCACGGGAGACCGTCTTGGACGTGCCGCTCACCGTCCGCCGGTGCCACCAGTGGCGACGGCGCGGATGCACGGCGAGACCGAGACGGCGGCCGAGGATGAGATAACCGAGCATGGCGCCCGTGGTGTTGAGGATGACGTCGTCGATGTCGAAGGCCCGGCCCTGCACCAGGGCGCCCTGCACCAGCTCCACCAGCAGCATGACCGCCGCCGTCGCCGCCATCACCCGCAGCAGACCCCGGGTTCGCGGTACCAGGGCGGGCAGCAGCACGCCGAAGGGCATGCCGAGCACGATGTTCCCGCCGAGCTGCTTCAGGGTGTCCTGGATGGCGGGCTGCGCGAGATAGGCGCGGATGGAGTCGCCGGGCCGCAGATTGCTGTGCACGAGCGACTCGGACGCGGCCGAAGGGCCCAGCGTCAGCTTCGACAGTACGACGGCGAAGGCGACCATCGCGACGAACGCCACCCCCAGGATCAACACCCGCCACACCAGCGGCAGTCGGCGCTGTGTGAGCACGTCGTCGACGACGTTCCCAGCGGTCCCGGCGGTGCCCGTGGGGCCCTCAGCCGCGGACTTCCCCGCTGTCTTCCTCCCCGAAGGCTTGTTCCCCGTCGGCTTCTTCCCCGCTGACTTCCCCGCTGACTTCTTCGCAGCCGTCCTGGGAGCCGTCTTCGCAGAAGTCCTGGGAGCCGCCTTGGACTTCGTGCCCGGCGTCTTCCGCGCTGTCTTCCCCGACGGTGACTTCCCCGACGGTGACTTCCCCGACGGTGACTTCTTCGCTGCCGTCTTCGCCGCCCGTTTCGGCGCCGGTTTCGCGGCGGGCTTCTTCCCCGCCGTCTGCTTGCCCGAAGGCTGCTTCGCCGCCGCCTTCTTGTCGCCGGTCCGCTTCGTCCCGCCCGCCGCCGTCTTCGCCTTCGCGGCGTTGCCGTCGAGGAACCTCCACATCCGTACGCACCCTCCCGGGGGCCGCCTGGGTACCGTCTGGCCAGCAGTTACCCCCGGTGGGCCGAAGCATGCGCCGCCGGTTTCCGGCAGCCGCCGCGGGGCTCAGGGCTTGCGTGCGACCCCGCCGTAGACGGGGAACTCCGCATCGGTGATGTCCGGCTGGACGTCGCCGTCGGGCCGCCAGCGGTGCGCCACGACGACGCCGGGGTCGACGAGCTCCAACCCCTCGAAGAACCGGTTGACTTCGGAGCTGGAGCGGATCTGCCCCTCGGCCACCGTCGACTGGTACGCCTCGGCGACCCGCGTGAGCAGATCCGGGTCGAAGTCGGCAGTGGCGTGCGAGACGACCAGGAAGCTGCCGGAGGGCAGTGCGTCCATGAGCGTGCGGACGATCTCGTACGCGCCGCGCTCGTCGGTGATGAAGTGCAGCAGCGCGATCAGCGAGAGCGCCACGGGACGCCCCAGGTCGAGGGTCTCGCGCAGCGCGGGGGCTTCGAGGATGCTCCGCGGCTCGGTGAAGTCGGCGTGCAGATACGCCGTACGGCCCTCCGGGGAGCCGGTCAGCAGCTTCTGCGCCTGGTGGAGAACGATCGGGTCGTTGTCGGCGTAGACGACCCTGGTCTCGGGGGCGATCGCCTGGGCGACCTGATGGAGGTTGGGTTCCGTCGGGATGCCCGTGCCGATGTCCAGGAACTGCCGCACGCCCGCCTCTCTCACGAGCCAGCGTGTCGCCCTGTGCATGAACTCCCGGTTGAGCCGGGCGCCCATGACCACGCCGGGCCACACCTGCACCACTCGTTCCGCCGCTGCCGCGTCGGCCTCGTAGTGGCTGTGGCCGTTCAGCCAGTAGTCGTAGACGCGGGCCGGATGGGGCCTGCCGGTGTCGATCTCGTCGTTCGCGGTCACTGCTCTCCCCTAAGCGCGCGGTCGCCGACGACACACCTTCTCACCGAGGGCTGTTTCAAACAGGGCGCGTTCCGGCCGGAAAGCCCAGCGCACGGCGGCGCTGGTCACGTCATCGCGTCGACACCGGTCAGAGCACGGCCGATGATCAGTTTCTGGACCTGGCTGGTGCCCTCGTAGAGAGTGAGCACCCGTGCGTCTCTCAGGTATTTGCCGGCGGGGTACTCGTCTATGAAGCCGTAACCGCCGAACGTCTGGAGGCAATTGTTCGAGACCCGCACGGCCGTCTCGCTCGCGTGGTATTTGGCGACGGACGCCTCCGTGGCGTAATCCTTCGGCGAGACGCCCGCGTCGGCCATCCCCGCCACCTGGCGGGTGAGCAGCCGGGCCGCCCGAATGTCCACCTCGGAGTCGGCCAGCAGCTCCTGTACGAGCTGGAAGGAGGCGACCGGCCTGCCGAACTGCTCGCGCTCCGTGGCGTATCGGACCGCCGCGTCGAGCGCTCCTTGCGCGAGGCCGACGGCCCCCGCGGCGACGGAGACGCGGCCCCGGGAGAGAGCCCCCAGCGCGATGCCCAGACCGCGGCCGGTCTCGCCGAGCCGGGCGGAGTCCGGCACCCGCACGCCCTCGAAGGCGAGTTCGGCGGTGGCCTGGCCGCGAAGGCCCAGCTTGCCGTGTATCTCGGTGGCGGTCAGACCGGGTGCGGCGGTGGGCACGAGGAACGCTGTGATGCCGTCCTCGCTCGTACGCGCGAACGTCAACGCCACGTCTGCGACCGTGCCGTTGGTGATGAACATCTTGCCGCCGTCGATGATCCAGTCGCCGCCGTCGCGTGTGGCACGTGTGCTGAGCGAGGCGGCGTCCGAGCCCGTCCCCGGCTCGGTCAGCGCGAAGCAGCCCAGAGCGTCGCCGCGCACCAACCTCGGTATCCACTCGGCGCGTTGGGCGTCGGTGCCGTGTGCGGCGATCGTCTTCGTCACCAGCCCGAGGGAGACGGAGACGATGCCGCGCACCGCCGAGTCGCCGCGCCCCAGCTCCTCCGTGACCAGTACGTAGGAGAGGAAGTCGGCGTCGACGCCGCCGTAGCGCTCCGGAACGGTCAGGCCCAGAAAGCCCATTTCACCGAGGCGCCGGACGATCCCGGGGTCGACGCGTTCGGCACGGTCCCACTCGCGGGCGTGCGGTGCGATCTCCGCGTCGACGAAGTCCGCCGCCAGGGCGCGGAAGTCGCGCTGCGTCTCGCTGAGGCCGAAGTCCCGGTGGCTCAGGCTCATGGGGAGTTCTCCTGGTCGCGGTCGGTTCCGCCGTGCCCGTCGGCGCTCTCTGCGGCTACGGCTGCCTCTGCTGCTGCGGGGAGCGGATTGTCGGGGGCGGTCAGCGCCAGCCCTAGCTGTGCGCGCTCGGTGACCCAGCGCGTGGGCCGGTAGCGGGGGTCGCCCGTCGTGGCCAGCAGCGCCCGCTGGAGGCGCAACATCCGGGCGGCGCCGACGCGTTCGCCCCAGGCCAGCGGACCGTACGGATAGCCCAGCCCCGTGGTGACGGCCAGATCGATGTCGGAGGGCGCGGCGATGTGCCGTTCGGCGATGGACGCCGCCACGGACACGATCGAGGCGAGCATCCGCTGGGCGACCGAACCTGCGGTGTCCCGTACGACCGTGACGGGCGCACCCGTGCGGGAGGCGAGGACGGCTGAGGCGTCCCGTACCGCTCCCGGATCGGTGGCCGGTGTCACGGCCAGCACATGTCTGCGGCCGGATTCGACGGCGAGCGGGTCGACGCCGAGGGTGCGGGCCGCGGGCAGATGCTTCTCGGCGACCGCCTCGGCGACGCTGCCGCCCCAGGTGGGGACGAGCAGCAGCGGCCCGGAGTGAGGAAGTCGGCCGTCGGCGTCCGCGAAGCCGCCCTCCGTGTCCGGAAGCGGACCCTCGGCGCCGGTCCCCGTGCCGTCGCCGAGCAGGGCACGCACGGCATCGGCGTCCGTGCCGTCGCCGACGACCGTCACCGGGCGGGCGGCGTCGCCTCCCGCGGGCGTGGGCGCGGGAGCGGCGGCGCCCTCCGGGGCGTCGGGGCCGTAGGGGTAGAAGCCGCGCCCGGTCTTACGGCCGTGCAGCCCGGCTGTCACCCGGTTCGCGGTGAGATACGAGGGCCGCAGCCGCTCGGAGCGGCGGAAACCGCGCCATACGGTCTCGATGACGGACGCGGTGACGTCGAGCCCGGTGAGGTCCATCAGCTCGAACGGGCCCATGCGCAGGCCGAGTACGTCTCGCGCGACGGCGTCGAGGTCGGCTGGCGGGGCGACGGACTCCTCCAGCAGCGCCAGCGCCTCGGTGACGAGGCCGCGTCCCGCGTGGTTGACGAGGAACCCCGGGGTGTCGGCCACGGTGACCGCCCGGTGCCCGCAGCCTTCGACGAAGGCGGTGAGGAAGGCCGGGATGCCGGTGCGCGTCGCCGCTCCGGGCACCACCTCCGCGATCTTCATCAGCGGCACGGGGTTGAAGAAGTGCAGCCCGGCCAGGCGGGAGGGGTCCGCGAGACGTGCGGCGATCTCCGTGACGGACAGGGAGGAGGTGTTGGTGGCGAAGACGGTCGTACCGGGCAGGGCCTTCTCCAGCTCGGTGAAGACGGCGGTCTTCGTCTCCAGGTCCTCCCTTACGGCCTCGACGACGATCTCGGGGGCGTCGCCGGGGCTCTCCGGCGCGGCGAACGGGGAGGAGAGCGGCACCAGCCGCTCCCGTGCGGCAACGGCGTCGTCCTCGCTCAACCGGCCCTTCCGCACGGCCCGTTCGAGCATGCCCGTCACGAAGGCGACGGCTTCGCCGACCGACTCCTGTCGGGCGTCGGCGAGTTCGACGGTGTGCCCGGCGGTGGCCGCCCACTGGGCGACGCCACGGCCCATCACGCCCGTACCGACGATCCTGATGCGCATCTCTTCTCCAGCCTCGGCTCAAAGGAGGGTCCAGGGACTTCGCATGCCACCCCGACCGCGGGCCGCCGGAGGAGTCCCCCGGCGGCCACGGCCGTCAGCGCAGGTAGACGCGTTCGGGGTCCACATCCTCGCGCAGCAGGGCCAGTTCGGCTTCCGTGGGCGGCTCGATCACGCTCAGGTCGCCGGTGGTCCGCAGGTCCCAGCCCGTGTTGGCCTTCACGTCCTCGGCGGTCACGCCCGGGTGGAGTGCGGCCAGCTTCAGCTCCTCGCCCACGCCTTCGCGGGCCAGGATCCCCAACTCCGTTATGACGCGCGTGACCCCGGCTCCCAGCGGCCGTATGCCGTCCTCGATGGCGCGGTCGGGGCCGGGAGAGGTGCAGAAGTCGAGCTGCTGGGTGAAGGAGCGCAGGTCGTGGCGGCGCATCACGACGAAGACCTCGGCGGCGTTCGCCATGACCTCGTTCGCGCCGCCCGATCCCGGCAGCCTCGCCTTCGGGTGGTGCCAGTCGTCGCCGATGACGGACGAGTTGAGATTGCCCCACTTGTCGATCTGCGCGGCCCCCAGGAAGCCGACGTCGATATGGCCGCCCTGAAGTACGGAACCGAAGAGCGTGGGCATCGGGATCACCGCCTCGGCACCGGTGATGAGCACCGCGTCGGCGATGGTCTCCGGCAGATGCGAGGGGTGCGCGCCGCACACGCCGGACTCGTAGACGATCTCCAGATCGGGCGCGACGGTGAGATGAGCGAGCGAGGCGGCGAGCGTGGGCAGCCCGATGCCCGCGAACACGGCGCGCCTGCCCGCCAGTTCACGGGAGGCGACGACGGACAGCAGCTCGGAGGAGGTCACGGTCCGGGCGGTCATCGGCGGCTCACTTCCATGTTCTCGGCGGCTGTGTGCGGAACGTGCGGGACGGGAGAGGGACTGCCGGGACCACGGGGCCGGCGGGGGCGGGCGCGACGGCAGACGTGCGCGCTGGCTCCGCTCACAGCCGCCGCCCGTAGTTGACCGGGAGGCTCATCGCGTCGCCGACGGCGAGGCCGCGCCAGAACTCCTCGCCCAGCTTCTCCACGTACTCGGCGTGGTCCCTCGTGCCGTACACCCACTCCGCGAGCCAGTCGGTCAGCCTCTCCTTGTCCTTGCTGACGGCGGACCAGGAGCGGTAGAAGGCGTTGTCACGGTCGTAGTAGCCCTGTGCGAAGGAGGGGTGCGCGCCGCGCGGGCACACCACTACGGCGTCGACGGCGTGCGCGGGGATCAGGGTGCGGTTCGGGTCGGAGCGTACGACCTCGTCCTCGACGACCTCCTCGACGACCACGACCGCCTTGCGTGCGGCGTAGACGGCTTCGGCCTGTACGCCGGTGAGGCCCCAGATCTGGGTGTTGCCCGAACGGTCGGCGCGCTGGGCGTGCACGATCGTCACATCCGGGTTGACGGGCGGCACCACATAGATCTCCTCCCGACCGCCGTCGGGACCGGGGTAGGGCGAAGTGACCTTGCGCAGTGCGGGGTTGACCCCCGGCAGGTCGCTGCCGCCGTAGCTCCGCAGCGGATAGAACGGCAGCCGCTGGGCGCCCGCGATATAGCGGCAGATCATCCCGTAGTGGCTGTATTCCTCGAAGGCGAGCGGCTCAGGGTCGTCGTGCTCGACGCGGCGGCGCAGCTCGCCGAGCGATCCGGCGGAGGAGTTGCCGACGAAGGAGGAGACCAGCCGGGAGACGCAGCCCGCCGCGAGCATCTGGTCGACGACGATGTCGGCGGTCATGCGGATCACGGTCAGGTCCTTGCGGCCCTGGCGGATGATCTCGTGCCCGGCGGCGGTCGGTATGAGGTGCGTGAAGCCCTCAAGGGAGACGGTGTCCCCGTCGTGGACGTATGCGGCGACGGCGTCGCGCATCGTCATCGTCTTGTCGGCGGGCGTGGTGCGGGTCGTGTGTGTCGCTTCGCTCGTGTGCGTGGTGCCGGTCGCGGTCTCCACGGCCATCTGGCCAGCTCCTCAGCTCCTCGGTGCGGCTCGTCGCGCGGCTCGCGTGCCCGGCCGCTCGTCTCGGCAGGGCCCGTGGCAACGGTCCGGGACCACGCTCCCACCGCCATTGATTGGCGTCCAATACCGAATTAAGGTCAGTTTGAGACGTGTGAATGATATGTGCCGGGCCGGTCCCTGCACCGTGGCCGTCCTGCGCCCGGGTCCGTCCCGCCCTCGGGCCGCCAGGTGGTCGAGCCGTGCGAACCGAGCCGTACGAAAGGGCGCGACGTGGAACTGCGCTATCTCTCCTCCTTCGTCGCCGTCGCCGAGGAGCTGCACTTCGGCCGCGCCGCCAAGCGGCTCCAGATGGCACAGCCGCCGCTGAGCCAGCAGATCCGCCAGTTGGAGAAGGAGCTCGGCGTGCAGCTCTTCGAGCGCAGCACACGCTCGGTACGGCTGACCAGCGCCGGTGAGGCGTTCCTCAAGCCCGTACGCACCGTTCTCGAGGACCTCGACATCGCGACGCGCGTCGCCAAGGCCGCAGGACGCGGCGAGTACGGAAGGGTCAGCGTCGGCTTCGCGGGAGCCTCCAGCCATGCGACGCTGCCTCGCCTGGCCCGCGCCGTACGGGCCGAACACCCCGGCATCGAGCTGGTGATGCTCGGCCAGACCTACGCCAACCGCGCCCTGGCACGGGTCGCCGACGGCTCGCTCGACCTCGGCTTCGTACGGCTGCCCGCGGATCTCCCGGGCGTCGAGCACCGCGTGATCGCCGAGGAGGAGTTGGTGTGCGTGCTGCCCTCGGACCACCGGCTGGCCCGTGACGAACGGATCGACGTGCGCGACCTGGCGGAGGAGCCGTTCGTCAGCTTCCCCGCGCGTACGGGCTCCAGCCTGCGCGACGTGACCCTGGCGACCTGTGAACGGGCGGGCTACCACCCGAGGATCGTGCAGGAGGCGCCGGACTCGTACACGATCCTGGCGCTGGTGGCGATGGGCGTCGGGGTGACCCTCACCCTCACCTCCTGCATGCACATCCAGCAGACCGGGCTGGTCTACCGGCCGCTCGCCGGGCCGCCCGTGGTGCTTCAGGCGGCGCTCGCGTGGCGTACGGACAACCCGTCGGCGGCGCTGCGCAGCGTTCTGGAGGTCGCGGCGGAGGCGCTGCCGCCGCCCGGCGCGGATTGAGTGCCGCCGCGTATCAGTGCGAGGCGAATCGGATATTGGACCGGAAAAGTACGGGGTGGAAGGGTCGTCCCGACCACCCAGCAGCAGTCCAACGAGCCCAGCCAGGAAGGCCCTTCCCATGACCGCCCCTTCGCCGTCCCCGAGCGACGTCGTCGTCTGCTGTCCGCTGCGCACGCCGATCGGGCGCTTCGGCGGCGCCCTCGCGGGCCGCCGGCCGCCGAGCTCGCGTCGCTCGTCATCTCCGAGGTCGTCGCACGCAGCGGCATCGACGGGGCACAGGTCGACGAGGTGATCCTCGGGCACGCCTACCCCAGCGCGGAGGCGCCGGCGATCGGACGCGTGGCGGCCCTGGACGCGGGACTTCCGGAGACGGTGACGGGCCTCCAGACCGACCGGCGCTGCGGCTCCGGGCTTCAGGCGGTGCTGGACGCGGCGATGCAGATACGCGCCGGTTTCAGCGACGTCGTGATCGCGGGCGGCGTCGATGTGATGAGCGCGGCCCCTTACTACACGCACGAGGGACGCTGGGGCATCAAGGGCCCCGGCCTCCAGCTCCACGACGCCCTCGCTCGCGGCCGCGTCACGGCGGGCGGCGAGCACCACCCCGTACCGGGCGGCATGATCGAGACGGCGGAGAACCTGCGCCGCGAGTACGGCGTCTCCCGCGCCGACCAGGACGCGCTGGCGCTGCGCTCGCAGCAGCGCGCGGCCCGTGCGACGGAGTCGGGCTGGTTCGCGGAGGAGATCGTGCCCGTGACGGTGCCGGGCCGCAAGGGCGATACGACCGTCTCCGTGGACGAGCACCCGCGGCCGGACACCACGGCGGAGCAACTGGCCGCGCTGCGCCCTGTGCTGGGCAGGTCGGACCCGGAGGCAACGGTCACGGCGGGCAACGCCAGCGGCCAGAACGACGCCGCCGCGGCCTGTCTGGTCACCACCGCGGCCACCGCCGAACGCCTCGGTGCGGCACCGCTGGTGAGGCTGGTCTCCTTCGCGCGTGCGGGCGTACCGGCGAAGACCATGGGCCTGGGCCCGGTCGGCGCGACCCGTACGGCGCTGGAGCGTGCGGGGCTGTCGGAGTCCGATCTGGACCTGATCGAGCTCAACGAGGCGTTCGCGGCGCAAGTCCTCGCCTGCACCCGTGAGTTGGGCTGGACGGAGAAGGATCACGAGCAGCGCGTCAACGTCTGCGGCTCCGGCATCTCGCTGGGTCACCCGGTGGGCGCGACCGGTGCCCGCATCCTGACGACGCTGGCGCACCACATGCGGCGCACACAGGCGCGTTACGGGCTGGAGACGATGTGCATCGGCGGCGGGCAGGGCCTCGCGGCGGTCTTCGAGCGCGTCGCATAGGAACCAGCGGCCGGTGCGGACGCGGGCCTCGCCGACCCGGCCCGTACGCACCCGGCACGCGTACGAAACGGCGCCCGTACGCACCCGGCGTCCGTACGCACCCGGCGTCCGTACACACAACAAGGGCCCGGCAGCGTCGAGTTCGCTGCCGGGCCCCCGGCGTGCTGTGTTCGCGGAGCGCGCTCGGGGCGGGCTCAGTCCTGCGCGGAGCGGCGCTTGCGCGCCACGACGACCAGGCCGGCACCCGCGACCAGGACGACACCGGCCGCACCGGCGATCATCGGGGTGGCGCTGGAGGCACCGGTCTCGGCGAGGTCGTCGCCTCCGCCGTTGGGAGCGGTGCTGGGCTTCTCGGACGGCGCCGGGGCCGGGGCCTCGCTGCTGGACTCGCTGGGCGAGGGAGCAGGCTCGCTCGGCGACGGGGACTCCTCGCACACCGGCGACATCTTGGTCTCGTTGACGTCGAACTTGTCGTCGTCGACGGCGTCGATCACCAGGCGCACCTCCAGCGGGGAGGTGTGCTTCGGCAGGTCGACCTTCTTGTCGAAGGTCCGGCCGAACTTCTCGTCCACCAGGGTCTTGTCACCCGCGGTGATCTTGATGGTGTTGCCCTGTTCGCTGTAGTTCTCCAGGTGGATGCTCGTCGAGTAGCAGTCCACCTTCCAGCCGGGCACGTGGGCCGAGGCCGGCGAGGCGACGAACATCCCCGTGCCGACGAGAGCGGCAGCACCGGTGGCGACGGCGGCGGAGCGGTGCCATCTCTGGCGTATAGCTGTCATGGTCTCCCTCTGAGGTGAAGAAGTGGTGCAGAGCGGATGGTCGTGCGAGGACAGCACGGTACTCCCCGGTACATCACTGGTCGCGCCCGCCCCCTGACGGACCGACAGGCCCTGGAGAAGGAGCAGTTCAGGCGTGGTGGCGTGTGATGCGGCGCGCTGTGCGCGCTCCCCCGTGCGGTCCGGTGGCTGCCCGCCCGTTCCCGCGGAACCCGCCGACCCTACCGCCTTCCGGTCATCGGCGGTGGAAACTCACGCACATTGAGTGGTCTCAACTACGAAACGGGCCGAGGGAGTACCTGTGGAGAAACCATGGCGTGCCACTGCGCCGAGCCGGCAACGAGGCGCCGGTCCACACCCAGGGAGGTCAGTGAGTTGAGCCATCGACGCAAGGACAGCAAGCGGGCGTATGTCATAGCCGGCTCGGGCGTTGCGGCACTGGCGACAGCGGCCATCATGCTGCCGTATGCGAACGCGGGACAGCAGGAGCAGCAGGGGCCGCGCACCATGAGCGCGAAGGCCGCCGCCGCGATGGGGACGAAGCTGGCCGACGAGAACGGTTCGCGTACGGCGGGCTGGTTCATCGACAGCAAGGCCAAGCGGCTGGTGATGAACGTGCTCGACGAGGAGACCGCGCAACGCGTCGAACAGAGCGGCGCGCAGGCCAGAATCGTCCAGAACTCGAAGGCCGAGCTGAAGAAGGTCAGCGACACCCTGGCGAACGGCGCTTCGATGAAGGGCACGGCCTGGTCCGTCGACCCCCGCACGAACAAGGTGTCCGTGCTGGCCGACAGCACCGTCGACAGTGGCGAGTGGGCCTCGCTGAACAAGACCGCCGCCAGCATGGACGGCATGATGACCGTCAAGCGTTCCGGCGGCGAGTTCAAGAGGTTCCACGGCGCCGGCGGCGCGGGCCAGAACGGCCAGGGCCAGCAGGGCCAGCAGGGCCAGGACGACCAGGGTGCGGGTGCCGCGGCGGGTCAGGGCGACCAGGACGCGGGCAACGACGCGGGTGCGGGCGACCAGGCCGCCGCTGACGGCGTGCTCGGCGGCGACGCCATCTTCGCCGGAGGCGTGCGCTGTTCGCTCGGCTTCAACGTCCAGGTCGACGGTGCACCCGGCTTCCTTACGGCCGGTCACTGCGGCAACGAGGCGAAGAACTGGACGTCCGACGAGGCCGGCGCGCAGGCGCTCGGCACCATCCAGGACTCCAAGTTCCCCGAGACCGACTTCGCGATCGCCACGCTCGACGACGCGCAGGCCGAGGCGACCAGCGCCGTCAACCTCGACCCGCTCGGCCAGGGCCAGGGCGGAACGCAGGAGATCACCGGCGCGGCCGAGGCCGCCGTGGGCATGCAGGTGCAGCGCAGTGGCAGCACCACGGGCGTGACCGACGGCGAGGTCACCGGCCTCGACGCCACGGTCAACTACGGCGGCGGCGACGTCGTCAACGGCATGATCCAGACGAACGTCTGCGCGGAGCCGGGCGACAGCGGCGGCGCGATGTTCTCCGAGGACAAGGCCGTGGGTCTGACCTCCGGCGGCAGCGGCGACTGCACGCAGGGCGGCGAGACCTTCTTCCAGCCGGTCACCGCGGCGCTGGAGGCCACCGGCGCGACGATCGGCGAAGGCGGCGCCGGGGAGGCCGGACAGCAGCAGGAGCAGCAGCAGCTCCCGTAACCGCCGTCCGGCCGTCCCTCGGGCGTCCCGGAGGCCGTACCGTCAACTGCTCACGGTGAAACCGGAGCTGGTGCCGGAGATGGCCTTCGGGGCGCCCGCGACCGGTTTGGCGTCCCCTTCGTAGGCGATCCGGTACTCGCCGGAGGCCGTCCCCTCGGGGATGTCCCAGGTGACCGTCACCTTCGAGGCGGCGACGCCGTACCGCTCCCAGCGGAAGGTCGTCGACCAGTCGCCGTCGTCCGCGACGGTGCGCCATTCGCCGTCCTTGCGCTGCTCGACACGCAGATAGGTCCCGCCCCTGTGAAGCACGTTGCCCGGGTGGGCCCCGGCGAAGACCACCGTGACCCGCTCGCCCGTACGGTAGTTGGCGCGCGGAGCGGTGAGCACGTCCCCGAACTCGTGGGAGATGGGCGGCGCGTCGAGCACGATCGGCGGCTGCAACGAGATCGTCTTTCCGGAGATGTCGGGGGCGACGGGCCCGATGGGCAGGCTCTCCCCGTCCCGCATGGCGCGTGCGAGCCGGTCCGCGGTCTGCTGGATCGCGGGGAGCTGCCAGCGTCCGAAGAGGGTGCTTCCGCCCTCGTACTGCTGCGAGTCGTACTCGTCGGGCGTCGTGAGGTAGTGGAAGTAGGAGTTGGCGTAGCCGGCGACGAGTACGTCCCGCACGTCCGCGCCGACCGTCTCGGCGACCGTGCGGCGCAGCCGCAGACCCGCGCACACCGTCACCTCGCCGGGCACGCCGATCAGATACAACTGCCCGATGCGCAGCAGCTGTACGGGCACCTGTTCCTGGACCCAGGGGTAGATCGCGTTCATCGCGCCCACGGGCGCGAAGATGCCCTTCGGCGCCTGCGCCTCGCGCAGTTCGGGAGACGCCTCGTAGATGACGGAGTCGGAGATCTTGTCCCACAGGGGGTTCTCGCCCTCGTCGAAGCCGGGGAAGGCGGGCCCGTCCTCCAGGCTTCCCGCGGCCATCGACGCCCCGATGGCGGGCTTGGACGTCTTGTGCTGCTTGCCGTCGCCGGTGTACTTCGCCTCCACGGTCACGTCGGAGAGGTCGATGTAGACGAGGCGGGAGTCGACGCCGCCGCTCATCTTCGTGCCCCGCCGGTCGAGTTGAGCGGCGGCGGACTCGTACTGGCGCAGGCCGCACTTGCGGGTGCTGTCGAAGTCGGCGGGCGTCGTCGGCGGTTTCAGATCCAGGTTCGGCGACATGTCACCGGCGTTGGTCTGTGCGAAGGCGGAGACGAAGTCCGGTGCGGCGTCGGCGAGATAGTCCTCGCCGTGTACCTCGCGCTCCCAGTGGTAGGCGGCGTAGCCCTTGTTGTCGGCGCTGATGAGCTTGTTCTCGCCGGACATGCTGGTGCCGTGCACGGCGAACCAGTTGACGGCTCCGGCCGCGCGCCCGTCGCGTTCGATGCGCAGCAGCGTGCTCTGCGGGTCGATCGCCTCGGGGAAGTGTGAACGAAGCTCCGAAGGGTTGCGCTCGAACGCCTCGCGGGACCTGTTGGCGCTGGTGCCGCTCAACTCGGCGTGGGTGAGGGTGAGTTCGGAGGGCGCGAGGTCCTCGTGCGCGCGGGTCGCCGCCTCGACGACGCCGTCCGTCATCGCCTGGAAGGTCTTCTCGTGGAATCCCAGCGTGGTGAGGTCGTAGAGCAGATGGTGCGAGGAGCCGCCGGGCCCGCAGTGGGTGTGGGTGGCGGCGATCATCACGTTGCGATGCGTGTAGAGGTCGCCGTACTTCTCGCCGAGCCGCTTGAGCACGGCCTGGTGCACGCTCTCGAAGATCATGGCGGTGTCGACGACGACGAGCAGTACGCGCTCGTCCGTCTCCCGGTCGGCGAAGACGAACGCCCTTGCGCGCAGGCGGGTATGGAGCCCCTGCGCCTGCTGGTCGACGCGGCCGTAGCCCATCATGCCGACCTCGGCGATCTCGCCGGTGGTGTCGGAGATGCCGCGGCCGACGAGGTAGCCGCTGTCCGCGGCGGCGGGTGCGGGCCGCCCGGCCTGTGCGGCCTGCGCGCTGGGGGTGACGCCTGCCAGGCCGAGGCCCGTCAGGGCTGCGCCCGCGCGAAGTACGGTGCGTCTGCTGCTGTTCGGGCCCCGCCCGGCGGATGTGGGGGTTGCCGGAGCGGGTGCGTCCTCCTCCGAAGTGGCGGCGGCGGACGGGGAATTGTGGGGGTGGGTGCTCAACGGGTGCTCCTCGGTAGGGCTACTTCCCGGTAATGCCCATCGAGGATGTCACTCCGTGACCGGGCTCACAATGCGCGTGCGCGGATTGGTCGGAACCAATTCGCGGGCGCCTCGGCCGCGTTGGGACTCAGCCGCGCTGCGCGAGCAGCGACGCGTGCGTGGGCGCGTCGGGCACTCCGGGGGCGCGCCGCGCTTCGAACTCCTTGCGCAGCACGGGCACCACCTCTTCGCCCAGCATGTCGAGCTGCTCCAGCACGGTCTTCAGCGGCAGCCCCGCGTGGTCCATCAGGAAGAGCTGCCGCTGATAGTCGCCGAAGTGCTCGCGGAAGGTGAGGGTCTTGTCGACGACCTCCTGCGGGCTGCCCACCGTCAGCGGCGTCTGCTCGGTGAACTCCTCCAGCGTGGGCCCGTGCCCGTAGACGGGAGCGTTGTCGAAGTACGGCCTGAACTCCCGTACGGCGTCCTGGGAGTTGCGCCGCATGAAGACCTGGCCGCCGAGCCCGACGATCGCCTGCTCCGGGGTGCCGTGCCCGTGGTGGGCGAAGCGTTCGCGGTAGAGCCCGATGAGCTGCATGAAGTGCTCCTTGGGCCAGAAGATGTGGTTCGCGAAGAAGCCGTCGCCGTAGTACGCGGCCTGCTCGGCGATCTCGGGGCTGCGGATGGAGCCGTGCCAGACGAACGGCGGAACTCCGTCCAGCGGCCGGGGAGTCGAGGTGAAGCCCTCCAGCGGGGTGCGGAAGCGGCCCTCCCAGTCGACCACATCCTTGCGCCAGAGCTCGTGCAGCAGCGCGTAGTTCTCGATGGCGAGCGGGATGCCCTGGCGGATGTCCTGGCCGAACCAGGGGTAGACGGGCGGGGTGTTGCCCCGTCCCATCATCAAGTCGACGCGGCCGTCGGCCAGATGCTGGAGCATCGCGTAGTCCTCGGCGATCTTCACCGGGTCGTTCGTGGTGATCAGCGTCGTCGAGGTGGAGAGGATGAGGCGTTCGGTGCGCGCGGCGATGTGACCGAGCATGGTCGTCGGCGACGACGGCACGAACGGCGGGTTGTGGTGCTCGCCGGTGGCGAAGACGTCGAGTCCCACCTCCTCGGCCTTCAGTGCGATGGCGACCATCGACTTGATCCGCTCGTGCTCGCTCGGCGTGCTGCCGTCGGTGGGGTCCGTCGTGACGTCCCCGACGGTGAAGATCCCGAACTGCACCGCTCTCACCCTCTCGTGCGCTCCGGCATGCGCTTGGTAGTTCATTGTTGAACTACGACCCGCGGCAGTCTCCCATGCCGTCGCCCTCCATGGTCACGCGGAGCGGCGGCGGAGGCGAGAGACCAGGTCACGGGGGTACGCCACCGGGCACACGGCACGGTGGCGCCGCCCGGAGGTGACCTCCGGGCGGCGCCACCGGGGAAGAGGGGATCAGCGGGACCCACTTCAGGGCCGCAGGACCCCGGAGTACGTCAGCCGCCGACGTTCACGTCGATGCAGGCGTAGAACGCGTTGGCGGTGTCGGCGATGTTCCACACGGCGAGCACCTTCTGCTTGCCGCTCAGGCCGCCGAAGTCCACGTTGTGCGTGACGGTCTCACCGGGCTGCGCGCCACCGTCGTCGAACTCCGCGATCTTCGATCCGCCGACGAAGTACTGCCATGTGCTCGTCGAATGCCGCGCCGTCAGACGCCACTTGAACTCCGTGGACTTGCCGACGGGCGTGACGGCCCAGCCCTTGCCGTCGTCGTCCAGCTCGGAGAACTTCTCGTTGCCGCCGCTGCAACTCGTCAGCCCCTTCGGGCCCTCGACGCTCTGCGGCTCGTACTTGATGTCTCCGCACTCGACGGTGCCCGCCGCACACTGCGCCTGCCTGCTGGGCGGCGAGTCGACGTACCCGTGCGCACTCGCCGGGGCGGCCGGCAGCGTCAGCACGAGAAGCGGAGCGATCCCCGCCCCGAGGCTCGCCGCGAGCTTTCGCTTGAAGTGCATGCCAACTCCTTCACGGTTCCGGCCGCCGCAGCGAGCGGCGAGGAGGAGGAGGGCACACGGGTGCCGCACACCATCGACGACGGCCTCGTTGAAACGCGGAGGCGATGTGAAGGCACGCCCGCCAGCGGCGAGTTCAGCCGTGGGGAGTCTCTGACGGCTTCGAGCTGGGGGACCCGTTCACGCTCGCCATTAGTCTAGACCTTACTGATTGTCTGCTCGCGGTCAAGATGCCGGGAGCGATCGATGACAGCGCTTTCCGGACACCGGGCCCGTACGAGCGGTTTACGCCGCGTGCGAGGGTGGGAACGCGATCCGGGATTCCCGGCGTCACCCGTGGGGCCGAGCGGCCCTCACGGTCCGACACCGTCCTCGACAGCAGGAGAGCACATGAGCACCACGGAGCTCACCAAGGACAACTTCGACGAGGTCGTGGCCGACGACGGCTTCGTACTGATCGACTTCTGGGCGGACTGGTGCGGTCCGTGCCGGCAGTTCGCACCGGTCTACGAAGCGGCTGCCGAGCGCCACTCCGACCTGACGTTCGCCAAGGTGGACACCGAGGCGGAGCAGGAGCTGGCAGCGGCCTTCGAGGTCCAGTCGATCCCCACGCTGACGATCGTCAGGGACCGCATCGTCGTCTTCTCCCAGCCGGGCGCGCTGCCCGAGCCCGTACTGGAGGATCTGATCGGGCAGGCACGCGACCTGGACATGGAGGAGGTACGCCAGTCCGCGGCGGCTTCGGAGGAACAGCCCGGCCAGGGGGAGCCGTCGGGCCAGTAGGCCCGGCAGGGCGGCACGGGACGGCGGACCCGGGGGTTCCGGGAGCCGGGAGCCGGGGCCGAGAACCTCGGCGGGGGGCCGGGAGCCGGGGCGTTCTCACTACTGCTGGGAGCCCTCCTGCTCCTCACGCAGGACCCTGCGGCGCCGGGTGATCACCAGCGTCGCCCCGGCCGCCGCGGCGGCGAAGGTCACGGCCGGCATCCAGGGCCGGTCGATCCGGTGGCCCAGCAGACGGTCGAGCGACAGGGCGCCCGGCCCCGCGACGGCGAGCGCCGTACCGGCGAGGCCGAGGTAGGCCGGAAACTCCAGCCCTCCCTTGTCGTTGAAGAACCCGGCCGGTCGATGGACCGAGGCGGCGCCCGCCATCGCCGCGGCCACGGCGGCACCGGCTCCCGGCGTCGCCAGGCCGAGGGCGAGCAGCGTTCCGCCGCCGGCTTCGCCGAGGCCCGAGGCGAGTGCCATCCGCCGTCCCGGGCGGAAGCCGAGCTGTTCCATGGCCTTGCCGGTCCCTTCGAGGCCGTAGCCGCCGAACCAGCCGAAGAGTTTCTGCGTGCCGTGTGCGAAGAGCACGCCTCCGGTACCGAGGCGCAGTGCGAGTAGTCCGATGTCCTGTCGGATGCTGTGGGTGCTTCGGCCGCGGCGGTGGCTTCTGCCGCAGAGCAGCGTGTGGCCCATGACGTCGTCCCTTCTCACGTGCTCAATCAGGGTTCTCAGGAGTCGGGGTGCTCAGGGGACTCGGGGAGAGACTGGGGCTCGGTGAACTGGGGGTCTCGTCGGGACGGGACTCGTCGGGGTGGTGGCTCGTCAGGCGGGGCTCGGCGAACTCGGCTCGGTGTGCTGCGCCGAGGGGCCCGTGAGCCGCGCGGGGGCTAGAGGGCTTCGGGGGATTCCGGGGACTCGGTGAGCATGCGGGACAGGTCGTAGCTGACGGGCTCTTCGAGCTGGGCGTAGGTGCAGCCGAGGGGGTCGCGGTCGGTACGCCAGCGGCGGAACCGGGTGGTGTGCCGGAAGCGGTCGCCCTCCATGTGGTCGTAGGCGACCTCGCAGACGCGTTCCGGGCGCAGCGGCACCCACGACAGGTCCTTGGTGCCGCTCCAGCGGCTCGGCGCCCCTGGCATACGGCTTTGCGTATGGGCCTCCTCGCTCTGCCAGCGCGCCCACGGATGCTCCCCGGGGTCGGGCATGCGCAGCGGCTCGAGCTCGGTCATCAGCTCGCGGCGGCGGCTCATGGTGAACGCCGCGCACACCCCCACGTGCTGGAGCGTGCCGGAGCCGTCGTAGAGGCCGAGCAGCAGCGAGCCGACTCCCTCGCCGCTCTTGTGCGGGCGCAGCCCGGCGAGCACGCAGTCCGCGGTGCGCTCGTGCTTGATCTTGACCATGAGCCGTTCGTCGGGGCGGTACGGCAGGTTCGGGGCCTTGGCGACGAGTCCGTCGAGCCCGGCGCCCTCGAACTCGTCGAACCACTGCCTGGCCAGGTCGATGTCCGTCGTCGCGGGCGCCACGAAGACCGGGTCGCGGGCGGGGCGCAGCGCCCGTTCGAGGACTCTGCGGCGCTCCTCCAGCGGCGTCTCCATGAGCGAGTCGTCCCCGAGTGCCAGTACGTCGAAGGCGACGAAGGACGCGGGGGTGGCCTCCGCGAGCATCCTCACGCGTGAGTCGGCGGGGTGGATGCGCTGCTGGAGGGCGTCGAAGTCGAGCCGGTCGTCCCTCGCGAGGACGATCTCGCCGTCGAGGACGCAGCGGGGCGGAAGGTTGGCGAGCAGCGCCGTGACCAGCTCGGGGAAGTAGCGCTTGAGGGACTTGCCGGTGCGGCTGCCGATCTCGGTCTCGTCGCCGTCGCGGAAGACGATGGCGCGGAAGCCGTCCCACTTGGCCTCGTAGTGCATGCCCGACGGGATCTTCGACGCCAGCTTGGCGAGCATCGGCTTGACGGGCGGCATCACCGGCAGGTCCATGCCGGAACTCTATTCGTGCGCGGGCGGGGGCGCCTGTTCTCCGGGGGCTGCCCGAGGGCGGCGCACCGTCCCCCGCGCGCTGGACCTGCGCCCCCGCGGCCCCCTCGGGCCCGGAAATCCGCGGGCAGCCGGGCCCGGGGCCGTGAGGGTCGTGGACCGTCATGAACGATCGTTCCGCCCGGCCCGCCCGATCACTCGCGCCGAGACCGTCGCCGACGTCTCCGCCGTGCCCGGCGTCCACCTCTCCGCCTTCCCGACCGCCCGGGAGGCCGACCTCGTCGACGCGCTGCGTGCCGACCGGACGGCGTGGATCGACGGCCTGTCCGCGGCCGGTCCGGGCCCAGGCCACGAGGCCCTTCGCAGGCTTTGACGGCCGCTCCCCCGCGGAAAGCTTTACCGTCCGCCGGGAGGCGCCCCGCCGCAGGCCCGCATAGCGTGGCGGCATGGGTGAGGCGGTGGAACTGACGGTCGGCGGGCGGCAGGTACGGCTGTCCAACCCGGACAAGGTCTACTTCCCGGAGCGCGGGCTCACCAAGCTCGACGTCGCCCGCTACTACCTGACCGTCGCGGACGGCGCGGCCTGCGCGCTGCACGAGCGGCCCACGACGCTGGAGCGCTACCCGGAGGGCGTCGGCGGCGAGTCGTTCTTCCAGAAGCGGGCGCCGAAGAACCTTCCCGAGTGGATTCCCACCGCTCGGATCAGCTTCCCCAGCGGACGGCACGCGGACGAGATCTGCCCCACCGGCCCCGCCGCGGTGCTGTGGGCGGCGAACCTGGGCTGTCTGACGTTCCACCCCTGGCCGGTGCGCCGCGCCGACACCGACCACCCCGACGAGCTGCGCATCGACCTCGACCCGCAGCCGGGCACGGACTTCGGCGACGCCGTGCGGGCCGCGCAGCAACTGCGGCCGCTGCTGGAGGAGTTGGGGCTGCGGGGCTGGCCGAAGACTTCGGGCGGACGCGGCCTGCACGTGTTCGTGCCGATCGTGCCCGAGTGGAACTTCGCCCAGGTGCGCCGGGCCGCCATCGCCGTCGGCCGCGAGCTGGAGCGCCGCGACCCCTCCCGTGTCACCACCGCGTGGTGGAAGGAGGAGCGCGGCAGCCGCATCTTCGTCGACTACAACCAGACGGCACGCGACCGCACCATCGCCAGTGCCTACTCCGTACGCCCGAACCCGCGGGCCACCGTCTCGGCGCCGCTGCGCTGGGACGAGCTGGGCAGTGCGCACCCCGACGACTTCGACGTGGTGACGATGCCGCTGCGGTACGCCGAAGTCGGCGACGTACACGCGGAGATGGACGCGCACCCCTGCCGGCTGGACGCCGCGCTGGAACTCGCCGCGAGGGACGAGAGCGAGCACGGACTCGGCGACCTCCCCTATCCGCCCGAGCACCCCAAGGTGAAGGGCGAGCCCAAGCGCGTACAGCCGAGCAGGGCGAAGCGCACCGGCGATTGAGCGCGGCGGATCGCACCGACGGCCGGGCGAGCGCACCGAAGACCGAGCGAGCGCACGAGGCTGAACGGGGCGAAGCTCACCGGCGGCTGAACGGGAGCGTGCGCCCTCGACTCCCCTGCGCAGGGCGGGAATCGGCCGCCCCTGCGGTACGGGCTGGACGGTCGGCGGTCACAACAGCGGTGCGGGCGGCTAGGGTTCACCCCTGAAACGGGTGTACCAGGGGGACGGGACCGGGAGTTCGAGTGACCGACGAGGACCGGCTGCTGGCGGGGAGGTACCGGCTCTCCCGGCAGCTCGGCCGCGGGGGCATGGGCACGGTGTGGCTGGCGCAGGACGCGCTGCTGGACCGCCGCGTCGCAGTGAAGAAGCTGCATGTGCCGCCGCACTTGGAGGACGACGAGCGTGCGCGGCTCTACGAGCGCACGCGGCGCGAGGCGCGAAGTGCCGCGCGGATCAGCCATCCCGGCGTCATCGTCGTGCACGACGTGGTCGAGGACGAGGGCCTGCCCTGCATCGTCATGGAGTACGTGCCTTCGCGTTCGCTGAGCGATGTGCTGCGCGAGGACGGTCCGTTGACGCCCGGGGCCGCGGCCCGCACGGGAGCGGCGATGGCCTCGGCGCTGCGGGCCGCCCATGCGGCGGGAGTGCTGCACCGTGATGTGAAGCCCGCCAACGTGCTGCTCTCGGACGACGGGGAGCGCATCGTACTCACCGACTTCGGCATCGCCGCCGCCTCCGGCACGACCACGCTCACGCGCACCGGTGAGTTCGTGGGAAGCATCGACTACGCGGCGCCGGAACGGATGCAGGGCGGCGAGTCCGGACCGGCCGCCGACGCCTGGGCGCTCGGGGCGACGCTCTACGAGGCAGTCGAGGGCGTGGCGCCGTTCCGCAGGAGCACGTGGGTGGAGACGGCGTACGCGACGGCGAGCGAGCCTCCGCGTCCGATGGAACAGGCCGGTGCGCTGGGCGAGTTGATCGAGAGTCTGCTGCGGAAGGACGCCGAAGAGCGCCTGACCCTGGAGCGGGCGGAGGAGTGGCTGGCGAGCGCGTCGGGCACGGTGGCGATGCCGTCGTCCGCCCCGTGGTCGGCGTCCGGCGAGGGTGACGGGCGTCGTGTGCCTGGCGGAGCGGGCAACGGCCAGGGGCCGGTCGCGGACGGCCGGGAGCAGCGCACTGCCCAGACGGCGACCGAACCGGGCCCCGCACCTCGGCCCTCACCGGGCGCGACGGCGGACGGCCGTCCGCCGAGCCCGGCGCGCGGCTCGCGCGCCGTGGCCTGGGCCGTGTCCGCGGTGGTGGCTCTCGCGGGCGTGACGGGCGGCGCGTGGTGGCTGACGCAGCATGGGCAGGGCCCCGGGAAGGGTCCGGGCGGCCCGCGACCGTCCGCCTCCCACACGGCGGGCCCCTCGCACACGGGTCCTCCGCCCCGTCCGCCCGTGGCCGACGGCTTTCGCCGGGTCAAGGACAAGCTCGGCTTCTCCGTCGACGTGCCCAAGGGCTGGCGGCGGCAGGCGCAGCCGGGCGGACAGCAGGCGGACTATCTCGCTCCCTCGGGTCGTACGGGGCTGAAGTTCAGCGTGCTGGACTTCGCGGGCGGCAGCCCGCTGCGGCACTGGAGGCAGCTCGAACCGCAGGTGCGCGCGAAGTCCCCCGGCTATCAGAACCTCCGTATGAACGCCACGACTTACCAGGGCCGCAAGGCGGCCATCTGGGAGTACACCTGGCAGGGCAGGGCACGCCCGTACCACGCCGTTGACCTCGGCTTCGGCAAGGAGGGAGAGCGGCACTACGCCCTCTACCTCTCGGCGCCGGACGCCGAATGGGGCAAGGCGAAGCAGTACTTCGACATGGCGGTGAAGACCTTCCGCGTCACACCGGGAGGCTGACCGGCGGGCGGACCGGACGGGACCGGGCCACGGCCTTCGGTCGCGGACGGGACCGGCCGGTCCAGGGCCCTCGGTCGACTCCTCCGGCCGACTGCCGGGCAGCGCATGCCCGTTGAGGCCCGTGACCGCGATCCCCCCTCGGGTGCCAGGGACTTGCTCAGTCCTCGTCGTGCCAGTGTCTGCGTCCGGTGCTGATGAGCTGGAGCTGACGGCGTGCCGTGGCGGCTACGGTGCCCTCATCCGGGCCCTCGCCCATGGCCGCGTCGAGGAAGGCCGAGGCCGTCATCACCATGTGGTCGACGAAGAGTTCGCCGAGCATCCGCATGTCCTGCGGACTCCAGCCCCGCGACACCTCGTCGGCGGCGAGCGCATCGGCGACCTCGCCGGCGAAGCGGTCCAACTCCGCGCCTATGGCGGCCCGTACGGCAGGGACACCGCCATGGCGCTCCCGTACGACGAAGCGGATGTGCGTGGGGTGCTCGCGTACGTAGCGGGCGATCGCGGAGACGGTGCGGTCGATGCGTGCGGCCTCGTCGGCGGGTCCGGCGAGGATCTCCTGTACGACCCCGTGGAGGCTGCCGAGCGACTCCTCGACGAGGGCGACGCCCAGATCGCTCATGTCTCTGAAGTGCCGGTAGAAGGCGGCCGGTGCCACGCCGACCACACGGGTCACCTCGCGCAGGCCGAGGCTGCTGAGGCTCTGGTGCTCCAGCAGCCGCAGCCCCGCGTCGAGCAGCGCGCGGCGGGTCCTGGCCTTCTGGGCCTCGCGGGCGGTCGGTGCGGGTGCGGGGGTGTGGCTCATGTCATTGAGTAAACAGGTGTTTGCGGTCTTGCGCCAAGGTAAGCTGTTCTCAGTGAACAGTTGTAATCCCAATTGTTCACTGAGAAGTGGAGAGGCGGAGGACCGGAGAGCGGCCGCCGGCCCTCCCAGACGAAAGGGCAGACATGCTGTTCATCGTTGCCGCGTTCCTCCTGCTGGGGCTCCTGGTGGGCACCGCGGCGCACATCCCGCTCCCGGCGACGTTCGCCGCAGCCGCCGCCATCGGCGCCTGGCTGCTCGTCTTCGCCGTCCGTGAGCGCAAGCACCACCGTCCGGGGAGCTGACCATGAACGCCATCAACACGCTTGTCCGGCCCGGGACTTCGCGTCCGGGCAGCCGCGACGGAGGCGACGTGCCCCAAGAGAACGAGACGCCCGGCATCTCCGGCGCCGAAGCCGCCGGAGCCGGAAGGGGCGGCGCCGGCGAGGAGGGCCGCGCACCGCGCTCCGCCCTCGCCGCACGGGTACGGGACGCCGACGGCATGGCCGTCGCCTCCTTCGTGATGGGCCTCGCCGGGCTGCTCGTCTTCAACCTCGTGCTCGGCCCGTGCGCGCTGGTGCTCGCCGGGCTGGCCCTGGCGCGCGGCACCACGCGCCGTGGCCGTGCCGTGTTCGGGCTGGCTCTCGGCGCCGCGGACTTGGCCGTACTCGTCGCCGTCGCCGCCGCCGACCAGACGTTCTCCTGGAGCATCACCGGCTGACCTGGAGCATCACCGGCCACAGGGCCGCACGGCCGCCGGGCCGCCGCGTGGAGCCGCTACATCGGCGACCGCCCGTCCCGCACCGGCTCGGCCAGGAGGAGCGCGAAGCGCTCCTCCTCGTCCGTCCACCAGTGGCTCAACCCGAAGCCCGCGCGGGCCAGTTCGGCGGTGAGCGACTCGCGGCGGAACTTCACCGCGATCTCGGTGAGCATCTCCTCGCCCGCCTCGAACTCGGCCGCCGCCTCCAGCGCGGGCAGCTCCACCGTCTGCGCGATGCGGGAACGCAGCCGCATCTCGACGCGTTCCTCGCCCTCGTTCCACACCGCTGCGTGCTCGAAGGCGTCCGGGTCGAACCGCGCGCCCAGTTCGCGGTTCAGCACCCGCAGCAGATTCTTGTCGAACTCGGCGGTCACGCCCTGCGCGTCGTCGTACGCCGGTACGAGCACCGCCGGGTCCTTCACCAGGTCGGCACCGAGCAACAGGGCGTCGCCGGACCGCAGTTCGCCTCGCAGCGCGGCGTAGAAAGCGGGCCGCGCGTCGCCGTCGAGGTTGCCGAGAGTGCCGCCCAGGAAGGCCACGAGCCGCGGCCCGGGCGCGTCGTCGGGCAGTCCGAGGTCGCTGTCGAGGTCGGTGACGCAGCCGGTGACCTTGAGGTCCGGATACTCCCGGCACAGCCGGTCGCCGGCCTCGCGCAGTGCGTCCGCGCTCACGTCGAGCGCCGCATACGACTCCAGGGTGCCGTGCCGCAGCAGGGCGTCCAGCAGCATCCGCGTCTTACGGGACGATCCGGAGCCCAGCTCGACGAGCGTGCGCGCGCCCGTGGCCGAGGCGATCTCGTCGCACCGCACGGCGAGAATGGAATGCTCGGCACGCGTCGGGTAGTACTCGGGCAACTTCGTGATCTCTTCGAAGAGTTCACTTCCGCGTGCGTCGTAGAACCACTTCGGCGGCAGCGACTTGGGGCGGCCCGTCAGGCCCTTGAGCACGTCGGTGTGGAGGGTGTCGGTGAAGTAGCCGTCGGACAGACGGCGGTTCAGCTCGAAACGGCCCGTCATGAGGTTCTCCTTGCGTGGATGCCGTCGACGCCTCCGTGGAGCTGTGCCGGTGGGCGTCCGGCGGCGTGGACCAGCGGGACGGTACGTACGGACGAGACGGTGGCCACGAGCAGCGACTCCTCGGGCACCTCCTGCCAGCCGTGCTCCGGGTCCGCGTCCGTCCCCGATTCGTACGCGGGTACGGGGGCGGAGGCTGACGCGGTCACGGGACCAGCGCCGGGCCCGAACGGGGTCGCGGGGCCGGGCTCGGGCCCGGGCTCGGGCAGAGCGGCGTCCGGCTCGGAGGCGACACGCACGCTTCCCGGCCCCGTGCGGTACCAGAGGGTGTCGCCGCGGCGGGTGGCCCAGATCGTACGGCCGTCCGTGAGGAGGAAGTTGAGCCGGGCGCCGGGGCGTATCTCCCCGACGCCCGCCGCGAGCCAGGCCAGTGCGTCCTCCACCGGCTCCCCCGCGCGGACCCGCCGGATGAGCAGTGCCCACAGCAGCGCGGAGTCGCAGCGGGCCTCCAGCGCCAGCAGGCCGGCCGGTTCCATCGGCTCGTCCAGGTCCTCGACAAGGCGCTCCCAGTCCCGTACTGCGCCGTTGTGACTGAAGAGCAGCCGCCCGTCGGCGTACGGCGCCGCCGCGGTCTCGTCCTGCGCCGTGCCCTCGGTGGCGTCGCGCACGGCGGCGAGAACCGCCGTGCTGCGTACGGCTCTTGCCAGGTCCCGCAGGTTGGGGTCCGCCCATACGGGGACGGCGCGGCGGTAGCGGGCGGGGATCTCCTCTCCGGACGGTGAGGCGCCGGGTCCGGCCGCCGCTTCCGGCCCGGTCGGCGGCCGATGCTCAGCCCGGGGCTCGGGATACCAGCCCAGCCCGAAACCATCGGCGTTGACCGTCCCGTGCCGCTGCATGCGGGGCGCCCACGACTGCTCGTAGAGGCCATGGGGCGGGGCGAGCACGATGTCGGCGAGCGTCGACTGCGGCCCCAGATAGGCGAGATGGCGGCACATCAGTCCGCTCCCCCGCTGCTGCGCGCGGTGCGGAAGCCCGCGAAGATCTGACGGCGCACCGGCAGGTCCCAGTTGCGGAACGTGCCCCGGCAGGCGACCTCGTCGGTGCCGAACGAGCCGCCGCGCAGCACCTTGTAGCCGCTGTCGAAGAAGACCTCCGAGTACTCGCGGTACGGGAACGCTGTGAAGCCCGGATAGCCGGTGAACTCGGAGGCCGTCCACTCCCACACGTCGCCGATGAGCTGCCGCGCACCGCAAGGTGCGGCACCGGCGTGGTAGGCACCGGCCGGCGCGGGACGCAGGTGCCGCTGACCGAGGTTGGCGCGGCCTTCGTCGGGTTCGCCGTCGCCCCACGGAAAGCGTCGGGACTCTCCGGTCTCCGGGTCGTGGCGTGCCGCCTTCTCCCACTCGGCCTCGGTCGGCAGCCTGCGGCCGGACCAGCGGGCGAAGGCGTCGGCCTCGTACCAGCACACGTGCATCACCGGCTCGTTGGGCGGTACGCGCTCGACGTAGCCGAACCGGCGGCGCGTCCAGCTACCGCCGTCCCGGCGCCAGAACAGCGGCGCGCCCAGCTCGGCCTTCCGCACATACGCCCAGCCGTCGGGATGCCACCAGCGCTCGTCGCGATAGCCGCCGTCCTCGATGAAGCGCATGAAGGCGCCGTTGGTGACCGGCACCTCGTCCAGGTCGAAGGCCGCCACGTCGACGGTGTGCGCGGGACGCTCGTTGTCCAGCGCCCAGGGCTCGTCGGAGGTGCCCATCGTGAACGGCCCCGCGGGGACGTGGACTTCGCCGTGCCTCTCGTCCGTCGCCCTGGAGGTGGGCGCGGGCGGATCGGGAGCGTCGAGCACGGCGGGGCCACGGCGCAACTGGTGCGTGGCGAGCATGGTCTCGTCGTGCTGCTGCTCGTGCTGGGCGACCATCCCGAAGACGAAGTCGCCCTCGAAGAGCGCGGGATCGGCGCCGTCGGGCGCCGGAGAGCCGAGGACCTCAAGCGCTCGGTCCCGCACCCGTGCGATGTACTCGCGTGCCGCCTCGGGCGAGAGCATCGGCAGGCCCGGCCGGTCGGCGCGAGGCGTCTGGAACGCGTCGTAGACGGTGTCCAGATCGGGCCGCACTCCGTCGCTGCCGCCGGCCGCGCGCACCAGCCAGATGTCCTCCTGGTTCCCGATGTGCGCCAGGTCCCAGGCGAGCGGCGACATCAACTTGGAGTGCTGCGCGGTCAGTTCGCCCTCGTCCAGACAGTCGGTGAGAGCGGCGGTGCGCCGCCGGGCGCGTTCCAGGGCGGCACGCGCACGCTCACGGCTGTCGTGCGCCGCCGCGTCGGCGGCCGTATCGGTCCCGGTGCGGCCGGTCCCGCGACGGCGCGCCTCCGTGTAGCCGGTGCCGCCGGTGGTGGCCGCCGCGGGTGTGTGTTCGGGCATCTTCGGGTCTCTCCTCTCCAGGGGCGCGCGGCTCGCGGTGCACGGCTCCGGGTGTCCGGCTCCGTGCCCACGGCTCGCGCACCTCGGCTTCAAGTCCGTTCACGCCGGGCTCGCGGTCCTCGGCGCGTGTCCGGGCGCAGGGCGAAGGCGCAGTGCGAAGGGCAAGGGGCGACAGGCGTACGAGGAACGACGGACGGCACGGCGCGGCGAACCGCGGGGCCCGGACGCCGGGGCGCGGACCGGCCGTCGGCCACCGCCGCGCACGGCGTCCGGGTCGCTCACCACGTCCACCCGGTCATCACGTCCACCGGGCCATGGCGTTCCGGTCATGGCGTCGGTCATGGCGTCCCGGTCGCGCACGGAGCCTCAGTCCCGCATCGTGTCCAGGCCGCGCATGGCGTCCAGTTGGTCGTGTGCCGGGCAGCGTCCGCGCTCGGAGTAGCGTTCGGCGAACTCGAGCACGGAGCTGTGGATCAGGCCGCCGTGGTCGTTGCGCGACAGCGCGGACTCGGCCGCCGCGACGCACTCTCGTACGGCCCGGCCGAGCAGCGGATCGGCGGGACCGTCCCGGGCCGCCCGCTGCCACACCGACTCGTCGCGCTCCAGGGGTTCCGTCGCGCTCCACGCGGTCTCGGCGGCCTTCGGATCGTCCAGCAGCGTCGCGGCGACGGCGGTCGCCGCGATCCAGCCGTCGCCGCACTGGGCGTCGATCATCCGCAACTCCAGCCAGCCGCGCGGCCGTACGGGAGGGAAGAGCGTGCCGAGGTGGTAGTCGAGGTCGTCGCGGGTGGGCGGGCGTTCCCGGTGTGCGCCCTTGAGCCAAGCGCGGAAGGAGAGCCTGGGCGGCGCAGTCCACTCGGCGGGCGGATCGCGGCGCAGACACAGCAGTTCGGCGTCGAGGGCGTAGCGCGCCCATCCCTCGCGGGGGTCGCTGTGCGCCTGCGGCGGTCTGGTGCGTCCGGGGTCGGCACGCGCCCACACGCTCTGCCGGGTGGAGACCCAGCCGGTCGGACGAGAGCGCCACAGCGGGGAGTTGGCGAAAGCCGCCACCAGTACGGGGCCGAGCCGGTGGGCGAGGCGCCAGCGGTGGCGGTAGCCGGTGGGCCCGTCGGAATCGTCACCGGCGTCCACGCTGACCTGCACGGCGGCGGTGGCCCTCATCATCATCCGGCCCCAGGGGCCACAACGGTCGAAGTGCGCCTCCATGGCGCGGTATCGGGGGTCCTCCAGCACCCTCGGCGGGCTGAGATACGGATCGAGTCCCCGTCCGTAGAGGAGCGCGCCGGAGCCGCGCACGCGATTGCGCAGCACGGTCAGATCGGCGGCGGTGGTGGCGACGCACTCGGCGAGCGTCTCGCCCGGCGGTGAGGAGACTTCGAGCTGTCCGCCGGGTTCCCTGGTGAGTCTGCTTCCTCCCGGCAGACCACGGGTCCACAGCGGGGCGAGCGCCTTCTCCAGCCTGCCCGCCGGCACGGCACGGGACGGCGCGGACCGGTCGCGTACGAGCCATTCCAGCTCCACTCCGACCCTGCGCGGCGGACCCGTCTTGAAGCAGATCCCCCCTACGTACGCGGCTGCTTCGTCCTCGTTCAGCACGGCATCCATGCTTCCGGTGCCTCCTGTCGGATACGGAGCGGTGCGTGTGCGTAAGTCCTGAGGGTCCGAGCCTCCTTCGCCCGTGCGCCGCGCGCAAGACGGCAGTGTCGGCCGGGGTGAAGCGGCGGCCCGGTCGAGCGGGGCGGCGGGCGCCCTCCGCGGCGGCGGGACAAGGCGGCGGCGCGGGCCGGTTTGCGCTGCTCGGAGCGGTCAACTCGTCCCGTCGTGAAGGACATCGAGATCAGCAGGCCCGAGAAGGTGCTCTTCCCCGACGACGGGATCACCAAGAGCGAACTCGCCCGCCACTACCGGCGGGTGGCGCCCCGCGCGACACCGAGGCTGCGTGGACGCGCACTGATGATGGAGCGCCATCCGGACGGCATCGGCGGGAAACCGCTGATGCAGAAGAACGTCCCCGACTACTTCCCCGACTGGGTCCACACCGCCGAACTGCCCAAGGAGGGCGGCACGGTGCGGCACGCGGTCTGCGACAACGCCGACACGCTGGTCTATCTCGCGGGGCAGGCCTGCGTCACACCGCACCGGTGGCTTTCGAAGACCGACCGTCCCGACGAACCGGACCTGCTCGTCTTCGACCTCGACCCCAGCGGCGACGCGGACTTCGAGGACGTCCGATGGGCGGCCTCGTGCGTGGGCGGCCTGCTGGAGAAGGTGGAACTGCCCACCCAGCTCATGACGACGGGCTCACGCGGGCTGCACGTCATCGCCGCCCTGGACCGCAAGTCGGACTTCGACACCGTGCGGGCCTTCGCCCGGCGCGTCTCCCGACTGCTGGTGTCGCGCCATCCGGACCGCCTCACCGACGAGCCGCGCAAGGCCGACCGCGGCGACCGTGTCTATCTCGACATCCAGCGCAACGCCTATGCGCAGACGGCCGTGGCGCCCTACTCGGTACGGGCGAGGCCGGGCGCACCCGTCGCCACGCCCGTCGGCTGGTCGGAGCTGGACGACCCCGGACTCCGGCCCGACCGCTGGAACGTACGCAACATCGGCGACCGGCTGCGGGAGGCCGACCCTTGGGCGAGGGTGAGCACACGCGGCAGGTCCGTGAAGGCGGCGGACCGGCGCCTCTCGGACCTGCTGTGAACCCGGGCCCTGCCGAATCGCGAGTCGCACGAGTCGCACCGTTCGCACTGGCCGCTTCCGGGCCGTCGAAAGGCTGCCCGCGTCAGCCCCTGTACGTCTCCAGCAGCCGCAGCCACACCTCGCTGATCGTCGGATACGAGGGAACCGCGTGCCACAGCCGCTCCACCGGCACCTCCCCGGCGACGGCGACGGTCGCCGAGTGCAGCAGCTCGCTGACGCCCGGCCCCACGAAGGTGACGCCCACGAGCACTTCGCGGTCGAGGTCGACGACCATGCGGGCACGCCCCCGGTAGCCGTCGGCGTACAGGGCCGCACCGGCGACCTCCCCCATCTCCAGGTCGACCGCCCGCACCCGCAGCCCGCGCCGCTCGGCGTCCTCGGCGGTCAGCCCCACGGACGCCGCCTCGGGGTCGGTGAAGACGACCTGGGGCACGGCTTCGTGGTCGGCCGTCGCCGCGTGCGCGCCCCAGCGGTCGGTCTCCAGCAGCGGTACGCCCGCGGCACGCGCACCGATGGCGGCGCCGGCGATCCGCGCCTGGTACTTGCCCTGATGAGTGAGGAGGGCGCGGCCGTTGGCGTCCCCAACGGCGTAGAGCCAGCCGCCGTGCACGTCCTTCACCCGGCAGGTGTCGTCGACCGTCAGCCAGCTACCCGGCTCGCAGCCCACCGTCTCCAGGCCCAGGTCCTCGGTGCGCGGTCTGCGGCCGGTGGCGAAGAGCACCTCGTCGGCCTCCAGTTGCCCGCCGTCGCTGAGCGCGAGCGTCACGGGACGGTCCGTGGACGGCCGTCGCAGGCTCTCCACGGAGACGCCCGTACGCACCTCGGCTCCGGCCTCCGTCAGCGCCTCCGCGACGAGTTCACCCGCGAACGGCTCCATGCGGGGCAGCAGCCGCTCCCCCCGTACGAGCATGGTCACTTCGGCTCCGAGCGCCCGCCAGGCGACGGCCATCTCCGCGCCGACCACTCCCCCGCCGACGACGGCGAGCCGTCCGGGCACCTCCTTGGACGCGGTCGCCTCGCGGCTCGTCCACGGCCGTGCCTCCTCGATGCCCGGAAGGTCCGGCAGCGCGGCGCGGCTGCCCGTGCAGACGGCGACGGCGTGGCGGGCGGTGAGGGTGTGCGTCGAGCCGTCCGGGGCCTCGATCTTCACCCGGCGGGGGCCGTCGAGGCGGGCACGCCCTCGTCGGAGGTCCACCGCGACCGAGTCCAGCCAGTCGACCTGGCCGCCGTCCTGCCAGTCCGAGGTGAAGGCGGTGCGCCGGGCCAGTACGGCGTCGGCGTCGAGGGAGCCGCGCACCGCCTGCGAGGCGCCCTCGACACGGCGGGCGTCGGCGAGCGCGGCCATGGGGCGCAGCAGCGCCTTGCTGGGCATGCAGGCCCAGTAGGAGCACTCGCCGCCGACGAGTTCCGTCTCGACGACGACCGCGCTCAGGCCGTTGGCGTGTGCCCGCTCGGCGACGTTCTCCCCCACCGGGCCCGCGCCGATGACGATGACGTCGTACTCGTCGGCCTCCGGGGTGCCGGTCGTCGAAGCGGTCGCTTCGGAGCGTGTCATGTCGGCCTCCACGTGCTGGGTGCTGGGGTGCTGCGGGTGCGCGCGAGCGCTGCTCGTAAACGGCCCGCGAGGCCGTACGGGACCGTTGCGGGGGTGCCGGATTACGCGGGTGGCGCACGCGGCGTATTGGCCGTACGCGGCTGGGCCCGGGGCGCGGCACGGGCGCTCGACGCGGCCTCCGCCGGCGGCGCCCGTGCCACGGTGCCGCCCGGAACGTGCCCCGCGGAAGCCCGCACCGCACCCCCGTATGTCAGCCCACCGTGGCCGGCGTGAGCACGACCGGGCAGTGTGCGTGGTGCAGCACCGCGTGCGCGACGGGCCCGAGCTGCAACCCGAGGCGCCGCTGCCGCCGGTGTACGGCGATGACGAGCAGGTCGGCGGCGCGGCTGGCCTCGATGAGGGTGGCGGCCGGACTGCCGCCCTGCTCCTCGGCGGTGAACTCCACGCCGGGGTACTCCTTGCCGACGGGCTCGGCCATCTTGCTCACCTGCTCCTCGGCGGCGGCCTTGGCCTTCCGTGCCTCGCTGGGCGGCAGTTGGAGCCTGCCGGGCATGCGCGGCTGGTTCCAGACATGCAGCGCCCGCAGGGGGGAAGAGCGGCGGGCTGCCTCCTCGAAGCCGAAGCGCAGCGCGGCCTCGTCGTTCTGGGTGTGCATGCCCACCAGTACGCTGCCTCGTTCGGTGGGGCCGTCCCTGCGGCTGTCGCCCACGACCAGCAGCGGGCCCTCGCAGTGGGTGGCGACGCGGAGGCTCACGGAGCCGACGAGCAGACCGGCGAATCCGCCGTGCCCCCGGGTGCCGACCACGGTCAGGGCGGCGGTACGGCTCGCCTTGACGAGTACGTCGGCGGCGAGCGCCTCGGTGTGGATCTGAGCGACGACGCGCAGCCCCGGCACATGCTCGTGTGCGCGCTTCCCGGCCTCGTCCAGCACCGCCGCTCCCGCGGCCCGCATGCGTTCGGTGTCGCTCTCCGTCACGGGGACCCGCGAACGGCGCGGCCATCCGGCCGAGTACACCAGCTCCAAGGTCGCGCCCCGGCGGCCGGCCTCCTCGGCGGCCATGTCGAGGGCGCGCAGCGAAGACTCTGATCCGTCGACGCCGACGACCACGCGGCCTTCGGCGGCAGGGGCTGCGGAGTGGTCATTCATCTGGGGGTTCTCCTCGCGTCGGCACGTCCGTATGTCCCAGTGTGCGGGATTCGCGCGAACGCCGGGAGAAGGCGGGGCACCCGGAGCTGACGGGGGCTCGGGTGACGCCGGGTGAGCTTGTGCGGGCACGTGCGTGCGCTGCGGAGATCTGCCGTACGGCGTGCGAGGAGACGTTGCGTACGGCGGTGTCGCGACGCCGTACGCGACGGGAGACGCGGCCTCCGGGTCAGCCCTCCGAGGGGCGCGCGGCAGTGCCGCGACGGGCGGTACGGGCGACCTCCCGCAGCCAGGCGGGACGGTCGGCGATCTCCAGCAGCAGCAGAAGACGCGTCAACGGATCGTCCCAGTCGCAGTGTTCGAGCTCGGCGACGGCGGTGTGGTCCTCGACCGGCGCTGCCGTGGCGGGGGGTTCGAATCCGTATGAGGTCACAAGGCCTCCAGGGTGTGCGACAGATGAGCCGGACCGAGCCGAACTGCGGTGCCCCCAGGGCATGTTCACCGCTCTAGTACCGCTGCGAGTGGCCATTCTCCATGTGTGCACTTACCCCTGCAAGTACATCTGCAATTACAGATGCAAGAACGCTCCGCTGTGAGACAGTACTGAGCCAACGACCCCCGTAGGTCTGTCAGATGAACTGAGACGGAGGCCAAATGCGGATCGAGAACGGCATCGAGGCGAGCAGCCTCAAGGGCGTCGCGTGGCGGAAGAGCGCCCGCAGCAATCCCAACGGCAACTGCGTGGAACTGGCCGGACTGCCCGGCGGGCACGTGGCGGTGCGCAACTCGCGCCACCCCTCGGGCCCCGCGCTGATCTACACGCCCGCGGAGATGGCGGCGTTCGTACAGGGCGCCAAGGACGGCGACTTCGACGATCTGCTCGCCACGGAGAGCTGAACGGGCTCACCGCAGCCTGAGCACAACATACGGGGGCACGTCTCCCCCGGCCTTGCGCGGGCCTGACAATGGCACTGGCACATGGCCGGGGTATGTGCAACGAGCATGACTGTACGGGCAGTTCGACGAGTGGGACACTGAGCGCCCGACTCGTTACTCAACGGGAGCAGGTAAGACCTGATGTCAGCACAGCGGGAAGGCGACTCGTCGGTCAGGCGGATCCTGGACCATCCGCGCGGTGGGCCGACGATCCTGCGCATCGTCCTCGGGACGCAGCTTCGGAGGCTGCGCGAGGAGTGCGGCATCAGCCGTGAGGACGCGGGCGACGCCATCCGCGGCTCCCACGCCAAGATCAGCCGTCTCGAACTGGGCCGCGTGGGCTGCAAGGAGCGGGACGTCGCCGACCTGCTCAGCCTCTACGGGGTGTCCGACCGGGAGGAGCGCGAGGAGTATCTGGTGCTCGCCCGGCACGCCAACACCCCGGGCTGGTGGCAGAAGTACAGCGACGTGATGTCGCCGTGGTTCGACAGGCTGATCGGCCTGGAGGAAGCGGCCTCCGTGATCCGCATGTACGAAGTGCAGTTCGTGCCGGGCCTGTTGCAGACGGAGGACTACGCACGGGCCGTGATGCGGCTGGGCCACCCGCGCGCCTCGACCGAGGAGATCGAGCGCCGCGTGGAGCTGCGCCAGGACCGGCAGGCGATCCTCACCAGACCGCACAGCCCGAAGCTGTGGGCCGTGGTCGACGAGGCGGCACTCCAACGGCCCCTCGGCGGCGCCGATGTGATGCGCGAGCAGATCAAGAGGTTGCTGTGGGCAACTCAGCAGCCCAACATCACGGTGCAGATCGCTCCGTTCGCGATCGGCGGCCTCGCGGCGGCCGGAGGTCCGGTGACGATACTCCGGTTCCAGGAGCCCGACCTGCCGGACATCGTCTATCTCGAACAGCTCACCTCCTCGCTGTACTTGGAGAAGCGCGAAGAGGTGGAGAACTACATGGTGGTGATGGACCGCTTGTGCGCCACCGCCGAACCGCCCTCCATGACCGTCGAGTTCCTGGAGCGGATGCTGAGCCGCTTCGAGGGCCGGACCTGACAGAGCCGGACGGCGCACCCCGTTTGACGGATTGACGCGAACGCCCGACGAACGACTGCCGAACGCGCGTGACGGCCGCGGCAGTTGACGTGACGACCCGGCGATCGACCGGTGACGGCCCGCGAGTCGCCGGCCGCCACGGCGCCTGGTGGCAGCGTTCAGTCCCCCTCGGAAGCGTTCAGTCCCCCTCGGAAGGGGGACTGCCTACGGCCGGATGCCGGTCAGGGCACCCGTGCCACTCCCCCGAACTCGTACCACTCGTCGGTCAGTTGGCGCGGCCCCAGCTCCGAGTCCGGCCGCCAGTCGTTGACCTCGCCCAGCCCCGGCTCCAGGACCTCCAGGCCGTCGAAGTAGCGCTCGACCTCATGGGCCTGGCGCACCCTGCCCCAGCGGTCGCCCGTGTTCTTCGCCATGAAGTCGGTGATGAAGTCCCGGGTGGCCTTGTCCTCGCTGACGAGCTGGTTGACCACCACGTAACTGCCGGACGGCAGGCGCTCGACGACCCTGCGGAGCACCGCACCCGGGTCTGAGGAGTCGGGGATGCAGTGCATCACCGACACGAAGAGTGCCGCCACGGGCTCCGAGAGATCGATCAGCCGGCGTACCTCCTCGTGCTCGAAGATGTAGTCGGTGTTCCTGAAGTCAGCCCTGATGACCGCGGTGTTGCGGTTCTCCTCCAGCAGCGCACGCCCGTGCGCCAGCACGATGGGGTCGTTGTCGACGTACACCACACGCGCGTCATCGTGGACGCGCTGTGCGACCTGGTGCACGTTGTCCTGCGTGGGCAGCCCTGACCCGTGGTCCAGGAACTGGCGCACGCCGTAGTCCTCCGCGAGCACGCGGACCGCACGCCTGAGGAAGCGGCGGTTGTTGATCGCCAGGGGCCTGGTGCTGGGAGCGACCTTGTCGAGTTCCTCGACGGCCTGGCGGTCCACCGCGTAGTTGTCCTTGCCGCCGAGGTAGTAGTCGTACATCCGCGCCACACTGGCCGTGTTCACGTCCACCGTCTGCCCCGCCGCCGCCTCGTCGTCTTCGTGCATGCGCCCCTCACCGTCTCGCTGTCTACGAGGTGTACGCGTCCGCCGCGTACACGAACCGTTACGAGGGAGCATCCCACGGCGATGTGACGCAGAGCACCTCAACTGCCGGGTAGGGTAAGGAAATTCGCAGCAGGTACGTATTGTGGAGGAATGGCAGTGCGGAGGTGACGGCCGTGCGGCCTCCCCCGAGGTCACGGCCGCGGGAGGGTCAGCTCCGCCCACACCACGCACCCGGAGTCCGTCTCCTCCGAGCGCACTCCCCACGTCTCCGCGACGGCGTTCACCAGTTGCAGCCCACGGCCGTTCACATCCCCGGGTGCGGCCTTGCGCGGGGACGGCTCACCACAGCCCGCGCCCTCGTCGCACACCTCTATGCGCAGCCGCTGACCGCACATCTCAAGCCGGCAGCGCACACGGCAACTGTCGGTGTGCACAACGGCGTTGGTGAAGAACTCGGAGACGACGAGCTGCGCGTCGTTCCCCAGCTCCTCCGGCAGTCCCCAACTGCGCACCTGGCCGCGGACCTTCTCCCGCGCGTCGGCGACGGCCGTCGCATGCGCGGGCAGCTCGAACCCCTCGTGACGCACATCCGCCCCGACCGGTCCGGTCGGGGTGAGCGGTATGACGGGGCGGTGCAGGGCCACGGTGGGAAGACGCCTTCGACTACCCGCAAGAGCAGGGGACAGAAGCGGAGGCGGCGCGGTGCGGGTCCCGCGCTGTCACTTTCCTCACTATGGTGCGCTCTCGTGACACTTGGCAATAGCCGGTCTGCGAATTGCAGAATCGAAAGTACAAGGTGGCCGGTGCACTGATCGCGTGGCACACTTCGATCGCAGCAAGTCCGGTGGAAGGGAGGCGTCTTGGCCGACGGCCGCACCGCACCGACTGTGGGCCAGATGGTCCTCGGAATGCGCCTGCGCGACTTGCGCGAAGCCGCCGGATGCTCCTTCTCGGAAGCCGCGGCCGTACTCAGCGTCAACACCACGACCGTGCGCCGCATGGAAAAGGCCGAAGTCGGCCTGAAGCCTCCATACGTGGAGAAACTGCTCAAAACGTATGGCATCTCCGAGGAGGAGACGACCGCCTTCCTGGAACTGGTCGACGAGGCGAACAGGCCCGGCTGGTGGCAGGGATTCCGCGACGTACTGCCGCCCTGGTTCAGCCTCTACATCAGCCTGGAGGGTGAGGCCAGCCTGATCCGCGCCTACGAGCCGCACTGCGTGCACGGCCTGCTCCAGACCGCCGACTACGCGCGTGCGCTGATGCGCGCCGGCTTCCCCGGCGCGAGCGAGAAGGAACTCGACCGCCGCGTCGCCCTGCGCATGGAGCGGCAGGAGCTGCTGCGCCGCAAGGACGCACCGCGGCTGTGGGTGCTGCTGGAGGAGCAGGTCGTCCGCAGGCTCGTGGGCGGTCCGGAGGTGATGCGCGGCCAGCTCGACCGGCTCGTCGAGTGCGCGGCGATGCCGAACGTGACCGTTCAGCTCCTCCCGTACTCCTCCGGCCCGCACCCGGCCATGTTCGGGCCCTTCCAGCTCTTCCGGTTCGAGATCCCGGAACTGCCCGACATCGTCTACGCCGAGAGCCTCAGCGGCGCCGTCTACCACGACGAACGCCGCGACACCACCGTGTTCCTGGAGGCGCTGGACCGCATGGGTGCGCAGGCCGCACCGGCACAACGCACCGAGGCCCTCCTCGGTGAGATCCGCAAGGAGTTCTGACCGCATGAGCCGCGACACCGCACAGCACATCTACAACGGCATGCCCTCGCGCGACCTGGGGACCGAGGGCTGGCACAAGCCGTGGAGCGGCCCGAACGGAGGCAACTGCCTGGAGGCCATGAGGCTCGGCGACGGCCGGGTGGCGCTGCGGCAGTCCACGGACCCCGACGGCCCCGCGCTCATCTACGGCCCCGCCGAGATCGACATGTTCGTACGCGGCGCGAAACGCGGAGAGGCGGACTTCCTCCTCGCCGACGGGTGACGGGCTCCTCGCGGGCGGCCGGGACCCGACGCATCCGGTGACGGGCTCCTCGCGGGCGGGGCCCAAGCCCGGCGAGCGCGAGAGGGGCCGCCGCCGCCCCACCCGGAGCCGTTGACAGCGGGCGCCGGGCGGGCGCAGGATAAGCAAGCGCTTAGCCCAGTGTCCGTACACCTGCTCAGTGCTCGTATGCCGCCGACCGTGATCGGATCACGCCACATGGCCTCATCGTCGCTGCTCCTCTCCCGCCGTGACCTGGACTTCCTGCTCCACCAGTGGCTGGACGCCGAGGAGCTGACCCGGCGCCCGCGCTTCGCCGAGCACTCCCGCGAGACCTTCGACGCGGTGCTCGACCTCTCCGAGCAGATCGCCACGCGCCACTTCGCGCCGCACAACAAGAAGAACGATCAGCAGGAGCCGCGCTTCGACGGTGAGCGCGTGCACACCGTGCCGGAGGCGAAGCAGGCGCTCGACGCCTTCACCAAGGCCGATCTGCTCGCCGCGCCCATGGACGAGGAACTGGGCGGCATGCAGCTTCCGCAGCTCGTGACGACCGCCTGCTTCAGCTTCTTCCAGGCGGCCAACGTGGGCACCTCCGCCTATGTCTTCCTCACCCTCGGCAACGCCCGCCTCCTGTGCGAGCACGGGTCGCGCGAGCAGATCGACACCTATGTACGGCCCATGCTGGCGGGCCGGTTCTTCGGCACGATGTGCCTGTCGGAACCGCAGGCGGGCTCCTCGCTCGCGGACGTCGCCACCCGCGCCGAGCCCCAACAGGACGGCAGCTACCGGCTGTTCGGCAGCAAGATGTGGATCTCGGCGGGCGACCACGAGCTGGCGGAGAACATCGTCCACCTCGTGCTCGCACGCATCCCCGGAGGCCCGCCCGGGGTCAAGGGGCTCTCGCTGTTCATCGTGCCCAAGCACCTCGTGGGCGCCGACGGCTCCCTCGGCGAGCGCAACGACGTGGTGACGGCCGGGCTCAACCACAAGATGGGCTACCGGGGCACGACCAACACCCTGCTCAACTTCGGCGAGGGCGCGCACACTCCGGACGGAGCGCCGGGCGCCGTCGCCCATCTCGTCGGCGAACCGCACCGCGGGCTGGCGTACATGTTCCACATGATGAACGGTGCGCGGATCGGCGTGGGAGCCGGAGCTATGGCCCTGGGCTACACCGGCTACCTGAAGTCCCTCGACTACGCCCGCGAGCGTCCGCAGGGCCGGCCCGTCGCCGCGAAGGACGCCACGGCACCGCAGGTGCCCATCGTCGAACACGCCGACGTACGGCGGATGTTGCTCGCCCAGAAGTCCTACGTGGAGGGCGCGCTCGCCCTGCTGCTGTACTGCTCGCGGCTCGTCGACGAGCAGCAGACGGCCGAGCGTGAGGACGAGCGCGCACACGCGCGGCTGCTGCTGGACGTACTGACGCCGATCGCCAAGAGCTGGCCCTCGCAGTGGTGTCTGGAGGCCAACAGCCTCGCGATCCAGGTGCACGGCGGATACGGCTACACCCGTGAGTACGACGTCGAGCAGCACTACCGCGACAACCGTCTCAACCCCATCCACGAGGGCACCCACGGCATCCAGGCGCTCGATCTGCTGGGCCGCAAGGCGGTGATGGACGGTGGCGCCGGGCTCGTCGCCCTCGGCGAGACCATCGGCCAGACCGTCGAGCGCGCACTGGACGCCGGGGGCGAGGCCGCCGAACTCGGCGCCGCACTACAGGAGTCGTGGGACCGGGTCGCCAAGGTCACGGCACGGGTGTGGGGCACGGGCGACCCGGCGAAGGCGCTCGCCAACGCCACCGTGTATCTGGAGGCGGTGGGGCATGTGGTCGTCGCCTGGATATGGCTGGGCCAGTTCCTGGCCACTGCCGGTCACGACGACGCCTTCCACCGTGGCAAGCGGCAGGCGGCGCGCTACTTCTTCCGCCATGAACTGCCCCGTACCGGGCCGCAGTTCGACCTGCTGGACTCGCTCGACGAGACGACGCTCCAGATGGACCCCGACTGGTTCTAGCCGCGTCGGCCCACTGCGGCTCCCGGAACCCCGGCAGGGAAGCGAACGGGCCCGGCGGACGGTCCGCCGGGCCCGTGAGTGCGAACTCCCCGTGCCTCAGGGCCTGTCGGCCCGTCCTGACGAGTCCTCCGACCTGTCGGAGCCGTCGGACCGGTCGGAGCTCTCGGACCGGTCCGGTCCGTCGTGACGGTCCGAGTCACGGCTCCCGGAGTCGTGCCCGTCCGATGCACCGTGCCGCCGCGTACGTCCGTCGCAGTCGAGATCGTCACCGCGCACCGGGGCGCCCTCGACGCTGCTGCGGTCGTAGACGACGTCGGCGACCTCGGCGCCCCGCTTGCCGGGGCGCACCCTGAAGACCGCCGGATGCCGGCCGCCCGGCACCTCCTTGGCACGCATCGACGCTCCGGGCATCGCGGCGGCCAGGGTGCCCGCCTTGCGCCGCCAGTGGGAGTCGTAGGTGATCTCCGTACGCCCGGAGCGGAGGCCGCCGTCGGCGGGACGGGACTCCAGCACGCGGAAGCCGTTGTCGCGCAGCTCCTGTGCGATGCGCGCGGACCTCTCACCGCGGCCCTCGACGCGGACGGTGATCTCCTGGGGCCGGTACGGGACAGGGGTCGCGCCCGGCGCGGGCCCGGTCACCGGATTCCCCACGATCGGCCGGTCCGCGCGCAGATCCGCGAACAGGCCCCGCGCACGCGGCGCGTCCCACTTCAGCGTCGACCCCCACACCGGCACCCGGTGGTCGAAGTCCTCGATCGGCACGGTCGCGAACTCCGTGTCCCGGGCGGTCAGTTCACGCAGCTCGCCGGCGAGCCGCGCCAGCCGGCCCATCGTCAGGCCCTTGTCCCAGCGCACCGAACCGCGCAACGCGAGGGCCGTGCGCACCACTTCGCCCGGCCGCCCGGCCAAGCGCTCACCGGTCACCGTACGGAGCACCTCGCCGAGCACACGCTGCTGGCGGCGCATCCGGCCGAGGTCGCCGGGGGGTTCGACGTGCCTGGCGCGTACATAGCGCAGGGCGTCGGCTCCGCTGAGCACATGGGTGCCCTTCGGCAGCCGCAGTCCGCTGTTGGCGTCCCGCAGCGGCTTGTCGGTGCACACCTTCGCGCCGCGAATCCGGTCGACGGCCTTCTCGAATCCGGCGAAGTCCGTCTCGGCGTAGTGGTCGACGCGGACTCCCGTGGCCTGCTCGACCGTGCGGACGACGAGCTTCGGACCGCCGTGCGCGTAGCTGCTGTTGATCTTGCCGAGATGGCGGGTGGTACGTGCGGTGATCTTGCCGAAGCCCTTGCCGTGGTCACGGTGCGAGGCGAAGCGCACATACGAGTCGCGGGGGATGCCCACGACACTCACGCGATCGTGGTCCTGCGAGATGTGCAGCAGCATCAGCACATCGGTGCAGTCGCACTGCTTGCCGTTCACATTCAGCCGGTCCCTGGTCTTCTTGGAGAGGCCGTCGCGCCGGTCGAGCCCGGCGATCAGGATGTTCGTGCCGGGGCCGTCGGCGGGGCGGCCCGCCTCGGGGAGCCCGTCGAACACGTCACGTGCCGGGTCGGGCCCGCCGGGCGGCGCGGGCGCGGACGGTGCGTCGAGCCCGGCCGGTGCGTCGAGCCCCGCGCCCACACCGCAGGTGAGCGCGGCGACGACGGCACAGGACAGGGAGAGCGACCGGCGAGAGCGGGGGAATCTGGTGATGCGGGAGAGAGGGGACATAAGCCTGAACACCTCCGCGGATCATGGGATTTCCGCATGCTAGGCACGCTCCCGATCCGGACCGCGGGCGATACGTCGGGGCCGCTCGCCCGGTCACCCGGTCAGATGAGGGCAGGCGCGGGACCCGGCCCGCCACCCGCCGCGTGACCCCGCCGGCCGGTCCCCACGACCGGTCCCGACGACCGCGCTCGCCGACCGGTCCCGCCGCGCCCGGGCCCCGGCCCGCGCCCTACGTCACGTCGTCGCGCCGCTCCAGCGGTCTCGTCGCCGGGCCCTGGATCACCCGGCCCTCGGTGTCGAAGCGCGAACCGTGGCAGGGGCACTCCCACGCACCCTCCGAGTCGTTGAACCGCACCAGGCAGCCCAGATGCGTGCACCGCGGCGACAGCGCCCGCACCTCGCCCTCGGGCGTGCGGTGCACGGCGCAGCGCCGCCCCCGTACGCGCACGATGGCGCCCGTGCCGGGAGCGATCTCGTCCACGGAGTCGGCGTACGACGGCCGCAGCCGGTCCCCCACGAAACGGCCCGCGACGGTCGACTGGAAGCGCAGTACGGCGGGCGCCTCACGGGGGCTCAGCCGCCGCGGCTCGTAGAGCTTCGCCCAGGGCGGCAGCGGAGTGCCGGTGATGTACGCGGCCAGCAACTGCCCCGAGAGGACACCGCCCGACATGCCCCAGCCGCCGAAGCCGGTGGCCACCCAGGTGTGCTGCGAGGCGGGGTGGAACGCACCGATGTACGGCACGCGGTCCGTGGTGTCGTTGTCCTGCGTCGCCCAGCGGTGCACCAGACGGGCGTCCGGGAAGCGCTCATACGTCCATGCCGCCAGCCGCTCGTATCCGGCGCTCACCGAGCCCGGCCCGGCGGTGCCCGGCGTGAACTTCTCACCGGTGACGATCAGCAGCCGCTTCCCCTTCCCGAACGGATAGGGCGCGGTGCGCACCGACCGCGTGCCGCGCTCCGGGGTGAGATAGCAGCCGCCCGGGTCCTGCTCGCCGGGCAGCAGCGCGGAGACGACCAGTTCGCGGCGCGGTTCGAGCCTGGAGAACATCAACGCCCGGTCGAAGACGGGATAGTGGGTGGCCACCACGACGTCACGGGCGACGACCTCGGAACCGTTCTCCGTCACCACCCGGCACGGCTCGCCCTCGTCGAGACCGGTGACACGGGTGCGCTCGTGGATTCGGCCGCCCCGGCACAGCAGATCCTCGGCGAGCGCCAGCAGATACCTTCGCGGATGGAACTGCGCCTGGTCCTCGACCCTTACGGCCGCGCACACCGGGAACGGCAGGCCGGTGCCGGTGACGAACGACGCGGGCAGACCGGCCTCGCGGGCGGCCTCGGCCTCGGCCCGTATCTCCTCCGCGTGGTGCTCGGACTCGGTGAAGGTGTAGGCGGGCACCCGCTCCAGATCGCAGTCGGCCTCCAACTCCCCTGCCACAGCGGCAAGATGCTCGACCGCCTGCTGCTGCGAGGCCGCGTAGAGCCGGGCGTCGTCCGCTCCGTGCCGCTGCCGCAGATACGAGTAGACGACGCCGTGCAGCGCCGAGACCTTCCCGGTCGTATGGCCGGTGACGCCCGCGGCGATGCGGTCGGCTTCGAGCACGACGACGCTTCGGCCCGCCCGCGCCAGCTCCCATGCGACGGACAGGCCCGCGACTCCGGCGCCGACGACCGCGACGTCCGCCTCGGTGGTGCTCCCGGGCGGTAGCGGTGGATGCGGGGCGGCTCCGGCAGAGAGCATCCAGTAGGACTCGTAACCGACGGGCAGTGTGGTCACCGCTGCTCCTCGTTCGTGTAGTCCGCGGCTCGCCGGCTGTTTCCGGCTCGTCCGGGCCTTGCCGGGCGTGGGCGTGTGTGCGGGCATACGGGCGTGCGTGCCATCGCCGTACGCCGTGGGTCGTCCCTCGCGCACCGTGCGCCGGTGGCGGGTGGCTCGTGCTGTGCGGTGTGCGGGCTGTGCGTCGGTGGCGTGTTGCGTGAGTGCCGGTTCGCTGGTCGCCGTGCGCGTGGTCCGTCCCGTGGCCGTCTCCCGCGGCTCCCCCGTCGGCGCCGCGATCTCGACCCTGCTGTGATGCCCGGCAGCGCCCGTGTCACGCGTGACGGCGGTGATTACCGCGTGACGTGAGCATGGAAGCAGGGCGTGACGGGCGTGACGTAAGTCCTCGCTCAGGGGGCGCAATACGGCCCGCAGACGGGGATTCCGCCGCGCGGACGTGTCTGCCCGCGGCCCCACGGGCACCCGGACGGCCGTCTACGGAGGTGATGACCGATGAAGGCAGTCGTCTGGCAGGGCAAGCGGGACGTGCAGGTCACCGAGGTGCCCGATCCGGCCGTGAAGGAGTCGACCGACGCGGTCATAAGGATCACTTCGAGCGGGCTGTGCGGCTCCGACCTGCATCTCTACGAGGTTCTGACACCGCTGATGACACCGGGCGACATCCTCGGGCACGAGCCGATGGGCGTCATCGAGGAGGTCGGCACCAAGGTGCAGGGCCTGAAGCCCGGCGACCGCGTCGTGGTTCCGTTCCAGATCGCCTGCGGCTCCTGCTTCATGTGCGACCAGGGGCTCCAGACGCAGTGCGAGACCACACAGATACGTGAGCACGGCATGGGCGCGCCGCTGTTCGGCTACACCAAGCTCTACGGCGCCGTGCCCGGAGCGCAGGCCGAGTATCTGCGCGTACCGCAGGCACAGTACGGGCCCGTCAAGATTCCCGAGGGTCCCGCGGACGACCGCTTCCTGTTCCTCTCCGACGTGCTGCCCACCGCCTGGCAGGCCGTGGAGTACGCGGACGTGCCCAAGGACGGGACGCTGGCCGTGATCGGACTCGGGCCCATCGGCGACATGGCGTGCCGTATCGCGCTGCACCACGGCGCACGGCAGGTCATCGGCATCGACCTGGTCCCCGAGCGGCTGGCGCGCGCACGTGCCCGCGGAGTCGAGGTGCTGGACGTCACCGAGCACGACGACATCGGCGCGGCCGTAAGGGAGTTGACGCACGGGCGCGGCACGGACGCCGTGATCGACGCCGTGGGCATGGAGGCGCACGGCAACGTCGCGGGCAAGGTGGCACAGACGGTGGGCGGGATGCTGCCCGGGAAGCTCGCGGAGAAGGCCGTCGCCAAGGCCGGAGTCGACCGGCTCTCCGCCTTCCAGCACGCGATCGACATCGTGCGCCGCGGCGGGACCGTCTCCGTATCCGGCGTCTACGGCGGCGCCGCGGACCCCCTGCCGATGCTGACGATGTTCGACAAGCAGATCCAGCTCCGCATGGGCCAGGCCAACGTCAAGCGCTGGATCCCCGACATCCTGCCGCTGCTCAGGGACGAGGACGTGCTCGGCGTCGACGAGTTCGCCACGCACCATCTGCCCCTGGCCCGGGCGCCGGAGGCGTACGAGATGTTCCAGAAGAAGGCCGACGGCGCGGTGAAGGTGGTGTTCCGGCCGTAGGGCGGAGGGCGTTCGGCCCTGGCGGGACCGGGAGTCCGGGACCGGAGCCGGCGCCGGGTTGGCCCGGGAGTCGAAGCCCCGGGCCAACCCCCGCTCCAGGACCGGGACTTGGGGCCCGGTCGCGGTCGTCCACCGTGGCCGGGCCCCAAGTCGGCGCCTCCTCGCGTCACTTCATGCGACGCCCTCTCGCCGCTTCGTACTGGCGCCTCGCCTCACCTCGTACTGGCCTGTGGGGTCACCTCGTACTGCCCTGTCGCGTCACTTCGTACTGCCCTGTCGCGTCACTTCGTGACGTGCAGGATGTCCAGCACCTCGTCGTCGCTCAACTGCGGGAAGTCCTCGTACCAGAAGCCCACCGCCCCGAACGCCGGCGGCACGTACACACAGACGATCTCGTCGGCGTCGCCGGACAGTTGCTCCAGCGCCTCCCGTGAGCAGACGGGCGCGGCGAGAACGGTGTGCACCGGACCCGCCTGCCGTACGGCACGCAGAGCGGCACGCGCGGTCGATCCCGTAGCGACGCCGTCGTCGACGAGGACGGCTGAGCGCCCTGCCAGATCCAGCGGGCCGCGGCCCCTGCGGTAGACCTCCTCGCGGCGCCTCAGCTCGGCCTGCTCGCGCTCGGCCGTCGGCGCCAGATCGCGTTCGCTCAGCCTCAACTGCCCCAGCAGCACAGGGTCGTAGACGGGCGGCGCGTCTCCCGCGACGGCGCCGACGCCCAGTTCCGGCTGGAAGGGAGCGCCGATCTTACGGGCGACGACGACGTCCAGGGGTGCGCCGAGCGCACGGGCGATCTCGTCGGCCACGGGCACTCCGCCGCGCGGCAGCGCCAGCACGACAGGGTCCGGAAGCCGTCCGTCCTCCCGCCGCCCGGTCAGTTTCTCGGCGAGGGCCCTTCCGGCCTCTCGACGGTCGCGGAACTGCATGGCGGCCTCCTCTCGGAGCCGAGGGGCTCCGAGACGGCGCGGTACCCGCCTTCAAAGGAGCTACACAGCACTCGCCAGGGAAGTTCCGCTTCCCGCACCGGAATTCCATGGAATCCGCTCCCGCGAGCGTGCTCTCAGGACTACGCTGTGTGCCTGCGGGGATCGTCATATGGAATATGCCGGGGAGGGGCTCCGCCATGGGCATGGAAGCAGTGCCGACGCCTGCTGTGCATGTGCGTGAACTGCTGGCGCGTGCCCGCAATCCGTTCGACGTGTCCGACGCCGTGCTGTCCCGCCTGGACGAGGCGCTGCTCTGCCATGTCGAACTCCACGGCTGGCGCCAGCGGAAGGCCCCCGCACCGAGCCTGCGGTGCAGCAGTCACCGCCATGTCTTCCTGCTTCCCGACGGCGAACTGCTGTCGCTGTGGGAGCTGAGCTACGACGAGGGCGGGGGCCACGGCGACGACCGCGTGCTGCACGAGGTCTACGAGACCGAGGAGGCGCTGATCCGCTCCGAGCGCCGCGTGCAGCAGGCGCACAGGGCCGCCGCCCGCGGGCCGCGCGGCAGACGGCACGGCCAGCGCGAGGTCCCCGTCGAACTCCTGCTGACGGCGGACCATCCCTTCGGCCGCCGCACGTACAGCGAGAGCGGCTCCCCCGACCACGCACGCCGGCTGCTGCGCCGCGCGGAGAACAGCGACCGTCCCGGCGAGGACGTGGCGCGGCTGCTGGAGAACGCTCGGGGCCACGAGATCCTGCCCGTGCCCAAGCCGCAGGTGCTGGCCCACGAGTGGCAGGTGTGGTGCACGGTCTACGAGCATGCGTTCCTGCTGGCCGACGGCTCCGAGATCAGCCTCTACGAGGTGGAGCACGATCTGTCGGGCACGGGCGGGCTGGTGTGCGAGGTGTATCTGGAGGAGGGCTTCGCGGACCGGGCCGTCAACCGCCTGGTGCGTGAACGCGGCATCGGCTCCTGACACTTGGGCCGCTTGGACACCTGACACCTGGCCGCCAAAGGGCCGTTGCGGCCGTTCGACCCCTGTCGGCCTACGGCGCTCCCGGCCGTTCCGCCGTGCCGTGCACCGGAGTCGGACCCACCGTCCTGGGACGCCCTCGTCTCGTGTGTGCCTCTGTGCGACTTGTTGTGACCCCTTGTGACCTTTTGGGCGCCGAACGTATTGTGGGCGCGCTCCGTAACTTCACTGACGCTCCGTAACTTCCTTGGCGGGGCGCGCACTTGACCGGAGGTCCCGCCATGCCCGCACGCGGACGCCACCGCCGCAGCCGCACCGGCACGTTCTCCCGTACGTCGCTCAAGGTCACGGCGGGCGGCGCCGGGGTCGCGTTACCCCTGGTGGGGGCGCAGCTCGTACACGCCGCCCCCGACGACGCCTGGCAGAAGGTCGCCGCATGCGAGAGCGGCGGCGACTGGGACGTCAACACGGGCAACGGCTACTTCGGCGGGCTCCAGTTCTCGCAGAGCACCTGGGAGGCGTACGGCGGCACCGCTTACGCGCCCCGCGCGGACCTCGCCACGAAAGGCCAGCAGATCGCCGTCGCCGAGAAGGTGCTCGCGCGTCAGGGCGCCGGGGCCTGGCCCGCCTGCGGCCCCCGTGCGGGGCTGTCGCGTAAGGCAGCACAGCCGCGCTCCTTACGCGAGACGACGGACACGGAGCACACGACTCCCAAGCAGCGGGCGGGAGACGGCACCGACCGCGACAGACCGCCGGCGGCGGAGAAGCAGCAGGCGGCCTCGGGAAAGCAGGCGGCCTCGGCGGAACGTACCGACGAGGAGACGCGCGCCGAACGCGCGGAGCGCGCCAGGGCGGACCGTTCCAAGCAGGCGACGACCTATGAGGTCGTGGGCGGCGACAGTCTCTCCGCCATCGCCGAGGAGCACGGCGTGAAGGGCGGCTGGCCCGGCCTGTACGAACGCAACCGCGAGACGGTGGGCGGCGATCCGGACCTCATCCTCCCGGGGCAGCGCCTGCGGCTGGACGGGACGCGGCATGCGGAGGAGCCGCGCACCGAGGCCGGGAAGCGCAGGAGCGGAGACGGGACGGCGGAGAAGACGGAGAGGAAGGCCGAGCCCGACTCCGCCCGGAAGTCCGGCGAGAAGGCCACGCAGAAGTCCGCGCGCACCTCCGCGGACAGGCACGCGGACGGGTCCGCCGACCGGTCCGCCGCCAAGCCGGAGCATGCCGACGGGCAGCGGGCTGAGCGTAAGGCCAAGTCCCCCGCACGCAAGCCCGCCTCCGGCGCGGTGTCCGCTCCCGTCAGCGGCGTCGCGCCCAGCACCGCCTACCGCGCAGCGGGCGGAAGCTGGTCCTCCGGTCACCACACGGGCGTGGACTTCCCCGTGCCCACGGGCACTTCCGTGAAGGCCGTCTCCGCGGCCAGGGTCGTCTCGGCAGGCTGGGCGGACGCATACGGCTACGAGGTGGTGCTGCGCCACCGGGACGGCAAGTACAGCCAGTACGGGCACCTTTCGGCGATCTCCGTGCGGGCGGGCCAGAGCGTCCAGCCCGGTCAGCGCCTGGGCCGCTCGGGCTCGACGGGCAACGCCACGGGCCCGCACCTCCACTTCGAGATCCGTACGGGCCCCGGCTATGGCACGGACATCGATCCGCTGGGCTATCTGCGGGGGCGCGGCGTCCGTCTGTGACGGGCCCGCCCGGCGAACCGCGAACGCCGAACCGCGGCGGTGAGGCGGTGAGGCGGTGAGGGCAGCGCCCTCACCGGTCCTCGTCGGTGTCGAGATCGACCCGCTGCGGTCCCACGGGCTTGGCGGGACGGCGGTCGGGACCCTCCGCGGCCTGCTCGATGTCCTCGATGTCCAGGCCGAGTTCACGCTCGTCGTCGTCGGCGACGTGCATGGCTGTCTCCTCCCCGGACAGCCCCTGCGCCGGTGTCGCCGTCGAGAAGGTGTCCTGGTTGGCGGCCCGCCAGGACAGCGGATCGTCGCTGAGCTGCCCCGCGGGCTCGTCGGACGGTTCCTCGGCGCCCTCGTCCCCCACATCGGGCTCCTCCTCCGCCAGGCGATCGTCCAGGGACTCGCCCTCGACCTGCTCGGCGAAGGTGGTGCCGTAGCTCTCGACGGCCACGGGCTCATCGCCCGGCACGGGCGCACGCTGGGGGTCGCTGGCGAGTTCCGCCTCGGGCGAGCCGTCCTGGAGGTCGGGGATTCCCTCGTCCTCCGGCTCCGCCCCCGGGTCGTGGCCTTCGTCCTCGGTCATGCCGCATCCTCAGTCATGCCACCCGGCGGTACCCGTACGGGCCTGCCGAAAACGTTCATGAGCGCCCTCATGGAGAGGGCCGTGGTGGTCCCCTTCGCCGCCTCCTCCGCCTCAGCACGACGATCAGATCGGTCACCGCGAACAGCGCCAGTCCCGCGCTGATCGCGGTGAGGGTGCGCAGGGAGTCCGCACCCGGTACGTCTCCCGGGCCGGTCTGCGTCGTCCAGTACCAGAACAGTGCCGTGGCGGCGAGGAAGACGGGTGTGAAGATCGCCGCCAGTATGAGCCGCACGCCCATCGCGCTACGGGCCGTGACCGGTTCGGTGCCCGTACGTGACCAGTAGCGCTCGAAGGGCTGGGGCGGCTCGGGACGCGGGGGACGCTGTGCGTGCGGCGTGCCGGCTCGCTGTCCGGGACGGCGAAGCGTCATCTCTCTCGCCTCTTCCCGCTCTCGGGTCTGCCACTTCCAGTGTCCTCCAGCGAGCGCGTCACCGGCGCCGTCGGCCCATGGCGCCATGACCGCAGGGCGGCCGCCACGCGCTGCGCACCGCAGCGCGCCCCCGGAGCGGGAACGCCCTCAGACCTTTCGCTCAGGCCCTCCGCTCAGACTCGCCGCTCAGATCTCGGCCTCGTGGCACACACCGCAGGTCAGCCTGCGTGCGTTGTGGCTGTGCGTGGACCTGCCCGTACCGGCGGCCTCATGCACCATCTGCGGCGCGACATGCGCGTGGTCCAGGCAGAGTCCCGCTCCGCAGCGGGTGCACACCGCCACCGCCGCGCTGATCTCCTGCCGCGTCAGGCAGTCGTAGCAGTTCATGATCGTCTTCCTCTCGCCCGGCTTCGGCGGCGCGCCGGGGCACGCCGCTCCCGAACGTCCGGGTATCACCGCCGAGTCGACGGAAACGGCCGGCACCCGACGGAAACGGCCGGAGCACGCGCAGGCGACGCCGGATCGCCCCGGGCGCGACCGGCCCCGCACCCTCCAGGCGCCGTCCCAGGGTCCGGCTCGTACGGGATTCGCGCAGAAGGTCCGCCGTTATTGAGCGCTCACGTACCGAAGGGGGTTACGGTGCCATTCATCCGCGCGACGCGACCCGCGCCGCCGGACCCGCTGAAGCCAACGCAGGTGCGGGGCCTGACAGTTCGTGCCGTTCTCGGGGGCCTCATCCGGCCGGGGGTGAATTGCCGATGTGCTATGCCCCGGAAACTCCCGTACCGGCGGGGCAAGATCAAGCCCTGGAGGCACCGATTCCTTCCAACTGCCCCGCTCCTGTCAGTAGCCTCATGACCCGACGGCAAGAGCCGTGGAATTGAACGAGCTGGAGACCCGGATGGAACGTCCTGCCTGGGCCCCGCAGGGGATAGACCTGACGGTGCCGAGCGTGTCCCGGATGTACGACTACTATCTGGGCGGCTCGCACAACTTCGAGGTGGACAGGGAAGCCGGGCAGCGGGCCATAGAGGCCTGGCCGGGGCTTCCGAAAATCATCCAGGCGAATCGTGCCTTCATGCGCCGGGCCATCCGTTTTGCGATCGGCGAAGGCGTGACCCAGTTCCTCGACATCGGCTCGGGCATACCGACCTTCGGCAACGTACACGAAGTGGCCCAGCGCGCCGACGAGTCGGCCCGCGTCGTCTACGTCGACAACGACCCCGTGGCCGTGGCCCACAGCCGCGCCGTGCTCGAAGGCAACGACCGCGCCGACGTCGTCTCGGCTGACTTCCGCTCCCCGCAGGACATCCTCTACAGCGCCGAGGTGGACCGCCTGCTGGACCTCGACCGGCCGGTGGCGCTGCTGCTGGTCGCGCTGCTGCACTTCGTGGAGGACAAGGACGACCCCTGGAAGACCGTGCGGGAGATCTCCGACTCGCTGGCGCCCGGCAGTCTCCTTGTGGTGTCGCACAGTTCGGCCGACGAGGGCCCCATGCGCAGCGTCGGAGCAGAGGTACGCGACGTGTACAGACAGACGAGTTCACCACTGATCACACGCAGCCGCTCCGAGATCAAGCAGTTCTTCGACGGCTTCGACCTCGTCGAGCCCGGTGTCGTACCGCTGCCGCGCTGGCGTCCCGAGGACATGCCGGAGACGGCGGACCCCCTCCTCCTCAGCGGGTACGCAGGGGTGGGCCGCAAGGCGGGAAGCCTCGGGTGAGTTCGGGGCCGCACGAGCCCGAACGGCTCGAGAACGACGGACTACGGCGCTTCGCGACCATCTGGAGCCGCGCCGTGTACCCGGTGACGCAGACCTCCATGACGCGTGCCGAACTGGAGGACTACCTCTACCCGTTGGCCGTACAGCTCTGCGACGCGCTGCACGCACACCCCTTCACGCCCGCCGTCGGGCGCGAGGTGGGCGCCGCGCTCGTGGACGGCCACTGCACCAGTCCCGACGCCCTGCCGCATCTGCTCGGCGTCATCGACTCCTATCTGGTGCTCTACGGACGCGATCCGGAGACCAGCACGCTGGACGTGGACGAGGCACGCGCCCGCTGCTCCCGGCTACAGCACTCCATCGCGGCGGGCTTCACCCGGGCTCTGCGCGACCGCACCCTCAGCGAGCAGGAGGCCCTCTCCAGGGCCGCACTCGCCGCGCAGACCGCGGTCGAGGAGGCGCTGCACGCCAGTGAGACGCGCTTCCGCGCGGTGTTCAACGGTGCCACCATCGGCATCTCCATCGCGGACATGGACGGCCGTATCCGGGACGCCAACGGGGCGCTCGCCAAGATGTTCGGGCGCTCCGAGGAGGAGATGCGCCGACGCAACGTCAACGAGTGGGTGCACCCCGACGACGCGCCCCAAGTCTGGCGTATGCACCGGCAGTTGGTGCGCGGCGAGCGCGACCATTTCCGTGTGGAGAAGCCGTACCACCGCCCCGACGGCACGGTGCTGTGGACCAACCTCACCGTCTCGCTGCTGCGCGACGCCGACGGCGAACCCAAGTACCAGCTCGCGCTGCTGGAGGACATCACCGAGCGGCGCCTGCTGCATCTGCGGCTGCGCTACGAGGCCACGCACGACGAGCTGACGGGGCTGCCCAATCGCACCCTGTTCGCGGAGCGTCTGGACCGGCTGCTCTCCGCGAGCGGCGACGTGAAGCGGTTCGGGCTGTGCTATCTCGACATCGACGGCTTCAAGGCCGTCAACGACAGCCTCGGCCACGCCGTCGGCGACCAGTTGCTCATCGCCGTCGCCGAGCGCCTGCAGTCCTGCACCGCGGGCTCGGGCCACCTCGTTGCCCGCATCGGAGGCGACGAGTTCGCGGCGCTGTTCACCGACCCCACCGGCCCGGAGGAGGTCGCCGAGCTGGCCCGTCAGGTGCTGGCCGCGCTGGCGACACCCATCGGCGTCGACGGGCGTGAGCTGTCGGTACGGGCGAGCATCGGCATCGTCGAGGGCCCGAGCGGCGAGCTGCGCCCCGAGGACGTCATGCGCAGCGCGGACATCACGATGTACCGGGCGAAGGACGCCGGCGGCAACCGCTACGAACTGGCTGACCCCGACTCCGACGCACGCGCCATCGACCGGCACAGCCTGACCAACCGGCTGCCGACGGCGCTGGAGCGCGACGAGTTCTTCCTGGAGTACCAGCCGCTCATCCGCATGAGCGACGGACACATCGACGGCGCGGAGGCCCTGGTGCGCTGGAAGCACCCGGTGCACGGTCTGCTGGGCCCCGACCGGTTCATCCCGCTCGCCGAACACACCGGTCTCATCGTCCCGTTGGGCCGCTGGGTGCTGGAGCAGGCCGTGCGGCAGGCATGCGCCTGGCACGAGGAGCGCAGCGCCGAGACGAGGGCGAAGGCGAAGTCGAACGGCAAGGGCAAAGGCAAGGGGAAGTCCGCGGGCACAAGCGGCGCTGGAGGCGACTTCAGGCCGCTGCGGGTGAACGTCAACCTCTCGCCCCGCCAGCTCCACCACCCCGATCTGGTGCCGGACACGGTGGCCGTGCTGGAGGCGGCGGGCATGGAACCCTCCTCGCTCTGCCTGGAGGTGACGGAGAGCGCGCTGATCGGCGCCGACGAGGACGAGCTGAAGCCGCTGCGCCAACTCGCCGAGCTGGGCGTGGAGATCGCGCTCGACGACTTCGGCACCGGCTACTCCAACCTCGCCAATCTGCGCCGACTGCCCGCCACCACGCTGAAGTTGGACCGCTCGTTCACCCAGGGGCTCCAGCAGCACCCCGCCGACCCGGCCGACGTCACCTTCGTCGAGGGGATCGTGACCCTCGCGCACGCGCTGGGCCTCGCCGTGACCGTGGAGGGCGTGGAGACCGAGCATCAGGCGTCGAAACTCCGGGACTTGGGCTGCGACACCGCTCAGGGCTGGTACTACGCACGCCCCGGCCCGCCCTCCAGCTTCCAGCAGGGCTTCGCCGTACTGCCGTGAGCCGGGCGGGGCCGCCTTCGGTGCGCCCTGCCCCGACGGCCGTCCCCACGGCGGCCGTTGCGCCGGTCAGCCGACGCGCCGCTCACACATGCGCGTTGAGCCACTGAAGCAGATCGCTGTGCACCTCGTCGCGGTTCGTCTCGTTGAGGATCTCGTGACGGGCGTCCGCATACGCCTTCCACGTGAGGTCGCGCATCCCCAAGTAGCGGAAGTCCTCCAGGAGTTCGTAGACGAGCGTCATGCCCTGGTTGCACGGGTCCCGGTCGCCCACGGCGATGTGCACGGGCAGGTCGCGCGGGATGCGCCCGAGCTGCTCGGGGTCGTTGATCTTACGGCTGCCGAGCACCCAGTCCAGGGAGAGCCCGGCGCTGAAGGCGAAGCCGCAGCGCTCGTCCCCGGCGTAGACGTCGACCTCGTCCTCGTCGCGGGAGAGCCATTCGAAGCCGGTGCGATGGGTGTAGGGGTCGTTGAAGGAGCTGAAGAGGTCCGGCACGAAGTCCGAGACGGCGCCCCTGCCGCCCTTGTCGATCTCGCCCTCCAACTGCCGGATCGCCGTCTCCGGTTCGCAGCCCGGCAGTGAGCGGAACGTGCCGGAGAGGATGAGCCCGGCCAGGCCGTCGCCGTACTCCTGCACGTAGTCGCGGGCGAGCTGTGAGCCCATGCTGTGCCCGAGGAAGACGAAGGGCGTGCCGTCGGGGAGTTCGGCGCGCACGCGGTCGCCGACGGCCTTGAGGTCGTCGACCGTGGCACGCCATCCGCTCTCCCCCACCACGCCGTATCCGCCGGTGTGCTCCGCGGTCGCGCCGTGGCCCCGGTGGTCGGAGGCTACGACGGTGTATCCGAAGCGGCCCAGGAAGCGGGCGAACCGGTCGTAGCGCTGGGCGTGTTCGGCGGCGCCGTGTGCGATCTGGACGAGGGCACGGGGCAGTCTTCCGGCGCCTTCGGCGTCGTCGGGGTGCCAGGTGTAGGTGGCGAGGAGGGTGCCGTCCGCTGCCGTCGTGTGGTCCTGCCGTACGCCGCCCACGCTCTCTGCCTCCTCGCCTCGGCTGTCACTTGCAGACGGAACCGTACTGTCCGGTGCGTTCTGAGTGAAGGTCACCGGGGGCGACTCGCCGCCCGCGGGCGGGGGGCGGGGCGACGGGCCCGGCGGGATGAGAGTCCGTACAGCACGCGCAGTCGGCGTACGTCTCGCGGGTTGCGTACTGCCGCTACTCGTACGGGAGTCGGGGCCGCATCGTTTGCGTGGGAGCGGACTCGCCCGGCCTCGCGGCGCGCGTCAGCCGTGGCACCCCGGGCGCATGCGCCGCACACGCCGGTGGTGCGATGCACGCGATGTCCCTTAGAGCAGGTGCACAGCGCCACCAGGCAGCACAAACCGCGACACAGTCCGACGATCTCCATCGGATACTCACGAATCCTCATCGGCACCCGAGGTGTCGACTTGCCGCCAATCGACAGGAAATGCTGACCGCAACCGGTGACGATGCTATGCCAGTGGGTAATGCTGGCGGGGTGCCCCCCGCATACTCCGGCCCGCGGCCGGCCTGTGTGCCCCGTCACACAAGCCAGTTGGGATTGCAGGAGGGAGGGTTTCGGCCAAAACGATCTGACGATCTTGAACTGGGAGCGCGACGATGGAGGATAATGCGATCGGCCTATGCCAGGGGCGGGTCACAAACCGATGCAGGACCTCCACCGAACCGGAAGCGGAATCACACCGCGGAGAAGGGCTCGTCATGGAACGCTACTTCACGGACCATCGTCACGAGGAATTACGCGCGGCGGTCCGGGAGTTCGCGGACACCGAGGTCAAACCCCGGATAGCGGAGATGGAGGAGGCCCGCACCGCATCCGTGGGACTGTCCCGCCTGATCGCCCGCCAGGGCTGGATCGGGGCCACCGTGCCGCCCGGATACGGAGGCATGGGCGTGGGCCACCTCGGCAAGACCGTGGTGATCGAGGAACTGTCCCGTGTGAGCGGCGCGATGGGCGCGATGGTCCAGGCCTCACAGCTCGGCGTGGCAAAGATCATTCACTTTGGCAACGAGGAGCAAAAGAAAACCTGGCTGCCAGCAATTGCCTCGGGCGACTGCCTGCCGACCATAGCCGTGACAGAGCCCGAGTCCGGCGGCCACGTACTCGGAATGACCTCCTCCGCCGTGCGTGACGGCGACGACTACATCCTCAACGGCAGCAAGGTCTACGTCGGCAACTCCCACGTCGGCGACCTGCACGGCGTGGTGGTCCGCACAGGAGAAGGCTCCAAGGGACTCACCGCCTTCCTCGTGGAGTCGGACACCCCCGGCTTCTCCCTCGGCAGCCAGCGCCCCGCCATGGGGCTGCACGGCTTCAGCTTCGGCGAGCTGGTCTTCGACGACTGCCGTGTGCCCGCGGCCAATCGGCTGGGCGAAGAAGGCGACGGACTCGCGGTCGCCTACTCCTCCAGCGTCCTCTACGGGCGCGCGAACCTCACCGCCGTCTCACTCGGCATCCACCAGGCGATCCTCGACGAGACCTCCGCCTTCTGCGCCGAACGCAGGCGCTACGGCGCCCCGTTGGGCGAACTCGGCTCGATCAAGCTCAAGCTCGGACAGATGCAGTCCCGCCTGATGACGGCACGTCTGGCCGCCTACCACGCGGTGCATCTGCTCGACCAAGGCCAGCCGTGCGACGCGGAGTTGATGAACGCCAAACTCGTGAACGTCGAGTACGCGCTGGACTCCGCACGCGACGCCATGGAGATCCACGCGGCCTGCGGCCTGTTCACGGACCGGCCCGTCGAGCGCTATCTCCGCGACGCCCACCACATCTTCGCCCCCGCGGGCACCTCCGACGTGCAGCGCCTGCGCCTCGGAGAGCTCGCCCTCGGCACCGCCAAGGGCTCCTGGTCCGAGCGCCTGAGCGAACTGGTGCGGCTGGAACCCGAACCGACGGGCTGACACCCGCCGCGCCGGACTGCCGTACAGGCGGCCCGTACAAGCGGGCCCGTGGGAGCGGGCCGTACAAGCGGCGCACACAGCGACCGCCAAGTCGCCGAAGTCCCCGGCAGACAGAGCCCGCCCACGCCGAACTCCCGTGCGTACGGGGCGGGTTCGGGCGCCCTCAGGCCCCCTGCTGCTCGCGCCGGTGGATCTGCTCCACCAGGTCCGCGGCCATCGACTTGATGGTCTCCAGCCCCTGCCGACCCCACGGCCTGGGCTCCTGGTCGACCACGCACACCGTCCCGAGGGCCATGCCCGTACGGTCTATCAGCGGCGCACCCAGATAGGAGCGGATGCCGATCTCGTCGACCACGGGGTTCCCGGCGAAGCGCGGATAGTCGCAGACGTCCTCCAGTACCAACGCCTTGCGCCGCACGATGACATGGGGGCAGTAGCCGTGGTCGCGGGCCATGACACGGCCGACCGAGCCGCCGGCGTTCGACGAAGGGTCCAGCTCGACCGCCTGGTCGGCCCCGGGCGCGTACAGCCCGGCGAAGTACTGGCGGTCCTCGTCGATGAAGTTGACCATCGCGTACGGGGCACCGGTGACCCGCGCGAGCTGACGTGCGAAGTCGTCGAACTCTGGCACGGGAGCGTCGCCGAGGCCCAACTCCCGCAGCCGCACGACCCTGTTCGGCGCCTCCCTGTCCTCCGGTGTCAGCAGCAGATGGCTGGTGGGGTCATACGACATCGGTGCCATGGAAGCTCCTCGTGTTGATCAGATGCTGGACAAGTGAGACGAGAACCTGCGTGCCCGAACTCGACTGCCGGGCGTCGCAGAGCACCACCGGCACATCGGGTTTGAGGTCGATCGCGGCGCGTACTTCGTCGGGTTCGTAGCGGTAGGAGTTGTCGAACTCGTTGACCGCGACGATGAAGGTGATGCCGCGCCGTTCGAAGAAGTCCACGGCGGCGAAGCAGTGTTCGAGGCGCCGGGTGTCGGCGAGCACGACGGCGCCCAGCGCGCCCTCGGACAGCTCGTTCCACATGAACCAGAACCGTTCCTGGCCCGGCGTACCGAAGAGATAGAGCATGTGCTCGGCGCTGAGGGTGATGCGCCCGAAGTCCATGGCCACGGTCGTGGTGGCCTTGTCCTCGACGCCCTCCAGGCTGTCGGTGGCAGCACTGACCTGGGTCAGCAGTTCCTCCGTACTGAGTGGCTCGATCTCGCTCACCGCGCCGACGAACGTCGTCTTGCCGACGCCGAAGCCGCCGGCGATGAGGATTTTCAGCGCGGTAGGGAACGGATCGGCACGGCTCGCCTCAGAGTCGTCTACGGAGCCCATCCAGCACCGCCTCCAGCAGTTGTCGATCGGTCGGGTCGTTGCCCAGCGGCGCACGTCCCGGAGCACGCGAAGTGATCGCTCCGCAGTCCCCACCAGGTCGGACAGCAGCACCTTGGTGACCACTGCGGGCTGGGCTATCTGTGCGGCGATCTCGGCCACGGAGACGGGACCGCCGCAGAGTTTCAGTACATGGCTGTGGTCCGGGCCGAGATAGCTGTGGGGCCGGTCTCCGGTCGCCATCACCATGGTCAGCAGGTCGAACTGGGCCGAGGGTTTCGTACGTCCGTTGCTGACGGTGTAGGGGCGGATCAACCGCCCCGCGTCGTCGTCGAGCCACGGCTCCTCTAACGGCTGCTGTCTTCTCATCCGGGCCTCAGTGGCCGGCGGGCTGTCGCGCAGGTGTGCCCAGATAGGGGCGGACGCTCTTCACCAGCATCGCCATCTCGTACCCGAGAACGGCGGCGTCGGCCTCGCTCCCGGCGAGCACGGCGATGCAGGCGCCCTGGCCCGCCGTCGAGACGAAGAGCAGCGACGTGTCGAGCTCCACCACCACCTGGCGCACCTCACCGCCGTCGCCGAGACGCACGCACGCCGGCGCTGCGTGCCAGGGAGTAGAGCCCGGAGGCGAGAGCCGCCATGTGGTCGGCGGTGTCGGTCTCCAGACCGTGTGAGGCCTTGACCAGGCCGTCGGAGGACAGCAGCAGTGCGCTGCGCGCGTGGGGCACGCGCTGGACGAGTCCGGTCAGCAGCCAGGACAGGTCTGCCGAGTGGCCGATGGGGGCTTCGCTCACCATGACGCGTTCTTCTCCTTCAGGGCGATAACCGCAGAGCGGGCGGGACGAGGGCCGTACCGGGCCCGGTCCGTCGGAATCTCGGGATCAGTCCCGCGGCGCGTACGTGGCATGCGTACGGCCGCGGGCTCGGGGACGTCTGATCCGCCGTCACGGTGGGCAGGTGGAAGCGCCCGTGCCGAAGGCCGGAGGATCGCGGAAAACGCACAGGGCGGGCCTCAGTCGGCGGGGTGGGGGGCATCGCCGGAGCCGGTGCCGGGGGCGTCGTTCGTACTGGTTGCGTCGTACGCGCCGGGGGTGCCGTACGCACCTGCGGCATGGCCCGATCCGGCCGCGTCATACGAGGCGTCGGGGACCGAGGCGCCCGGGGCCGTGGCACCGGTGCCGCTCGCACCCGGCCCGGAGGCGCCGGGCTCCTCGGCGAGGCTGGTGCCGCGCCGGAACGCGGCCAGCAGGCCGGGGTCGTGGCCCTGCGTCTCCTCGTCCCAGCTCTCGCCGGCCCCGGTGCCACGGGCGGGCGGCGCCTCCCGCAGCTCGGGCGCGAGATGCTCCTGCCGCCTGCGGCGGGGCAGTTCGGGACGCTCGCCGTTGAGGGCGCCGCCGGGAGCGGGCTGCCCCGGCGTCCGGCTCTGGGGGTGGGGCTGAGGGCCGGGCCGTGCCGATGAGTACGACGACGAGGCCGCAGGGGCCGGGCCGGGCGCGGCCGTGAAGCCGGACGCGGCAGGCGTGCCGGAAGCGGAGGAAGCGCCGTCCACCGGTGACTGCGCCTGTGTCTGCGGCACTTGGGGCCGGGGCTGTGGAAGGGGCTGGGCCTGCGGCTGCGTACCGTTGGTCCGCAGCGGGGGCTGCGGCTGACGGCGGGCCTCCGCCGGGGCGGGCTCCGCTTCGGCCGCGGACCGCGCCTGCGACGGGAGCGCGCCGTGGGATTCCGAAGCGGCCGGAAGCGGATGTTCCGTGCTCTCGGTGCGTGCGCGCGGCATCCGGGTCCGCTCCCCCGAACCGGCGGACTTGGGCCCGACGACCGCGCCGGACTGTTCCGCCGGGCTCGCGGGCTCGTCCCCGAGCACCTCGCGGGGCAGCACCAGCACCGCCTGGATTCCCCCGTAGATGTTGCTCTGGAGCTGTACGACGATGCCGTGCCGCTGTGCGAGCGCCGAGACCACGAACAGCCCGATGCGTCCGTCGCGCAGCAGCTCGCCCACGTCGATCCGCTCGGGGTCGGAGAGCACGGCGTTCATACGGTTCTGCTCGGCGGCGGGCATGCCCAGGCCGCGGTCCTCGACCTCGATGGCGAGGCCCGCCGTCACATGCTGTGCGCGCAGGAGGACTTGGGTGCCGGGTGCGGAGAACACCGTTGCGTTCTCGACGAGTTCGGCCAGGAGATGGATCACGTCGGCGACGGCGTGGCCGCGCAGGGTGCCCTCGATCGGCGGCACCAGCTTGACCCGCGGATACTGCTCGACCTCGGCGATGGAGGAGCGCAGCACTTCGGTCATGGTGACCGGGCGGCTCCACTGGCGGCGGGAGACGGCGCCGCCGAGCACGGCGAGGTTCTCCGCGTGCCTGCGGATGCGGGTGGCGAGGTGGTCGACGTGGAAGAGGCCCTTGAGCAGGTCGGGGTCCTCGACCTCGTTCTCCAGTTCGTCGAGCAGCTCGATCTCGCGGTGCACGAGGGACTGGAGACGGCGGGCGAGGTTGACGAAGACCTCGACCTTCTCCTCGCTGCCGCTGGTGCTGCTGCGTACGAGGGCCACGGCCTCGGTGACCGCCGTCTCGGCGGCGTGCTGGGCGTGGGCGAGTTCATGGGTGAGCAGGTCGAACGAGTCGGCGTGCGCGCCCGGTTCGGCCAGTGCCGGCAGCGGACGGGGACGCGGGTACGTGCCCTGCTCGATACCGGCCAGCAGGGCGCGGATGTCGGAACGTCCGCGTGCCACGGAGCGGCGCAGCACGTTCTGCCGTTCGAGGGTGCGGCGGGCCTGCGCACCGGCGGAGTGCGCGGCGCCGAAGATCACGCCGCAGACGAGTAACAGAGCCGCGCCGAGGACGCTCCAGAGCACGATGCCGTCGGTGCCGGGCGCGGGGGCTCCCGAGCTGTCGGTGCTGCCCTCGGCGAGCATCACGTATGCGACCACGGCGGCACCGGCGACGGCGACGACGCACGCGGGGACCACGGCCAGGCGCACCATGCGCAGCCTGAGCGCCGTGTCCCCCGGGCTCTGCCGTGGAGAGGTGCGGCCGTGCCGCGGCCCTGAGCCGTTGGACGAGAGCACCGCGGGCGCCGCGCTCGCCGTGTGCGCCGTCGTCACGCCCTGCGGGGCGGCGGCGCGGGGTCCCGTGGCGGCGACCGGCAAGGGAGCGTTCCCGGAGTGGGGCCCCGACTTCACCGCCGGACCGGACGTTCCCCTTCCTGTCTGCACCGCATGGCTCGGAGGTTCAGGCATCGGATTCCTCGGTCGTCTTTTGAGGTCTGCTGTCGGGCTTCTTCGAAGCACACGGGCACAGTGCACGCCGGCTCTGGCAGCGCCGCGGCCACGCTAGTGCGCACAACCGCTCATCGCGGACGCCGATGACATATTCGCCACCCTTCGCCAGCTCCTAACGAGTGAATTCGCAGCCGTATGCGCGGGGTCACGGGAGGTGAGCGTAACTCCCTTGTGCAGCCCTTCAGTTACTCCTAGCCACTCGTACGGGGCCTTGCGCGGGTGCCGCCGGAGCGGTTCCGGAAGGGCGTCAAGTCGCCCCGGCCATCACCGAGTTCACCGATTCATCACTTCTGAGCTGCGAATTCACGGCCGGGAGAGGCGAGTTGACGCGGAACTCCCAGCTTGAACGGACGCTCTCCCGCACGTCTCCATGAACCGATTCACAACCGGAATTGACCTACCCAGTTGACTGCGGGCGGCGATTCGGGCGAACGGGCCATACGCGTGCATGCAGGACCCGCACCCTTCCGCTGACACCGGCATATTCAGGTCCAGCCGCCCTCGCGCCACCCCTCGTGATGTTCAGGCCGCAGGCCCGGATATGGGGCCTGAAATCGACCCTGGCGGCACACAGGCCACCGCGCATGACGAAACGGGCGGGCACGCGGGGACACCCTCCGCATACGCCCGCACACCGCGGGTCATCGTCCCGCTTCACGGGACGGGGCCCACCCGAACTCATGTCGTATCGTCGGGGCGGGCACCAGGCTGTCGCGCAGACGAGGAGCATCCGTGAGCCAGCAGTCCACCGAACCCACGTTGACCGGCGTACGCAACTTCCGCGACGTCGGCGGAGTGCCGACGGCGGACGGACGGCGCCTGCGGCACGGAGTGCTCTTCCGCAGCGGCCATCTCGCCCACGCGACCCCGGAGGACGCCCGGTTCCTCAGCAGCCTGGGACTGCACACCGTCTTCGACTTCCGCAACTCCGCCGACCAGGCCCTTGAGGGCCCCGACGTGGAGCTGCCGGGCGTGCGCAACGTCAACATCCCGCTCTCCGACCCGGCGGACGGCGCCGAGTTCTGGAAGATGGTGCGGGACGGCGAGCTTGACCAGTTGCGGACCGTGCTCGCCGACGGACAGGGCGCGGCCCGCATGATCGCCTCGTACCGCTCGATGATCAAGAACCGCACGGCCGAGCACAGCAGGATTCTGCACGCGCTGGCGGACGACAGCGTGCCGGCGCTGATGCACTGCGCGGCGGGCAAGGACCGTGCGGGACTGTCGGTCGCGGTGACGCTGATGGCGGTCGGCGTGGACCAGGAGGCGATCGAGGAGGACTATCTGCGCTCCAACTCGCCCCACCGCCGCTACAAGATGCACCGCGGCTCGAAGGGCGAGATGTCCCCCGAGGTGGTGGAGCTGCTCTCGCCGCTCTTCGACGCGCGTGCCGCCTATCTCGCCGCAGCGATGACCACCATCGAGGAGACGTGGGGCGGTGTCGAGCGCTACCTCACCGAGGGGCTCGGCCTGGACCCGGCCACGCGGGAACGTCTGCGGGAGAGGCTGCTGGAGGACGCCTGACGCGGCACGGCGGGCGGGCCGCTCCCGGTGCGGGTGCGAGTGCGGTTGCGGGTGCGTTCAGCGGTTCGCGGCGGCCTGTTTGATCAGGTTGCGTCCGAACTCCCATACCAGGCCCCCGCCTTCGTGCGCCTCGTCCATGATCTCCTTGAACGCCCGGACGAAACGGTCGGCGTCCGACTCGTCGATCACCAACGGCGGCGTGAGCTTGATGACTTCGAGTTCGTCGCCGGAGACCTGGGTGAGGATGCGGTGCCGCTGAAGCAGCGGTACGACCACCATCTGCGCGAACAGTCCCTTGCGCGCGGCCTGGAGCATCGCCCAACGTCCGCGCAGCTTCAGTGACTTGGGCCTGCCGAACTCGATGCCGATCATCAGGCCCCGCCCGCGCACCTCGTGCAGCATCTCGTACTGACCGACGAGCGCCGAGAGCCGGGAGTGCAGCACCTCCCCGGTGCGGCGGGCCCGCGCCGTGAGGTCCTCGTTCTCCAGGACGGCCAGCGTCGCCAGACCGGCGGCCATCGCCTGGGCGTTGGCGCCGAAGCTCGCCGAGTGGATCTGCACCCGGTCCATCGACGAGTAGACCTTCCTGAAGATCCACTCCTTGCCGAGCGTCGCACCGACGGGCGCGTAGCCCCCGGACAGCGCCTTCGCCACACACACCAAGTCCGGCTGTACGCCGTCCTCGTGCTGATACGCGAAGAAGTCCCCGGTGCGGCCGAGCCCCGTCTGCACCTCGTCCGCGATCAGCAACGCGCCGTGCCGGTGGAGCAGTTCGCCCGCCGCGGCCAGATATCCCGGCGGCGCGGGGTGCACGCCCTTGCCCTGGACGGGTTCGACGATGAGCGCCGCGACCTCTCCCCGCCTCAACTCACGCTCCAGCGCGTTCAGATCACCCAGCGGCACGGCCACATCCGGCAGCAGCGGCCCGAACCCGCGCCGGAACGCCGCCTCACCGTTGACGGACAGCGACCCGGTGGTGAGCCCGTGGAAGGCGTGGTCGCAGTAGAGGATTCGGGGCCGTCCGGTGGCGTAGCGGGCGAACTTCAGCGCCGTCTCGACGGCTTCGGTTCCGCTGTTGCCGAAGTAGGCCCGCTCCATGCCGGGCGCCAGCGCGAGCAGCCGCTCGGCGAGCAGCCCCGGCAGCGGCGGGCAGTCGAAGCGGGTGAGGTCGGCGAGCTGTGCTTCGAGTACGTCGTGCAGCGCCTGCCTCACCACGGGGTGGTTCCGTCCGACTCCCATCACGCCGAACCCGGCGAGCATGTCGAGGTAGTCGTTGCCGTCGGCGTCGAACAGCAGGGCTCCCTCGGCCCGTTCGTAGACCTTGTCGAAGCCGATCGTGCGGAGCATCCGCGGCTGCTGGTGGTTCAGATGGCGTGCGTGCAGCTCGTACCGCTCGGCTCCGCGCTGCGCCAGCAGCTCCTTGAGGTCGAAGTCGCTCATCCCCCGGCCCCCTTCTCGGTCCCGGTCTGGTCATCGTGGTGTAGGGCCCGCACAGTTGCGGCCCGTCTGCTCCGGCCTGTTGCCGACGGCCGTTTCCCTGCGGCCCGTTCACCTGGCGCGATCCCAACGGCCCGTCCGCCGGGGCCGGTTCGCCGCTCGTTCAGGCGCGTACGGTGTCCCGCGCCGCGCGCAGCGACTCCTTCAGCGAACCCATCGTCGCCAGCACGGCGGTGGGCTCGTAGCCGCAGTGCGCCATGCAGTTGGCGCACCGCGGATCGCGTCCCCGCCCGTACGCCTCCCAGTCGGTTTCCTCGATGAGCTGCTTGTACGTCGGCACATAGCCGTCGCTCATCAGATAGCAGGGCCTCTGCCAGCCGAAGAGCGAGTAGTTGGGGATCGCCCAGGCGGTGCACGGGAAGTCGGCCCGCCCCTCCAGGAAGTCGAGGAACAGGGGGCTGTGATTGAGACGCCAGCGCCGCCTGTTGCCCCCGGCGAACGCCTTGCGGAACAGCTCGCGGGTCTGCTCGACGCCGAGGAAGTGCTCCTGATCCGGGGCCTTTTCGTAGGCGTATGCGGGCGAGACCATCATCTCGTCCACCTTCAGCTCGTCGTTGAGGTAGTCGAGGACCTCGATGACGGTCTGCGGTGTGTCGGTGTTGAAGAAGGTGGAGTTGGTGGTGACGCGGAAGCCGCGCCGCTTGGCCTCCTTCATCGCCTCGACCGCCTCGTCGAAGACGCCTTCCTTCGCCACGGACTCGTCGTGCCGCTCGCGCAGCCCGTCGATGTGCACGGCGAAGGCGAAGTACCGGGACGGCGTGAACTCCTCCAGTTTCTTGCGCAGCAGCATGGCGTTGGTGCACAGGAAGACGTACTTGCGCTTCGCCACGAGCTGTCGGACGATCTCCCCGATCTGGGGGTGCATCAGCGGCTCCCCGCCGGCGATGGAGACCATCGGCGCACCCGACTCCGTCACGGCTCCCACCGCCTGCGCCACCGGCATCCGCTGCTTGAGCACACCCGCGGGGTGCTGGATCTTCCCGCAGCCCTCGCACTTCAGATTGCATGCGAACAGCGGTTCCAGCTCCACGATCAGGGGGAACTTCTCGCGGCCTCGCAGCTTCTGCTGGAAGAGATAGCTGCCGATACGGACGGTCTGGCGCAGAGGCATGGCCATGACTCGCTCACCTCCAGGGGAGCAGCAAGGATCGGTGCCATTCGAGGAATGCGGGCATAACGCCGCGAAGTACGCGGAATGCCGATATTCCACCTCGCAGTGTCCCTGGACGGATCAGTTCATGTCCTGGGGCGTCGACCACCACCCGTACGGCCGCAACGGGCCGCTGCCGCTCCGACACGGACGTCTGCCGGGCGGTACGCAGCGTGGCGGCGGACTCCATGTCCGCGGCCACGGCGGCGGTAGTGGTGTGCAGGGCGGCACGGGCGAGCCCGTGCACGATGTGCGCGGAGCCGGCGAGCGCCCCGACGTGCACCGTCCCGTAGGGGCGCAGCGCGTCGGCCAGCAGCTCCGTGTCGGTGCACTCGGTACGGCCCGTGGCGTCCCGAGTCTCGTCGGCGACGACGAGGTCGCCGGGGTGCATGCCCGGCATGAGCCCGGCGCAGAAGCCGGTCGCAACCACGGCGGTGCGGCCCGGCTCGCGCTCGTCGCGCAGGGCCCGCTCCACGGCGCGTTCGGCGGCCTGGGGACCCATGCCGGTGCGCAATACGGTGACCGGCCCGTCCGCCCCGGGCGGTGCGGTGCCGAAGCGCCGCAGCGCGAGCCTCTCGATGCCCAGCGCGCAGGCGATCAGCAGCGGGCCGCGGTCGCCGGATACCGTCATCTCTCTTCCCGCGTCCCGGTGCCCGTGCCGTGCAGATACCGGCCGAGTGCGGTGAGCGGGAAGACCTGCCGGTAGAGGTGGTAGTTGATCGAGAAGTCCCAGGGGAAGCCGGTGCCGGTGAAGTGCGGCTCGTCCCAGGAACCGTCCTCCCGCTGCGTACGCGCGAGCCAGCTCACGCCCTGCTCCACCGCCATCGACTCCCGCTCCCCCGCCGCGAGCAGCGCCATCAGGGCCCAGGCTGTCTGCGAGGCGGTGGAGGTGCCGCGTCCGGCCCACTCCTGCTCGTGCCCGGGCCGGTAGGAGCGCAGGTCCTCGCCCCAGCCGCCGTCGCCGTTCTGCACGCTCTCCAGCCAGCCGACGGCGCGGCGCACGGCCGGATGGGAGGCGGGCAGCCCGGCCGCTACGAGAGCCGGTACGACGGAGCCCGTGCCGTATACGTAGTTGACGCCCCAACGGCCGAACCAGGCGCCGCCCGCCTCCTGTTCGGACAGCAGCCAGGACACCGCCCTGCGCACGCGGGGGTCGTCGCGCCTGCCCTCGGCGCAGAGCATCTCCACCATGTGGGCCGTGACATCGGCGGAGGGAGGGTCGATGACTTCGCCGAAGTCGCAGAACGGCAGCCGGTTCGGGAAGGGGCTGTCGTTGTCGGCGTCGAAGGCGCCCCAGGCCCCGTTGCGCGACTGCATCCCCAGGCTCCAGCGCACGGCCCTGCGTACGGCGGTGTCCACGCGGACCTGATCGTGGTGGCGTACGCGGCGCAGGGCGAGAACGACCTCGGCGGTGTCGTCGGCGTCCGGGTAGTTGTCGTTGTGGAACTCGAACGCCCAGCCGCCGGGCGGCAGTTGAGGCTTGCGTACGGACCAGTCGCCGCTCCGCAGCACCTGCTCGCCCAGCATCCAGTCGGCGGCCTTGACCAGCGCCGGATGGTCGGACGGCAGTCCGGCGTCGGCGAGGGCGATGGTGGCGAGGCAGGTGTCCCAGACCGGGGACTGGCACGCCTCGACCATCCGTGCGGTGCCGCCTGCGGCCTCCCGGTCGCCGCCCTCGCCCGGGGCGGACCGGTAGCGGACCGTGTAGCGGTCCAGGGAGTCCAGCCCGGCACGCATCACCGGGTGGTCGAGGTCGTAGCCGAGGAGGCGCAGCGCGATCAGCGAGTAGACGGCCGGCGGCTGGATGCCGCCCCAGCAGCCGTCGTTCTCCTGCCGTTCGATGATCCAGCGGGCGGCGCTGCGCAGCGCGGCCCGGCGCAGCGAGCGCGAGCCGATCCGGCGGTAGGCGTGCAGAGCGCGGTCCAGCCGCTCGAAGAAGCCCTCCCAACTGGCCGCGGGCGCCATGCTTTTGGGCGGGTTGGGGCGAGCGGGGTCGCGGTGCAGCTCGTCGAGGGAGAACGGCGCCGCCCGTACGGGGCGCTTCGCGCAGACGACGGTGAGCGGCACGATCGTCTGCCGCGCCCAGCAGCCGAAGTCGTAGATGTTGAGCGGGAACCACTTCGGGAACCAGATCATCTCGGGCGGCATCTCCGGCAGGTCCGACCAGCGCCACCAGCCGAAGAGCGCCAGCCAGATCCGTGTGAAGACCCGGCTCGCGGCGACGCCGCCCTGCTCGCGCACCCATGCCGAGGCCCGCTCCATGTGCGGGGCGTGCGGGGCGTCGCCCGCCAGGCGCAGCGCGACATACGCCTCGATCGTGGTGGAGAGGTCGCCCGGCCCGCCGTGGAAGGTGGCCCAGGTGCCGTCGTCGCGCTGCCGGGAGCGTACGAAGCGGGCCGCCTCCCGCGTGGTGGTCTCGTCGCGGACGCCGAGGAACTCGCGGAGCAGCAAGTCCTCGGCGTCCATGGTGACGTTGGTCTCCAGATCGCCCTTCCACCAGCCCGCCTCGTCCTGCCTGGCGAGCAGGTGCTCCACGGCGAGTGCCGCGGAGCGTGCGGCACGGTCGGCGAGACTCCCGGCCTCAGGGCCGCCCGCCTGCGAGGTGGCGGGTGCGGCGGATGCGGTGTCCCCGGTGCCGGTGTCCGTCGTCGCTGTCATCTCATTTCCTTCCCGGATGCTCCGGCGACGCCCCGAGCGCCGGGGCGATGGTCATCTCTGTCGTACGACGACGAAGTCGGCCAGCGCGGTGAGCTGTTCGCGCACGTGGCCGGGCATCTCCAGCGGCTTGAGGGCGGCGAGGGCGGTGGCGTGCTGCCGCTGTGCCTCCGCCGAGGTCCATTCGCGTCCGCCCGCCTCCTCGATCAGCGCGGCACGCGTGGCGAACTCGGCCTCGTCGAAGTCCTCGAACTCCGCCTGGCTCTTCTTCGCGTCGTTCCTCATCAGCTCGGCGAGCCGGGTGGCGGCCGGGTCCGGGGCGGCGAGGGCCGCCACCACGGGCAGCGACTTCTTGCGCTGCCGCAGGTCGCTCCAGGTCTGCTTGCCGGTGGCCCCCGGGTCGCCCCAGATGCCCAGCAGGTCGTCGACCGCCTGGAAGGCGAGCCCCAGGTGGTAGCCGTACGACTCCAGGGCGTCTGCGGTGCGGTCGTCGGCGCCTCCGAGCACGGCCCCGATGGAGACGGCGCAGGCCAGCAGCGCGCCGGTCTTGTTGCCCTCCATCTCCAGGCACTCCTCGACCGTGACCTGTTCGCGGTGCTCGTAGGAGATGTCCTGGGCCTGGCCGTCGATGAGGCTGCGGCTGGCCCGTGTCAGCCGCTGTGTGGCGCGGCCGGCCTCGGGTGTGCCCAGCTCCAGCAGTATCTCGTTGGCGAGTGCGAAGAGCGCGTCGCCGACGAGGATCGCCTGGGCCGGTCCGTGAACCTTCCACACGGTGTCGCGGTGGCGCCGCTGCTCGTCGCCGTCCATCAGGTCGTCGTGCAGGAGCGAGAAGTTGTGCACCAGCTCGACTGCTACGGCGCCTGGGAGGCCCGTCTCCGGCGGTGCGCCGGTCACCTCGGCCGACAGCAGCGCGAGCGCGGGCCGTACGGCCTTGCCGCCGTCCGCCTCGGAGGGACGGCCGGACTCGTCGATCCAGCCGAAGTGGTAGGCGGCGACGGTGTCCATCGGGGGTGCGAGCCGGGCGACTGCGGCGCGCAGCACGGGAGTCGCGAGCCTGCGCCCACGCTCCAGCAGAGCGCTGACGCTCGTGTTGTCGACGACGGAGCGCTGGTTCGCCGTGGTCACGGGGTCTCCTCTGCGTTGTGCGCCGCTCGTGGGGCTGCGGCTGCTCGCGGTGCGGGTGTGGGGGGTACGTGCGGTGCCGTCCGGCCGGGTCCGCCGGACGTGCCGCCTCTGTCGGCGCTGCTCATGCCACCGCCCTTTCGTGTGGTGCCGGGCACCGGATCATTGTCGTACGGGCGGCCCATGGCGGTGAGCGCCTCCCTGGCGGCGGTCGTCCCACTCCGTACGGCGCTCTCCATGGACGCCGGCCAGCCAGTATCCGTCCAGGCTCCGGCGAGGCAGACACCGGGCGCCGCCGTACGGGCAGCGGGGCGCAGCCGTCCGACGCCGGGGCGGGGGTCGAAGGTGGCGGTGCGCTCACGGGTGACGAAGAAGTCGAGCACGCGGGCGGTGCGGGCGGCGGGCAACAGCCGTGCCAGCTCCGGGAGATAGCGCTCGCGCAGCGCCGCGACCGGCTGGTCGATCTCCTGCTGGGCGGCGGACTGCGAGACGGCGAGGTACTGGCCCTCGCCGAGTCCGGCGGCGCCGGTGCGGTCGAAGACCCACTGGACGGGCGAGTTGAGCGCGGCGAAGAAGGGGCGGCGCAGCACGGGCCGGTCGTAGACGACGTGGAGGTTGAGGATCGGGGCGGTCCCGATCTCCAGCAGGCGGCCGGGCGCGGGCAGCGCTCCGTCGGGCAGCAGGCCGTGCGCCTCCCGCTGGGGCACCGCCAGCACGACGGCGGCGGCACGGTGTTCCCGGTGCTCCGCCGCGGAGCCCTGACCGTGTTCGGCGTCGACCGTCCAGCCCCCGCCGGGCACCGCGGTGAGGGCGCGGGCGCGCGCCTGGGTCAGTACGCGAACACCGGCCGCGTGCAGTGCCCTTCGGGCGAGGGTGTCGTGCAGATGCCCGAGCGGTACGCGCGAGACTCCGATGTCGGCGGCGCCCGGTTCGGACAGCAGGCCCGTACGGAAGACCTTCGCGGCGAGGCCCAACGAGGCTTGCGGGGCACGGGCGTTGAGGGTGGCTGTGCCCACCAGGTCCCACAGCGCCCGGATGGCGCGGTCGCTCTGGCCCTGGCCGTGCAGCCAGGTCGCGAAGTCGACGCTGTCCAACGCCGGGTCGGCCGGGTCGAGTTCACGCAGAGCGAGCGCGGCGCGGGCGGCGCGGCCGCGCTCCCCCGCCGTCAGATGACGGTAGTTGGCGAGACCGGCCGCCAAGTGCAGTGGTACGGGCAGGGAGTTGCGGCGCAGTCGGGCCAACCGGGGCTTCGCACGGGCCACATCGAGTACGGGTACGTCGAGACGGCGCTGCAAGGGCGCGAGCCCGGCGCCGCCGATCCGCTGGAGGAACCAGGTGTACGCGGTGCAGCAACGCAGGTGCACATGCTGCCCGTTGTCGACGGTGATCCTCCCGGCCGGGGAGTCGCGCCGGAACGAGAAGGCAAGGCCACCGAGACGCGGACGCGACTCCAGCAGGGTGGTCGGAACTCCGGCGTCGGCGAGCCGAAGCGCGGCGGTGGTACCGGCGATGCCGCCCCCGACCACGACGGCACCGCCGGGCCGGGGGGCGTCATGGGCTTCGTCGGCATCACGGCGGGGCTGAGGACCGCGCTCGGATCCGGTCATGTGCTTACGCTCCGTTTCGTGGCGTTCCGGGCGTCGATGCCGGTGAGTCCGCGCACCGCCACGTACGCCTTCTGTCTGCTGGGCAGGGAGACCCGCTCGCGCAGCACGGCGTAGGGGTCGGCGGCGATACGTTCCAGCAGACGCTGGTAGATCCCGGCCATCGCGGCGACGCAAGCGCCCGATCTGCGGTCGAGGAGCGGAAGCAGCCGGTAGCCCTGGGTGAACAGGGCGCGGGCGCGCTGGACTTCGTGATGCACCAGCCCCCGGAAGTCACTCCCGGGCCGTACATCACTGCGGAAGTCCGTGGAGCAGCCGAACTTTTCAAGATCCTCCGCGGGCAGATACATACGTCCGTGATCCGCGTCTTCCCGAAGATCCCTGAGGATATTGGTGAGTTGGAGCGCGAGCCCCAGGGTGTTGGCGTACTCGGAGGCGCGTACGGCGTCGCGCACCCCGGGAAGGGTGCCGAACACGCCGAGCGACAGCCGGCCGATCGCACCGGCCACGCACCGGCAGTAGACCTCCAGCTCCTCCCAACTGCCGTATGTGGTGCCGTGCACGTCCAGCAGCACCCCGTCGATGAGTTCGTCGAGCCCGCCCATCGGGACGGGGTAGCGGCGCGCGGCGTCCGCAAGGGCGACGGCCACGGGGTCGGTGTCGTCCTGGTCGATGGCGCCGTCGCGGATGCGGCCGAGCAGTTCCCGTGTCTGTTCGAGCCGGGCGACCTTGGCCGTCTGCGGCAGGGGGCCGTCGCCGATGTCGTCGACCCGTCGGGAGAAGGCGTAGAGCGCGGACATGGCCCGGCGTTTGCCGCCTGGCAGCAACCGGATTCCGTAGGCGAAGTTGCGGGCCTGCTGGCCCGTCACGGACTCGCAGTAGTCGTACGCGGCGGCCACCGGCGGCGGCACGTGCGGTACGGGCCGGGCTCTGTCCACGGTCCGCTCACCCCTCTCGTCGCAGGGTTGCGGCCACCTCGCGCAGCAGCCCGCGCGTGGTGGCCCGGGGAGGTCCTGGGAGTACGTCGTATCCGGCGCGGCTGATGGCACGGAGGGTGGCGCGTCCGCCGCCTGTGAACCCGGCGAGCAGCAGCCGGAGCCGGCCGCGGACGCTGGCCACCAGGGGGTCGCCGGCGGAGAGCAGGGCGTGGGCGCGGTCGGCTTCGTAGGCCAGCAGGGCACGGACCGACGCGTTGGCACGGGGGGCGGCCAGGTCGGACTCGGTGACGTGGAAGCGGGCCATGTCCTCGGCGGGCAGGTAGATGCGGTCCCGTCCGAGGTCCTCGGCGACGTCCTGGAGGTGCTCGACGATCTGGAGGGCGGTGCAGACGTCGTCGGAGTAGCGGATCCGTTCGGGGGTGGCGGTTCCGGTGATGGCCAGTACGAGGTGTCCCACGGGGTTGGCGGACAGCTCGCAGTAGCCGACGAGTTCGGCGTGGTCGGTGTAGCGGCGGACCTTCTGGTCCTGGCGGTTGGCCTCGATGAGGGCGAGGAACGGCTCGGGTGAAAGGCGGCGGCGGCGCACGGTCGGTGCCAGGGCCCGCAGCAGCGGGTGCCCCGGGGCTGCACGGGCGTCGTCGAAGAGGCGGAGCAGGTCGGTCTCGAAGGCGTCGAGCATCGAGAGGCGGTCGGTGCCGGGCTCGCTCCCATGTGTGCGGTCGAGGCCCAGATATTCGGCGTCGAGTCCGCCGGGGGCGAGGTCGCCGTCGCCGATGTCGTCGACGAGGCGGGCGTAGCCGTACACGGCCATCAGGTCGTAGCGCCACTCGCGCGGCAGGAATCCGGGCGCCACTGGGAAGTTCTCCCGCGTGGCCTTGGCGAGGACGGCACGCGCATGCGCGTCCGCCTCCGCGCTCACCACGTGCTGCCAGAAGCCATTGCCGTCACATCTCCGTTTCTACACCGCTGGGCGAAAACATCCTATTTCGGACACGCCGCTCCGGCACGGCGGCGGCGGAGCGCCCTGCGGGGCCTTACGGGAGCGGGAGAAGAGGCGTCAGAACAGGGGCGGACGCGGGGTCTGCGGTGCCCGGCGGGAGCCGCGGACGCCGGCCCGGAGCAGCGGGCCGCACGCCGGACCACGGACTCAGATCCGGCACGGGCCGCTAGGCGGACCGGGCGGTGAATCCCGCGATCAGTACGTCGAAGGCGCGCTCGGCCACGACGTGGATCTCCTCGGGGGACGCCCCCGCGAGGGGGCCGTCGAGGCAGAGCATGGCCAGTCCGTGCACGGTGGCCCAGGCGGTCAGCTCCGCGCCCGGACGCCGCTCGGGGGGCATGCGGCCCTGCTCGACCATGTCGTCCAGGGCGCTCACCAGGATTCCGAAGGAGCGGAAGTCCCAGTTCGCGCCGTCCTCCTGGTCGCTCCCAGGGACGGCCTTCCCCGGGGCGAAGGCACCGTCCAGGGGGCTGAGGTGGAGGGTGTCGCGGCAGAACGCGACGCGATAGAGGCCCTGTTCGGCCAGTGCGAACGAGAGGTAGCCATGGCCGAGGGCCCGCATCCGCGCCTCGGCGGACTCCGGTCCGTCTGCCTCGGAGGTCGTGGCGTGGCCGCCTGACTCCATGCTCCGGGCGAGGCGTTCCTGGCCCAGCTCCTTCACGGCGTGGAGCAGTTCGGCCTGGCCGGCGAAGTGCCGGTAGGCGGCCGTGGGTGAGACGCCGACGCGGCGGGCGACAGCGCGCAGCACGACGGACTCGGGGCCGCCCTCGCGGGCGAGGTCGGTCGCCGCGCTGATGAGGGCGTTGCGAAGGTCGCCGTGGTGGTAGGCGCCCTTGCCGCTCTTCGCGCCGCCGCCCTTGCCGCGGCCCGGTCGGCTGCCGCCGCCGGCAGGGGTCTGCGGGGTGCGCCCCTCCCCCGGTTCGTTCGCCGCCGCCCGGGACGTGCTCGAACCGGTCTTCGCCTCCACGTCCGCCATGCTTTCATCCTGCCCGATGTTGACAGCATTAACATCCCCTGCAAGAGTCAAGTTTACGCCGTAAACATCGGCGCATCGATGCCTCATGGGGGGGACGAAGACAGTGCTACGAAGAATCGCGGAGCTGGCCCTGCACCGGCCGCGTGCTCTGCTCGTACTCAGCCTCATAGCCGTGGTGGCCATGGGAGCCGTCGGATTCGGGGCCTTCGGCAAGCTCCAGGCGGGCGGCTTCGAGGACCCCGACGCACCGTCGAGCCGCGCACGCACTCTCATCGCCGACAAGTTCGGCGGCGAGGACAACCTCGTACTGCTCGTGCGCGCCGACGGCGGCAGCGCGAGCCTGAAGTCGGCCCCGGTGCGCGAGGCCGGGGAGAAACTCACGAAGGAGCTGCGGGAGTCGGAGCAGGTCTCCCATGTCTCCTCCTACTGGGACGCGGGCGGCTCCGCGCTCACCTCACGGGACGGCTCGCAGGCGCTCGTACTGGCCCATGTGAAGGGCGACAGCAGCCAAGTCGCCGACCGCACCGAGGAGATCACCGACGAGTGGAGCGGCGACCAGGGCCCGGTCGAGGTGCGGGCGGGCGGCGGCGCCGCGCTCAACAACGACATCTCCGGGCAGGTCTCCAAGGACCTGGCGGTGGCCGAATCCATCGCGGTGCCGCTGACGCTGGTGCTGCTCGTCGTCGCCTTCGGCAGCTTCGTGGCCGCGCTGCTGCCGCTCGCGATCGGGCTGATCGCGATCCTCGGCACCTTCGCGGAGTTGTTCGTGCTCGGCAGCATCACCGATGTCTCGGTGTTCTCGGTCAACCTCACCACCGCCCTGGGGCTCGGCCTCGGCATCGACTACGGCCTGCTGATCGTCAGCCGCTTCCGTGAGCGGCTCTCGGAGGGCGACGAGGTCGGGGACGCGCTGCGTACGACGGTGACGACGGCCGGGCGCACGATCGCCTTCTCGGCGGCCACGGTCGTCGCAGCGCTGGCGGCCCTGCTGCTCTTCCCGCCCTTCTTCCTGCGGTCGTTCGCCTACGCGGGGATCGGGGTCGTGGCCATTGCGGCGCTCGCGGCGCTGATCGTCGTACCGGCGCTGCTGGCGGTGCTGGGACACCGGGTGAACAAGGGGCGGCTGCCGTGGGCCGAGGCCGTACGGCGTCCGGACGCACCGGTGTGGGGGCGGCTCGCACGCACGGTCATGCGCCGTCCCGTGCTCACGGCGCTGCCCGTACTCGCGGTGCTGCTGCTGGCGGCGAGCCCGCTGCTGGGGGCGCGCTTCGGGATGCCGGACGAGCGCGTGCTTCCGGAGGACGCACAGAGCAGGCAGGTCAGCAGCGTGCTGGAGAAGGAGTTCCCCGGCAGTTCCACGGAGGCGGCGCAGGTCGTCACCACGGCGGGAGTGCCGAGGGACGCACTCGACGCATACGCGGGGCGGATATCGCGTCTCGACGGCGTGGCCCGGGTCGAGGCGAGCAGCGGCCTACACGTGGACGGAAAGGCCGCTCCGGCAGGGCGGGCACAGGCCGCGCTGGGCACAGCGGACGCCGAGCTGATCAACGTCGTACCGGAGGCGGGCTCGACGGCGGAGGAGCGTCAGGACGTGGTCCGCGAGGTCCGCGACCTGGAGGCGCCGGGCACCGGCGAGGCCCTGGTGGGCGGGCGCGACGCACAGCTCGTCGACACCAAGGCGTCGATCGGCGACCGGCTGCCGGGGGCGATCGGGATGGTCGTAGGGAGCACCTTCGTGCTGCTCTTCCTCTTCACGGGCAGCGTCCTACAGCCGCTGAGGGCGCTGGTGCTGAACGCGGTGAGCCTTACGGCGTCCATCGGCGCGATGGTGTGGATCTTCCAGGAGGGGCATCTGTCGTCGGTGCTGGGCTTCACGGAGATGCCCATGGACACCTCGATGACGGTGCTGATGTTCTGCATCGTCTTCGGACTCTCCATGGACTACGAGGTGTTCGTCACCAGCCGCATCAAGGAACTGCACGACGGCGGCGCCGACAACGCAACGGCCGTCACCCGGGGACTGTCGCGCACCGGACGCATCGTGACGATGGCGGCGGGCCTGCTGGCGGTGAGCTTCTTCGCCTTCGCGACCAGCGAGATCAGCTTCCTCCAGATGTTCGGGCTGGGCAGCGGGCTGGCGATCCTGATCGACGCGGTCGCCGTACGCGGTGTGCTCGTACCGGCGGCGATGCGGCTGCTGGGACGCGGTGCCTGGTACGCGCCGCGTGTGCTGCGGAGGCTGCACGGCAGGGTCGGTCTGGAGGAGTCGGGCGGGCGGCCGGGCACCGAGCCCGGACGCTACGACTCGCAGCAGCCTGAAGCCGGAAAAGCGCGGGAACAGCGGCCGCGGGGAGAGACGCAAGGAGAGGCGCAGGCGCCCACGGGCGCGGGCGTCTGACGCGACGCAGATCCGGCGACGCGGGCGCCCCGAGCCGGGGGCGCACACGACAGCGGCGGCTGATCCGGTACTCGGGGGTCCGGATCAGCCGCCGCCTTCGTTTCGCGTGCGCGGCAGGTGCACGCAGGGCGCTACTTGCCCGTGAACTTCTCGTACTCCTTGAGCACTTCGTCAGTCGGGCCGTCGTGCACCAGCTCGCCCTTCTCCAGCCACAGCGTCCGCTCGCAGGTGTCGCGGATCGACTTGTTGTTGTGGCTCACGAGGAAGACAGTGCCGGCCTCCTCGCGCAGTTCGCGCACCCGCTGCTCGGAGCGCCGCTGGAACTTCTTGTCGCCCGTCGCCAGCGCCTCGTCGATCATCAGCACGTCGTGGTCCTTCGCGGCGGCGATGGAGAAGCGCAGCCGTGCCGCCATGCCGGAGGAGTAGGTGCGCATCGGGAGCGTGATGAAGTCGCCCTTCTCGTTGATGCCGGAGAAGTCGACGATGCCCTGGTAGCGCTCGGCGATCTGGTCGCGCGACATTCCCATCGCGAGCCCGCCGAGCACGACGTTCCGCTCGCCAGTGAGGTCGTTCATCAGCGCCGCGTTGACGCCCAGCAGCGACGGCTGGCCGTTGGTGTAGACGCATCCGCTCTCGGCGGGCAGCAGACCCGCGATGGCGCGCAGCAGCGTCGACTTGCCGGAGCCGTTGGAGCCGATGAGTCCGATGGCCTGGCCGCGGTAGGCGGTGAAGCTGACGCCCCTGACCGCGTGCACCTCGCGGACGCTGCCGCCGCCCGGCTTGCGGCGGATGATGCGGTTCAGCGCCGCGGTCGCGCTGCCCTTGCCCTTCGCGCCGCCGTAGACGCGGTAGACGATGTGCAGGTCCTCGGCGATGACGGTGGGGATCCACGGCTCCTGCCGGGCAGGGCTCGCCTGCTCCTGGACCGTCTTCGTCTCCTCCTGGGTGTCCTCAGCCACGGCCATAACGCTCCTCCGACTTCCAGAAGAAAACAAATCCGCCGATGCCCGCGAGCAGGCCCCAGCCGAGCGCCAGCGACCAGACGTGCGGCGGCAGGGAGGAGGCCGGATAGCCGTCGATGAACGCGAACCGGATCAGATCCATGTACACCGCGGCCGGGTTGGCCTGGAGCAGGTCGACCACCCACGTCGGGGCGTCGATCTTCGAGAGCTGGTACGGCAGGAAGAACATCACGCCCGACGCGTACAGCCAGGTCCGCGTGATGAACGGCATGAGCTGCGCCAGGTCGGGGGTCTTGCTGCCGAGCCTCGCCATGATCAGCGCCAGGCCGGTGTTGAAGAGGAACTGGCAGACGAGCGCCGGCGCGATCAACAGCCAGGACCAGGCGGGGAAATGACCGAATCCGACCAGGATCAGCACGAGCACGATCATCGAGTACAGCAGTTGCTGCAACTGCTGGAGCGAGATGGAGATCGGCAGCGACGCCCGCGGGAAGTGCAGCGCGCGGACCAGCCCGAGATTGCCGGAGATCGCACGGACGCCGTTGAGCACGGAGGTCTGGGTGAAGGTGAAGACGAACACGCCCGTCACCAGGAAGGGCACGTAGTTGCCCTGGCCGCCGGGGATGCCGTTACGGCCGCCCATGATCACGCCGAAGATGAAGAAGTAGACGGCGGCGTTCAGCAGCGGCGTCACCACCTGCCAGAGCTGGCCCAGCTTCGCCTGGCTGTACTGCGCGGTGAGCTTCGCCCGCGAGAAGGCGAGGATGAAGTGGCGCCGGGCCCACAACTGCCTTACGTACTCCGGCAGCGAGGGGCGCGCCCCGCTCACCGACAAGCCGTACTTGGCCGCGAGCTCGGCCGGGGACAAACGGTCATCCGGTGTGGGCGGGGGCTTCACGCCCACCGCACCGCCGTGCGTTGTCTCGGTCACGTTGGAAACTTTCGTCCTCACACGCGAAGCGGAACAGGGGGAAATGGTGGTGCTGGAGACGAGCTTGTCAGATCACCGGCGGGCGACCTAGTCGGGTCAGGCGCCACACCGTACGCCACCGCATGGGCCTGCGGGCGCCGCACGGTTTGGCCCACCCCTCCCTGAATCCGCCGAGCCACGCGCGAAGCGCCGGGCGCGAGGGGCGGCGGGCGAGGGTGAGGAGCAGCCAGACGCCGAGGTAGACGGGGATCAGGGGGGCGGGCAGGTTGCGGCGGGCGAGCCAGACCCGGTTACGGGCGACCATGCGGTGGTAGACCGCGTGACGGCTGGGGGCGGTGGTGGGGTGGTGCAGCACCATGTCGGCGCGGTAGTCGATCGACCAGCCCGCGTCCAGGGCCCGCCAGGCCAGGTCCGTCTCCTCATGTGCGTAGAAGAACTCGTCCGGGAGTCCGCCGACTTCGGCGATGACCTTCGTACGTACGGCGTTTGCGCCACCGAGGAAGGTGGTGACCCGGGAGGAGCGCATCGGATCGGCGGCGCGCAGCCTCGGCACATGGCGGCGCTGGGTCTCGCCCGTGTCGGGGTCGGCGATGCGGAAGCTGATGATTCCCAGGGTGGGGTCGGCGGCGAATGCCTCGCGTACGAGTTCGGCGGTGTCCGTCTCCGGGAGCAGGCCGTCGTCGTCGAGGAAGAGCAGGGCGTCGACGTCCGCGCCGGAGGGGCCGAACGCCTCGATGCCCACGTTGCGGCCTCCGGGGATGCCGAGATTTTCCGGAAGCTCGACCGTCCGTACACCTTCCGGCAACTCGGGCAGCGGCGCGCCGTTACCGACCACGACGGTCTCGATCCGGTCGCCGTCCTGCTTGGCGACGGAGTCGAGCAGCGCACGCAGTTCCTCGGGGCGGTTGCCCATCGTCAGCACGACGGCGCCCAGCCTCGGCGTCTGCGCGGAACGCCCGGGGCTCTGCTGGGGGCTCTGCTGCGGCATGAGGGCTCCCTCCGTCACTTGAGCCTGCTGGAGGCGAGGATGGACACCAGATGCAGCAGCGTCTGGACGACGGCGATGCCCGCGAGCACGGCCACTCCGAGCCTGGTGAAGAAGAGGTCGCCTCTGATCTGGTCCAGGACCGCCAGGAGGACGATCAGCAGTGACGCCTCGATCCCGAGTATGAGCCGGTGGAACCTCAGCGCCGCCGCGGCCTTGCGCAACAGCGCCACACCTGACGAACGCGGCTCGCTCGCGGCCTCCTTCACGGGCGGCAGCCCGTTCTGGTGGCGTGCCACGCCCACCAGGTCGGTCTCCGCCTTGATCAGTACGGCGCCGAGCGCGGCGAGGGTGCCCAGGAAGGCCCACAGCCAGTCGATCCGGCCGCCGCCCCACAGGTCGGCGGCGCGCAGGCCGAGGCCCAGCAGGACGGCGGCGTCGCACAGATAGGCACCGACTCGGTCCAGATACACGCCGCCGAGGGAGTACTGCTTCTTCCAGCGCGCCAGTTCGCCGTCCACGCAGTCCAGGAGCAGATAGAGCTGGACCATCACCGCGCCGAGTACAGCCCCGCCGATCCCCGGCACCAGCAGTGCCGGGGCGGCGAGGAAACCGGCGACAGTCATCAGGTACGTGAGCTGATTGGGCGTGACCCGCGTGTTCACCAGGTGCCGGTCGATGCGCAGGGACACCTCGCGCATGTAGAGCCGCCCCGCCCAGTGCTCACCGCTGCGCCGGTCCTTCACTCCCTCGGGATGTACGACCGGGCGGAGTTCAGCTACTGATGGCTTGTGCATAGTCGCGGTATGCGTCCCTGATCTGGTCGGCGGACAGGTCGAGGTGTTCGAGAATGGTGTACCGCCCGGGCCGGGTGTCCGGGGCGTATTCGACCACTTTCACGAACTCGTCCTCGTCGAAGCCGATTTCGTGAGGCAATACGGGAAGGCCGTGGCGCCGCAGCACCTCGACCATCAGCATCGACATCTCCCGGTCGCCCCGCAGGAACGTGGCGAACGCCGCCCCCAGACCGCACTGTTCGCCGTGGCTGGCGGCGCGCTTGGGGTAGAGCAGGTCGAAGGCGTGGTTGATCTCGTGGCAGGCCCCCGAGGCGGGGCGGCTGTCACCGGCGACCGACATGGAGATGCCGGTCAGCACCAGTCCCTCGGCGAGCACTTGGAGGAAGGCGTCGTCGCCGACCCCGCCGGGGTGCCGCAGCACGGCCTCCCCGGCCTGGCGGGCCATGGCGGCGGCGAGGCCGTCGATGTCCTCGCCGCGCACGGTGTGGGCCAGCTCCCAGTCCCGTACGGCGGAGATGTTGGAGATGGCGTCGCCGATCCCGGAGCGTACGAACCGGGCCGGCGCCTCCCTGATGACGTCGAGGTCGATGACGACGGCGATCGGATTGGGCACGCCGTAGGAGCCGCGGCCCGCGTCGTTGTCGAGCGTGGCGACCGGCGAACACAGGCCGTCATGGCTGAGGTTGGTGGCCACGGCGACCAGCGGCAGGCCGATGCGCGCCGCGGCGAACTTCGCACAGTCGATGATCTTGCCGCCGCCCAGGCCCACGACCGCGTCGTAGCGCCCGGACTTCATGGAGTCGGCGAGCTTGATGGCGTCGTCGATGGTGCCGCCGCCGACCTCGTACCAGTCCGCGCTGGGGAGGGCGGGGGCGAAGCGCTCACGCAGAGCCGCGCCCGAGCCACCGCTGATGGCGAAGGCGAGCTTGCCGTTGGAGGAGATCCGCTGATCGGCCAGCAGGCCCGCCAGGTCGTCCAGGGCGCCGCGGCTGATGTCGACGACGACGGGCGACGGGATGAGGCGGGTCAGTACCGGCATGCGATCTCCCTGCCCTTTGCGAGGTCGTCGTGGTTGTCGATCTCGACCCACTGAACGTCGCCGATGGGGGCCACGTCGATCTTGAAGCCGCGGTTGACCAGCTCCTGGTAGCCGTCCTCGTAGTAGAGCTGCGGGTCGCGCTCGAAGGTGGTCTTCAGGGCGTCGGCCAGCTCCTCGGCCGCCTCGGGCTCGATGAGGGTGAGGCCGATGTACTCGCCGCTGGCGGTGGAGGGGTCCATCAGCTTGGTGATCTGCTGGACGCCCTTCTCCGGGTCGGTGACGACCTTCATCTCCTCCTCGTCGAGGTGCTTGACCGTGTCGAGGGCGAGGATGATCTTCTGGCCGTCGCCGCGGGCGTCGAGGAGGGTCTTCTCGACGGAGACGGGGTGGACGGTGTCGCCGTTGGCGAGGAGGGCGCCCTGCTTGATGACGTCGCGGGCGCAGTAGAGGGAGTAGGCGTTGTTCCACTCCTCGGCCTTGTCGTTGTCGACGAGGGTGAGCTTGACGCCGTGCTTCTTCTCCAGGGCCTCCTTGCGCTCGTACACGGCCTCCTTGCGGTAGCCGACGACGACGGCGACGTCGGTGAGCCCGACGGCGGCGAAGTTGGCGAGGGCGATGTCGAGGACGGTCTGGGACTCCTCGTCGCCCTCGGGGCCCACCGGCACGAGCGCCTTGGGGAGGGTGTCGGTGTAGGGACGCAGACGCCGTCCGGCGCCGGCGGCCAGCACGAGGCCGATCATGCGGGTTCTCCTGTTTCGTCGTGTACGGCGGGTGCTTTGGAGGACACCCAGAAGCGGATGCTCTCGACGAGCACCACTGCCGCGATGGCCACAGCGAGCGTGGTCAGCGCGATGGTGAAACCTTGGCCCAGTTCCTGGCCCAAAACCTGTCCCTGCCCCGCCCGGTCCGTGCCGTGGCCGTCGGCCCACAGGGCCGCTGCGACGGCTACGACCAGGGCTCGTCCTTCGTGACCCCCGGTCGCACGGACAAGCCAGTGCGGAGGCGCGCCGGTGCCGCCGCGAATGCGGTACACCGTGTCGTAGTGATGGTAGGCGACCGCCGCCACCAGGCCGAAAGCGGCGGGCAGCGCGCCGTTCACCCCTGATTGGTCCGCGCGTACCGCGAGGACGAGCACGAGCACGTATTCGGCGGTACGGAACAGGGGCGGCGCGAGCCAGTCCAGTGCGCCCCGCAGCGGTACGCAGACGGCGAGGCCCGAGGTCAGGGCGTAGAGGAGGGCGGCCAGAGGGGTCCAGACGCTGCCCTGCGGCGTCCACAGGGCGCAGGCGAGAAGCACGGCGGTGCCCACAAGCGCCACGGCGGGGGACCCGAATCCGGGCAGGCGCACCCGGGCGCGGCGGGCGAACGAGGCGAAGGCCTCGGCCGGCGGTCCGCCGTCGGCGAGTTCGGCGAGCGCGAGGGCGGCGCGGTCGGTGCGGTTCGCCCTTCGTGTGAGGGAGCGCAGCACGCGGCCCGCGGTGGTGTAGCAGGCGGCGAGGGCGCATCCGATCAGCAGCACCACGAAGGTGATGCGGGGTGTGGTGGCGGCGGTCAACACCGCGATGAGCGCCCAGCGTTCACCGATGGGCAGGATGATCATGCGGCGCAGCCAGACCGTCCAGCCGACGCTGTCGAGGCGGCTGGAGAGCGCCGCGGTGGGGCTGGTGTTGGCGGTGACGTCGTGGTTGGCCTCGTTGAAGGAGAAGTCGACGACGTGCCGGACGGTCTGAAGGACCATCGCGCCGAGCGCCAGCGCCCATACGTCGTCGCCGCCGCGTGAGGCGCCGAGGGCGAGCCCTGCGTAGTAGGCGTACTCCTTGGCGCGGTCGAAGGTGGCGTCGAGCCAGGCGCCGAGGGTGGAGTACTGGAGGTCGTAGCGGGCGAGCTGTCCGTCGGTCGCGTCCAGCACGAAGGAGGCGATCAGCAGTACGCCGGCGACGACGAACCCCGGACGGGTGCCCGTGGCCGCGCAGGCGGCGGCGATCAGCGCGGTGACCAGGGACGCGGTGGTGACCTGGTTGGGAGTCAGGCCACGGCGGGCGCACCAGCGGGCGATGTAGCGGGAGTAGGGGCTGACGCAGAACGTGGTGAAGAAGCCGTCGCGGGCCTTGACCGCGTTGCGCAGGCGCACGGCCTCGTCGTCGACGGCGCCGACTGCCTCACGTGCGGCGGCGCGTGCCTCCTCGCCGGTGGGGACGGACGCGACGAGCGGGCCCAACTCCGGGCGGTGCACTGCGACTTCGTCCGCTTCGAGGGCGGCGGCGACGGCGTCGGGCAGGGTGCGCGGCGGTGCGGTGACCTGGCCCTCGTCACCGGAGGAACGGCCCGCGTCCACCGCCGCTCCCGCGGTTTCGGCGGCCGTACGGGCGTGGTCCGCGGCGCCCGTCTCGTGCAGGGCGCGGGTGAGCGCGCCGCGCGCCTGCGGCTGCACCGACAGCGCGCCCTCGACGGCGCCTGCCGCGAAGCGCGGGTCGGTCAGCGCGAGCCGCAGGGCGTGTACGTGACCGGTGAAGTGCGGGTCGACGAGGGCGATCCGCTCACCGGCAGGGGCGGCGGCCACTTCCGCGGACACCTGGCCCGGTTCGGCGGCGACGCGTACGTCGAACCCCAGCGACCGCAGGTCGCTCTCCAGCGGCGACCCCGCGACCGGCGGACCGGTGAGGATTGCGGTCGACAGTCGAACTCACTCCTTGGACGCTGGCACAGCGCGACTTCCGGCCGGGGCGGCGGCCGGGCAGCGGGCAGGGCGCGCATGGCCCGTCCGTCGGCGGGCGGCGCGTCGGCAGAGGCTATCGGATCGAACAGCCGGGCCTTCATCGCGCGTTCACCGGACGGGCGTTGCACTGCCGCCGCACAGCATGGTCGATCTTGGACGGAGCGCCAAATGCGGGCCGGCGGCGCCGCTTCCGGCATCGGTTCCCGCCATGGCACCGCCGGGACCTGGGACGAGGGCCGGTGCGCATGTGCCCGCGCTTACACGTTCGGGTGACGGCGCCGGAGGCCCGTAGCGCTACGGCCGCGAAGGCGTGGGGCAGGCGGCTTCCGTGCCCGGAGGGGCCCGCAGGGGCGGCGGATAGGCTTCCGGGCATGACGTGGTTGATCACAGGCGGGGCGGGATACATCGGGGCGCACGTCGCGCGGACGATGGCGGAGGCCGGTGAGCGGGTGGTCGTTCTGGACGACCTCTCGGCGGGGGTGCCCGAGCGCCTGGACGGATTGGCGGGGCCCGCCGGGCAGCCGGTGCTGGTGCACGGCTCGGTCCTGGACCGCGCGCTGCTGGACCGTACGTTCGCCGAGCACGGGGTGACGGGCGTGGTGCATCTCGCCGCCCGCAAGCAGGTCGGTGAGTCCGTCGAGCAGCCGCTGCGCTACTACCGGGAGAACGTGCACGGGCTGACGGTGCTGCTGGAGGCCGTCGTGGCCGCGGGCGTGCGCCGCTTCGTCTTCTCCTCCTCCGCGGCGGTCTACGGCACTCCCGACGTCGACCTCGTCACCGAGGGGACCCCGTGTGTGCCGATGAATCCCTACGGTGAGACGAAGCTCACCGGAGAGTGGCTGGTGCGTGCCGTCGGCGGTGCCGAGGGCGTGGCGACGGCCTGCCTGCGGTACTTCAACGTCGCGGGGGCGGCCGAGCCGCGGCTGGCGGACACCGGGGTCTTCAACATCGTGCCGATGTTCTTCGACGCGCTCACCCGCGGCGAGGCGCCGTTGATCTTCGGTGACGACTATCCGACGCAGGACGGCACCTGCGTGCGGGACTACATCCACGTACAGGACCTGGCCGAGGCGCATCTGGCCGCGGCCCGCAGACTGGCCGCGTCCGTGGGCGGCTCCGACGGCGGCGCCCCGTCGGGCACCGGCGGGGGCGACCTGACCGTGAACATCGGTACGGGCAGGGGCCTTTCCGTACGGGAGATGGCGGATCTCGTCGCCGAGATCACGGGCAGGCGCGAGCCCGCCGCGAAGGTCGCGCCCCGTCGGCCCGGCGACCCGGCACGCGTGGTCGCCTCGGCGGAGCTGGCGGAGAAGGAGCTGGGCTGGACGGCGCGGCACAGCGTGCGGGACATGATCTCCTCCGCCTGGGAGGGCTGGTGTCTGCGGCATCCGGAAGCGCGCTGACCCGGCGCTCGCGGGATGCGTCCGCGCCGGGCTCGCACACCGATGCACCGATGGGGAGACCGGCCGGACTTCGGCCCCGATGCGCACCCGGATACGGACCCTGACAAGGACGGGTCCGCTCCGGCATCACGGCCCCGGGAGGGCGCCGCGCGCCTTCGGCTGGCAGGCGGCCGGACCGGCCGCCTGCTCCCGGCCATGATCGTAAGACCGCGGCGGTCGCCCTCGAAATCGCAGGTCACGGCACATGACAACGGTGTTCAGCGTCGCGTTGCACCTGCCCGTCCGGCGTAGTTGACTTGCCACCGACAGGCGCGTGACGCACAGGACCGACGAGCGGAGGCTCGCAGCGATGGGCGCTGGGCACGCTCACGGAGGGCCCGCTCCGGCAGCGGGCGGCACGGCCGCCGCCGCGTACCGCAAGCGGCTGCGGGTCGCGCTGTTCATCACGCTCTCCGTGCTGGTCACCCAGATCATCGGCGGACTGCTGGCCGATTCGCTCGCACTGCTCGCCGACGCGGGCCATGTGGCGACGGACGCCCTCGGCCTCGGCATGGCCCTTCTGGCCATCCACTTCGCCAACCGGCCGTCGAGCGAGCGGCGCACCTACGGCTTCGCCCGCGCGGAGATCCTCGCCGCGCTCGCCAACTGCCTTCTGCTGCTGGGAGTCGGCGGCTACGTCCTCTTCGAGTCCGTCGAGCGCTTCATCCGACCGGCACCGACCGACGGCCCCCTCATGGCGCTCTTCGGCGCCATCGGCCTCGTGGCGAACGTCATTTCGCTCTCGCTGCTCCTGCGCGGGCGGCGCGAGAGCCTCAACGTACGCGGCGCCTTCCTGGAGGTGCTGGCGGATGCGCTGGGGTCGCTGGCCGTGCTCGTCTCCGCGGCGATCATCGCCACGACCGGCTGGCAGGCCGCCGACCCGGCGGCGTCGCTCGTCATCGGCGCGATGATCGTCCCGCGTACGCTGCGGCTCGCCCGCGAGGCGATCGACGTACTGCTGGAGGCCGCGCCGCGGGATGTGGACATGGCCGAGGTGCGCGAGCACATCCTCTCCGTCGAGGGCGTGGTCGATCTGCACGATCTGCATGTGTGGACGATCACTTCGGGCATGCCGGTGCTCTCGGCGCATGTGGTGGTCACGCAGCCGACGCTGGACTCCGTGGCACACGAGCGGGTGCTGCACGATCTTCAGCTCTGCCTCGGCGATCACTTCGACGTGGAGCACTGCACGTTCCAGCTCGAGCCGCGCGGACATGCGGCCCACGAAGCCAAGTTGTGCCACTGATCTGCGGCAGACTGGGACACATCGCCGGACGGCGGGCGCCCCAAACGCCTTACGCCGGAGGGCACATGGACACCGGACGCCCGACAGAGGGAGCAACATGGCGAACAGCTCGGCGGCACCGATCATGCTCGAACTGGTCGATGAGGACGGGACGACGATCGGCACCGCGGAGAAGCTTTCCGCTCATGTGGCACCGGGCAGGCTGCACCGGGCGTTCTCGGTCTTCCTCTTCGACGACGAGGGCCGGCTGCTGCTCCAGCGTCGCGCGCTGGGCAAGTACCACTCCCCCGGTGTGTGGTCCAACACCTGCTGCGGGCACCCCTTTCCGGGGGAAGCGCCCTTCGTCGCCGCCGCGCGGCGCGTAAGCGAGGAGCTGGGCGTCGCGCCCTTCTCGATGCGTGAAGCGGGCACGGTCCGCTACAACCACCCCGACCCCGACTCGGGTCTGGTGGAGCAGGAGTTCAATCACCTCTTCGCGGGCCTCGTACGCGGTGAACCGCGCCCCGACCCTGAGGAGATCGCGGAGACGGCCTTCGTCACCGCGGACGAGCTGAAGCGGCGGCATGCCGAAGGGGCGTTCTCCGCCTGGTTCATGACGGTTCTCGACGCCGCGCGGCCCGCGATCGGCGAGGTCACGGGAGGGGCGTCGGGCTGGTGACCGCGGGGCGCAGCGCCCCGTCCGCGCTGGGCAGCGGCAGTTCGGCCCAGATCACCTTCCCTCCCGCACCGGTCTGTTCGACGTCGCAGCGCCCGCCCGACTCGGCCGTGATCACCTTGACGAGCAGAAGGCCCCGGCCGCCGATGTGCTCCTCGTCGGGAGCGGCGTCCAGGGCCTTGGGCCGGTAGGGATGGCTGTCCTCCACGGCGACGCGCAGCCGTCCGTATCGCAGCGACACCTCCACTCCGATCTCCGGTGACAGCAGCGCCGCGTGCTTCACGGCGTTGGTGGCCAGTTCGGAGAGGATCAGCAGCAGATTCTGGAGGATCTCGTCCGGCACGGCGCCCTGGCGCCGGACGAGATCGTCCACGGCTCTGCGGAGCCGTGGCACCGAGGAGTCGAGCGCCGGGGCCGTGAAGCGCCAAGTCCCCTCGCGCACGCGGGATTCGGTCCGCTCCTGCGCCGACAGCGCTACCGTGGACCATCCCCCTGGCCCGGGTGGATGACTCCCGCGGCTCTCCATCTCCCGCACCCCGATCTCCTCCGAGTGTTCTTGCATCGCAGTGTTCTTGCAGATGTACGTGCATCGAGTGTTGGGTTACCGGAAGTCAGGTCCGGCCGACTGACCGCAAGTCGGCACTTATCGATGGCATTTGACAGAAGACTTACGCAGGGGACGGCCCTGTGACAGAGCTTGCATCCATGCTGCGGCAGGCATAGGCCATGGCCCGGTTACGATCCGTACATGGAGCGAGCAGAACCCGCGCAGCCGGAGCACCCGGAGGAGACACAGCAGGCGGCGGACGCCCGACAGGCCGAGCAGGCACGGCAGTCCGCACGGTCACGGGCCGTCCTGCTGACCCGGCACGAGGACGGCGTCACCACCCTCGTCCTGCACAACCCGGCGAAACGCAACGCCATGACGGAGGCCATGTGGCGCGAACTGCCGGGGCTGCTGGCCGGGTTGGCGGACGACGCGTCCGTACGTGTCCTCGTCGTCACCGGCGCGGAGAACACCTTCTGCGCGGGCGCCGACATCGCCACGCTGCGTGACTCCGTGGAGTCCTCTCAGGCCCTCGCGGTGGCCGCCGAGGAGGCCTTGAGCGCCTTCCCCAAGCCGACGCTGGCAGCGGTACGGGGCCACTGCGTGGGAGGCGGCGCCCAGCTCGCGGCGGCGTGCGATCTGCGGTTCGCGTCTCGGGACGCGCTGTTCGGGGTGACGCCCGCCAAGCTCGGCATCGTCTATCCGGCGTCCTCGACGCGCCGGCTGGTACGGCTCGTCGGCCCGTCGACCGCCAAGTTCCTGCTTTTCTCGGGGGAGTTGATCGACGCCGAACGCGCGCTGCGAAGCGGACTGGTGGACGAGGTGCACCCCGAGGAGGACCTGGACGCGAGGGTGTCGGACTTCGCACGCACGCTGGTCGCACGCTCGCAGCTCACGCAGGCGGCGGCGAAGGAGTTCACCGGTGCCGAGGCCCCCGGCGCGTCACGCACCGAGCACTGGCGGCGGGTGGCCGCGGAGAGCGGCGAGGCGGCGGAGGGCGCGGCCGCATTCCTGGAGCGGCGCGCGCCGTGCTTCCGCTGGACGCCGTGAACGGGCCGGGCGGTGCGACGGGCAGCGGGGACGGGATCGCGACGGGGAGCGCCCGGGACAGCCGGATTACCTATCGGTAACGTGTGGTCATGACGTCTCTCCCGGAAGGCGCCGCCCGCCGGTGCCACAACATGGTCAACCCCCTCCACTCGGCCGTCTACTTCTCCCCCGCGCTGGGCAAGGAACTCGCCCCGTACGGCATCGAGGACCGCAGCGCCGTCTACTTCGCCGGACGTGCCGCGCCGCTGGGCGCCGCCAGCGCCGGCACCGTGACGGCGACCTTCTACAACTTCAGCCACGCCCTCGTCGCGCGCTCCGTGCCCGCCGTATGGGAGTCGGCCTCGCCCGCGACGGTGCTCGCCGCGCGGGTGCGGGCGGTCGACACGATGCTGCGCGAACTGCTCGGCGACGAGGCCGTCTCCTCCCCGGAGATGGCCGAGGCGGCGGGGCTCGCGCTGAAGGCGGCCGAGGCGTGCACCCGGGCGGGGCGCCCGCTGTACGCGGCCAACGCCGATCTGCCCGTGCCGGACGACCCGCACCTCGCGTACTGGCATGCGGCCACGCTGCTGCGCGAGCACCGCGGCGACGCGCACATAGCGGTGCTCCAGTCGGCCGGTCTCGACCCGCTGGAGGCGCTCGTCAGCCACACCGCCAGCGGACGCGGCATGGCGCCCAAGTGGGTTCTGTCGACCCGAGGTTACAACCAGCAGGACTGGACGGCGGCCCAGGAGCGGTTGCGTGAGCGGGGCGTGCTGGACGCCGACGGCGAACTCACCGCCGAAGGCACCGCCCTGCGCAAGGAGTTGGAGGAGAATACCGACCGTCTCGACCGCGGCCCCTACGAGTACCTGGGTGCGGAGGGAGTGGAGCGGCTGACCGAACTGGCCGGTGGTTTCTCCGCTGCGGCCGCGAACGCGGGCGCCTTCCCCGGGGATCTGTTCGGCAAGGGCTGAGCGCAGGTCCGGGCGGTACGGACGTGTCCGCGGCGGGTGTTGCCGTTTAGGCGTACCGGCGGCGGTCACCCGGTCGTCATGTTCCGAGCAATCGCAGACGGCCTCCGGATGATCGGGGGCGCCGTCGCCACCGTAGTGACCCTGCCGTTCCGCCTGCTGGCGCGTCTCTTCGGCGGCGCCTCACGGGCGGGCCGCAGGGTCTGAACTCCCCCGCGCCGCCCCGTGTGAGGACGGGGAGACGCGACCGCGGACCGGTTCGCGCGCCGAACGGCTACGGCGCGCGAGCCGGTCCGTACCTCCGCTCGAAGGTGCCACCTGCCACAATGCAGGCTCACCGGGGACACCCAGCACCAAGAAGGCGGACCAACCATCGTGACGACGACCATCGAAGGCAGGATCGCCGAGGAACTCGGCGTACTCGAGCGCCAGGTCAAGGCCGCCGTCGAGCTGCTCGACGGCGGTTCGACCGTGCCGTTCATCGCTCGCTACCGCAAGGAAGCGACCGAGATGCTCGACGACGCGCAGCTTCGTTCCCTGGAGGAACGGCTGCGCTATCTGCGGGAGTTGGAGGAGCGGCGCGAGGCTGTCCTCGAATCCGTACGGTCGCAGGGCAAGCTCGACCCGAAGCTGGAACAGCAGATCCGGACGGCCGAGACGAAGGCACGTCTTGAGGACATCTATCTGCCGTTCAAGCCGAAGCGGCGCACCAAGGCGCAGATCGCCCGCGAGGCCGGGCTCGAACCGCTCGCCGACGGGCTGCTGGGCGATCCGAACGTCGAACCGGAGGCCGCGGCGGCCGCGTTCGTCGACGCCGACAAGGGCGTGGCGGACGCCGCGGCGGCGCTGGAGGGCGCCCGCGCGATCCTCGCGGAGCGCTTCAGCGAGGACGCCGACCTCATCGGTGAGCTGCGTGAGCGCATGTGGCTTCGGGGGCGTCTCGTCGCCAAGGTGCGGGAGGGCAAGGAGGAGCAGGGCGCGAAGTTCAAGGACTACTTCGACTACTCCGAGTCCTTCACCGAGCTGCCCTCCCACCGGGTGCTGGCCATGCTGCGCGGCGAGAAGGAGGAGGTCCTCGACCTGGCCCTGGAGCCGGAGGAGCCCGGCGAGCAGGAGGCAGCGGGCCCGACCGCCTACGAGCGCACCGTGGCGCACCACTTCGGTGTACGTGACGAGGGCCGCCCCGCGGACCGCTGGCTGGCGGAGACGGTGCGCTGGGCGTGGCGTACCCGCATCCTGGTGCGGCTCGGTCTGGATCTGCGGCAGCGGCTGCGTACTGCCGCCGAGGACGAGGCGGTCGGGGTCTTCGCGTCCAACCTGCGCGATCTGCTGCTGGCCGCGCCTGCGGGGACCCGGCCCACGCTCGGCCTCGACCCCGGCCTGCGTACGGGCGTGAAGGTCGCCGTCGTGGACGCGACGGGCAAGGTGGCCGCCACCGACACCGTGTATCCGCACGCGCCGCAGAAGCAGTGGGAGGAGTCGCTTGCGAAGCTGGCCGCGCTGGCGCGTGAGCACTCCGTGGAGCTGATCGCCATCGGCAACGGCACCGCCTCTCGCGAGACGGACAAGCTCGCCGGTGAACTGATCGCGCGGCAGCCGGAGTTGAAGCTCACGAAGGTGACGGTCTCGGAGGCGGGCGCGTCGGTCTACTCGGCGTCGTCCTTCGCTTCCCAGGAACTGCCCGAGCTGGACGTCTCGTTGCGCGGCGCCGTCTCCATCGCACGGCGGCTCCAGGACCCGCTCGCCGAACTGGTCAAGATCGACCCGAAGTCGATCGGCGTCGGCCAGTACCAGCACGATCTGTCCGAGGTGAAGCTGTCGCGCTCGCTGGACGCCGTGGTGGAGGACTGCGTCAACGGCGTCGGCGTCGACGTCAACACGGCCTCGGCTCCGCTGCTTTCACGCGTCTCCGGCATCGGCTCGGTGCTCGCCGAGAACATCGTGGCGCACCGCGACGGGCACGGCCCGTTCAAGAGCCGCCGCGAGCTGAAGGACGTGGCACGGCTCGGGCCCAAGGCGTACGAGCAGTGCGCGGGCTTTCTGCGCATCCGCGACGGCGAGGACCCCCTGGACGCCTCCAGCGTGCACCCGGAGTCCTATCCGGTCGTCCGCACGATGGTGCGCGCCGCGGGCACCGACGTGCCCACGCTGATCGGGAACACGGCGGTGCTGCGCTCCCTGAACGCCGAGCAGTTCGTGGACGACACGTTCGGGCTGCCGACCGTCACGGACATCCTGCGGGAGCTTGAGAAGCCCGGACGGGACCCGCGTCCCGCGTTCAGGACGGCCGAGTTCAAGGAAGGCGTCGAGAAGCTCACCGATCTCGAACCGGGGATGGTCCTGGAGGGCGTCGTCACCAACGTCGCGGCTTTCGGCGCCTTCGTGGACGTGGGTGTGCACCAGGACGGGCTCGTGCACGTGTCGGCGATGTCGAGGACGTTCGTGAAGGACCCGAGGGACGTCGCCAAGCCCGGGGACATCGTGAAGGTGAAGGTCCGCGAGGTCGACGCCGCGCGGAAGCGGATCTCGCTGACGATGCGGCTGGACGACGACGTCTCAGGCTCAGGGGGCGACGGCGGATCGGGCTCGGGCGGCGGTGGCGGCGAAGGCCGCAGGCGCTCCGGCGGCCCGGACCGTGCGCCACGGCAGCGGCAGAACGGCGGACGACGGGACGGCCGCAAGCAGGGCGGCGGCAACGGCGGCAGGCAGCAGCGCCGCGACTCCGCTCCCGCCAACAGCGAGATGGCGGACGCGCTGCGCCGCGCGGGGCTGCTGGGCGGCGACGGCAAGAAGCGCTGAGGGACCGGCCGTCCGGTCAGGGCGGCGACGTGCCGCGCACATGAACGGGCACACGGCGGGCGGACGGCTCCGGCGGGAGCGGTCCGCCCGCTTGCTCGTCTGACGCGTGGTGGCGGAGGCCGTCCGGCTGCTCGGTACGGCGGCGCACGCCCGCAACCGCCGCGCGGAGCCGCCACCGTCAACCAGACGCACACGGACGCGAGTTCAGGCTCGGTGAGCGCAAGCCGCAACCGCCGCGCGGAGCCGCCACCGTCGACCGGACGCACACGGACGCGAGTTCAGGCTCGGGGGCGCAGGACCGCAGCACCTCGGCCGTTGCGCCGCCTACCCTTCCCGGGTCACTCCCCCGCGTCGGTCGCCAGTTCCAGCGCCGCGGCCCGCACGTCGGGCTCGTCGTGGCGGCGTATCGCGCGCAGGAGTTCACGCCATGGCTCAGGCCAGCCGCTCGCCGGGTTGACGGCCGCCGCCAGCGTCACGGCCAGCAGGCCCGCGGCCGTACCGCCGTCGTCGGCGAGCTCCTTTGCGACGGGCAGCACCCGCTCGCGGGTCTCCGCGGGGCGGTGGACGGCGGGCAGGCAGCGGCGCAGCTCGCCCGCCGTGCGCCAGGCCAGGCCGGGCCTGCCGACGTGCAGCCCCGCGATTCCGCGCATCTGCCTGCCGAGCGTCTCGGCGTCGTTCTCCAGCGTCACCGCGGAGCAGAGCAGCCGCGCCGCGACCGGCACGAACTCCTCGTACTGGGCGAGGAGTACGCCGGTGCGTCCGGCGTGCCGCCTGGCGAGTGGCCTGCGGCGTGCCTGCTCGCCGAGGGTGAGCGCGATGTGCTCCACGCGCCGTCTCGCCGGGCGGTCGCGGTCGGCTCGGGCGTCGGGGGTGTCGGGTGCGGAATCCGCGGCGATCAGCCCGGACAGCACCTGTTCGAGGGTGCGGCCGGTGTTGGGCAGGGCGATGACCAGCTCGACGAGGCTCTCGGCGGCCTGCCGCCACGTGCCTCGGTTGCCGAGGTCGGTGACGGCGGTCGAGAGCACGGCCGGTGCGTCCGGGGCCCACAGCGCCCAGTCGGGCAGCCGCTGGTAGACGGCCTCGGTGATGCCACGGTCGTCGGCGTGGCACAGGCCGGTGATCAGCCGCGCGTACCGTTCGCGGTGCCGCTCGGGCAGTGCGAGGGGGTGTGCGCGCAGCAGTGCGTGGCGCAGGGCGGGCACTCCCTGCGCGGCCGATTCGACGATCTCCCACGCCCGGTCGTCGTCGAGCAGTCCGGGTGCGCACGCGACGCAGACCGCCTTGACGTCGGTGTGCTGGCTGGGGAACGAGTAGACGTTCAGCAGGAGTTCGGCCGCCTCGGCGAGCGGCAGGCAGTCCGCGGCCAGCCGCACCATCGCCTTGCGCATGGTGAGCGAGGCGGCGGCGCCGGCGGTCTCGTCCTGCGCGGACGCCCCCTGGGACGCGGCAGACGCGGCAGAGGATGCCGGAGAGGACCCGGCAGAGGACGCGGACGGCTGGGGCGCCGACGCTGCTGCCGACGCCGGGGGGTGTGAACGCGACGCGCTCTCCGGTGACTTCGCCGTCGCCGCCGGCAGCAGACGGTGCAGTACGTCGGACAGCCGCCAGGGGTCGGTGTACCGGAACGCACGTGCCAGCGCGGGTACGGCGATGCGAGCGCGCCCGTCGCGGGCGTGCTCCAGCAGTAACGGCATCGCCTCTTCCGGCCGTTCGGTACGCACCGTCGCCGCCAGCGCGGTGTCCGCCAGCTCCGACTCGTCCTCGACGGGGTCGTTGGCCCACAGGCGCAACTCCCTCGCGCCCTCGCCGGGTATGGAGGCAAGCCGTCGCAGTGCCTCGCGGCGCACGTCCATCGCGTTGGCGTCGTCGTCGGCCTCCTGCGCCAGCAGCTTGGCCGCGGCGCGCTGCTGTCGCGGCAGCCAGCGCGCGGTCCACGGACCCACGGGCGGGTGCGGGCGGCGGCTCTCCTTGCTGAGGAAGCGGCCGTAGGGCGGGGTGGCGTCCAGTACGGGGTCGAGCAGGTCCGTGCGCCGCATCGTGATGGTCCGCGACACGCTGGGCAGCAGGGCCGCCGAGGCGTCCACGGCCAGCACCCGCTCCGCCCTCTCGCCTCGGGTGGCCGGGTTGTCCATCCACAGTTCCACGGCGGTGCGCGCGGTGGCCTCGGTGCCGAACTGCACGGCCTGCCACAGCAGTTGCTGCAACTCCGGCATGCCGACGGCACGCCTGCCGACGGCACGGGCCAGTGCGAACGTCAGCCCGTGGTCGTCGTTCTCGGCTCCCGCCTCCAGCCAGTAGCGCAGCGCCTCGTGCACGGCGTGCTCCTGGCCGTGCGGCAGTCTGCGGTCCAGCCGTCCGAGGTCGGCGTCGTCGGTGTTGCCGGACAGCCGTACGACGGTGCGCAACGCCCAGCCGGTGAGGCCCTGTCCGCTGTGTGCGACGTGTTCGCGCAGCAGCGAGCGGGCGAGGCGTCCCAGCGCGGCCCGGCTGTCGTGCGTGGAGCCCGTGGCCCGCAGCGCGTCACCGGCGACACGGTCGAGGTGGTCGACGGCCTCGTCCTCGAAGAGCCGGGCCGGTATGTCCGCCAACGCGCCCAGCGCCGCCGCCCGTACGGACTCGTGCTCCTCGCGCAGCCGTGCCATGTCGGCGATCAGGGCGGTCACGACCGAGCGGTTGCCGCCGTGGCGCTCCGCGGTGTGCGCGGCCTGGCGGACGAGCATCGGCCAGGCGCAGGCCCGGTCCTCGGGCGAGGGGCGGCGGGTGGCGGCGGTCAGCTCGGCGTAGGCGGACTCGTCGGGCAGATGTGCCTGGGCGGCCAGCACCTTGGACCAGTGCGCCCCGCGTCTGCGTGCCTGCTGCACCATCCGCCGGGCTTCCTCCTCGCGGCGGTCGTGCGGCAGCGCTTCGAGCACGTCCTCGTGGAGTGCCCCGTGTGCACGTGCCTCGGCGTCGGTGACAGCGTCGTAGAAGTCGGCGCGCTGACCAGGCGGGAGGGCGTGCAGCAGTTCGGCGAAGCGTTCCGGGTAGCCGCTCAGCACCCGGCCCAGGTCCTCCAGTTCGGGCGGGTCCGCGTCCACGAGCCGCCGAAGCACCGGCGCGGGCAGGCCCTGCCGGCGCAGCTCGGCGACCTGCCCGGGACGCAGCAGCAGCCGCAGCGTACGGGCCGCGTCGGCGGCGACGAGCGGCACCAGACGGGGCTTGAACTCCGGTGTGAGCAGGCCGCCTTCGCGGTACTGCTCCAGCAGGTCCAGTACGCGCCTCGGCCGGTCGCCCGCGGTGCGTGCGACGCCCGCTCCGTACCGCTGCCACCACTGCTCGCGCAGCACGTGCGGCAGACCGTCCAACTGCCGTCCCGCCTCCGCGAGCAGGACGTCGGGGTGGCGGGTGGCGAGCGAGGTCCAGGCCGTGACGGCGTGGAAGAGTTCCGGCAGCAGACGGGCCACCGTCTCCGGTCCGCATCCGGGCAGCAGACGTGCGGCCTCGTCGTCTCCCCAGCGGACCCGTACGGCGTCGATGAGTCCGTCCGCGAGCTGTGTGCGCCGCCCACGGACGATGGTGCGGGTGAGCTGGGCCCGTACCGCCGAGGGCGCGTCGTGCAGCGCAACCCACAGCGCGTCGTCGCTGATGCCGGACGAGCGGGCGATGGCGGCCCGTTGGGCGTGGCCGCGGATGTACGGGTCGGGGTGTGCGAGCCGGGCGGAGAGATAGACCGTGGCCTGCGCCGCGCACGCGACGATCACGGCGACCCTGCGGCCGTACATCCCGTACTCCTCGAGGCCCTCGAGAAGACCCGTCAGTTCGTCGCCGTCGGCGGCGCTCGCGCGGGCGGCGATCTGCCTGGTGCGCTGCGGGTACGCGAGCGGCTCGAGGGTGTCGAGAAGTTCGGTGGCGGCTGCACGGGACATGGTCGGGATTCTGCCCGCTGCATGTGCGCCGGGTAAGAGTTCTTCAAAGGAATGTGCAGGACGTGAGTGTTTTGCGGCTGCTTCGTGTGCACCGGCGCCCCGCTGGACATCTCCAAGGGTTGAACGCTGCCCGCTCGGCCGCCCGCGTTAACGTCGCCCCATGGACGAAGTGATCGTCGTGGGCGGCGGGGTGAGCGGACTGACGACGGCGGTGCTCCTCGCGGAGCGCGGCATGGACGTGACGGTCTGGAGCCGCGACCGCGACCGTGAGACGGCGTCCGGTGTCTCCGGGGGACTGTGCTGGCCGTACCGCGTCGAGCCGCAGCAGAAGGCGCTGGAGTGGGCGGAGCGTTCGTTCCGCCATTTCGCCTGGCTCGCGGAGCAGCCGGAGCTGACCGGGGTGCGTCTGGTGCGAGGCAGGCTGGAGGACGGCGCTTCGGCGTCGGTGCCGGAGCGGTGGCTTCGGCTCATCGGGTCGCCGCCGCGCACTCCGATCGCGGACATGCTGAGGTATCTCCCTTATCTGCGGCGCCGGTTGACCGCCGCGGGCGGGCGCTGGGAGCAGCGTTCGGCGGAGTCGCTGGCGGAGGCGTCGGCGCGGGCGCCGGTGGTCTTCGACTGCGCGGGGCTCGGTGCGCGTGAACTCGCCGGGGACCGCGGAATGCGGGCCGTGCGCGGCCAGATAGTGGTCGTGGAGAACCCCGGCGTCGACGAGTGGTATCTGTCGTCGGAGGCCGGAGCCGCCGAGACCGCCTACGTACTGCCTCAGCCCTACGGTCTCCTCCTCGGCGGCACCGCCGACGAGGACGCGGAGGACACCGCCCCCGATCCGGCCGTGACACGGGCGATCGTGGAGCGCTGCGCCCGGGTGCACCCGGCGCTCGCGGAGGCGCGCATCCTCGAAGTGCGGGTGGGGCTGCGGCCGTTCAGGCCGCGGGTGCGGCTGGAGGCGGAGAGGCTGCCGGACGGCGCGCTGTGCGTGCACAACTACGGTCACGGCGGCGGGGGCGTCACGGTCTCCTGGGGCTGTGCGCTGGAGGCCGTGCGTCTGCTGGACGCCGCACGCCGCGACTGAGCGCGCCCGAGGGCGTCGCGTACGCCGCGTACCCGGACGCGTAGGCAGACGGGTACTCAGACGCGCACGGAGACGCGTACGGAGATCGCGTACGACGGGGGATGCCGGGCGCATGTCATTCAGATGTAGATGCATACGATTGCGATCCCGGCGGGGAGCGGAGTACATACCCTCGATCGGGTCACATCGCACATCTCGGCGTTGCCGCAGAGGAGTTGGAGGACTCGTGCGTCACAGACTCATCGTCACGGGCGCGGTGGTGGCCGCACTCGCGCTCACCGTCACCCCGGCGTCGGCCACAGGCGCGGGGCCGGAGCCCGGCGCTCCAGGAGCGGGCGACTCCTACTACCCGGACTACGGCAACGGCGGCTACGACGTCTCCCACTACGACCTGGGCCTGAAATACCGCCCGAAGACCGATGAGTTGAGCGGCACGGCCACCGTGCTCGCCAAGGCGACTAAGGACCTGAGCCGCTTCAACCTGGACTTCGCGCTCGACGTCGAGGAGGTGCGGGTCAACGGCCGCAAGGCGAAGACGGCGACCTCCGGCGCGCACGAACTGGAGATCACCCCCGCGAAGCCCCTCACCGAGGGCGAGCACTTCAGCGTCGTCGTGCGCTACTCCGGCGTCCCCTCCGAGGTCGAGGTCGACGGCTACACCTCCTGGCACCGCACCCCCGACGGCGGGGTCGCCGCGAACGAGCCCGAGGCCGCCTGGTGGTGGTTCCCCAGCAACGACCACCCGAGCGACAAGGCGACCTACGACATCGCCGTCACCGTGCCGGAGGGCTACGAGACCATCAGCAACGGCGACCGCGTCTCCAAGGGTCCGGCGGGGAAGGGCTGGGTCCGTTCGAGCTGGCGCTCCGCACAGCCGCAGACGACGTATCTGGCGACGCTGGCGGTGGGCAAGTTCGACGTCACCAAGAGCCGTACGGACAGCGGCATTCCCGTCGTCAACGCCTACAGCAGGAGACTCGGCGACGAGGACGGCTCCGCTCGCGCGAGCGTCGAGCGCACCGCCGAGATCACCGACTGGCTCCAGACCGTCTTCGGCGACTACCCCTTCAGTTCGGTCGGCGGCTATGTGCCTGCGACGGGTGAGGGCTTCGCACTGGAGACGCAGACGCGGCCCTTCTACGGCAACGAGCGCTTCAAGCGGGGCACGGACGTCTCCGTCGTCGTCCACGAGCTGGCTCACCAGTGGTACGGGGACAGCGTCTCGGTGCGCAGGTGGCGCGACATCTGGCTGAACGAGGGCTTCGCCTCGTACGCCTCGTGGCTGTGGTCGGAGAAGGAGGGCGACGGCACGGCGCAGGAGATCGCCGACGAGGTCTACGGCTCCCACCCGGCCGGCGACGAGTTCTGGAAGGTCAAGCCCGCCGACCCGGGCGCGAAGAACCAGTTCCACGACGCCGTCTACGACCGTGGCGCGATGGCGCTCCAGGCACTGCGGAACAAGATCGGCGACAAGAGCTTTTTCAAGATCCTCAAGGGCTGGCCGACCGAGCACCGGGGCGGCAACGCCCGCGTGGAGGAGTTCGAGAAGTACGCGGAGAAGGTCTCGGGCAAGTCGCTCTCCTCGCTCTTCGACACCTGGCTGCGTACGCCCGCCAAGCCGTCGAAGGCGGCGCTCGGGGGCGAGCGGCAGGACGCGGGGAGCGACGAGCGCAAGCGCCCGGAGTCATGGGAGGAGATCCAGGCCGTGCACGGGGCGCACCGGCGCTGAGCCACTGAGCGGGTGCCGCGAGCTGCGCCGCCGAGACCGAGGACCGGTGTCCGGTGGCGCCGCGTCGTCGGTAACGCCGCGCCGCACCCGGCCGCGATGCAAAAGGCCCGGTCTCCGTCGGCCGATTCGCCGACGGGGACCGGGCCTTCGCCTCCACGGGCCTGCCTGCGGGGCTCTCGCCGTAGGGGTTCAGGCGTTCTGCATCGGCACGGGCTTGATGAGCGCGAAGGTAGCGCCCTGCGGGTCCTGAACGACGGCCATCCGTCCCGCCATCATGTCGAACGGCGGCACCAGCACGGAGCCGTCCCTCCTGGTGAGGGCGTCGACCGCGCTGTCGGTGTCGTCGATCGCGAAGTAGGTGATCCAGTGCGAGGGCGCTCCGGGCGGCGAGTTCTCAAGTCCCTGCATGCCGCCGACGGTTCGGCCGCCGACGGACAGCGCCTGATAGCCGGGCGCGCCCTCCATCGGCGAGGTCTCGATGCCCAGCGCACGGTAGAAGGACGCGGCGGCGTCCAGGTCGGAGGTGTTGAGTTCGGTCCAGATGACGGCACCGTGCTCGTTGACGACCTGTGCGCCGGTGAACTCCTTCGACTGCCACAGGCCGAAGACCGCTCCCGTGGGGTCCTTCGCGACGGCCATCCGTCCCAGGTCCATCACGTCCCTGGGCTCGACCGCCACCGTCCCGCCGTTCTGTGTGATCCGGTGCACGGCGGCGTCGACGTCCTGCGTCGCGAGATACATCGTCCACGTGGGCGGCGGGGCCGGCTGCCCCTCGGGGGCCCTGGTGGCCATGACGCCCGCCACGGGCTTCTTGTGCAGGGTGCAGACCGAGTATCCGCCGGTTTCCGGCGGCCCGATCTCGCCCTGCCAGCCGAAGAGATCCTTGTAGAAGTCGAGGGCCGCCTGCTGGTCGGGGACCATCAGGTCGGCCCAGCAGGGAACGCCGGGCTCGTACCTCTCAGTTACCTCGGGCATGACTGCTCCTTGTCGGGTCTCGGGTGCCGGTCACTGTGCCGAGGCAGCCCGTCCCTGCCGCTTGCGCCACGCCGCCGCCGGTGCGCGGGCGCCGTGAATTCACCCGCATCCCGCCGCGTCCCCGGCGTCCGCCGCGTACGAACCGCGCCGCGCGTACGGATGCGCGTCAGCCGTGCGCCCGTGCGCGGTACTCCTTGCGGGACTCGTAGGCGATCGGCAGGAACCGCACTCGCTCCGGCAGCCTCGGCACCACCACGCTGAGCACCCGCCCCAGCCGCACCAGCCGCCGCTCCTGACGGGGTGTCCAGGGCAGACCGATCGCCTCCCGTGCGCCGGGCGGCATCAGCCCGATGGTGAAGAACCGCCTCAGCCGCGTGAACGCGGGCCGCAGCACGGGCCACAGCAGCCGCAGCGCCGCGACGACGGGCCTGGGACCTCGGTCGGGCGGCGGCACGGCGGCGCCGGGCGCGACCAGCTCCTCCACCACGGCGTTCCTCTCCAGCTCCTCGTCGAGCACGCGCTGGTAGTACGGCCAGAACTCCTCCAGCGTCTGCGGCATGTCCCGTTCGCGGAGGCCGAGGACGTCGCCCACCTGAAGCCACTCCGCGTACAGCCGCCGCTCCTCGTCCTCGGTGTACGGGCGGCGCCCGAGGTAGCGCTGGGCGTGCTGGTAGACGGGGAAGCCGGTGGCGTGCACCCAGGAGTAGTTGGCGGGGTCGAGGGCGTGGTACTCGCGGCCGTGCGCGTCGACGCCGCGGATCTCGCGGTGCAGCCTGCGCAGGCGCCGTCCTTCCCGGGCGGCGTCCTCGCCGCCGTAGACCCATAGCTGCACGCTCGTCAGTGAGCGCTCGCCCCTCCCCCACGGGTCGGTGCGGAAGACCGAGTGCTCGTCTACTCCGGCGCCGACGACGGGGTGCGCGACCTGCATGGTGAGGGCGGCGGGCAGCGCCAGCAGCATCCGCACCTCCCCGGCCAGGTCCCACAGCATGCCGCCGGGGGGCGGTGGTTGGGGCTGTCGCTGCCGTGCGGCCTGACGGGCCGTCCCGTCCCCGTGGTCGCTGCCGCCTCGGTCGCTGCTCGTACTGCTCACCTTCCTCATGATGCTCCCGGCGGATCGCCGACGCCTGCCACCCTTCGACGGTGCTCTCCGTGCACGGCCGGCGCCGGTCCGACCGCCGGTCGTCTTCGGACATCGCGCCCTCCGCGAACCGATCCGGCCACGGCGGCGGAAAGCGGATGGCCGCTGCGTACGGAGGGGACGGCCGGGCAGAGCGGAACCTGACAAGGCCTTCCCACGGAAGGCTTCCATGGCCAGACTGAGGGGCGGAACCGGCCGCGTACGCTCCCGTGAGGCTTGCCGCAGCGGGCGTTTTCGGCTATTCGACGGAATACGACATGGAACGGCAGTACGTGCAGCAGTGGTCCCGGCGGTCTCCGCGGTCTGCGGCGGCGCGGATGAGATCCAACGGGTCGTCACATGCGCCACTTTCGGCCACGGACGTCCGTCCTGCGCACCCCGAGGATCTGAACGGCCGGACGTAGGTGAGCGATTGATCAGATGTTTTCGGCCTGCGACTTTAAATGATCGCCGACTCCCCTATATTGGTGCGGCGCTGAACGGACTGTCGCGGCTCATACCCTCCCTGCCCGGACCTGTCCACAAGGACCCTGATTGATGACCCCCGAGACCTCTCCACCGCCCAAACGCTCCGCCGCAGGCGCCGCGGCTCCCGGCTCCGAGCAGCCGCCGGCCAAGCCGAGAACGGGCACGGGAACCGCGCTCGCCCTGCTGATAGCGGTGCTCGTCACGGGCCCGGCGTGCCTGGCCGCGGTCTATGCCGCGCCGCAGTCCATACGTCCGGGAATCGCCTGGGGCAGCGGTTCGGCCGCCGTGCTGCTGAGCGTCGCCGTCGCGCTGGCGACCCGCGGAATCCTCGTGGCGCGCGGGCTGCGCGCGGTGATCGCGCGGCAGAACGACGAGGCCGACGCCGAGCGCGCGGTCGCTTCGCACTTCGCGGACGTCATCGTCCCGATCCTGGTGGAACGGCTCCGCTCCGGGGCCTCCGCGCAGACGGCGCTGGCCGCCGTTCCGACGGTCGCCAACAGCACACACCAGCGCGTACTGCACTCCCTGGCCAACGAGGTCCACCGCGGCGAGGGAATGCGCGCCGCCGCGATGGCCGCGTGCGCCAACGCCGCGGGCCGCGTACAGGCGCTGGCCACGAGCATGGCGGCCGACCTGCGGGAGATGGAGCACAAGTACTCGGATGAGGAAGTGCTCGGGGATCTGCTGCACTTGGACCACCGCACGGCGCAGACGGGACGCCTCGCCGACTCGATCGCCGTGCTGACCGGCGCACGTACCGGGCGGCGCTGGGCCAAGCCCATCGTCATGGAGAGCATCCTGCGCGGCGCGATGGGACGCATCAGCGGCTATCAGCGCATCCGGCTGCACTCCTCGTGCGAACTGGCCGTGGCCGGTCACGCCGCGGAGGGCGTGATGCACGCGCTCGCCGAACTCATGGACAACGCCGCGAACTTCTCACCGCCGACGTCCGAGGTGCACGTCTACGTCGAGGAGGCGTCCGCCGGGGTCATCATCACCGTCGAGGACGGCGGGCTCACCATGGGCGAAGTCGCCCTGGAACGCGCCCAGCAGGCGGTCTCCTCGGAGTCGCTGGACCTGACGAACCTCTCCGGTACGCGCCTCGGGCTCGCCGTCGTGGGGCGCCTGGCGCACAAGCACAACCTGTCGGTCTCCTTCCGGCCCTCCGCGCACGGAGGCACCGGGGTGCTGCTGATGATCCCGCAGACGCTGATCACGCAGGCGCCGAAGCGGGACGCCGAGAGCACCGCTCCGTCGTCCTCCCTGTCGTCGACGTCTGCGTCGCCTGCGTCGTCTGCGTCGTCCTCGTCTGCGGCGCTGTCGTCGGCGCCGACGCCGTTCCCGTCGCAGTCCAGGGGGCCCGGGGCAGGCTCGGGGACGCGTTCGCCCGGCGCCCCTTCCGGGCCGCGGCCCTCCGAGCCCGTCGGCCGCACCGGTGCCGACTCCGGCTCGTCCGGCGGCGATTCGCAGCCGGCCGGCGGCCTGCCACGGCGCAGGCGCCCGGAGGCCGCCTCGTCGAGCGAGGAGACGGGCAAGGCCGCGGACGTCTCCGGCGGTTCCGCTGCGGGAGGCTCCGGCGAGCCCTCCCCGGAGCACGCCTCGGCCACGGAGACCGGTCCCAGCGGCCTGCCCAAGCGGCGGCGCGGGCAGACGCTCGCCGCGGCACAGCAGCGCAGCGCGTCGTCCGACCAGGACAAGAGGGCCGAGCCGGCGAGGTCGGCCGAGCAGTCGGGTTCGCGGTTCGGCGCCTTCCGCCGTGCCGTGCAGGGCGGTTCGGCCGCCGCGGACCAGAAACCCGACGACCCCGACGGCACATCCTCTTCCGTGTCACCCTCCCCCTCCTCGTCCCGCCCGGAGGACAACAGCGAATGATCACTGACGGCAAACTCGACTGGCTGCTGGAGAGTCTGCTGCGGCGGACACCGGGGGCACGCCACGCCCTCGTACTCTCCCGCGACGGACTCAAGTTGTGCAGCTCCTCCGAGCTGGACATGGACCAGGCCGACCAGCTCGCCGCCATCTCCGCGGGCATCCAGAGCCTCTCTCACGGCGCGTCCGTGGAGTTCGGCAACGGCAGCGGAGGCGTGCGCCAGGCGATGGCCGAGTTCTACGGCGGCATCCTCTTCGTCGTGGAGGCCGGCTCCGGCGCGCATCTCGCCGTCGTCGCCAGTGAGGACTCGGACGTCGGCCTCATCGGCCACAACATGAACGAACTCGTCGAGCAGCTGAGCGAGTACCTCACCACTCCGCCCAGGCAGCAGGACGAGACCAGAGACCCCGCATGAAACGGCCGGGCCGGGACGACGACCCGGACCGTCTGTACACCGTCACGGGCGGGCGCAGCCGGTCCGGCACCGACGCCTTCGACCTGGTGACGCTGGTGGTCAGCGAGTCCGGGCCGACCCCCGGGATGCAGTCCGAGCACGCCTCCATCCTGCGGATCTGCCGCTCGCCCACGGCAGTCGTCGAGATCGCCTCGGATCTCGGGCTGCCGGTGAGCATCGTGCGGATCCTGCTCGGCGACCTGCATGCAGCAGGCCGGATCACCGCCCGGCATCCGCGTACGGCCTCGGCCGCGGATCAACTTCCCGATCCAGAAATCCTGAAGCAGGTGCTCGTTGGACTCCGCAACCTCTGACCTGACGACCGGAACCCGCCCCCCGCTGCGCAGCACCGCCGACAACGGACTGAAGATCGTCATCGTCGGCGGCTTCGGTGTCGGCAAGACGACGATGGTGCGCTCCGTCAGCGACATCCGTCCGCTCAACACGGAGGAGACGATGACGCGGGCGGGCGAGGGCGTCGACGACGCCGACGACGTGCCCACGAAGACGACGACCACGATCGCCTTCGACTTCGGGCGCATCAGCCTCGACGCGCGCACGGTGCTCTATCTGTTCGGAGCGCCGGGGCAGGAGCGTTTCTGGTTCCTGTGGGACCGGCTCTTCACGGGCACGCTCGGCGCGGTGGTCCTCGTGGACACCCGCAGACTCGCCGACTCCTGGTACGCCATCGACCGTCTCGAACACCACGGCATGCCCTTCATCGTGGCGCGCAACGACTTCGGCGGACCGCACTACTCCGCCGAGGACGTACGCGAGGCGCTGGATCTGCCGGAGAGCGTCCCCCTCATCGAATGCGACGCACGTTCCCGTGAGTCCAGCAAGGAAGTGCTGATCACGCTCGTCGACCACCTGTACACCCTGTCCTCCTCCGCACGGGAGCGCGCTAAGTGACCACGTCCGACCCGCAGTCCTCCTCCGGCGAGTCCCATGAGCACGGCGGCCCGGACGACGGGTGGACCGCACCGCCGTCCGGCTCCCCCGCGCATCCCGACGCCGTCGCGATGTTCGGACCCGGCTTCATCTCCGGGGACCGCGGGCAGCTCTACCGCGACATGCGGGAGAAGCACGGGCCGATCGCTCCTGTGACGCTCATCGGCGACGTGCCCGCGTGGCTGGTCCTCGGCTACCGCGAGCTGCACCAGATCACCGGCAACCCCGCGCTGTTCACGCGCGATTCGTCGGTCTGGAACATGTGGGACCGCATTCCGCACGACTGGCCGCTGATGCCGATGGTGGGCCGTCAGCCCTCGATCCTCTACGAGGTGGGCGACCGGCACGAGCGCCGCTCGGCGCTCGTGGGCGACGCCCTCCGCGGCGTCGACCCGTTCGAGCTGCGTACGCACTCCGAGCAGCACGCCGACGAGCTGATCGACGGCTTCTGCTCACGCGGCGAGGCCGATCTCATCGACGAGTACGCCATGAAGCTGCCCGCGCTGGTCCTCGCGCGCATCTTCGGCTTCACCGACGACGACGGCTCGGCGCTGGTGCCGAGCATCAACGCCGTCGTCGACGGCGCCGAGGGCGCGCTCGAAGGCAGGCAGCACCTCCAGCGGGCCATGGGGACGCTGCTGCGCTCGCGCGCCATCGCGCCCGCGGGCGACGTGGCCACGCGGATGCAGACCCATCCCAACTCGGCGGAGTTCTCCTCGGAGGAGATCCTCGAGGACATGATGGTCAACATCGTCTCCGGCCATCAGCCGACCGCAGACTGGATCAGCAACTCGCTGCGGCTGATGCTCACCGACGACCGGTTCGCCGCCTCCCTCGCGGGGGGCCGCGCGAGTGTCGGTGAGGCGATGAACGAGGTGCTGTGGGAGGAGACCCCCACGCAGAACATCGCCGGGCGGTGGGCTACGCGCGACGCCCAGCTCGGCGGCAGGCGCATCCAGGCCGGGGATCTGCTCGTCCTCAGCTTCGCCGCCGCCAACGCCGATCCTCAGATCCGTCCGGACCAGCACTCCTTCACCGGCGGCAACAGCGCGTTCTTCTCCTTCGGGCACGGCTCGCACCGCTGCCCCTATCCGGCGCAGGAGATCGCCGAGGGCATCGCCCGTACGGGCATCGAGGTGCTGCTGGACCGGCTGCCGGACGTCGATCTGGCCGTCGGGGAGGGCGAGTTGGTGTGGCGCCCCTCCCCTTTCCTGCGCGGGCTCGAATCGCTGCCGGTGACCTTCACGCCGACGTCGGCGGTGGGCCGCAGCCGGTGAGGTGCGGGCCCCGGCTGCGTGCCGGGCCCTCCCCGGGTCGTCAACGGCCGGTCCGGCACTGCTGGTTCAGCCCTGCCGGTCGTCCCTGCCGGTCGCCCCCTCCGGTCGTCCTGCCGGTGCGGCCCTGCCGGTTCGACGCGGTCAGTCCGCGGCGTCGCTGCCATCCGCGCCGTCCGCGGGGCCCTTCGTGGGGCCTTCCGTGAGGTTGTCCGCGGGGCCGTCGGCAGTGCGGTCCGAGGCACCGCCTGAGGCTGAGGCACCGTCGGCGGGCGTGCGCCCGCCTCCCTCGTACAGCTCCTCGACGAGATGCCCGTACTTCTCCCTCACCACGCTGCGGCGCAGCTTCAGCGACGGCGTCAACTCGCCTGTGCCGGGCGCCCATTCCTCGCCGAGCAGCCGGTACCTCTTGACCTGCTCCGTGCGGCTGAGGCGCGCGTTGGCCGCCGCCACGGCGCGGTCGGTCTCCGCCAGCACCTCGGGAAGGGCGGCCAGCCGCGCGGGATCGGCGCCGTCGTCGATGCCGTTGGCTGCCGCCCATGCGGGTGCCGTCTCGCCGTCCAGCACGAGCAGCGCCACCAGGTAGGACCGGCCGTCGCCGTGTACGAACGCCTGCCCAACGAGCGGGTGTTCCTTGAGGGTGTTCTCGACGAGCGCTGGTGAGACGTTCACTCCGGTCGAGGTCACGATCATCTCCTTCTTGCGGTCGGTGACCCACAGGAAGCCGTCGTCGTCGATGCGTCCGATGTCGCCGGTGGCGAACCAGCCCTCGTCGTCGACGGCGGGCTCCACCGTGCCGTCGGCGCGCAGATAGCCCTCGAAGACGGTGGGGCCGCGCACCTCGATCTCACCGTCCTCGGCGGTACGCAGTTCGACGCCGTCGACGGGCCTGCCGACGGAGCCCAGCCGGAACGCTCCGGGGCCGTTGGCGGTGGCGGCGCCCGCCGTCTCCGTCAGACCCCAGGCGTCCATGATCACAATGCCGAACCCGGCCCAGAACCGGACCACTTCCTGCGGCATCGGCGCGGACGCGCTGCCCGTCCACACCAGCCGGTCGAAGCCCGCGAGGGCCAGCAGCGGCTGAAGCACCTCCCGCCTGGCACGCTCGTAGGCCGACGCGAGGCTCTCGGGCACCTCCTCGCCTCGTTCGCGGTGGCGGACGTACTCGCGGGCGACGTCCCCGGCCTCCTCGACGGCCCGCCGCTGCTCCTCGGGAAGCCGTGTGAGGGCCGCCCGTACGGACGCGGCGAGCTTCTCCCATACGCGTGGCACGCCGAAGAACTGCGCGGGGTGCAACTCCTGTGCCGTCGCGGCCACTTGGGCCGGGTCGGCGCACAGATAGACGTGCGAGGCGCGGTAGAGCGGCAGATAGATGCCGAGCATCCGCTCGGCGATGTGCGCGAAAGGCAGGTAGCAGATGTGCTCGACGTGGGCGGGGAGTTCGACGACCTCGTCGAGGGCGAGGGCGTTGACGACGACGTTGCGATGGGAGACGACGACGCCCTTGGGGTCGCCGGTGGTGCCGGAGGTGTAGACGACGGTGACGGGGTCCTCGGCGCGCACGGCACGCCATGTGCGCTCGAACTGGTCCTGGTCGTAGGGGCGTTCCAGCTCGGTCCAGGCCGTGTGCCCGGCGGCGGCGCCGGGTTCGGCCACCACGAGGTGTTCCACGAGCGGCTGCCACAGCGCCGCCTCGGCCGCTCCTTCGACGACGGCGAGCCTGGCGCGGCTGTGTTCGACGATGTGGGCGACCTGTTCGGGGGCGGCGGTGGCGTAGACGGAGACGGGGACGGCTCCGAGGTGCATGAGTGCGAGGTCGGTGAGCCAGTGCTCGGGGCGGTTGCCCATCATCATCAGCACCAGGTCGCCGCGGCGGGCGCCCAGGTCGGCGAGTCCGGCGGCGAGCCGTGCGGTGCGTTCGCGGACCTCGGCCCAGGTCAGCGTGGTCCAGCGGGCTCGGCCGGTGTCGGCGTTCTCCTTCCAGGACAGGGCGGGCAGGTCTCCGTGGTCCTCGGCGTTGCGCGACAGCAGTTCGGGGACGGTGAGTCGGGCCGTATCCGTGGCGGGAAGTCGAAGGGTCGTGTTCAAAACAGCCTCCGGTGTGCATGCACGGCCTTGCCGTTCAGGGGCCGGTGAGGCGGGCCCATGTGTGCTGGAGAGATCCCCTACGGGGGCATTGCAGTACATGCCCAGTGAGACAGCAATACTGTTGAACGTAGTTCGACCGGACGGTGTCAGGAGAAACGCGCATGGAGCAGCAGCAGCCGAACGGCCAGGGCGGCATGGAGAGCCTGACCGTGGACGAGCTCGCCGCGCGGGCGGGCGTGACGGTCCGTACGATCCGCTTCTACAGCACCCGCGGCCTGCTGCCTCCGCCCGCGATCGGCCCGCGCAGGGTCGGCCGCTACGGCCCGGCGCATCTGTCCCGGCTGGCGCTGATCGAGGAGTTGCAGAACCAGGGCATGACGCTGGCGGCGATCGAGCGCTATCTGCGGCGCCTCCCGGAGGACACCGACCCGCACGATCTGGCCATCCACCGCGCCATGGTGGCGTCCTGGATGCCCGACACCGTCGACGAGGCGGGACGTGAGGAACTGGAGCGGCGGGTCGGCCGCGAGCTGACCGGCGACGATCTGGAGCGGCTCACGGCGATGGGCGTGCTGGAGACCACCGGCGACCCGGAGCGTTTCCTGGTCGATCCCGCGCTGCTGCACCTCGGGGTGCGGTTGCTGGACGTGCCGCTGTCGCAGAAGACGATCATCGCGGCGCGTGAGGCGATGCTGGAGCACGCGAGAGCGGCGGCACGTGAGCTGAGCCGCCTGTTCAAGGACGAGGTGTGGGCGCCGTACCGGGCGCTGGAGGAGGACCCGGACCAGGTCGAGCGGATGAAGTCGCTGTCGGCCCATATGCAGCCGATGGTGGTGCAGGCGCTGATGACCGCTTTCCAGCGGTCGCTTAAGGAGGAGCTGCGGGGCGCGTTCTCCGAGGAGCGCGCCCCGCGTTCCTCGTCGTCCGGTGACGTCTCCGGCTCTTCCGGTGACGCCTCCGGCTCCTAGTGCGGGGTCAGTCCTTGAAGACCTCGCCCGCCTCGGCCTTCCGCGCGAGCAGTTCCGGCACGGCGAAGCGGTCGCCGTAGCGGTCCTTCAGTTCGCGTGCGCGGGCGACGAATCCGGCGGGACCGCCCTCGTAGCCGTTGATGTACTGGATCACTCCGCCCGTCCACGGCGGGAAGCCGATGCCCATGATGGAGCCGATGTTGGCGTCGGCGACGGAGGTGAGGACGCCCTCCTCGAAGAGGCGCACGGTGTCCAGGGCCTCGGCGAAGAGCATCCGCTCCTTCATGTCCTCGAAGGGGATGCCGGGGTCGGCGTCCTTCTTGAAGTGCTCGCGCAGTCCGGGCCAGAGCCTGCCGCGCTTGCCGTCCTCGCCGTAGTCGTAGAAGCCGGCGCCTCCGCTGCGCCCGGTGCGTCCGAACTCGTCGACCATCCTGTCGATGACGGCGTCCGCGGGGTGCGGCTGCCACTCGACGCCTTCGGCCTCCAGTCCGCGCCGGGTCTCCTCGCGGATCTTGCGGGGAAGGGTGAGGGTCAGCTCGTCCATGAGGGAGAGCACCTTGGCCGGGTATCCGGCCTGTGCGGCGGCCTGTTCGACGGTCGCGGGCTCCACGCCCTCCCCTACGAGCGCGACGCCTTCGTTGATGAAGTGGCCGATGACTCGGGAGGTGAAGAAGCCTCGGGAGTCGTTGACGACGATCGGGGTCTTCTTGATCTGCTGCACCAGGTCGAAGGCTCGTGCCAGTGCCTCATCGCCCGTGGCGCGGCCCTTGATGATCTCCACGAGCGGCATCTTGTCGACGGGTGAGAAGAAGTGCAGGCCGATGAAGTCGGCCTGGCGCTCGACGCCTTCGGCGAGTGAAGTGATGGGCAGCGTCGAGGTGTTGGAGCACAGCAGCGCGTCCGGCTCGACGATGTCCTGGATCTCCTGGAACACCTTGTGCTTGAGCGCCGGGTCCTCGAAGACGGCCTCGATGACGGCGTCGCAGCCCGCGAGGTCCTGCGGGTCGGCGGTGGGGGTGATGCGGGCGAGGAGCGCGTCGGCCTTGTCCTGCGTCGTACGGCCCCGCCCGAGGGCCTTCTTCAGCAGGCCCTCGGAGTAGCCCTTGCCCTTCTCGGCGGCCTCGGCCGAGACGTCCTTCAGTACGACGTCGATGCCTGCCTTGGCGCACGAGTAGGCGATGCCCGCGCCCATCATGCCGGCGCCGAGGACCGCGACCTTGCGTACGGGGCGCGGCTCGATGCCCTTGGGGCGGCTGCGTCCGGCGTTGACGGCCTGCATGTCGAAGAAGAACGCCTGGATCATGTTCTTCGAGATCTGCCCGGTGACCAGCTCGACGAAGTAGCGGGCCTCGATGACCTGGGCGAGTTCGAAGTCGACCTGGGAGCCCTCGACGGCCGCGGCGAGGATGTTGTGCTGGGCGGGGTAGGGCGCACCGCCGGTCTGCTTCCTCAAGTTGGCCGGGAACGCGGGGAGGTTGGCGGCGAACTTCGGGTTGGACGGGGTGCCGCCGGGGATCTTGTAGCCCTTCACGTCCCAGGGCTGCTGCGACTCGGGGTTGGCGTCGATGAAGGCGCGGGCGGCGGCCAGCATCTCCTCCTGGCTGTCGACGACCTCGTGCACCAGGCCCTTCTCCTTGGCCTTGGCGGGGAAGTACTGCTGGCCCTGGAGGAGCACGTTCAGCAGCGCGTCCGCGATCCCGAGGAGGCGGACGGTACGGGTCACGCCGCCTCCGGCGGGAAGCAGACCCAAGGTGGCCTCGGGGCAGCCGATCTTGGAGCCCTTCGCGTCGAGGGCGACACGGTGGTGGCAGGCCAGCGCGATCTCGAAACCGCCGCCGAGCGCCGCTCCGTTGATGGCGGCGACGACGGGCTTGCCGAGGGTCTCGATGCGGCGCAGATCGCGCTTGATCTGCATGCTGCCTTCGAAGACCTCCTCGGCGTCCTCGGGGCGGGCGCGGATGAGGTCGTTGAGGTCGCCGCCCGCGAAGAACGTCTTCTTGGCGGACGTGACGATCACGCCGCGGACGTTGCCTGCTTCGTTCTCGCGCTCCAGCCGGTCGGCTACGACGCCGAGCGACTCCTTGAACGCGGCGTTCATGGTGTTGGCGGACTGGTCGGGGTCGTCCAGTACGAGCGTGACGACTCCGGTGTCGTCCTGCTCCCAGCGGATGGTCGTGGACTCGGGCATGGTGGGTTTTCTCTCCGTACGTGAGGACGGGGCGGGGGCGCGGGAGTCGGCGGCCGGTGGCGGCGCCTGGGGTCGGGGCTGCTGCTGAGCGTGCGTCGGAGCCGTGCGTCCAAGCGGTCTGTCAGAGCCGTTCGACGACGGTGGCGCTGCCCATGCCTCCGCCGACGCACAGCGTGACCAGGCCGTAGCGCTTGTCGCGGCGCTCCAGTTCGTCGACGAGGGTGCCCAGCAGCATCGCGCCGGTGGCGCCCAGCGGGTGTCCCATGGCGATGGCGCCGCCGTTGACGTTGACCTTCTCCAGCGGGAGTTCCATGTCCCGGGCGAAGCGCAGCACGACCGCGGCGAACGCCTCGTTCATCTCCACCAGGTCCATGTCGGCGGCGGTGAGCCCGGCCTTGGCGAGGGCCTTGCGGCAGGCGGGCGCGGGGCCGGTGAGCATGATGGTGGGGTCGGCGCCGGAGACCGCGGCCGACAGGATGCGGGCGCGGGGCCGCAGCCCGTAGCGCCTGCCCGTCTCCTCGTTGCCGATGGCGCACAGGGCGCTGCCGTCGACGATGCCGGAGGAGTTGCCCGCGTGGTGGACGTGGTCGATCTCCTCGACCCAGTGGTACTTCTGCAACGCCACGGCGTCGAAGCCGCCCATCTCGCCGATGTCCTTGAACGACGGCTTCAGCCCGGCCAGCGAGTCGGCGGTGGTGCCGGGGCGGATGTGCTCGTCGCGGTCGAGGACGGTCAGTCCGTTGCGGTCGACGACGGGCACGACGGAGCGGTCGAAGCGGCCGTCCTTCCACGCCTCGGCGGCCAGCTCCTGCGAGCGGGCGGCGTATTCGTCGACGTCGCGCCGGGAGAAGCCCTCGATGGTGGCGATCAGATCGGCGCCGATGCCCTGCGGTACGAATCCCGTCTCCAGACTCGTCATGGGGTCCATGGCCCAGGCGCCTCCGTCGGAGCCCATCGGCACCCGGGACATCGACTCGACGCCGCCCGCGAGCACGAGGTCCTCCCATCCCGAACGCACCTTCGCCGCCGCGAGGTTGACCGCCTCCAGACCCGAGGCACAGAAGCGGTTCTCCTGCACTCCGGCGACGGTGTCGGGCAGCCCGGCGACGGTGGCGGCGGTCTTCGCGATGTCGGAACCCTGGTCTCCCAGGGGACTTACGACACCGAGCACGATGTCGTCGATCGCGCCCGGGTCCAGGTCGGGGAAGCGGCGGCGCATTTCGTGGATGAGCCCGACGACGAGGTCGATGGGCTTGGTGCCGTGCAGGGCGCCGTTGGCCTTGCCTCGGCCGCGCGGGGTGCGGATCGCGTCGTAGAGATACGCTTCGGTGCTCAAGATCGGCAGCCTTTCGGTGCGTACGGGTCGGTCGGGCCGGCCGGAGGGGACGACCGGGTCGCTACGGGGCCGCTGCGGAGCCGGGCTGGACGCCGGGTTCCGGGCCGGGTCGGGTACGAGGTCGCGTGCATGGCTGATCAGTCCAGGATCGAACGGCCGATGATCTCCTTCATGATCTCGGTCGTGCCGCCGTAGATCGTCTGGATCCGCCCGTCGGTGTAGGCACGGGCGACGGGGAATTCGTTCATGTAGCCGTAGCCGCCGTGGAGTTGGAGGCAGCGGTCGGTGACGCGCTTTTGCAGCTCGGTCGTCCACCACTTCGCCATGGAGGCGTGCGCGGCGTCCAGTTCGCCCTTCGCGTGGTCCTCGATGCAGCGGTCGAGGAAGCTGCGGGTCACGGCGCACTCCGTCGCCAGTTCGGCGATCTCGAACCGGACGTGCTGGAGCTTCGCGAGCGGGCGGCCGAACGCCTCGCGCTCCTTCACATACCGGGTCGTCTGCTCCAGGATCTCCTCCGCGCCGGCGACGGCCCCGACGGCGATGGCCAGCCGCTCCTGCGCGAGGTTCGTCATCAGATGGACGAAGGCGCCGTGCAGCTCGCCCAGCAGGTTCTCCTTCGGCACATGCACGTCGTTGAAGAACAGTTCGGCGGTGTCCTGCGACTTCTGCCCGATCTTGTCGAGGTTGCGGCCGCGTTCGAAGCCGGGCATGCCCCGCTCGACGACGAGGAGGCTGAGCCCCTTCGCGCCGCCCTCGGGCTTCGTACGGGCCACGACGATCACCAGGTCGGCGAGGATGCCGTTGGAGATGAACGTCTTGGAGCCGTTGAGCACCCAGTGGTCGCCCTCGTCCTGCGCGGTGGTGCGGATGCCCTGGAGGTCGGAGCCGGCGCCGGGCTCGGTCATGGCGATGGCCGTGACGATCTCGCCGGAGCAGAAGCCGGGCAGCCAGCGTCTCTTCTGCTCCTCGGTGGCCAGCGAGGTGAGATAGGGGCCGATGATGTCGTTGTGCAGGCCGAGCGCGAGGCCCGCGACCCCGGCGCGGGCGAACTCCTCGCCGAGCACCGCGGCGTAGCGGAAGTCGCCGTTGCCGCCGCCTCCGTACTCCTCGGGCACGGCCAGGCCCAGCAGTCCCTGACGTCCGGCCGCCAGCCACGCCTCACGGGAGACGATGCCGTCCTTCTCCCACTGCTCGTAGTGCGGCTCGACCTCCTTGGCGAGGAAGGTGCGGACGGTCTGCCGGAACGCTTCGTGGTCCTCGGTGAAGATCTGGCGCTTCATATGGTCGGTGCTCCCCTTTGAGCCTTCGCGTCTCGCTGCCCGCTGCTCGCTGCCCTGCGTGGCCTGGCCGTCTGCATGGATGCCCGTCTGCGCGTGTGCCGTCCGGCCGTGCGCTGGCCTGCCGCGCCCTTCAGACCCAGCTCTTGATCTTCTCGATGAGCCTGGCCGGTTCGGGCCCGACGGGCGTGACGTTGAGCATCGTCACCCCGGCCTCGCGGAACGCCTCGATGCGCTCACGCACATATCCCTCGGGACCGCAGAGGGAGACCAGTTCGCAGAACTCGGCGGGGACCGCGGCCTCAGCCTCCCGCTTCTTTCCCGCGAGGTAGAGGTCCTGCACCTTCTCGGCCGCCTCCTCATAACCGTACGCCCGGGCCACGTCGTTGTAGAAGTTCTTCCCCTTGGCCCCCATGCCCCCGATGTACAGGGCGATCAGCGGCCGCACATGCTCCCGTACGGCGGCGGCGTCCTCCCCGATCGCCAGGAGCGTGCCCGCGGAGATCTCCAGGGGGCCGCGCTCGGGGTCGCGCAGCGCGGTGCCTTCCTCCAGGGCCTTGCCCCACACCTGCTTCGCCTTCTCGGGCACGAAGAGATGCGGCAGCCATCCGTCGGCGATCTCGGCGGTCATGCGGACGTTGGCCGGTCCCAGCGAGGCGATGTACAGCGGAATCTCCGCCCGCTGCGGCCGGTTGAGGAACTTCAGCGGCTTGCCGAGCTTGCCGCCCTTCTCGGCGGGCAGCGGCATGTCGGTGATGCCGTGGTGGTCGATGACCTCGCGCCGCCAGATCCGCCTGCACAGCTCCACGGTCTCCCGGGTGCGGCCCAGCGGCTTGTCGTAGGCCTTGCCGTGCCAGCCCTCCACGACCTGCGGTCCGGAGGCGCCGAGGCCCAGCAGGGCACGCCCCTCGGAGAGCACGTCGAGGCCCGCACCGGTCTGCGCGATGAGCGCGGGCGTACGGGAGTAGACGTTGAGGATGCCGGCGCCGATGAGCAGGCGCTCGGTGCGGGCGGCGATGTAGCCCATCACGGTGGGCGAGTCGAAGCCGTACGCCTCGGCGACCCACACCGCGTCGAGGCCCGCGGCCTCCAGCTTCACGACCTCTTCGGCGGCGGTACGGGGGTTGTCGGCGTACTGGAGGGGCGTGGCGATCTTCATGCGTCACTGTCCTTGACGGGGTCGGGGGCGGGGCTGGTGCCGGTGTGGGTGTCTCGGCCGCTGTCGGAGCCGCTGCGGGTGTGGGCGGCGGACGGTTCCGCCAGGGCGGGCAAGTGCCAGTCGCGCGCCACGTCGGCGGCGTCGGCGCCGGGCACGGCGGGCGGTCGCGAGACGGCGGCCGGGGTGGCGGAGAAGCGCGGTGCGGGCGCGGGCTGTGTGATGCCCGAGTGCTCGACGAAGGTGTCCCGCGCGACGAGATGGGGGTGCCGCGGCGCTTCCCGCAGGGACAGCACGGGGGCGACGCAGGCGTCCGAGTCGCGGAAGACCTCGTCCCACTCGTCCCTGGTACGGGTCTTGAACCGGTCGGCGACGAGGGCACGCAACTCGCCCCAGGCGCCGGGGTCTTCACGGTCGGGCAGCTCCGCCTCGCCGCCGTCCGCGCCCCCGATTCCGAGCAGGCGCACGAACTCCCGGTAGAACTGCGGTTCCAGCGCTCCGACGGCCATGTGCCCGCCGTCGGCGGTCTCGTAGGTGCCGTAGAAGGGAGCGCCTCCGTCCAGCAGGTTGGAGCCTCGCCTGTCCTGCCAGGCACCGGCGGCGAGCATTCCGTGGATCATGGCCGTGAGATGGCTCGTGCCGTCCACGATGGCGGCGTCGACGACCTGGCCCCGGCCCTCCGGGGTGCGTGCGTGATGCAGGGCGGCCAGCACGCCGACCACCAGATAGAGCGAACCGCCGGCGTAGTCCCCGAGCAGGTTCGCGGCCGCGTAAGGGGCCGCCGGCGGGGCCGGTCATCCCGAGGGCGCCGGTGAGGGCGATGTAGCCGATGTCGTGTCCCGCGCGCTGTGCGAGGGGGCCGTCCTGGCCCCAGCCGGTCATGCGGGCGTAGACGAGGGAGGGGTTGCGGGCGAGGCAGTCTTCGGGCCCGATGCCGAGGCGTTCGGCGACACCGGGCCGGTTGCCCTCGATGAGCACGTCGGCGCGCTCGACGAGGTCGAGCGCGGTGGCCAGACCGGCGGGGTCCTTGAGGTCGAGGGTCACGGAGCGCTTGTTGCGGTTGGTGATGTCACCGGCGGGGTCGATGCCGAGCGGGGCGCCGCCGGGGCGGTCGACGCGTACGACGTCGGCGCCCAGATCGCCGAGCAGCATCCCGGCGAACGGGCCGGGGCCGATCCCTGCCAACTCCACGACGCGTACGCCGCGGAGCGGACCTTGGCGACCTCCGTCCCGCTGCGTCGCTGCCGTCATCTCGCCCCGTCCTCCGACACTTTGACACAACTGATGTAACACCAGGGATGCTAAGGAGGCGCTGCCCATTCCACAAGCCCGGGAGGACCGGTCGGGCACGGCCGCTGCGTGGCATGCACCACATGGGCGAGGGCCGCCCGGGGCGGGGGCGGAGAGCGGCGGCGACAGGCGGGTCGGCGAGGCGGGCGCCGGTCGCCGCAAGCGTCAACATCGTCCACCGCAGCCCACCCTTACGTGCAATGGCGCCCCGCACGGCGAATGCGCGATACTGATTGCAGCTTGGAGGAAACAATCAGTTTCGCGCACTACGAGTTCGGTTCGCGGCAACGCTCGCGAGCGGACCGCCGGGCGGAGTGGAAGCGCCGGTCAGGCGAGAAAGGGGCGGGGCGCGATGAGCGGAAACACATATATGGAGCGGGAGTTGAGCAGCCAGCCGGATACGTGGCGAGAGGCCGCGCGACTGGCCGGATCGGCACGGCTGCCACGGCACGGGCTGCGGGTCGCCGCGGTCGGATGCGGCACCTCGTGGTTCATGGCTCAGGCGTACGCCGCCCTGCGCGAGGGAGCCGGGCACGGCGTGACGGACGCGTTCGCGGCGTCCGAGGCGCTGCTGGGAGCGGACCGGGAGTACGACGAGGTGCTGGCCCTCACCCGCTCCGGCACGACGACGGAGGTGCTGCGGCTGCTGGAGTCGCTTCGGGGACGCGTTCCCACGGTGACCGTCATCGGCGACCCCGGCACACCGGCGACCGGCCTTTCGGACGAGACGGTCGCCCTCCCCTTCGCCGACGAACGGTCCGTCGTGCAGACCCGGTTCGCCACCAGCGCCCTCGCACTGCTGCGCGCCCACCTCGGGGAGGACATGGGCGCGGCGGCACACGACGCCGAGGGGGCACTGACGGCGGAGATCCGGCAGGAGTGGGTCGACGCCGAACAGTTCACCTTCCTCGGCACCGGCTGGACGGTCGGACTGGCGCACGAGGCGGCACTGAAGATGCGAGAGGCGTCGCAGTCCTGGACGGAGTCCTACCCGGCCATGGAGTACCGGCACGGACCGATATCCATCGCCGCACCGGGCCGGGTGACATGGATGTTCGGGCCGCCGCCGGAAGGACTCGGAGACGAAGTCGCCCGCACCGGGGGCACGTTCGTACACCACGAGCAGCGTGATCCGCTGGCCGAGCTGGTGCTGGTGCAGCGCATAGCGCTGGCTCGCGCACAGGCACGCGGCCTCGACCCCGACACCCCACGCAGCCTGACCCGCTCGGTCATGCTGGACGCGTCCTGACCCTGCCGCCGTCGCGGCCGGGTCGCAGGAAGCGGCGCCCCGCGTGCCGTACGCGGCGGTGCGAGGCACCGAGCGGTGCCCCAGCCCCTCGCGCTTGTCCATCCCGGGGGCCGACCCGGCCCGCTTGTTCCATCACGTCCATCACGTCCGTCATGTGCTCGGCCTGTCCTCGGCCTGTGCTCGGCCTGTGCTCGGCCTGTGCTCAACTGTCATGCGTCCAACGGAGGTTCGCAGCATGCCCCTTGTCTCCACCGCGTCCATCGTCGACGGGGCGCGAGCGGCAGGTGTCGGTGCGCCCGCCTTCAACGTGCTGCACCTGGAGACCGCCGAGGCGCTCATCGCCGCGGCGGAACGGGCCGCCACGCCGCTCATACTCCAGATCAGCGAGAACTGCGTTCGCTACCACGGGAGTCTGCGGCCCCTCCTGCTCGCCACCCTCGCCCTCGCCGAGACCTCCGACGCGGAAGTCTCCGTGCATCTGGACCACATCACCGACCCCGGTCTGCTGCGGGAAGGCGTCGACGCGGGGGCCCGCTCAGTGATGATCGACGCCTCCGCTCTGCCCTACGAGGAGAACGTCGCCACCACCGCCGAGCTGGCGGACTGGTGCCGTCGCCACCAGGTCTACGTCGAGGCCGAGTTGGGAGAGGTCGGAGGAAAGGACGGTGTGCACGCGCCCGGTGCGCGCACGGACCCGGCGGAGGCGCTCGCCTTCGTGGACTCCACGGGCGTCGACGCCCTCGCGGTCGCCGTGGGCTCCTCACACGCCATGCGGGAGCGTACGGCGGTACTGGACAAGGAGTTGATCCGCAGCCTGCGGCAGCGTCTCCCCGTGCCCCTCGTGCTGCACGGCTCCTCGGGAGTGCCGGACGAGGAACTGCGCGCCGCCGTCGCCGCCGGCATGACGAAGATCAATATCTCGACGCATCTGGTGTCGGTCTTCACCGGGGAAGTGCGCCGAACGTTGGCGCAGACCCCGACGCTCATCGACTCCCGTAAGTACGTGGGGCCCGCCAGGGACGCCGTGTCGACAGAGGCGGAACGGCTGCTTCGGCTGCTGGGAACGGAGGCGCCATGAGACGGCACGAACGGCTGAACGCCCTGCTGGAACTCCTCGGCGAACGGGGGCGGCTCGACGTGGAGGAGGCGGCCACATCGCTTGAGGTGTCGGTGGCGACAATGCGCCGCGACATGGACGCCCTCGCCGAACAGCAGTTGCTGACACGCACCCGCGGCGGCGCGGTGCTCAGCTCCGTCACCTACGACCTGCCGATCCGCTACAAGCACAGCCACCACGCCGTGCAGAAGCACGCCGTAGCGGAAGCGGCGGCGGAGATGGTCGAGCCGGGCGACATCGTGGGACTCAGCGGCGGCACGACGACGACGGAGATCGCCCGCACCCTCGCCACCCGACCGGAGTTCGCGGAGACAGGACCCGACCCGCGGCTGACGATCGTCACCAACTCCCTGAACATCGCCTACGAGTTGGCGGTCCGCCCGCAGATCAAGATAGTGCTGACCGGAGGCGTCGCCCATTCACGGTCGTTCGAACTCACCGGCCCCTACAGCGAGTCCGTGCTGCGCCAGCTCACCCTGGACATCGCCTTCATCGGCGTGAACGCAGTCGACACACAGTGGGGCGGCACCGTCCACGACGAGGCCGAGGCGACGACGAACAGACTGATGGCCGAACGGGCGGAACGCGCCGTGATGGTCGCGGACTCCTCGAAGCTGGGGCTGCGCTGCTTCGCACGCGTAGGCGGAGCCGACGTCTTCGGCACGCTCATAACGGACACGGGCATGGACGAGGAATCACAGCAGGAGTTCACCGACCAGGGGCTGCGCGTGGTGGCAGCGGCGCCATCGACGGCCGGACGCTGAGGGACTGCGCGCCTGGACGGGGAGACCCGCGTTAGACCCACGCCAGGGCGACGGGCAGGCCGACGGCGAATGGTGGGCGGTGGGCACAGCGACGGTTCCTGCTGGACACAGAAGGACGCCGGGGGGAGGGAGGGGGGAGGGGGAGGGCCCCCGGCAGCACACTCGGCAGCACGCTCTCCCGCTACTCGCCTCGCGGCCCCGTCGCCCCCCGCCGCGCACCGTCCCATCCCCGCCCTACTCCCCCCCGCTACCCGGACCGTCTCCCGCATCCCTATCCGCGACGCCGCTGGCCACATGGTTCATTGCCGCCCACAGGGTTCATTGCCCCCGCGCGGTTCGCTACCGCCCGCGGGGCTCATTGCCGCCCGCAAGGTTCGTTACCGCCGGGGATCGAGGCGCCGGTGCCAGAATGCCCGTCATGGAACGATCTTCACCAGCGGCAGTCGGTACAGCAGCACCCGCGGCCCGGTCGGGCCACTTCGGCGGCGACGCGCTGAGTGCGGGCCTCCCCACGGCGCAGGCGGACGCGGCTGATTACGCTCCGTCGGTGCCCGGCGCCGCCCACGCCTGGAGAGCGCTCGGCGGCGATCCCGCGCTGCTCGACCGGGTCTCATGCACCCCGCGTGCGGTGCTCCCGGCTCGGCTGCCCGTACTGGCGCTGGCCCGCGCGACGGTGTCCGTGTGCTCGCTGGCGGCCGCGGAGTTGTCGTCCGTACGGTCCGAGGGCGCGGGCGGCGGCCCGGCGCCCGTTCCTGCTGTGCATGTGGACGATGGCGCGGTGGCCGCCGCGTTCACCAGCGAGCGTCATCTGCGGACGGACGGGCGCGCGCCGGTGACGTTCTCCGCGCTGTCTCGTTTCTGGCGCACGCGGGACGGCTGGCTGCGTACCCACGCCAACTACCCGCACCACCGGGCTCGGCTGCTCGCCGCCCTCGGTATCTCCGCCGAGAACGGAGAGCACCGCGACGACCTCGACGACCTCGACGCCCCCGGCACGCGCAGGGACCCCGCCCCCCGCACGGCCCCCGACGCCCGCGACGCCCGCGACGAGCGCGACGAGCGCGACGAGCGCGACGACGCCATGCTCGCGGAGATGCTCGCCGCGGAGCTGGCCGGGCGCGATGCCGTGGAGGTCGAGGAGACGGTGCTCGCGGCCGGGGGCCTGGCCGTCGCCGTACGCACCTCGGCGGAGTGGGCCGAGCATCCTCAGGGCGTCCGAGTCTCCGAGCGCCCGCTGCTCACCACCGTGCGCATGGACCAGACGCCTCTCCGGACCCTGCCCGAACCGGCGGGGCCCGGCCCGCTGCACGGGGTGCGCGTACTGGATCTCACACGGGTGCTGGCGGGTCCGGTCGCCACGCGTGCTCTCGCGCTGTTCGGTGCGGATGTGCTCCGTATCGACTCGCCTCAGCTACGCGAGAACGCCGACACGCACGCCGACACGGGCATGGGGAAGCGTTCGGCGCTGCTCGATCTCGCCTCCCGCGCGGGGCAGTCAGCATTCGAGGAGTTGCTGTCGGCGGCGGACGTCGTCGTCACGGGTTACCGTCCCGGCGCGCTCGACCGTTTCGGGCTCGCTCCGGAGTCGCTTGCCGACCGGCGTCCCGGCGTGATCGTCGGCCAGCTCAGTGCCTGGGGCGCTTACGGGCCGTGGCATCGGCGGCGCGGTTTCGACAGCCTCGTACAGGCGGCGACCGGCATCTCGCTCCTCGAAGGGCAGCGGGACGAGGAAGGCGAGGAGATTCCCGGAGCGCTGCCCGCGCAGGCCCTGGATCACGGCACGGGCTATCTGCTCGCCGCCGCCGTGATGAGGGCTTTGACCGAGCAGCGGCGTGGACGGTGCGGTTCCAGGCTCGTACGGGTGGCGCTGGCGCAGACTGCCGACTGGCTGATGAACGGCCTGACTTCGCAAGCGCAGCACGCCCCGTCGGCCTCCACGTCAGCGCCGGGTACGACGCCCGGGGAGGAGCCGGGGGGCGATCAATCGCGGCGGCAGGATCTCGCCGACCCGGCCGCCTGGCTGGCCGAAGCCGACAGCCCGCTGGGGCGGATGCGCTATGTGCTGCCGCCCGTCGGCTACGAAGGCTCGCCCTCCGACTGGTCGCGGCCGACCGTCCCTGCGGGCACCGACCCGGCCGCCTGGTGGTGACCCGGCCCCGGCGCCCGGCCCGCTGAACGCACAATCGTTATCGCTCCCACACGCCTGCCGCTGCCGGGCACAACTCGCCCCGCTGCAAAGCGACTTGTCGCTCAGAGAGACGTCCCGTCAGAGGGACTTGCCATGACCGCCGTGCGGTCCGCCGTACCCGCCGTGCGGTCCGCCGTGCCCGCGCCTGCGTTCGCGCCCCTCGCGGCGTTCCCGGCGTTCCAGTTCGCGCCGCTCACGGCGCTCGGAGCGCAGCCGTAGCTTTTCCTCGCGCGGCAGCTTCCGTTCCACGCCTACGCCGCCCATCACCGTCAGCCCGGTGATCACTACGCGTGGTGCGTCGGCGTCGGCGAATCCCGAGGCGGAGGAGTCGAATCCGCCCATGATGCCGATGCCTCGGACTTCGACGCCCATCCCCGGCGGCACTGTGACGCTGAAGCCGCCCATCAGTGCGAAGCAGCGGATCACCACGTCGCGTTCCTCGAACCGTGCCTCGCGCAGGTCGAGTTCACCGCCGCCCATGATGCCTACGCCGGTGAAGACGCGCGGCACCGTCCACTCCCCCTTGCGCCCGAAGCCGCCCATGATGCCGACGCCCCAGCGTGACGTGGCTTTCCCGCCGATCCGCTCCGCCCAGCGCCGCTTCTTGCGCAGCGCCGGAGCCTGCGGGTTCTGTCCCGTCGCGGCCGGCTCGGGGTTCGCGTCCCCGTCGGTGTCGGGGCTGTCGTGGTACGGGAGATCCCTTACGAGGGGGACCAACTCGCCGCGTGTACGGGCCTGGTAGGTGCTGTCGAGACGCTCCTGGAACTCGTCCATGCCGAGCCGTCCCTCGGCGAGCGCGTCGCGCAGCACCTCGGCGACGCGCTCTCGCTCCGCGTCGGAAGCACGCATCTCGGGCAGCTCGTCGCTCATGCCGTCACCTTATTCCCCCGCTTCCCCTCACCGGGTCGTCCTCACCGGGGCGTCCTCGTCTGGCCTCGGTGGGCGTCGTCGGGCGTCGCCTCGCTCGACGTTCATGGCCTGCCCGTGCCGACGTGCTCTACGGGCGTACTCATGCCGACCCTCGTGCCGACTCTCGTGCCGACCCATATCGCCTCGTACTGCCTCGTACCGACTCATATCGGCTCACACCGGCGTCCCCGTACGGACGTGGCCCTCACTCCACGGACGCCAGAAGCCACTCGGCCAGGGCCACCGACGCGAAGCCCAGCGCGAGCACGCCCGTCGCGACGCGGGTACGGCCCCGGCGGCTGAGGCCGATGGCCACGCCGGAGAGGATGAGCGCGATGCCGTAGAAGCCGACGGTGAGTACGGAGGGGGCGCTGCCGAGACGTACGACGAGTGCGACGGCGACGGCCGCCATGACGACGGCGGAGACGATGGCGCGGACTCTGCGTGCCTGGCGCGGCGTCAGTCCGGTACGGGCGTCCTCGCCGTCTCTCTCCCCCTGGTAAGCCCCCTCAGCCGCGTCGTCTCCGGCGCCGTCCCCGAAGTCTTCCTCGTCGCCGAATTCCCCGCCCTGCGCGGGGTCTTCGGGGCCGTCCGACGGCGGCTTCCGCCGCCGCTCCTCCCCCTGCGCCGGCGCCGACGCTGACTCCTTCTTCTCCGGGTCCCCTGCGGCTGCGGCTTTGGCACGGTCCGCCGGTGCGGTCGTCTCGTCGTCGGTCGTCGTGCTTATGTTGGCTTCCGGCATGACGGGAGGTTATCGGCATTAGGCACCGCCTGTCGCGCCCGGGTGAGCAGGGGCGGCAGCCCGTCCCGGGCCGCCGGGGCGCGCCGGCGTGCGGGGTCCGACTCCCTTGCGTCTAGGGCTCCTTGTGGGTCCACTTGCGCAGTTCGTCGCGGCTGTCGTAGTTGCCGAGGTTCGTGTCGATGGGGTCGTTGGTGTACTGGTGGAAGCGCCAGGGGTGTTCGATTCCGGGCTTGCCCGGCTTGCCGTTGTAGTGCGCTATCCACAGCCCGTCGCCGGCGAACGACGTGGTGTCGTGGTTGAGCCAGAAGTTGGTGTTGCAGTACAGCAGCACTCTGGTGTGCGGGCGTTCCTCCTGGACGTACTTGATCCAGGAGTCCTTCTCCGCGTTGCTGACCTCGGTGTCTTCCCAGTCCAGTACGAGCATGTCGCCCTTGACCAGGTCGATCTTCGACATGAAGTAGTCGGCCTGCTCCTTCATGCTGCCTGCGCGGCCGAAGTGGTAGAAGCCGGTGACGAGTTCGGCGTCGCGGGCGGTCTGCCGCTGGTCGACCCACTTGGGGTTCACATACGAAGTGCCTTCCGTGATCTTGATGAAGACGAAGTCGAGACCTTTCGTGCTGTAGTCCGACGGTTGGTACGACGAGACGTCGACGCCTTTGATCACGATGCACTCCTTCTGCCGTCCGGCGGCGTATCGCTCATCCGTTCCGATACCCGTAACGCGGCGCACCGTACCGTGAACGGTGCGCTGTCGGGCCCTGAATCAGTCGCTCCGGGTCACCGCACGGGTGCGCTGCGCGGCGCGCTGAGGGCGCTTCGTCCCGGCGCGTCGCCCCGGCGCCGACGGCGCCCGCGGGCGCAGGATCGGTTCGGGTGCCGCTGCGGGCGCACCCGGCACACTGGTGGAGAGACAGCCGACGAGGAGTAGGACATGGCGACGACGCGCACCGCGCACACCGAGTGGAACGGGGATCTGAAGAACGGGTCGGGCGAGGTCGCCTTCGACTCGTCCGGGATCGGCAAGCAGGCCGTCACGTGGGCGTCACGTGCGGAGGAGCCGAACGGCAGGACCAGCCCGGAGGAGCTGATCGCCGCCGCGCATTCGAGCTGCTTCTCGATGGCGTTGTCCAACGGGCTGGCCTCGGCTGGCAGTCCGCCCTCGCGGCTCAGTACGCGGGCCGATGTGACGTTCCAGCCGGGCACCGGGATCACCGGTGTCCACCTCACCGCGCAGGGCGAGGTGCCCGGCATCGACGAGGCCGCATTCGTCGCAGCGGCCGAGGAGGCCAAGGCCAACTGCCCGGTCTCACAGGCCCTTTCGGGTACGACGATCACGCTCACCGCGAAGCTGGGCTGAGCCCTCCCAGGAGGAGACATGCCGGAACTGCCCGAGGTCGAGGCGCTGCGCGACTTCCTCGACGAGCGCCTCAGGGGGCGTGTGGTGGAGCGCGTCACGCCGGTCGCGATCAGTGTGCTCAAGACGTACGAGCCTCAGCCGTCGGCGCTTCAGGGGCGGGCCTTCACGAGGGTGTCCCGGCATGGGAAGTTCCTCGATCTGGAGACCGCGCCCGGGGAGGCGGACGCGGGCGCGACGGGCGGCGGGGACGCATCCGGTGCCGGCGGCGCGGCCGGTACGGGCGGTACGGGCGGTCTCCATCTGGTCGTCCATCTGGCACGGGCGGGCTGGCTGCGGTGGCGGGATTCGGTGCCGCCGGGCCCGCCCCGTCCGGGCAAGGGCCCGCTGGCGCTGCGTCTGTCGCTGGCGGGGCCCGAACAGGGCGGCGACGGCGGCGGGTTCGACCTCACCGAGGCCGGGACGCGTAAGCGTCTCGCCGTCTACTGCGTGCGCGATCCGCTGGAGGTGCCCGGCGTCGCGCGGCTGGGCCCCGATCCTCTCGCGGACGGCTTCTCGCCGGAGGTCTTCGCGGGGCTGCTGCACGGCGAACGGCACCGGATCAAGGGTCTGCTGCGCGATCAGAGCGTGATCGCCGGTGTGGGCAACGCCTACTCCGACGAGATCCTGCACGCTGCTCGCCTCTCCCCGTTCAAGATCGCAGGGGAGTTGTCGGAGGAGGAGGTCACGGGCCTGTACGAGGCGCTGCGTGCCACCCTTCGCGACGCGGTCGAGCGTTCGCGGGGGCTGGCCGCGGGTGAGCTGAAGTCGGAGAAGAAGACGGGGCTGCGGGTGCACGGACGCACGGGGCAGCCGTGCCCGGTGTGCGGGGACACCGTGCGGGAGGTCTCCTTCAGCGACAGCTCCCTCCAGTACTGCCCGACCTGCCAGACCGGCGGGAAGCCGCTGGCGGACCGCCGCATGTCTCGCCTGCTGAAGTAGCCGTACTGCTCGGCGGCGGTGTGCCGTGGCGGGTGCGGTTACTGTGGCTGTCGCGCAGGGGTCCGCTGGGGGCCGTGGGAAGCGGGCGAGAGGGGCAGTGGTGACGGAGGAGGAGCTGGAGGAGTTCGCCACGGGCCTGGCCCATATGGCGCGGGATCTGCTCGCGCAGCGCTCGGTGCAGAAGACGCTCGACCGTGTGGTGGCGCATGCGGTGGAGCTGGTCCCCGGTTGTGAGGCGGCCGGTGTGATGACCGTGGAGAGCAAGCAGGTCAGGACGCTGGCGAGGACCAGTGAGATGGTGCAGGAGTCGGACCGGATACAGGGTGAGCTGTGCGAGGGCCCGTGCTTCGACGCCGCCCGCATGCCGGAGGAGGTCTACCGCATCGGGGACATGACGGAGACCGTCAGACGCTGGCCCCGTTACGCCCCTGAGGCGCGGAAGCTGGGCGTCGGAAGCATGATGGGCTTCCTGCTCTACACCGAGGACGACGAACTCGGCGCTCTCGACCTGTACTCCTCCACACCGAACGCCTTCACCAAGCGTTCCGAGCACATCGGCTGGCTGCTCGCCTCGCACGCCGCGGTCGCCTTCTCGAGTGCCCGTACGCATGCGCAGCTGCATGCGGCGATGGAGTCGCGGCACAGCATCGGCGAGGCCATCGGCATCGTCATGGAGCGCTACAAGCTCGACGAGGAGCAGGCGTTCGCCGTGCTGCGGAAGAGCTCCCAGGACCGGAACATCAAGCTGCGCGAGATAGTGCGTACGGTCATCGAGACCGGGGAGATCCCCGGGGCGCAGCGGCGGCGTTGATGCGGCTGCCGCGATGCCCGCGGCCGGTGCCGGTCAGCCGCGGCGGCTCCGGCCGCTGAGCCTTCCCAGGATGCGGGGCACGATCCGGCCTCCCGTGCGGGTACTGCTGCGCAGGCGGCTGCCGCGGGTCGAGGTGTGCCGGTAGCCCAGGGGGCCCGGCAGGTCCATCGACGTCGTGCGGCGTCCGGTGGAGCTGAAGGTGCGGCGCGGTCCCCACCGGCCGCCGGTGGTCACCGACCACGACCTGCGGTTGATGTTCAGCCGGACGCCGGGCAGCACCCGGAAGCTCCGGCGGAAGGTCAGCGGCATCGTCGCCTCCTCGGCAGCGGGCCACGGGCCCCTGTCGTCGTGGGACTTTCAATCGGTCGTCGAGCATCGGGCATCGGGCATTGGCCGTCGGGCACGGGGCAGCGGTCGTCGGGCGTCGGTCAGCGTCGGCAGGCAACTGCACCGGCAGCCCGCAGTCGGCGGGGCGGCTCGGCCGTTCAGTGAGCCGGTCGGTCAACGACCCTACGGCCGCCGGTAGTCGCCCTCAGGGCACTACTACCCTTCCTCCGCGCCGCCGTCCCCACCCTCGCCGCCGCGGCGGCTGCGGGATTCCATTCCGCCCTGGTCCGCGGCGGCTTCCGCGCCGTCGGCGTGGAAGACCAGCTCGTCGCCCTCGACGTCGACCAGCAGCCCGGTGTGCGGCTTCAGTTCGCCGCTGAGCAGCATCCGCGAGAGCTTGTTGTCCACTTCCCGCTGGATGGTGCGGCGCAACGGCCGTGCCCCGTATTCGGGTTGGTAGCCGCGCTGCACGAGCCAGTCGACGGCGGCGGGCGCGAAGTCGATGGTGAGGTCCTGCGCGTGGACGCGGTGGCGGGTCTCGTCGAGCAGCATGTCGGTGATGGTGCGCAGTTGCTCGTCGGAGAGCCTGCGGAAGATGACGATCTCGTCGATGCGGTTGAGGAACTCCGGCCTGAAGTGCTCCCGCAGCGGGCGCATCACGCGTTCGCGGCGTGCGTCCTCCTCGTCTTCCTCGTCGCCGCCGCCGAAGCCGATTCCGGCGCCGCGTCCGGTGATCGCCTCGGAGCCGAGGTTGCTGGTCATCACGACGACGGTGTTGGTGAAGTCGACGGTGCGGCCCTGGGAGTCGGTGAGGCGCCCGTCGTCGAGGACTTGGAGCAGCATGTTGAAGACGTCGGCGTGTGCCTTCTCGATCTCGTCGAGCAGCAGCAGCGAGTACGGGTTGCGGCGGACGGTCTCGGTGAGCTGCCCGGCGTCCTCGTGGCCTACGTAGCCGGGAGGGGCGCCGACGAGGCGGCTGACGGTGTGCCGCTCCTGGTATTCGCTCATGTCGAGCCGCACCATCCGGTCGTCGGAGCCGAACAGCGACTCCGCGAGGGCGCGGGCGAGTTCGGTCTTGCCGACGCCGGTGGGGCCGAGGAAGAGGAAGCTGCCGATGGGCCTGGACGGGCTGGAGAGTCCGGCGCGGGAGCGCAGCACGGCGTCGGCGACGGCGGCGACCGCCTCGTCCTGGCCGATGACGCGTTCACGCAGGCGGTCTTCCATGCCCAGGAGGCGTTCCTTCTCCTCCTGGGTGAGGTTGCTGACGGGGATGCCGGTCTGGCGGGAGACGATGTCGGCGATGTCCTCGACGGTGACCTCGGCGATGCGGCCGTTGGGCTGGCGGTTGCGCTCGTCGCGGCTGATCTCCTTCTCGACCTCGGCGAGCCGGTCCCGTAGCTGTGTGGCGCGTTCGTAGTCCTCGGCGGCGACGGCCTGGTCCTTGTCGCGGTGGATCTGCTCGGCCTCGCGTTCCAGTGCCTTCACGTCGGTGCCGCGGGTCGCGGTACGCAGCCTCACGCGGGCCCCCGCCTGGTCGAGGAGGTCGATGGCCTTGTCGGGGAGGTAGCGGCCGGTGAGGTAGCGGTCGGAGAGTTCGACGGCGGCGATCAGCGCGTCGCCGGTGTAGCGGACCTGGTGGTGTGCCTCGTAGCGGTCGCGCAGTCCGCGCAGGATCTCCACGGCGTCGGGCACGCTCGGCTCGGGTACGAGGACGGGCTGGAAGCGCCGTGCGAGTGCCGCGTCCTTCTCGATGTGGCGGCGGTGTTCCTCGAGGGTGGTGGCGCCGATGACGTGCAGCTCACCGCGGGAGAGCGGCGGCTTGAGCATGTTGCCCGCGTCCATCGAGCCGCCTTCGGTGCCTCCGCCTCCGGCGCCGACGACGGTGTGCAGCTCGTCGATGAAGATGATCAACTTCTCGGAGTGTTCGCGGATTTCGTCGATGATGCCCTGGAGGCGTTCCTCGAAGTCGCCGCGGTAGCGGGTGCCTGCGACGACGCCCGACACGTCGAGCTGTACGACGCGGCGGCCCAGCAGGTTGTCCGGCACGTCGCCGTCCATGATGCGCTGGGCGAGTCCCTCCACGATGGCGGTCTTGCCGACTCCTGCCTCGCCGATGAGCACGGGGTTGTTCTTGCCGCGCCTGGCGAGGATCTCGATGGTCTGCTCGATCTCCTCGTCGCGGCCGATGACGGGGTCGATGCGGCCGTCGCGTGCCATCTCGGTCAGGTCGGTGCCGTACTTGTCGAGGTTGGGCGTCTCACTGCGGGGTTTGCCCTGCGGTCCCCGGCCGGGTGCCGCCTCGCCGCCCGCGCCCTGCCCGCCGGGGATTCCGGGGCCGCCCTGGCCGGGGTGCCCGGGCGGATAGCCGGAGGATGCCGAACGGGGGTCGAAGTGCGCCGCGTTGAGGATCTGCCCGGCCGTGGAGTCCCGGTTGGCGGCGAGGGCGATCAGCACGTGCTCGCTGCCGATGTAGGAGGCACCCCTGGTGCGGGCGATGTCGTGGGCGTCGAGCAGGGCGCGCTTGACGGCGGGGCTTACGGAGATGGACTTGCGGGGCGTGCCGTCCCCGACCTCGCGGTCGATGTTCCGGGCGAGGGTGTCGGCGTCGGCGCCGGCCCTGGTGATCATCGTCCGGGTCGGTTCGGTGGTGAGCGCGGCACGCAGCAGATGCTCGGTGTCGAGATCGCTGCTGCCGTGCTCCGCCGCGTAGGAGGCGGCCTCGGAGACCAACTGCCTGGCCGGTTCGCTCATCAGCCGGAGGAAGTCGTAGTAGCGGGGGTCTCGCCTGCCGCCGCCGGGCGAGCCCGTGCCGCCGAGAAAGCGCGCGATGAAGTCTCCGAACGGGTCCCTGCCGAAGTCCTCGGGACCCATGTACCCGCTGGTCATAGGTATCCGTCCCGCTGACCCGACGTCGCCGGGCCACGCTGTGTCGACTGCGTCAAGCTTCCGGTTCGGGGTTCCCTCGTACGGCCGTACGACACGTCGGCGGGCGGTGGGGGCGCGGTGTTCGCGGCGTGCGATCCCGGGCGTACGGCCTGGGGTACGGGCCCTCGCGTGCGGACTCGGGATGGGGGCGGGCCTTTCAGTCTGCGGTGAGCAGGACCACCGCCGCAGCCGCGCAGAGCAGGCCGGCGGTCTGAAGCCGGGAGGGGCGTTCGCCGAGGACCGTGAGCCCGAGGAGTACGGGGATCACGGGATACAGCGAGGAGAGCACGACGGCGACGGTGACGATCTGCTCCCGCACGGCCAGCAGGTACAGCACCAGGGCGAGCGCCGCCACGGCGCCGGTCGCCGCCGCACCCGCCGCCTGCGGAACCGTCAGTGCCCGCCGCCTGGGCGGCCCTCCGAGCCGTGTGCCCGACAGCAGCACCACGGGCACGATCACCGCTAGTGCCGTGACCCGGCCCGTGGCGACGGGCCAGATCCCGGAGCCGTGGCCGGCCTGCGACAGGGCCATGTACTGGAGGGCGATCCCCGCGCCCGCGATCAGACCGTCCAGGGAGGCGCCTTTCGCGGCGGGAGACGCGGCGTGGGCCGGGCCGTCGCGCGAGACCAGCCACAGGGCGGGCACGGCGGTCAGGATGCCCAGCCACGGCAGTCCGCCGGGCCGGTCGCCCAGCACGACGACACCTGCCAGCACGGGAAGCGTCACGCCTCCGACGGCGCTGACCGGGACGACGACGCTCATCGCGCCCCGGCTCAGGCCCCGGTAGAGGAAGACCATTCCGAGGCCGGTGCCCGCGCCGGAGAGGCCGCCCCAGGCGAGGTCGCCCGCCGTGGGCGCGGGGGCCGCCGTCAGCGGGGCGAGCGCCAGCGAGAAGACCAGGCCGCCGGCCTGTCCGGCGAGGGCGACGAGCGCGAAGCCGCCTCGGCGGGCCAGGAGGCCGCCGGTGAAGTCGGCTATGCCGTAGCAGGCGGCCGAGGCGAGCGCCGGCAGAGCGCCCGTCATCGCGGCGCCGCCGTCACCGGGTGCGTGTCATCCACGGCGCCCGTCATCCACGGCCATGCCCGTCGGGCGGCCCGCCGCGCTGCCCGTCCCGGTGTGCCTCGCGCTCGGCCCGGCCTACGGGGCAGACAGCACCACCGCGCACACAGCCCGCACGGTCGCAGAGACGGCACAGCAGATCCGCGTCGCCGGCCTCGCCGTAGAGCCGCGTCAGCAGCCGCACCAGCAGAGCGTCAAGCGTCTCCCGCTCCTTCTCCCCCAGTACGTCCACGATCTCGCCGAGCGGTCCGCCACGGGCGGCGAGCACCGCCCGGGCGGTACGGGCGCCTGCGGCGGTGGCCGTCACGGAGACCTGCCGTCCGCTGCCCGGGCGGCGCTCGGCCAGGCCGCCCGACTGGAGCGAGTCGACCATGCGCGCCGCGGCGGGCTGGGACAGGCCGATGCGGCGGCCCAGTTCGGTGACGCTCAGGCCGGGCGAGGCTGTGAGCACTACGAGGGCGGCGGCGGCGCTGGTGCTGACGCCCGCGGCCTTGGCCGCCCCGGTGACGGCCAGATCGGTGACGGCGAGCGCGGCGGCACCGAGGAGATTGGCCGTACGGTTCCGGCTCGCGCTGTTCCCGTCCGCGCCGCCGTGCCTGCGGTTTTCGTCGGTCCCGCGGGCTGCATCATGCATGACTCATGCATACCGTCCCCTCGTGGCGAAGGCAACGCCGTCGGCGCAGCAGCGCCCCGGCGGGGTCTGTGAGCTCGTCCGGGCTGCGGCTCGACCGGGGCGAAGTGGGACAATAGAGACGTTATGGATGTGGTGACCAGGAACAACGTCGTGATCACGGGCCGCGGCGACGGGCCTGTGATCATGCTGGCGAACGGCTTCGGCTGCGACCAGAACATGTGGCGCCTGGTGACACCCGAACTGGCCAGGGACTTCAAGGTCGTTCAGTTCGACCACGTGGGGACGGGAAAGGCGGACGTCTCCTCATGGAGCGAGGAGCGGTACTCCTCGCTCGACGCCTACGCGGAGGACCTGCTGGCGATCTGCGACGGCCTCCGGCTGGGGCCGCTCGTGCTCGTCGGCCACTCGGTGAGCGCCGTCATCGCCGTACTGGCCGTGGCGTGGCGCCCCGACCTCTTCGAGAAGCTGATCCTCCTCACCCCCTCGCCGCGCTACATCGACGACGCCGGCTACCGCGGCGGCTTCAGCGCCGAGGACATCGACGAACTGCTGGAGTCCCTCGAGAGCAACTACCTCGGCTGGTCACAGTCGTTGGCGCCCGTCGTCATGGGTGACACCGGCCGCCCCGAGCTGACCGAGGAGCTGACGAACAGCTTCTGCCGGCTCGACCCGGACGTGGCGAGGGTCTTCGCCCGTGCGACCTTCCTCTCCGACAACCGTGGCGACCTGGGCCGCGTGACGGTGCCCACGCGTGTGATCGAGGTGGCCCAGGACGTGATCGCCCCCCGTGAAGTGGGGGCGTTCGTGCACGAGTCGATCCACGGCAGTGAGCTGGTCACCCTCGACGCCGTGGGCCACTGCCCTCAGCTCAGCTCGCCCGAGCTGACGGCCAGGGCCATCGCCGAGTTCGCGGCCAGTGACCGATGACGGAGGGCGCAGGGCGCCCGGAAGGGGCACAGCGACCTGAGCAGCCGGGCCGGAAGGAGCGTGCGGAGGCGGCCGAACCGATGAAGCAGCAGCCGAAGCGAGCCGAACCGCCTGAGCAGCAGCCGGAGCGGGCGGAGCGGCCGGAACGAGCGGCGCCCGAGCCGCCGTGGCACGACGCGGCGGCCGGCGGCGGCCCTGTCCGCGACGAAGCCGCCCTCCCCTACGCCGAGTTGGCGGAGGACCCCGAGGACCTCTACGAAAACGCCCCGTGCGGCTATCTCTCCACCCTGAGCGACGGCCTGATCGTCAAGGCCAACCGCACCCTGCTGAACTGGCTGGGCCGCTCGCCCGGCGAGGTCGTCGGCCGCATGCGCTTCGCCGATCTGCTGACCGTCGGCGGCAAGCTCTACCACGAGACCCACTTCGCCCCGCTCCTCCACCTTCAGCGTGAGGTCAACGGCATCGCCCTCGAACTGAAGACCGCCGACGGGACCCGGCTGCCCGTTCTGATCAGCTCCGTGGTCAAAAGGGACGACACGGGCCGGCCTCGGCTGATCCGCACGACCGTCAACGACGCCCGCGACCGCCGCTCCTACGAGGACGAACTGCTGCGTTCCCGCAAGAAGGCCGAGGAAGAACGCGAGAAATCCCAGCGGCTGTCGAGCACGCTCCAACAGACGCTGGTGCCGCCGGCGTTGGCCTCGCCGCCCGGTCTCGACGTCACCGCGTACTACCACATCGCATCCCCCGACGCGGTCAGCGGCGACTTCTACGACGTCTTCCCGCTCGGCAAGGACACATGGGGGCTGTTCATCGGCGACGTGTGCGGCAAGGGCGCGCCCGCCGCGGTGCTGACCTCCCTCGCCCGCTACACGCTGCGCGCCGCCGCCGTGTACGACTCCGATCCCGGGAGGGTGCTGGGCAATCTCAACACCGTGCTCAACACGGCGGACACCGGGCACGATCCCCGCTTCTGCACCGTCCTGTTCGGGCTGCTGAAGCCCCGGCAGGGCGGATTCGAGGTCACGTTGGCCAGCGGAGGCCACCCCGAAGCGCTGCTGCTGCGCGCCGGAGGGGGTGCCGTCTACGTACCCACCCCGGGCGGACAGTTGATCGGCGCACTGGCCGCGCCCCGGGTGTCCACCGCCACGGTCAACCTCGGCGCCGGGGACACGCTGCTGCTGTACACCGACGGACTCACCGAGGCCCACACCGCGACGGACAAGGGCGACCGCTACGGCGACGACGCCCTGCTCGACTACGCCGCCGTCCTGGCCCCCAGCACCGCCGAGGACACGGTCGCGGCGATGGCCCAACTCCTCAACGCCTTCGGCGAGGGCCTCGAAGACGACGCGGCGCTGCTGGCGTTGGGGGTTCCGGGAGAGAGCGCTGCGCGCTGAACACGCCTCCGACGGCAGCCGGTTCAGTTCGAGGCGGGGCACGGACCGTCGTGTACGAGCGGCACCGCGTCCTGTACGGGCCGCCGCCCGTGCCCCCGCTCTGGCGATCGGCGTTGGTCCTTTCATCAACGTTGACGACGTGGGGCGCTCATGGGCAGCAATGCGAACGGCAAGCAGACCGTCAGGAAGAACGAGGACCGGCCCGCGATCTGGGTGGGCTACGGAAAGCTGCTGAAGCTCTTCAGGGACAACTCCGGGCTGACGCAAGAGGAGTTGGCCGAACGCATCAGCTACTCACCCGAGTCGGTCGCGTCGATCGAACAGGGCCGCCGCCCCGCGAAGGCGCCGTTCACCGCCGCCGCCGAGCGGGAGCTGGCAGCGGGCGGCGCGCTCCAAGTCCTCCAGGAAGAGGTGGACTTCGCCAAACTCCCGGCGTTCTTCCGGGACTTCGTGCTGATCGAAATGGAGGCGGTGAGCCGCAGTTCCTACGATCCGCAACTCGTACCTGGGCTCCTCCAGACAGAGGACTACGCCCGTGCCGTGTTCGACGGCAGGTGCCCTCCCCTTGAGGAAAGCGTCGTCGAACAGCACGTGGAAGCCCGGCTGAACAGGCAGCGGCTCCTGACCAGGCATCCGCCCGTCAACTGCTCGTTCGTCATCGAGGAGGCGGCGCTGCGAAACCCACTCGGGTCGCCGGAGACCATGCGAGAGCAGATCGGTCATCTTCTGGCGCAGGGCCGGTTGCGCAACGTGGAAATTCAAGTCATGCCGCTGGGACGGGGCTTCCACCCAGGGCTGAACGGCCCGATGGTGCTCATCGAGAACGAAGAGCACCAGCATTTCGGCTACTTCGAATCGCAGGGAATCGGTCATGTCGTAAGCGACCGCGCAGAAGTGAGTTCCTTCTCCCTTCGATATGGCAAGCTGCGCTCGATGGCTCTGAACCTCAGGGAGTCGACGTCGTTCATCGAACAGCTTGCGGGAGAGCTATGAACACCCAGCAGCACAAGGCCGGTTCAGGTGACCTGCGGTGGTTCAAGAGCAGCTACAGCGGCTCGGACGGCGGCGACTGCGTCGAAGTCGCCGCACGCCCCCACACCGTCCACGTACGGGACTCCAAGTCACCCCACGGCCCCCTCCTGGCCGTACCGACGTCCCAGTGGGCCCGGTTCGTCACCTACGCCGCGGGCCGCACCACGCACTGACGCACCGGGACGGGGCCGTCCGCGGCCCTCACGCGGTAGCGATCCTCACCCCGTCGCCGTGCGGCGGATCTCCTCCAGGTCGCGGGCCGACTGCTGGAGCAGCGCACGCATGGCCGTCTCCGCCGCGTCCGCGTCGCGTGACCGTACGGCGTCGAGTACGACACTGTGGCTGGGTACGGGGTCCTGCGGGCGGTGGCCGGACGCGTGGACCAGGCGGTCGCGGAAGGCGAGACCCGTGGCGATGACCATCTCCATGCGTTCGAGCATCTCGTTGTGCGACGCGGCCAGCAGCGCACGATGGAAGGCGAGGTCGGCGTCCACTGCCTCGTCGCCGACGGCCGAGGCGCTGGTCATCGCGGCGATGGCCTCGTCGAGGGCGGCGAGGTCGGCGTCGGTGCGGCGTTCCGCCGCGAGCCGTACCGCGGCCGGTTCGACGATGCCGCGCACCTCGCCGAGGTCGCGCAGCAGCGGATGATCGGCGCCCGCCGGGCCCTCCGCGGTCTCGAACTGCCAGCGCAGTACGTCCGCGTCGAGGAAGTGCCAGTCGGACCGAGGCCGTACGAACGTGCCCCGCTTCTGCCGGGCGTCGACCATGCCCTTGGCGGCCAGTACCTTCAGCGATTCTCGCAACACCGTGAGGCTGACGCCGAGTTCGCTCTGGAGCGCCCCCAGGTCGAGGGTGTCGCCTTCGCCGATGCGGCCGCCGAGCACCCGGTGCGCTATGGCTTCGACGGTCTGGCCGTGGACCCCGCGGCGCGCGTAACCGGACATCGCCCTGATCTTCTCCCTCACGGCCGGTGCCCCGCTCACGCGGGCCCGGCTCCCGTTACGCGGCGCCCTCGGCGCGGCTTCGTCTCCCGCGCGGGCTCCGCTCGCGACTCCCCCGTCATGCCGAGGACTTCATGACGCTCCAGCCCCCGTCGACGAGAAGGCTCGCGCCGGTGACGTACGAAGCCTCCGGCGAAGCAAGGTACGCGATGGCCGAGGCGACCTCCTCCGGTGTGCCGAAGCGGCGTGCGGCGGTCTCGGCGACGCTCGCGTCCCGCTCCTCCTGCGGCACCCGGTCCCACAGGCCGGTGAGCACCGGCCCCGGCAGCACGGTGTTGAACCGCACCTCGGGCCCGTACTCGACGGTCAACTGGCCGCTGAGGGACAGCAGTCCGCCCTTCGCGGCCGCGTACGCGGGGTGGCCGGGGATGCCCCGGTGCGCGTGTACGGAGGAGACGAGGACGACCGCTCCGCGCTGGGTGCGCAGATCGTCCAGGCAGGCGCGCACGCCCAGGTAGGCGGCGGTGAGACCGACGGAGATCTGCCGGTCCCAGGAGGCGGGCGTCGTCTCGTGGGCTGGGGCGACCTCGACCCGCACGGCGTTGCTGACGAGTACACCGACCGGCCCGTAGGCGTGGGCGGATTCGACGATGCGCCGCCAGGCTTCCTCGTGGCCGACGTCGGCGGCCACGAAGACGGCGTCGCCGCCCGCCTCGCGTATCCGAGAGGCGACCTGTGCGCCGTGCCGTTCGTCGATGTCGGCGACGACGACGGCCGCACCCTCGGCGGCGAGGCGGCGTGCGGTGGCCGCGCCGATGCCCGTGGCGGAGCCGGTGACGACGGCCGTACGGCCGCGGAAGCGCGCACCGGCGGTGGCGGTGTCGCTCAACTGCCCTGCTTCCGGGCCTGACATGGGCTGCTCCTCACCTTCTGCACGGACCGGGCGGCGGCGCCGGTAACGGATGCGTGAACGGGGCGCGTAGACCGCGTCCGGAGGGTTGACCCCTCCCTGAGCTGCCCTTACGTTAATTCATAATTAATGGATTGACCATGGCTTGGTGTTCGGCGTATTCGGCCGGCTTGGCATGTGACGGCAACCGACGACCCGAAGGTGCGCACAGGCATGAGGGCAGACAGTCCCAACAGGCGGATCCACTTCGGCGGCGACTACTACCCGGAACAGTGGCCCGAGGAGGTGTGGGCCGAGGACACCCGGCTGATGAAGGAGGCCGGGGTCACCATGGTGACCGCGGGCGTCTTCGCATGGGCGAGAGTCGAACCGCGCCCGGGCGAGTACGACTTCGGCTGGTTCGACCGCGTAATGGACAACCTCTCGCAGGCCGGTCTGCGCGTGTGTCTCGCGACGATGACCGCCTCACCGCCGCCCTGGCTGGCGCGACTGCACCCGGAGATCCTGCCCGAGACGGAGGACGGCCGCCGCAAATGGCCCGGCGGCAGGCAGCACTACTGCCCCTCCAGCCCCGTGTACCGCGAGTACGCCACCCGGCTCGTCAAGCAGGTCGCGACCCGCTACGCACAGCACCCGGCGCTGGAGCTGTGGCACGTGGGCAACGAGTACGGCTGCCACATCCGGCAGTGCTTCTGCGACGTGTCGGCCGCGGACTTCCGGCACTGGCTGCGGCAGCGCTACGGCACGGTCGACGCCCTCAACGACGCCTGGTCCACGGCCTTCTGGTCGCAGCGCTACGAGTCGTTCGACGAGGTGCTGCCGCCCAGGCTGGCGCCCACCTTCGCCAACCCCTCGCAGCAGCTCGACTATTGGCGCTTCAGCGACGACGCGCTCCGCCAGTGCTATCTCGCGGAGCTGGCGGTGCTGCGCCTCGTGACGCCTGGCGTGCCCGTGACGACGAACCTGATGCCGCACCACAAGCCGGTCGACGCCTTCGAGTGGGCGCGGCACCAGGACGTGATGTCGCTGGACTTCTACCAGGACCCCTACGATCCGGACACCCACCTCGGCGCCGCCCTCAGCTTCGACGTGATGCGCTCGGCACGCGACGGCCAGCCGTGGATGCTGCTGGAGCAGGCGCCCAGCGCCGTCAACTGGCGTCCGCGCAACAGCCCCAAGCCGCCCGGTGTGATGCGGCTTTGGAGCTGGCAGGCCGTCGCCCAGGGCGCGGACGCACTGATGTACTTCCAGTGGCGCCAGTCGCGCGGCGGCGCGGAGAAGTTCCACTCGGCGATGCTTCCGCACGGCGGCAGCGGCACCCGCATCTTCCGCGAAGTGAGCGAACTGGGACGGGAGTTGGCGTCCGTGCCGGAGATCGCCGGCACCCGCTCGCACGCCGACGCGGCGCTGGTCGTGGACTGGCAGAGCTGGTGGGCCCTCGAACTCGACTCCCACCCCTCGACGGCGCTCGACCAGACGCAGCTCAACCGCGCCCACCACCGTGCGCTGTTCGAGGCGGGCGTGGCCTGCGACGTGGTGCCGCCGTCGGCCGATCTGGCGGGCTACCGGCTCCTCGTCGTGCCCAATCTGTATCTGCTCGGCGAGGACGACGCCCGGCGTCTGGAGGAGTACGTGGAGGGCGGCGGACATCTGGTCGTGTCGTTCTTCTCCGGAATCGTCGACGAGTGCGACCGCGTCCACCTCGGCGGATATCCGGCGCCGCTGCGGCAGTTGCTCGGGCTGCGGGTGGAGGAGTTCTGGCCGCTGGACGAGGGCGCGGCCGTGTCCGTGGAGGGCGTACTGCCGGGAGGGCCGGTCTCGGCGTCCGGCGTCGAGGGCGATCTGTGGTCGGAGCACATCGAGTTGGAGGGTGCCGAGGCCGTCGCGGCCTTCGCCGGCGGCGAGTTGTCCGGGCGCCCCGCCGTCACCCGCCACGCCTACGGCTCCGGCACGGCCTGGTACGTGGGCACCCGCCTCCAGCACGCCGATCTGCGCGGCCTCTTGGACCACGTAAGGCAGGAGGCGGGCGTGCACCCCGTGATCGAGGGGCTGCCCGACCGCGTACAGGCAACCGTGCGCGAGGACGACGAGCGCCGCTTCCTGTTCCTGCTCAACCACGGCGGCAGCGAAGCCGTCGTGGAACTGCCCGAGCCGATGCGCGACCGGCTGAGCCCCGAGGGCCACGGCCCGGTCACCACCGTGACGCTGCCGCCGCGCGGCGTCGCCGTCATGGAGCACTGAGCGGTCACCGGGCCGGACGGCCGGCCCGGCTGCTTGATTCGACAGGCCTGACAGGGAGGTCGGATGCCCGTCCGCAGAAAGGTCCTCGCCTGGGGTGCCGCCGCAGCCGCCGCGCCCGCGCTCGCCGCGTGCGGCGAATCGGCGGGCGCCGCCCGGCTCACGAGGCAGGCGCCGCGCCGGAAAGGCCAGAAGACGAGGCTGGTCTTCTGGACGTGGGTGCCGCTTCAGAAGGCGGTCGCGCTGTGGAACAGAAAGCGCCCCGACATCCACGTGGAGGTGCAGATCGTCCCGGCCAACACCCAGGGCGGCTACCAGAAGATGCACTCCTCCCTGAAGGCCGGGTCGCCACCCGACCTCGCCCAGATCGAGTACTACGCGCTGCCCGAGTTCATGCTCGTCAACGGCCTTACGAACCTCAGCGAGCACGGCGGCGACAAGCTCAAGGACTCCTACGTCGACTGGCAGTGGAAGCAGGGCGTCTTCGGCGGTGAACTCTTCGCCATGCCGCAGGGCTCCGGCCCCATGGGCTTCTACTACCGCAAGGACCTCTTCGAACGCTGGGACATCGAAGTCCCGCGCACCTGGGACGAGTTCAGACGGGCCGCCGTGAAGGTCAAAAAGCGCGGGGCCGGCGCCCACATCTGCGCGTTCCCGCCCAACAACGCCATGTGGTACGCCGCTTTCCCCTGGCAGCGCGGCGCGCAGTGGATCCGCTCCGAGGGCGACACCTGGCTCGTCGACATCGACAGCGAGGCGTCACTCGAAGTCGCCGACTTCTGGGACGGGCTGCTGCGCGACAAGCTCCTCGCCGTCATGCCCGACACGCAGAGCGCCTGGTACAAGGCCGTGCAGTCAGGGCAGTTGGTGAGCTGGCCCGCCGCGCAGTGGGGCGACGCGCTGCTGCGCGGCAACGCCCCCGGCACCAAGGGCAAATGGCGGGTGACGACGCTGCCCCAGTGGGAGGCGGGCGACAACGCCTCGGCGAACTGGGGAGGTTCGTCCACCGCGATCCTCCAGGGCACCCAGCACCCGGCGGAGGCGCTGGAGTTCGCGCACTGGCTGAACACCGACCCCGAGAGCATCGACCTCCTCGTTGCGGCCGGTTACGGATGGCCCGCCGCCCGCATCGATCTGAAGGACACCGCACTGGGCAAGCCGGACCCGTTCTTCGGCGGCCAGCGCTACAACGAGGTCTTCCAGGAGTCCGACAGCCACGTCGACACCTCGTGGAAGTGGGCGCCGACCACCATCCAGTCCTTCGAGCACATCAAGGACGCCTTCGGCCGCGCCACCGCCGGCAACGGCAGCATCACCGGCGCCATGAAGGACGTACAGGGCCGCGTCGTCGACGACTTGAAGGCCAAGGGACTCAAGGTGAGGAGCGCATGATGGCCCCCCGGACCGAAGCGGCCGGCGACGGCGCCCCCGGGCCCGCCTCCGCATCATCACCGCCGGGCGGCCCGGCGAGCACCGCGGCCCCGGCCCCTGTCGCACCGGCGGCGGGCGGGCGCCGGTCCCCGCGGCCCGACCGCGCCGCCTGGTTCTTCCTCGGCCCCTTCCTGGCGCTCTTCCTCTTCGCCTTCGTCCTCCCGATCGGCTACGCCGTCTACCAGAGCTTGCTCAAGGTCGAACGGCACGGACCGCTGGGCCTGGGCAAGCCGACCGTCGGCTTCGCCGGTCTGGAGAACTACGCGCTCGCCCTCCAACAGGCCGACTTCGTCGAGAGTTTCGGCCGCGTGCTGCTCTTCGGCATCGTCCAGGTACCGGTGATGCTGCTGCTGGCGCTCGTCCTCGCACTGCTGCTGGACCAGCTCGCCGACCGCTGGGCGGGCCTGCTGCGCGCCTCCTACTTCCTGCCGTACGGAATCCCCGGCGTCATCGCCACCATCCTGTGGGGCTTCCTGTACGTGCCGGGGATCAGCCCCATCACCGAGGCGCTCGGCAGCGCGTCCCCCGAGTTCCTCAGCTACGACAACATGCTGTGGTCCGTCGCGAACATCGTCGTCTGGGAGTTCGCCGGCTACAACATGCTGATCATCGTCGCCCAGCTCAAGTCCATCCCTCAGGAGCTGTACGAGGCGGCACGCATCGACGGCGCCGGGCCCTGGCAGACGGCGCTGCGCATCAAGATCCCGCTGGTGCGCCCGGCGCTCGTCCTCACCTGCGTCTTCTCCATCATCGGCACGATGCAGCTCTTCGCGGAGCCGCTGGTGATGAGGGTGCTCTCCCCTGCGGTCACCGCCAACTACACGCCCAACCTCAGCGCGTACAACGACGCGTTCGCCAACGCCAACGTCTATCTGGCCGCCGCGAAGGCCGTGCTGCTCGCCCTCGTGGCGTGCGCCTTGTCGTTCGGGTTCCTCAGCCTGGTCACCCGCAAGGAACGGAGGGGGCGATGAGCCTCACCACGAGCACGGCCGACGCAGCCGGGGAACACCGGACCCGCACCGCGCCCACTCCCGCGCCCTCGGCGCCACGCCGCACGCCCCGGCCCGGACGCATCCTGATGGTCGCTGCGCTCGCGATCGCCACCGGCTACTTCCTGCTGCCCGTCTACTGGCTGATCATCGCCGCCACCAAGTCCACGGAAAGGCTCTACGGAAGCAGCGGACTGTGGTTCGACAGCCCTCAACTGCTGGAGAACATCGGCAAGATCCTCAGCTACGACGGCCACATCTACCTCCAGTGGGCGCTCAACTCCCTGCTGTACGCGGGAGCCGGGGCGCTGCTGGCCACACTGCTGGCCGCCGCCGCGGGCTTCGCGCTCGCCAAGTACCGCTTCCGCGGGCGGGAGGCGGCGTTCAAGGCGGTACTCGCGGGCGTGCTGCTGCCGCACACCGCGCTCGCCCTCCCCCTGTATCTGCTCTTCAACCAGCTCGGTCTGACCAACACCTACTGGGCTGTGCTGATCCCCGGCGTCGTCAGCCCGTTCGGCGTCTATCTGTGCCGCATCTACGCGGAGTCGGCCGTCGACGACACGCTGCTGGAGGCGGCACGCGTCGACGGGGCACGCGAGGGGCGGATCTTCTTCCAGCTCGTGCTGCGGCTGATGTCGCCCGCGCTGGTGACGGTGTTCCTCTTCCAGTTCGTAGGGATCTGGAACAACTACTTCCTGCCCCTGGTCATGCTCTCCGACGACCGCAAATACCCCATCACCCTGGGCCTGGCCACCTGGCAGACCGCCGCCGACCGGGTGCCGCAGCTCGTGCAGTACACCGTCGGCGGGGCGTTCCTGTCGGTCATCCCGCTGGCCGCGGCGATGCTGGTCCTCCAGCGCTACTGGAGGACCGGACTGACCGAAGGGAGCCTCAAGGGGTGACACGACCCATGTGACGCGACCCCAGCGGCCTGCCGCCTCGAAGCAGTGACAGTTACGAACCGCACCACCTGGAGCACCACTTGAAGATCACCCGAGTCGAGACCTTCGCCGTGCCGCCGCGCTGGCTGTTCTGCCGTATCGAGACGGACGACGGGCTCGTGGGCTGGGGAGAGCCGGTCGTGGAGGGCAGGGCCGAGACGGTACGCACCGCCGTGCACGAACTCGCGGAGCAGTTCCTCGTCGGCGCGGACCCCTCCCGCATCGAGGACCTGTGGCAGGTGATGACGAAGGGCTCCTTCTACCGCGGCGGGCCGGTGCTCTCCAGCGCCGTCGCCGGAATCGACCAGGCGCTGTGGGACATCGCGGGCAAGGCGCTCGGAGCGCCCGTGCACCGGCTGCTGGGCGGGCCCGTACGGGAGCGGGCACGCGCCTACAGCTGGGTGGGCGGCGACGAACCGGCGGCGGTACGGGACCAGGTCGCCGCCCAGGTGGAGGCCGGATTCACCGCCGTGAAGATGAACGCCTCGGGGCGCATGGGCCGCCTGCCCACCGTCGCGGAGCTGAACGCGGTCGCGGCGAGGGCGGAAGCCGCCCGCGAAGTCCTCGGCCCCGAACGGGACTTCGCGGTCGATCTGCACGGGCGCTTCTCCACGGCGGGCGCGATCAGGGCAGCGGGCGTACTCGAACCGTATGCGCCGATGTTCGTCGAGGAGCCCGTCCTGCCCGAGTACACCCATCTGCTGGGCCGGGTCACGGAGTCGACGGCGCTTCCCGTCGCCACGGGAGAACGGCTGTACTCCCGTACGGACGTACTGCCCGCGCTGCGTGCCGGCATCGCGGTGCTCCAGCCGGACCTGTCGCATGCGGGCGGCATCTCCGAGAGCCGCCGCATCGCGACGCTCGCCGAGACCTTCGACGTGGCGATCGCACCGCACTGCCCGCTGGGGCCGCTCGCTCTGGCGGCCTCTCTCCAACTCGCCTTCGTCACACCGAACTTCCTCATCCAGGAGCAGTCGATCGGCATCCACTACAACAAGGACGCGGAACTGCTCGACTACGTCGCCGACCGTTCCGTCTTCCGCTTCGAGGAGGGGCATCTGCTGCGCCCCACGGGCCCGGGGCTGGGCGTGGAGATCGACGAGAAGGCGGTACGGGCCGCGGACGGCGCGTCGGAGAGCTGGCACAACCCGCTGTGGCGGTACGGGGACGGGGCCTTCGCCGAGTGGTGAGCCGCCCGGCGGCGGGCGAGGCGTCGCGTGTCGGGGCGTCGCCGGGCGCCCCCGGCAGAGCGGGGCGTCGCGGGTGCGCCAACGCAGCGGCCGAGTCGTTCACCCAACGGGCAGTCGCGGGCGGGGAGTTGGGGGTCACACGAGCTGGCGCACGGGTCGGCACGGGTCGCCCGACCCGCCCGGGGCGTCCGGGAGTCGGCTGCCGTAGATTCCCGTCGGGCATCGTCACCGGCACGGGGGAAGAGCTTGGACTGGGGAACGCTCGTCGCGACGATAAGCGGCGGCACGATCGCGATCTCGGGCACCGTCATGGCCGACTATCTGCGCCGCCGCCACGAGGACGGCCGAGGCATCGAGGCCCGCCGCCGGTCGGTGTACATCGAGTTCATCACGGCGGCCGGTGCGTGCCACGCACGGCTGCGTGAGATCGCCAAGTCCGGACCCGGGACCGTGGCCGGCCCGGAAGCGACCGGGACAGGCCGGGAACAGACCGGCACAGACCTGGAAGCGGCGACCCGTGCCGCACTGAGCGAGGCGTCCGTCTACGAGGTGCGCGAGCGGCTGTTCATCGACGCGACCACGGCGGTCGCCGGTGCCGGGCAGGCGATGTTCGAGCGGCTGCGTGCGCTTCAGCGGGTGGTCGCCGCCGGTGCCGCCCAGGACTCGCGCGCCTTCCACGACGCGTACCACCCGTACATCGAGGCGGTGTGGAACTACCGGGTCGCCGTGCGGGGCGAGTTGGAGGACCGTTCGCTGTCGCCCGCGACCTTCGGCTGGGAGGAGTGGGACGGCAGGGACCGGTGCCCGAGCTGCGGCGAGCAGGTCGCGGCGGCGGGAGACGGGAGCTGAGCCCGGGGCCGGGGCTGGGGCTTGGGCCGGGGCTGGCGCTGGGGCTTGGGCCGGGGCTGGCGCTGGGGCCCGCCGGACGGGCAGCGGCCGGGCGGCACCCGGCTGCCGCGCACCCGCCTAGGGCGTGTGCCCACGGGCCGGACGCTCCTCGGCCCGCGCTGTCAGCATCCCGTCACCGCCGTTGCCGACCCGTACGCCGAACTCCCGGCTGACGCGGTCGAGTACGGCCCGCATCCACTCGCTGTCCGCCGCGTCCGCGCGTTCCAGCCGCATCCCGCTCGAACGGAACGGCACCATGCGCAGCTCGGCCAGCGCGCCCGTATCCGCGTCGACGGACGCCAGATACAGCAGCCTCAACTCGTCCCGGTACTCCTCGAATCCCTCGACGCCCTCGTAATCGTCGATGAAGTCGCCGCAGCCGTAGAGCACGAGCTTGCCCCGGTAGACCTCCAACGGGCGCGGATGGTGCGACGAATGCCCGTGCACGACGTCGACGCCGCCGGCGTCGACGAGCGCATGCGCGAAGGCGACCTGGTCACGGGCCACGCCATAGCCCCAGTTGGAGCCCCAGTGCACCGACACCACCACGACGTCGCCCGGCCGCTTGGCCTCCCTCATGCGGGCCGCGATCCCGGTGGCGGCGGCCGGGGTGAGCCGGTCGAGGAAGTTCACCCCGGGACGGTCCGGCCGCGCCGCCCACGCCGCGGGAATCCCGCTGGAGGGCGTCCCCACCGACAGCACCAGCACCCGCCGTCCGCCGCCGACCGGCACCACCGCGGGCCTGCGCGCCTCATCGGCGCTCCGCCCGGCACCCGCCGTACGCAGCCCGGCACCCGCGAGCGAGTCCAGCGTCTCCTCAAGGCCGCGCCGCCCGAAGTCCAGGACGTGATTGTTCGCCAGTACGCACACATCGGGGCGTGCGGCACCGAGACAGCCCAGATTCGCGGGATTCATGCGGTAGTTGACGCCCTTGCCGGGGTCGAACCCGCCGTGCCGGGTGACGCTCGTCTCCAGATTGACCACCCGCACATCGGGAGCGGCCTCGTCCAGCACCTCCAGTGCCTCCCCCCACGGCCAGGAGAACCCGACGGGCGCATCGATGCGCCCGCTGACCGCCTCCACGAGCTCGACGTACGACCGCGCGTCCCGCATGTACGCCTCCCGCAGCTCCGGGTCCCCGGGGCACGGCAGGATCTGATCGACGCCCCGGCCGAGCATGACGTCACCGCACAGGGCCAAAGTGACCTTTTCGCCGCTCATCGGGGCAATATATGCGGGCACGAAGGCGCATCCGGCACGGTGACCAAGGTGACGGCGTGTGCACGAGCGCATCCGTGAACCCGCGGCTCCCCCGCCGACGTCGGCGGCGGGGGGCTTTCTCACGAATGACGCCCGCTAGCTGCCTTCGTCGTTATCGGAGTCGTCACACGCGCCCGCCCGCAAGGGGCGCCGGCGTCGGCGGTCGATGATGATGACGACCTTCGTGCAATCGTCTTGTTCCCCGTGCCGCAATTGTTCGATCGCGTTGGCTACTTGTTTGTAGAGGGTGACCGCGAGGGCCCAGTCGACGAGTTCGGCGTCGGTGGTGTGTTTCTTGTGGGCGATGGTCCACAAGGCGGTCAGTACGGCGACGAGTGAGCGTCCGGAGAGAGTGGTTCGGACACGGCCTTCCTCGTCGGCGATGCTGCCGGGGGTACGGAAGTGTTGTGGCTGAGGCGCGGCCTTCTCGGCGACATAGGCCCATGTGTCGCGGTGGCAGCGAAGCTCCGCAGTCGCGATATCGGCGGCGACGCGCAGGAGTTTGACGTGCTTCTGGTAGTCGTCTAGTCCCTTGGGGAGGCCGGACTGAGCGTCGTCCGGTGTTCGTGACCGACATTCGCCGACGGTGCTGAGACGGACGATGTCGCTGTGCATTGTGTCCAGTCGCTTTGTGATTACGGCGACTTCTTTCGACCAGTCCTTGAAAATGCGCCAGCCCATGCCTTCCCCTCCCAGATACGTACTCGACGAGGGAGGCTTTCCATAGGGGTATCGGGTGATGCGGCGGATTTCGGACGTCTGCCTACGGCCCGCCCCTTCGCCAGTCGTGAAGAAAGCGTGCTGGACGGCTGGCGAATTCGTGGCGTCGAGCACGCTCCATTGCCGACCCGGATTCGGGAACGGCGCGCCTGCTCTCCGATGACTCCATCTGCCCGGTGTGGCTTTTGCCCCCTCGTGAATCGTGGCCGATGCTTCTGCGGTCCCCGCTGCGGGCCTGGCCGCCCCCACCCGGCCGCACCCGCGTACCGCCCCAGCCCCTCGCCCGCGAAAACCGTGCCGGGCGCCGTGTCACATTCCGCCGGGCCGTCTCGTCGTAGGGGTGCAGTCAACGAACAACCGCTAAGGAGTCACCGTGGATCCCCGTCTGAACGTCTTCGGCAGCCCGACCGTGGGCAAGTTCCTCAAGCACATCGTCTCGGCGAACAAGGTGCTCTCGGAGTCGTCGCTTCCGGCGGCCACGCAGGAGCTGGTGAAGATCCGCGCGAGCCAGATCAACGGGTGCGGCTTCTGCACCGACATGCACACCAAGGACGCCATCGCGGCCGGTGAGACCACGCTGCGGCTCAACCTCGTCGCGGCATGGCGGGAGGCGACGGTCTTCACCGAGGCCGAGCGGGCCGCGCTGGAGCTGGCGGAGGAGGGCACCCGTATCGCGGACGCGGCCGGTGGCGTCTCCGACGAGGTCTGGGCGAGGGCGGCCAAGCACTACGACGAGGAACAGCTCGCCACCCTGGCGTCGCTGATCGCCCTCATCAACGCCTTCAACAGGATGAACGTCATCGTGCGGCAGCCCGCGGGCGACTACGAGCCCGGTCAGCTCTCGCACTTGTGAGGGCCCCGGCGTGGGGCCGGGTCGGAGGTCGTCGTGACCGGCGGCAGTGACCCGGCCCCGCGGCCGGACGTGCCGGACGGTCGGGGGCAGTCCCGGGAAACCACGGGCGGTCCGGGAAGCGGGGCGCGGCGTCGCCTAGCGCCGAGGCGGCGCCGGGCAGCGCAGGTTCCCCCGGGGGCAGGCCAGCAGCGTACGGACGAGGAAGCGGCCGTGGGCCGTGTAGTAGCCGACGTATGCGTCGGAGCCTCGGCGCAGCGCGTCGCGTGCGGCGCGCATGTGCGTACGTACGGGGAGGGCACCGTCGGGCGGCGGCGACTCGGTGAGTTCGCGCTCCAGCCAGTCCGCGGCAGCGGCGGCGTCGGTGAAGGTGCCGGACATCATCGAGCGGGGTTTGCGGAACCACTTGTCCAACTCGATGGGCGGAGTGGCCGATTCCGGGTCGCGGGCCTCGGCGTCCCGGGGTCTTGCGTGGCCCGTGTAGCTGAAGGCGTGCCAGTGGGTGTCCATCCCCGTCGTCCTTCCGGTGGTCCGGCGCTGCGGAGCGGGCGCCGGGCCGTGGGCGGCGGCGGGCCCGCCCCTCGACGCGGGGCCCGAGGGCCGCGGGCCGTGGGCCGCGTCACCGTCCGGGCCCCACGGTCTGCGCATCGTGCTCCTCCTGGGCTTCCGGTTTCCCGGGGACCCGCCCCTCGGCCGTGGAGGTCACGCGGATGGAGCGGGATCAAAGGGCGCAGAGGCCGCGCAGGTCGCGGAGGTCTCACCGGTGACGGGGGCACAGAGCGCGCGGGCGGCCCGGGAGGGCATCCGCCTCCGTAGCTCCGGGCGGCAACAGCCCGTTCCCCGCCGCGGATCAGTGCGGATTAGTCAGGTGCCGCTAAAGACCGACTGGTGCCGGGCGTGACGTCCTAGCGTGACGAGCCCGATCCGTGACCAGAGGATTCAGATGATGCGTGCCGGTCGAACCCGTACCGTCCTCACTGCCCTGCTCGTGGCGAGCGCGTTGTCCGTGGCGGGCTGCGGCATGGACGACCAGCCGAAGCCGTCGGGCAAGGCCGCGGCGGACGAGGACAAGGGCAACGACGCCGGCGGCGAGAAGGGCGGCGACGCCGGCAAGGACAAGGACGCCCCGGCCGGGATCGCACCGGGCGAGAAGGCGCCGGACGGCAAGTCCGCCCCCGCGAAGCTGAGGTTCGCGAGCACGACCCTCGACGGAAAGTCGTTCAAGGGCGAGACGCTGGCCGGGAAGCCGTCCGTGCTGTGGTTCTGGGCGCCGTGGTGCGGGACGTGCCAGGGGCAGGCAGCGCAGACGGCGAAGCTCGCCGACAAGTACAAGGGCAAGATCAACTTCGTGGGCGTGGCCGGTCTGGACAAGACCGAGCCGATACGCGGCTTCGTCAAGACGCAGAAGGTCGGCAACTTCCCGCACCTCAACGACCAGAAGGGCGCCGTCTGGAAGAAGTTCGGCATCTCGCAGCAGAGTTCGTACGTGATGCTCGACAAGAACGGCAAGACGGTCCACGAGGGGGCTGCGACGAGTCCCGACCAGCTCACCAAGCAGGTGGCCGGGCTGGCCGGCTGAACTGCCGCGCACCCGCCGACACATGGCCGACGTCCCCCTCGCACTGGCGCTGACCGCGGGCATGCTCGCGGCGGTCAACCCCTGCGGCTTCGCGCTGCTGCCCGCCTATCTGTCGCTGCTGGTGCTGGGCGACGACTCGCCCTCGCGGGGCGCGGCCGTGGGGCGGGCGCTGGCCGCGACCGCCGCGATGACGGTGGGTTTCGCGGCCGTCTTCGGCGTCTTCGGGCTGGTCGTGGCGCCCGTGGCGAGCCAGGTGCAGCAGCATCTGCCGTGGTTCACCGTGGTGTTCGGGCTGCTTCTGGCCGCTCTCGGCGTGTGGCTGCTGGCGGGGCGCGGGCTTCCGTCGCTGCTGCCGAAGGTGCGCCGTGCGCCGTCGGTCACCCGGTCCGTGCCGTCGATGGCACTGTTCGGCGGTGCGTACGCCGTGGCGTCGCTCGGCTGCACGATCGCGCCGTTCCTCGCCATCGTGGTGTCGGCGTTCCGCAGCGGTTCGACCTGGGGCGGGGTGCTGCTCTTCGGGGCGTACGCGGCGGGGATGGGCGCCGTCGTGGGCACGGCGGCTCTGGCCGTGGCCCTCGCCCGTACGGCCACGGTGGGCGGCCTGCGGCGGCTGGGCGCGGTCGCCTCGCGTCTGGGCGGCGCGCTGCTCGTCCTCGTGGGCGCCTACACCTCGTACTACGGCTGGTACGAGATCCGCGCACTCGGCGGCGGCACCACGGGCGGCGATCCGGTGGTCGACGGGGCGGGCACGGTGCAGCGGACCATCGCGAACGCCCTGGAGTGGACCGGAGTCCCCGTTGTCGCGGGCGTGTTCGGGGTGCTGCTGGCCGTCGCGCTGATCGGGCTGAGGCTACGGGGGCGGCGGCATGCGAGCGCACCGGCCACGAGCGAGCAGAACGACCAGCACCAGGGCGTGCACGAGGACGAGCCGCAGGCGGCGCGGGGAGCCGGGCGGAAGGCCGAGCAGCAGGAACGCGCCGGGAGTTGAGCGCGGGGTCTCGGGGCGAACCGGTGCCGCCACGGCGCAGCTCCCCGACTCCCCGACTCCCCGACACACCCGCTTCTCCGGTCCGCCGACTCCCCGCGCCCTCACGCCAGATGGACGTACTCGTAGTCGAAGGGCTGACCGTTGATGCCCCGGCGGGGCGGGGCGATCCAGCCGGCGATCTTGCCGCGTTCGTGCACGGGCCGCATCAGGGAGCACACATACGCCTTGTCGGCGTCCGTCGGCAGCCACGCGTCCCTGCGCCGCTCCCACTCCTGCGGTGAGAGCACCGTGCCGTCGGGTGTGGCCTCGATTCCCGCGAAGGCGCCCACCTTGCGGTTGAACGCGACGCTCGGCAGCCGGAACCGCGGTGCGAGCCCGGCGTCTTCGAGGATCTTGTTCCAGCGGTTGACGCCGCTTTGGCAGTCGCCGATGTACTCGCGCCGCAGATCGGTGTTGAGGCCGACGAGCGCCGCGACCTCGGTGGTGCCGATCTCGCCGTCGACGAGGGCGTCCACGAGGAACGAGTCGTCGGTGAGCCGGTGGTCGTCCTTGCGCCGGTCCTCGCGCCAGCGGCCCTTGAGGCCCGCCGTGTAGTAGTTGGCGACGTTGCTGGAGGTCTCGCTGCCGAAGAGGTCGAGCGAGACGGAGTAGTGGAAGTTGAGGTACTTCTGGACCACGTCGAGCGGGATGGCGCCGAGGGCGGCCACGTCGTCCGTGTCGTGGTCGATCATCAGCCGGGCGGTCCGCTCGACGACGCGGTCGATGCCCGTCGTACCGACGAACATGTGGTGCGCCTCTTCCTTGAGCATGAACTCGCAGGTGCGCGAGAGCGGGTCGAAGCCGGACTCCTTGAGGGTGCCGAGCTGGTACTTGCCGTCGCGGTCGGTGAAGTAGGTGAACATGAAGAACGACAGCCAGTCGGGGGTCTCCTCGTTGAACGCGCCGAGTATGCGCGGCGATTCGTCGCTGCCGGAGTTGCGGTGCAGCAACTCCTCGGCCTCCTCGCGTCCTTCGCGTCCGAAGTAGGCGTGCAGCAGATAGACCATGGCCCAAAGGTGGCGGCCCTCCTCGACGTTGACCTGGAAGAGGTTGCGCAGGTCGTAGAGGCTGGGCGCGGTCGCACCGAGGTTGCGCTGCTGTTCGACGCTGGCCGGTTCGGTGTCGCCCTGGATGACGATGAGGCGCTGGAGGTCGGCGCGGTACTCGCCGGGGACCTTCTGCCAGGCCGGTTCGCCCTTGTGGGCGCCGAAGCCGATGCGGCGGTCGCGGTCGCGTTCGGCGAGGAAGATCCCCCAGCGGTAGTCCTTCATGGCTACGTGCCCGAAGTGCGCCCAGCCTTCGCGGCCCACGTCGACCGCCGTACGCAGATAGACGTCCTGGGTGGGCAGTGAAGGGCCCATCGACTCCCACCAGTTGAGGAAGTCGGGCTGCCAGGACTCCAGGGCCCGCTGGAGGCGGCGGTCCTCGCGCAGGTCGACGTTGTTGGGGATCTTCTCGCTGTAGTCGGCTCCGTTCACGGGCATCTCAGACTCGCTTTCGGTCGAAGTCGGCGCGGCGGCCCGTGCCGTAGGAGCGCAGGGCACCCTCGGGCCCGGAGGCGCCGGGCCGGGTGAAGATCCAGTTCTGCCAGGCGCTGAGCCGTCCGAAGATCTTGGTCTCCAGCGTTTCCGGGCCCGGGAAGCGGTAGTTGGCCTCCAGGCCGGTGAGCGCGTCGGGGCTGAAGCTCGCCCGTTCCTCCACGGCGATGCGGACCTCCTCCGCCCAGTCGATGTCGTCGGGGGCGAAGGTGACCAGGCCGAGACGTTCGGCTTCGACGGCCCCCAGGGGCTTGCCGGCCACGGCCTCGACGGCGGCCAGCGCCTCCGGGTCGTGGTAGTGGCGGGTCGCCAGCCGGGAGAGGCCGTTGGACATGGGCAGAGCACCGAAGTTGGCGGGCCCGGCGGTCACGGTCGCCGGCGGCGCGTCGGGGTCCTCGTCCTCGAAGACGCCGAGGAGCTGATAGCCGCGGTCGGCGGCGAGGGCGAGTTCCAGCAGCGACCCGGCGAAACAACTGCGGGGCTCCACAAGGGCGATGAGGCTGCGGCTGGTGACGTCGAGGCGTTTCAGGGTGCGCTTGAGGTAGAGCAGGATCTCGCGGGCCAGCCAGTCCCCGTCGTTGTCGAGCAGCAGCCGGTCGTGGTCGAGGACGTGCTGCGGGTCGCCGCTGGTGCGCAGCACCCAGGTGCCCAGCTCGGGTTCGTTGGTACGCAGATCGAGGATCAGGTCGTCCAGTTCGCGTGTCATCGCGAGCGTCCAGAACTGCGCGCCCTGCCGGTGGACTTCGGCCATCCCGGACGGCGGCGCCGCCTCCGGGCCCGCGACGTTGATCTCCACGGCTTTCGCTTTCCGGTCCATGCGGGCGGAGACATGACGGTACGAAATAGCGCTGTCCGTACGGGACTTGACCAGCGGCGTCAGTTCGATCCCGGCGGTCCCGGCTTCGGCGCCGACGGTGCTGCCGGCCGCTGCGGCGGCCTCCGCGGCGCGTCCCGCGACCGCCTCGTCCCATGCGGTGCGCGGCACGGTCTCGTCGACGAGCCGCCAGGCGACGGCCTTCTTGCCGCCCACGCCCTCGGACCTGGTGGCGAAGAAGTCCGCGATGTCACGCCGTACATGTCGCTTGTCGGTGACGCGCGTCAGCCCTCCGGTGCCGGGAAGCACGCCCAGCAGCGGCAGTTCGGGCAGGGAGACGGTGGTGGAGCGGTCGTCGACGAGCATGATGCGGTCGCAGGCCAGCGCCAGTTCGTAACCGCCGCCGGACGCGGCGCCGTTGACCGCGGCGATGTAGGTCTGCCCGGAGTGGGCGGTGGCGTCCTCGATGCCGTTGCGGGTCTCGTTGGTGAACTTGCAGAAGTTCACCTTCCAGCCGTGCGGGGAGGCCGCCAGCATGCGGATGTTGGCGCCCGCGCAGAAGACCTTCTCCTTGGCGCTGGTCACCACGACGGCGCGCACCCCGGGATGTTCGAAGCGCAACCGCTGTACGGCGTCGTGGAGTTCGATGTCGACGCCCAGGTCGTAGGAGTTGAGCTTCAGCTCGTAGCCGGGAAGCAGTCCGCCCTGCTCGTCGACGTCCATGGTCAGCGTGGCGACCGGGCTTTCGACGTCGATGCGCCAGTGCCGGTATCGGGACGGCTCGGTCCGGAAGTCCACGTGTACGGGCTGGTCGGCAGCTGTTTCCGGCTCGGTCTCGGCGGTGGTGGTCATGCGGTCTCCTCCAGCGTCCTCCAGCCTGGGATAGCCCTATGTTCCACATCATTCTCCCGTGACGTCAATAGTTTGTAGAACTTCATGGGCGCGCGGCACCGGCGTGCACGGCCTGCTCGGGCCCGACGGCGCAGGCACGAGCACGCTCATCCCTGCTCTCGCCACCCGCGCTCGCACCCGACGAGGGCGGCATCACGCTCCTCGACCGCGACCCCGGCGTGCTCGGCCGGCGGCCGGCGATCCGCCGCCGGCTCGGCTGTCTGCCACAGGAGTTCGGCGTCTGCCGGCGCGTCACGGTGCGGGAGTTCGTCACCTACGTCGCCTGGCTCCAGCAGATTCCCCCGGCACGGCCGTCCCCGCGGCCGTGGAGGAGGCCGCCTGCCGCGTGGGACTGTCCGGCCGTATCGACCGCAAGCTGCGCACTCTCTCTCCGTAGAGATGAAGCGCGGAACCGGCATCGCCCAGGCCATCGTCAACGAGCCGGAGTTGCTGGTCCTGGACGAGCCCGCCTCCGTACTCGACCTCGACCACCGGGAGTCCTTCCACGCCATGCTGCGGGAGCTGGGCCGGAGTTCGGGGAACTGGGCCGCAGTTCGTGCGTCGTGCTCGCCTCCCCGCCGCCGATGGACCCGTGATCCGGGGCGTGATCGAGGCGCACGACCGGGACCCGTGACCGGGGCCGCTACGCGACGCGCAGCCCCGGGTAGACCTCCAGCGCGTTGCGACCCAAGACTCCGGCGAGGGTCTCCTCGTCGAGGCCGAGCGCGGCGAGCGCCCGTGCGTTGCGTGCGATGCCCGGCACGCCGGGCCAGTCGGTGCCGAAGATGAACTTCCTTGCCAGGCGGCGCAGTTCGTACTGGGCGTAGTAGCCGGGCAGCCGGTGCGGGGGCAAGCCGGACAGCTCGATCCACACGTTCTCCCGGGAGAGCGCGAGGAAGGCGGCGGCCTGGTACCACCACCCGCGCCCGCCGTGCGCCAGCACCAGCGTCAGCCCGGGGAAGTCGCGCAGCACGTCGTCGAGCAGCACCGGGTCGGCGTACTTGTTCATCGACCCGGGGAAGGAACTCGTGCCGCAGTGCACCACCACGGGCACGCCCGCGGTCACGCACGCCTGATACGCGGGATACAGCGCGGGGTCGGCGGGGCTGAACCCGCCGTGGACGGGGTGGAGTTTGAGAGCCACGGCGCCCAGGGCCAACTGCCGCTCCACCTCGGCGTCGACGGGATAGTGCAGATGCGGGTTGACGTTGGCGACGGGGCGGAAGCGGCGGGGGTTGTACTTCACCAGCGGCAGCACGTCCTCGATCGGCTGCTCCCCCGTCGTCTTGGGGCTGTGCTCGCACAACAGCAGGGCCACATCGACGCCTTCGGCCTCGAAGCAGGCGTCGACGCGTTCGGGCACGAGGGTGCCGCTGCCGTCGTAGAGGCCCGCCAGCGCGTCGGCGTCGCCGAACTCCTCGGCCCAGCGCCGCCACGCGGGCCGCAGCGTCGGCAGCCGCGCGGCATGCACATGCGCGTCCACGAGGAAGTGGCCGTCGAGCATCTCTCACCTGCCAGAGGGTCGGGGGTCCAAGTGACGGCGGCAGCACGGCAGTCGGGGCGGCCCGGCCTCGTGGCAGGCCCAGAGGGCCGCTGCCGCTCCGGCCGTCTGGGCCCGGCCGCCGTCACCCGCGTGTGTGCCCCAGCCGTTCCGCGGCAAGCTCCCGCACGGCATGGCGCCGCAGCTTTCCGCTTGCCGTCGTGGGGAGTTCGTCCACGACGAGCACTTCACGCGGGCGCTTGAACGCCGCGAGTCCGTCGCGGCAGAACTCGATCAGCTCCTCGGGACCGGCCTTCGCGCCCTCCGCCAGTACGGTGCACGCCACCGGCTTGTCGATGCCGTCCTCGTCCGGCAGTCCCACGACGGCGGCCTGCGTGACCGCCGGATGCTCCAGGAGCCGGGCCTCCACCTCCGACGGCGCGACCCAGATGCCGCCTGCCTTGAGCATTTCGCCGGTCCGCCCGAGACAGGTGTAGTAGCCGTCGTCGTCCACGACGTAGGTGTCGCCGGTGTGCAGCCACTCCCCCTGGAACACGCGCCTGGTGACATCGGTCCTGCACCAGTAACCGGTGGCCAGCGACTCGCCCTTGACCAGCAGCGATCCCGGTTCGCCTGGCGGGACGTCCCGCCCGGCGCCGTCGACGACGCGCAGTTCGTAGCCGTCGACGGGGGTGCCCGTGGTGCCGGGCCGGGAGCGTCCGGGCCGGTTGGAGAGGAAGATGTGCAGCGCCTCCGTGGAGCCGATGCCGTCGAGGATCTCCACGCCGAAGCGTTCCGCGAACCTGCGGCACAGGTCCGCGGGCAGCACCTCCCCTGCCGATACGGCCAGCCTCACGGATTCGAAGGCGTCTCGCGGCACGTCGGAGCGCAGCAGCGCGGCGTAGAAGGTGGGAACGGCGAAGAAGAGCGTGGGCCGGTACTCGGTGAGGCGTTCGGCGACCGAGTGCGGTGTGGGCCGCTGCGGATCGAGCACCGTCTCGGCGCCCGCGGCGAGCGGGAAGAAGAGGGAGTTGCCGATGCCGTAGGCGAAGAAGAGCTTCGCGACGGACAGACAGCGGTCGGCGGAGGTGATGCCGAGCACCTGGCGTGCGTAACTCTCCACCACATGCCGGATGTTGGCGTGCCGGTGCATCGCGCCCTTCGGCTTGCCGGTGGTGCCCGAGGTGTAGAGCCACAGCGCTGCGGAGTCCTCGCAGGTGATGTACGGGTCCTGAAGCTCACCGCCACGGCGCCTGCCCTCCTCGACCAGCTCGTCGAAGGGGCGCAGCCGCACACCGGCGGGCACGGCCAGTCCGCCCGCCTCGCCCGCGGCGCCCGCCTCGCCCGTCACGGCGACGTAGCGGATGCCGGGTACGCGGGTCACGGCCTGCTGTGCGGCACCGGCGAACTCCTCGCTCACCAGCAGCACTCTCGCCCTCGAGTCGCCCAGCAGTTCGGCGAGTTCGGGCCCCGTGAGCATCGTCGACACCGGTACGGGCACGGCGCCGAGCCGCATCGCCGCCAGGATCGCCGCCGCCGCGCCGGGCCCGTCGGCCATCAGCAGCATCACCCGCTCCTCGGCCCGTACGCCCCACGCCTGAAGCCCCGCGGCGATGTGCCCGGCCAGCTCGGCGAGCCCGGCGTAGGTCAGCTCTCCCGCGGGGCCGGTGACCGCGATGCGCCCGGCGGTCTCCGGCTGTACGGCGGCCTGGAGAAGGTAGTCGGAGGCGTTGAACATGTCGGAGACGACGGGTGTGACGGCAGTGATGGGCGGTGTCGCGCTGTGGGCGGTCATCGGGTCTCCCCTTCGCCTGGAACCGTGGCGTCATGCTCTACACGTTCCGGACGCTCGTCAATAGCAGTGTGGAACGACTGGACAGGGCAACGGCCGTACGGCGCATACTTGGTGCCCACACATAGACGGGACGCAGGGCACGTAAGCACAGCACGCAAGCAGACGCAGGGCAGCACGCACTGGAAGAACCGGCGCGGAGGACCAGCGCGGAAGACCGGGCCGCACGACCGGCAGACCGGCAGAGGACGGCGGGAGAGGTGCATGGCCGCACGGCACGGCGGGCGCGGCACGACGCCGCCCACAGACGCCGACGCCGCCGACGCTCTCGCGCCCCGGCGCGAGGGCGCACACGCGGAGGCAGCGCACCACGGCGCGACGCACTCTGACGCGATGCCTGGCGACGCGACGCACCCCGACGCATCGCACACAGCCGAGCCGGGGTTCCTGCGCCGCCGCGAACTCGGCGCCGCCAGCGCCCGCTCCCTGCTGCTCACGGTGCTCGGCGAGTTCGTACTGCCGGGCGGACGGCCCGTCTGGACGGCCACGTTCCTGAGCGCCCTCGGCGTGCTCGGCGTGGAGGAGAAGGCCGTGCGCCAGGCGCTCGCCCGTAGCGCCGCCGAGGGCTGGCTGACCGGCGAGCGCCACGGCCGGCGCACCTCATGGCGGCTGACGTCGTCGGGCCGCCGCCTGCTGACCGACGGCACCGAAAGGATCTACGGATTCGGCAGGCCGGTCGGCGAATGGGACGGACAGTGGCTGATGGTCCTCGTCACCGTTCCCGAGACCAACCGCAGGCTGCGCCATCTGCTGCGTACCCGCCTGTCCTGGAACGGGCTGGGCAATCTCTCGACCGGCGTCTGGCTCAGCCCCCACCCGGACCGCGAACCGGAGGTGCGGCAGGTGCTGCACGACGTGGGCGTCGGCGAGACCTCCCGGATCTTCCACGCCCGCCTCGGCGATCTCGCGGAGGCACGCGAGGTCGCTCGTCAGGCATGGGACCTCGACGCCGTCGAGCGCGCCTACGAACGCTTCCTCGACGAGGTACGCGCCCTCGAACCGGCGGACGACGTCGAGACGTTCGCCGCCCACACCCGCCTCGTGCAGGAGTGGCGGCGCTTCCCCTTTCTCGACCCGGGCCTGCCGCACCGCCTGCTGCCCGACGAGTGGCGCGGCGCACAGGCCGCCGCGCTCTTCCATGAACGCCACAGCGCCTGGCGGCCCGCCGCGGACCGCCACTGGAAAGCCCTCGACGACGGGGAGAGTGAATGAACGCCGACGGATTCGGGTCGGGATTCGAGAAGACCGTGGGGATGGAGTTCCCCGAGATGACGGCCGACAGGACCGTCGTGACCTGCGAGATCACGCCCGAACTCCTACAGCCGTACGGCATCGTCCACGGCGGTGTGTACTGCTCGCTCGTGGAGACGGCCGCCAGTCTCGCCGCGGCCATCTGGTACGGGGACCGCGGCAACGTCGTCGGCGTCTCCAACCACACCAACTTCCTGCGCGCCATCGGGACCGGGACGGTCACCGCCACGGCGACCCCCATTCACCGGGGCCGCACCCAGCAGCTCTGGCTCGTCACCGTCACCGACGACAAGGACCGGCACGTCGCACGCGGCGAGGTACGTCTGGCCAATCTCCCTTCCGGGAACGGCGGCAAGCGGCAGGACGGCGAGAGTGGCCCGGACGGCGGGAACGGCGAGGACTCCGGCGGCGAAGCCGGACGCTGAGCACTCGACGCGGTTCGCGCCGCGCGCAGTCGAAGGGAAGCGGGGAGGCCACGATGAGCACGGTGAAGCCACGATGAGCGCTGCCCCGCCGCCGCACGGCGCGGACGGACAGCCGCACAGACCGCCGCGGGCCACGGACGCCCCGCTGATCTCCCTCACCTGGACCGACCAAGTGACCGGCCGCGAGGGTCACTTGGTGATCGACCGGCTGATTCGAGGCGTGGCCAGCGGCGGTCTGCGGATGCGCAAGGGCTGCACCCTCGACGAAGTCGCGGGCCTGGCGCGGGGGATGACGATGAAGGAGGCGCTGCACTACGACCCGCACGCCCGCTACATCCCCCTCGGCGGCGCCAAGGGCGGCATCGACTGCGACCCCCGCGACCCGGACGCGTACGGGGTGCTCGTGCGGTATCTGCGTGCGATGCGCCCGTACATCCGGGACTTCTGGACCACCGGTGAGGACCTCGGCCTGAGCCGCGGCACCGTCGACGCCGCCGCTGCGGAGGCCGGGCTGACCTCCACCATCGAGGCCGTCCACCCCCTTCTCGACGACGAACTCGCCGCGCGCCGGCGGCTGGAGGACGCCTTCGCCGTCACCGTCGACGGCATCGGACTCGACGAACTGGCGGGCGGCTGCGGCGTCGCCGAGACCGTGCTGACCGTCCTCGACAGGGCCCAAGTCCCCTACAGCGGGACGCGGGTGGCGGTGCAGGGCTTCGGCACCATGGGCGGGGCGACGGCGCGCTTCCTCTCCCGTGCGGGCCTGAGCATCGTCGCGGTCGCCGACGTGCGGGGCACGATCGCCAACCCCGAAGGGCTGAACGTGGAGAGGCTGCTCGCCGCCCGCGACGAGTACGGCAGCGTGAACCGCTCCGCCCTGCGGTCCGGGGACGCCCGGCTGCCGGGCGACGCCTGGCTGTCCACCGACGCCGAGATACTCGTACCGGCAGCCGTCTCCTATGCGATCGACACCGACAACCAGGCACGGATCAAGGCGAGTTGGATCGCCGAGGCCGCCAACATGCCGGTGCTGCCCGAGGCGGAGGAACTGCTCGCGGCACGCGGCGTCACCGTACTGCCGGACGTGGCCGTCAACTCCGCCACCAACGCCTGGTGGTGGTGGACCCTGTTCGGCGACATCGGCGCGGACGCGGAAGAGGCGTTCGCCCACATCCGCGCGTCGATGCGCGCACTGACCGGCCTGATGATGGACCGCTCCGAGGCCGCCGGAACGACCCCGCGTGCCGCCGCGCACGCCGTCGCCGCCGACCGTCTGCCCGCCGTCGCGGAACGCTTCGGCACTTACGGCTGACCCGGTACGAGGGCGCTGGGCGTTACTCCTGGGCGGTACCCGCGGACTTGAACGCTTGGGCGTGACCGGTACGTACGGCTCACTTCGGCGGGGGCCTAAGCGTTCCGCGGCGAGACTGCTGCGATGCGAGCGAAGAGGGCCGATCCGCGCGGCGACAGAGGCACAGACACGGACACGGACACGGGCACAGACACGGGCACGGGCTCGGCGGGCAACGGGCACCTCGGCCATGGCGGGCGGACGCTCTCCCCCGCGCTGGTAGCCGTATGTCTGGGCTACTTCATGGTCATCCTGGACACGACCATCGTCAACGCGGCGCTTCCCGCGCTCCGTTGGGACCTGCACGCCGGAATGTCCGGGCTCCAGTGGGTCGTCGACGGCTATATGCTCACGCTCGCCGCGGGGCTTCTCACCGGAGGCGCGCTGGCCGACCGCATGGGTGCCCGACGGGTGTTCCAGGCCGGGCTCGCGCTGTTCGCGCTCTCCTCCGCGGCATGCGGACTCGCGCCGCATATCTGGCTGTTGGTCCTCGCCCGGCTCGTACAGGGCGCCGCAGCCGCGCTCAGCGTGCCCGCCTCGCTGGCGCTGCTGCGGGCCGCGTTCCCCGAACGTGCCTCCAGGGCGAGGGCGATCGGTGCGTGGGGCGCGGTCGCGGGGCTGGCCGCGGCCTCCGGCCCCGTCCTGGGCGGCCTGCTGGTCAGCCATGCCGACTGGCGGCTCGTCTTCTACGTCAATCTGCCCGTCGCCGTGGTCGCGATGGTGCTGACCGCGCGGCACGTCCCGGCACCCGCCCCACGCCCGCGCCCCCTGGACCCCGCGGCGCAGACCGCCGGTGCGGTCGCACTCGCGGCGCTGACCTACGCGCTGATCGAAGGCGGACGCATGGGGGCCGGCCGTCCCGTGCTCGCCGCCGGCGCCCTGTGCGTCGTGGCAGCCGCCGTGTTCCTGACGGTCGAGCGCCGAGTGGCCCACCCGATGCTGCCGCTGGGGCTCTTCCGCGACCGTGCCTTCACCGGCGCCACCCTGGTGGGGCTGCTGATCAATCTCGGCTTCTACGGCGAACTCCTCGTGCTCAACCTCGCCTTCCAGCAGACGTCCGGTCACTCCGCGCTGGCCGCGGGGCTCGCACTCCTCCCTCAGATGGGCATAGCCACCATCGGCTCGGCGCTCTCCGGCCGCTTCACGGCGCGCACCGGCAGCCCACGGCCGACGATGCTGGCCGGGCTGCTCACGGGAAGCGCCGGACTCTTCGCGCTCGCCATGGCCGGGGCCGGTACGGGGACGACCGGGTACGCGGTGCTCGTCGCACCGCTCGTCGCCGTCGGCTTCGGCATGTCCTTCACCATGCCCGCGGCCACCACGGCGGTCGTGGACGCGGCACCGGCCGAACACGCCGGGCTGGCCTCCGGAGTGATCAACGCAGCGAGACAGACGGGAGGAGTCATCGGCGTCGCACTGCTGGGCGCACTGGCGTACGGCGCGGAGGGCTCCTCCCCGGGGGCGCCCTCGTCCTCGTCCGGGCCGCCGTCAGCCGGGGCTTTCGCACCCGACGGGATGCATACGGCGCTGGCGGCGGCAGGCTGCGCGTTCCTGCTCGCCGCCGCCCTCACCGCGCTGACGGTGCCCCGCATACGCAGGGAAGCCGCGAATGCGTCGAAGTCCCCTGCCTCCGAAGGCGATTGACTCTCCCCCGGCGTGGCGAGGCACCGCCGCCCGAACTACCTTCAGGCGTGCAGCAGTTCGCCGGGGACGGCGTCGGGATCGGCCCGTACCTCCGCCGGGTTCGTCTCCCGCAGCGCCCAGGTGCAGCCGAAGGTGATCAGCCCCATCAGCGCCACGAAGACCGACACCAGCGTGGTCGACCCCGTCTCCGCGATGAGCGCCGTCATCACCAGCGGAGTCGCGCCGCTGACGGTGATCGCCGCGAGCTGGTAGGCCAACGAGGCCCCGGAGAAACGGATGTTGGGCGCGAACATCTCCCCGATGTAGGCCGCGACCGGCCCGTATGTCATCGACTGGAAGATGCCGCCGACAGCAAGCGCCACGAAGAACAGCCACAGGCTCCTGGTGTCGACGAGCCAGAAGTAGGGGAACGCCCACACCGCCAGCAGCGCCGCGCCGATGAGCACCATCGGCCTGCGCCCCACCCGGTCGGAGACCGCGCCGGACCAGAGGATCGCCGCGGCGCTGATCAGCGAGGTGACGAGCGAGACGGCCAGCAGCGACTCATGGCTCATGCCCAGCTTCTCGGTCGCGTAGCTGAGTACGCCCGCGATGCTGATGTAGAAGAGGCAGTTGGTGGCGGCCAGCATTCCGCACGCGAGCAGAATCCTCCGCCAGTCCTTCCGTATGGCCTCGCTCAGCGGTGCACGCGCCACACGCTGCGGCTTCTTCTTCGACACCTCGGCCTGTAGCGCACGGAACTCAGGGGTGTCCTCGACCTTCGTCTGGATGTAGAGGACCACGGGGAAGAGCAGCGCGGAGAAGAAGAACGGGATGCGCCAGCCCCAGTCCATGAACGACGCCTCCGGCATCACGGCGGTGGCCGCCAGGAACGCCACGTTTCCGAGGATCACACCGAACGGCACTCCCATCTGCCCGAAGGTGCCCGCGAATCCCCGTCGTTTGGGACTCGTCGACTCGATCAGCAGCAGCACGATCCCGCCCCACTGGCCCCCGCACGCCAGTCCCTGCACGAAGCGCAGCGTGACGAGCAGCACCGGGGCGGCCATTCCGATCGAGGCCGCGCTCGGGAGGCATCCGATGAGGAACGTCGCCAGGCCCATGCCGAGCAGACATGCGACGACCGCCGGCTTACGGCCGTAACGGTCGCCGAAGTGCCCGGCGAGGATGCCGCCCAGCGGGCGCGCGATGAAGCCCGCCCAGAAGGTGCTGAACGACAGCAGCGTCCCGGTCAGCGGCGAGCTGGACGGGAAGAAGACGTGGGGGAAGACCAGGGCGGCGGCCGTTCCGTAGAGGAAGAAGTCGTACCACTCGATGGAGCTGCCGATCAGCCCCGCGGCGAGCAGCTTGCGGTGGCTCTTCGGCGGGATCGCGGGCTGCCGTTCCCCGGCCGCCTCCCCGCTCGGTTCTGCCGTTTCAGTCATCAGGCACTCCTTCGAAGGGCAGGGCTGCGACCGGGCTAGCCGTAAGCTGACGTCATGTTCAACTTCTGGGCCGAAGCCTGAGCGAAGGCCGTTGTGCTGTCAACAGTCGCGGCAGAGGCTTCTGCGCCCTCATGCGCTGCGGCGACAGCGGAGGGCACAGATCGGCAGGGCGAAGCGGAGGATGACATACCGCCCCCGGGCCCTGCGGTGGGCGGGGGCGGACTTCAGCACGCGCGGGGCGCGTCGATTCGCTTGCGTCAGCGGGAAGTCGAGCGCCGGACCGAGCACCGGGTGAGGCCCCGGATGAGCGCGGAATCGAGACCGGCGTTCAGCGGTGGCCGGGAAAGCGCAGCCCGTTGGCCCAGATCCGGGTCACGGTGTAGACGACCTGCTCGAAGTCCACGGGCTGGTCCACGCCCCGCACGAACACGCTGAACGCGAAGCGGCTGACCATGCCCGACAGCGCCCGCGAGGCCAGCATCGGATCGAGGTCGGGATCGGCGATGCCGCGCTTTTGAAGGTCGGCGATGCCGCGGGCGTTGCGGTGCACGAACGCCTCACCGCGCCGCCTTCGCAGCTCACGGAAGGTGTGGTCGACGCTGGCGACCTGCTCCAGCAGCGCCATCAGCTTCGCATTGCGCCGATAGGCCTCCAGATAGGCCCTGTTGCTCGCCTCCAGCACGAGGTACGGGTCGCCGCTGTCGGGCAGCCGCAGCATGCCGGGGTGGAGCATGTCCTGCTGGGCGACTTCGAGTACGGCGGCGAAGATCTCTTCCTTGTTCTTGAAGTACGTGTAGAAGGACCCCGTCGAGCACTTCGCCTCTTTGGTGATGTCGGTGAGGCGGGCGTCCAGATAACCGGAGCGCTCGAAGACCTTGCGGGCCGCCGCTATCAGCGTCGCCCGCCGCCGTGCGCCGCGTTCGGTGGCCGGAGTCTCGCGCAGGAGGGCCGGATTCACCATCGAGGGCAGCGGTGCGCCGTCCCAGTCGTCGGCGGCGGACGTGGTCATAGCCATGGTCAACATATACATGAACATGGCTTCACCTCCAACTTCGTGAACGCGCCACGAGGGCCCCGCGCCGCACCGCACCTGCGCGAATGTGTCCCCCGCGGCCGTCGCGGGACGAGCGGAGGCGGGAGCAGCGGAGACGGCCGTGACACGTCGACTACCTGCCAGTAGCCTTCGGTGCGACCCAGCGGGCAGGAGAACAGCCGTGAGTGAAGAGACCAGTTCGGCCGAGGCCTTCTTCGAGCGGGTCGCGGACGACCGGTTCGTCCCGACCGAGTACACCCGCGGACCCTGGTCCGCGGACAGCCAGCACGCGGGCCCGCCGGCGGCCCTGCTGGGGCGGGCGGTGCGGATGCGCGACGGCGCCCGCGAGGACATGCGCCTGGCGAGAATCACCTTCGAGATCACCAGCCCCGTGCCGCTGAAGCCGCTGACGGTGGCGACCCGCGTGCTACGGCAGGGACGCAGCGTCGAACTGGTCGAGGCGTCGCTGACCCCCGAGGGCGCCGACGAGGTCATGCGAGCGCGGGCGCTGCGCATCCGTACGCTCCCCGGCTCCGTACCGCAGTCGGCACCGGGGCCCGAGGTCCCCGGCCCCGAGGCCGCGGCGGTCGAGCCCTTCTTCCCCGTCCCCTGGGACGTCGGCTACCACACCGGCATGGAGGCCCGGTTCGCCCACGGCTCGTTCCTCGGACGCGGGCCCGCGGCCTGCTGGCTGCGGATGCGGGTGCCGCTGGTGGAGGGCGAGAAGACGGCACCGCTGGACCGGGTGCTGGCGGCAGCGGACTCGGGGAACGGCGTGAGCAACGTGCTGGACTTCTCCCAACACCTCTTCGTCAACCCGGACTTGACCGTTCACCTCCATCGGCACCCTGTGGGCGAATGGGTGTGCGTGGACGCGCGTACGAGCGTCGACTCGGCCGGAGTCGGCATGACCGAGGCCGCGCTCCACGACGAGGAGGGACCGATCGGGCGCGGCGTGCAGAGCCTGTTCGTGGCCGAACGGGGCTGAGCCTCGCGTCCGGACCCGCCCGGCGGTTAATCGGGGAGGCGTCCGGCGGGCGCGGCACAAAAGCACCGGCTGCGTACGGACCGGACACGTGGGAACTCCGCACGCCCCTGCAGGGTCGCGGCCCGGTTCCGGTGAGCGCAGGGGCGGCGTCCTCGCCCCGCCGAGTGCAGGAGAATGCCGGTATGCGGATCTCGGCGAGAGCGGACTACGCGGTACGTGCCGCGCTGGAACTGGCGGCCGCGGGCGACGACTGCCCGGTCAAGGCCGAGACGATCGCGGAGGCGCAGGGCGTGCCCCGCAAGTTCCTCGAGGGCATCCTCAACGACATGCGCAGGGGCGGCCTCGTCGTCAGCCGCCGCGGCGGCCAGGGCGGCTACAAGCTGGGCGCGCCCGCCGAGACGATCACCGTCGCCGATGTGATCCGCGTCGTGGACGGTCCGCTGGTGTCGGTGCGCGGCGAACGCCCCCCGGCGCTCTCCTACACCGGACCGGCCGAGTCGCTGCTGCCGCTGTGGATCGCGGTGCGCGCCAACGTACGGGCGATCCTGGGTGAGGTGACGCTCGCGGACGTGGCGTGCTCCAGGCTTCCCGAGCGTGTCCACAAGCTGGCGGAGCAGCCCGAATCGTGGACGAACCCCTGAGAGAACCAGAGTTCGGCGCAAGATCATGTCCGCATGCTGTCCGTGATCGTGTCCAGTCGGCGAGACGCTGTTGACCGGCCCTCGGCCCGTCCGGCAGATTTCCCTATCAAAGCGGTAGGAATGCTAGGGAAGCAGATCGGGGCAGCGGCATGCGGACGCTCATCTTGTTGGCACTGGCGGGCCTGGGCGCCCAACTGGTGGACGGCAGCCTGGGAATGGCCTACGGCGTCACCTCCACCACGCTGCTGCTGGCCGTCGGGACCAACCCCGCGGCGGCGTCCGCGACCGTGCATCTCGCCGAGATAGGCACGACCCTCGTCTCCGGCGCCTCGCACTGGCGCTTCGGCAACGTCGACTGGCGAGTCGTCGCGAAGATCGGAGTCCCGGGCGCCGTGGGCGCGTTCGCCGGAGCGACGGTGCTCTCCGGTCTCTCCACGGCGGTCGCCGAACCGGCGATGTCCATGATCCTGCTGGCGCTCGGCCTGTATCTGCTCAGCCGGTTCACCTTCACCGGCTTCTCCTCCCGCAACCTCGGCAAGCCCCTGCGGAAGCGTTTCCTCTCTCCGTTGGGCCTGGTGGCCGGGTTCGTCGACGCCACCGGCGGAGGCGGCTGGGGCCCCGTCGGCACCCCCGCGATCCTCGCCAGCGGACGGCTGGAGCCCCGCAAGGTCATCGGCTCCATCGACACCAGCGAGTTCCTCGTCACCGTCGCCGCGAGCATCGGCTTCCTCACGGGCCTGGGCTCCCAGGGCGTCAACTGGACGTGGGCCGGGGCGCTTCTCGTCGGCGGCGTCGTGGCCGCACCGATCGCGGCATGGCTGGTACGGCACGTCCCGCCGCGAATCCTCGGCTCCGCAGTCGGCGGCATCATCGTCATCACCAACACCCGTACGCTGCTCGACAGCGACTGGATCGCCGCCTCGGGCCCCGTGAAGACCGTGGTGTACGTGCTGCTCTACGCGATCTGGGCAGCCGCGCTCGCCTACTCCGTGAAGGAGCACCGCGACGCGGCAACCTCGCCCGCGAGCGGGCGGAGGCGCGGGCCTCCGCCGAGACGACGGCCGGTGAGACGGACGCGGCCCCGGATGCGGTGAAGCAGGGCGCTCCCTCGGCCTGAGGGGACGTGGCGAGCCGGGCTGTGTCTCGGTGACTGGACGAGATGTCTCGCTCTGTGAGACGCGTGTTCGGCGGTCACTCTGGGGCAAGGGGCAAGGGGCAGGGGGTCCTACCCCCCCGCGCCCCAAGTCCCGCGGGGAGGCCAGCAGTTCGGAACCCGGGCACCGGGTCCCCCGCACCGGGCGCTCAGGCCCGACTACGGGACCCTGCCGCTTCTGCCTCTTCTCCCCCGCGAGGTCACCCGGACTGGGGCGCCCCCGCCAACTCGCCGTCCAGATAGCCGCGTTCACGCAACGCCGCCAGGAAGCGGCCGTAGGAGGACTCCAGCGCTTCGCGCTGCCGGTCGTCCGGGTCGGCGGTGCGGCCGGGGCGGACCATCGCGGCGACCGCGTCCGCGAGCGAGCCGTGGACGGTCGCCGCCGCTGCCAGCACCGCGGCGCCGAAGCTGCTCGAAGGATGCTCGGGCACCCACACGGGACGTCCCGTGACGGTGGCGCGGATGCGCAGCCAGACGTCGCTGCGGCTGGCACCGCCGACCGCGCGCAGCGGCCCGGCGCCGAAGTCCCCGGCACGGGCGAGCACCGTGAGGGCGAGGCGCTCGGTGAAAGCCACCCCTTCCAGCAGCGCACGGTGCTCCTCGACGCGGTCCCTCGGCCGTCCCGTCCAGAAGCCCTCCGCGTCGGACCTGTCGAAGGGAAACCTCTCCCCTCGCCGGGTGAGCGGGTAACAGCACACCCGGGCCGGGCCGTTGGCGTCCGCCGCCTGGTCGAGGGCGGCCAGGTCGTGTGCCGCCGGACCAGGGCCGGGACGTGCGGAGGCGAGAACGCCCGCTCCCACGTTGCTCGCACCGCCCGGCCACCAGCAGCCGTCGGGGGCGCGGTGGCTGTAGACGGCGGTCCCCTGTGCACGGGGGCGAGTGGACATGACGGCCTTGACCACGAGGGTGGTGCCCAGCACGCTCACCGCGTCCCCCGGGGTGACGGCGCCCGCGGCGATCTGCCCGGTGCAGCCGTCGGTCATGCCCAGCACGATCGGGGTTCCGGCGGGGAGTGCCGTATGGGCCGCCGCTGTGGCGGAGATCTCCGCGACGGCCACTCCGGGACGCTCGAGCCGGGGCATCGCACGGGCGCTCACGCCGAGTCGTGACAGCAGCCGATCGGGCCAGCGCAAGGTCTCGGGGTCGGCGCCGGACTTCAACGCGTGGCTGGTGTCGGCGGGTTGGACCTCTCCGGCGAGCGCGGCGACCACGACGTCGGCGACGTGGAGATAGCGCGGTGCGGGGCGGTGCTTCTCCAGCCACGCGATCCTGCCCAGGGCGGACGGCAGTTCGCCGTTCCAGGCCCCGGGGGCGGTGCGCCGGTCGTCGTAGAGCAGCGCCTCGCCCGTGGGGGCACCGCGGGTGTCGCAGGGCACGATCGTGCCCGACGTGGAGGTGACCGCGAGTCCGGCGACGGGACGGCCGCCGAGCTGCGCGGCCAGCATCCGCAGCGCCGTGAACGCCTCGTCCACGTAACACGCCCGCTGTTGCGACCATCCGGGGCGCGGCCTCGCCGGGGGCGGCAGCGGCCTCGCCGCCGTGGCCGCCACGAAACCGCGGGGGTCGACGGCGGTGGCCCGTATCTCGGCGGTCGCCACGTCCACGCCGACGACCACCGTCACGGCGGACCGCCCTCGTCGCCGACGGCCTCTGACGCCTCTGACGCCTCTGGCGTCTCCGCCGTCTCTGGCGCCTCTGACGTCTCCACCGTCTCTGGCGCGGGCAGCCGGAAGAGGAGGTCCGGCAGCAGCGTCAAGTCCCTTACGGCGGTGTCGGGTTCGGCGAGCTGTGCCGCGGTCGGCGACGGCGGGGCCTCTCCGCGCAGCACCCAGACGGTGCCCAGGCCGAGCGCCCGCGCGGGACGTACGTCGGTGTCGAGCCTGTTGCCTACGTGCACCGCGTGCCGGGCGGTGGTGCCCGCCTCCTGGAGCGCCCAGGCGAACAGTTCGGGGTCCGGCTTCTCCACGCCGACGATCCCGGACACCGCCCAGACGTCGACGTATGGTTCCGCTCCGTCGCGGCGCAGCGCGTCGACCACCGCGGCCTCCTGGTTGGCGACCACCCCGATGCGTACACGCCCGTGCAACTCCCGCAGACAGGGCAGCACATCGGAGTGCAGCGTGCCCTCGGGGTGCGTCCAGTGCGTGCCGGTACGCGTGTGAAGCAGCCCGCGCTGCCCGGCGTCGCCCAGGAACTCCGCGGCGAGGGCCGAACGCAGCGACCCCTGCTGGCGGTTGCGCGTCTCGTCGTAGATCTCCGCGAAGCGGTCGCGGTCGGCGGGCGGCAGGGATCGTTCGGCCCGTAGCTCGTCGAGCGTTGTGAGTACGGCGTCCACGAAGTTGCCGTCGTCGTAGAGAGGACCGCCGATGTCGAAGAACACCGCCTCGACGTGGCGGAAGGCGCTCATCGTCCGCTCCCGAGCCGCGTCCACCGCTCCTTCTCGTCGCCGCGGCCCGCCAGCGCGGCGGCATGGCCGGCGTCCAGCGGGGACAGGCCGCCGGCTGCGAGAGCGATCGAGCGTATCCGTGCCGCCTTGACGCACATCGCGGTGACCGCCTCCACCTCGGCGGGGGTCTGCCCGAGGGCGACGATGCCGTGGTTGCCCAGCAGCACAAGCCGGGGCGGGACCCCCTCGGCCTCCCGGTAGCGCGTCAGCGACTCGGCCACGGCGCGGCCGAGTTCGAGGCCGGGCGCCGCGTACGGCACCCATGCGGGGCGGCCCAGGACGACCGCCTCGTCGGGGAAGAGCGGCGCACTCCACAGCTCCTCGGCGGCGGCACAGGCGAGTAGGCCCACGACGGCGGTGGGGTGGGTGTGCGCCACCCATGCCGCGTCCGCGTACTCCAGGGCCGCGAGGTGCACCAGCGTCTCGACCGATGCTCGCCGAGGCGGGCCTTCGTAGGGGCCGTGGACGGCCAGAGCGCCGGTCAACTCGTCCTGCCCGCCCGGGACTCCGCCGCTCACGCCGTTGCGGTCCGCACCGCCTGCGTCCCGGCCCTGGCCGAACGGCCGCAGCACACCGGTCAGTTCGCCCGGATCGACCACGACGAAGTCGTCCGCGCCCGCCGTGTCCATGCGGGCGCCGCTGGTCTTGACGGCGAACGTGCCGTCGGCCAGCCGCGTCGAGGTGTTGCCCTCCGCGAGCACGACGAGATCGGCCGCCGGATCGCCGAGCCGCCGCGTGAGTGCGACCAGCTCCCCCGGAACGGCCTCCGGCTTCCACAGGGCGCTCATCGCAAGCCCCCCAGGCGGCGGGCGGTGACCGAGTTCAGCAGCGCCGAGCACACCAACAGCACGCCGAGCGCGAGCAGTTGGACACGGCTGCCCTCCGAGCCCTCGAAGGCCAGCAGGATTCCCGCGTTGAGCCATGCGACCAGCAGCGCCGCCACCACGACGCCGCCCACGCGCCCGATGCCGCCCGTGATGGCGACTCCGCCGAGCACGGCGATGGTGATGGCGGGCAGCGCCATCCCGTTGCCCACGGTGCCGGCGTCCGGGCGAGCCGACGCGAACTGGCCCACCGTCACCACGGCCACCACCGCCGACAGCAGCCCGGAGAGCGTGAACGCACGCAGCCGTACGGAGGCGACCGGCACATCGGCGAAGCGCGCCGCCACGTCGTTGGTGCCGACCCCGTACAGCTTGCGGCCGAAGGTCGTCCGGTCGACCAGCAGCCACACCAGCACAGCGCACGGCAGCAGGAAGGTGAAGACCTGCATCGGCACATCCGGCAGACCGGGCAGCGAGACCCGGCTGGTCATCGAGTGCAGGTCGCGCACCGGCGCCGTGGAGACGGGCCGGTTGCCGCTGGCCACCAGGGAGATCGAACTATAGGCGTAGTACGTGGCGAGCGTGGCGATCAGCGCGGGGAACCCGAGCCGTGCCACGAGGAACCCGTTGACCGCGCCGAGCAGCGCACCGGCCGCGAGCGTCGCGGGCACCGCGAGCAGCGGCGACCAGCCCCACTCGCTCACCGTGTAGCCGAAGGCCATGCCGGTGAGGCTGACCATCGCCCCCACGGACAGGTCGATGCCTCCGCGGCCCGAGACCATCACCAGCAGTTCCGCCAGGCCGAGGATGCACAGCGGCACCATCGTCTCCAACGCGGAGGCGAGATACGGCAGATCGTAGGGCGCCAGCAGATAGCCGCCCGTATCGAGGACCTTCATCCACACCAGCAGTACGACCAGCAGCGCGGCGAGGAGGACCACGCGCTCGGTGAGGAGGAGGGTGAGCGCGCGGCGCAGACGCCCGCCGGGGGACGTGCGCCCCGGGGCGTCCTTCAAGTCCCCCTGGCCCGGCCCCTGTTCAGGGCCCGTGCCCGTTCCCGTGCCTGTCTCCTCGGCGGGGGTGCCGTGGGTCGAGGTGGTCACAGCGATCGCCTCCTTCGCTCGCGGAGGAGGTCGGCGCCGACCGCCGCGACGATGAACACCCCGATGAAGAGCTGGGTGAGTTCGTTCTGCCAGTTCAGCAATGTGACGGCGCTGGTGACGGTGCTCACGAGCAGCGCGCCCAGCAGGGTCCCCACGACGCTGCCCCGGCCGCCGAGGATGCTCGTGCCGCCGATCACGACCGCTGCGATGACCTCCAGCTCGAAGCCGGTGCCGATGTCCTGGCCGACGAGGCCGCCCGATCCGATCCGTACACACGCGGCGAGTCCGACGAGCAGGCCGACGAGTACGTAGACGCTGATCTGGCGGCGCTCCACCCGGACTCCCGCGAGGCGTGCGGCCACCGCGTCGCCGCCGACGGCGTAGAGGTGCCTGCCCGTAGGCACGTAGCGCATATAGGTCCACGCTCCGGCGGCCAGTACGAGGGCGAGGACCGCGGCGTGCGGAACTCCGAGGGAGAGTCCGCTCTCGCCGCCGCCGAGCAGGCCGAGAGTGCCCGGCACCCCGGAAATCTGCTTGGAGTCGAAGATCTCCAGGGCCACGAAGCGGAAGACGTTGAGCGTGCCGAAGGTGACGATGATCGGATGCAGCCGCCCGTAGGCGACCAGCAGCCCGTTGACGAGCCCGAGTGCGGCACCGGTCACGACGGCCACGGCGATCGCCGGGATCAGCCCGACTCCCGCGTCGCGTACGAGCCTTGCCACGACGACGCCGACCACGGCCAGCGTCCCGCCCACGGAGACGTCGATGCCCGCGGTGACGATGACCGCCGTCATGCCGATGCCCGCGATGGCGACGGGAGCGACGGTGAACAGGATGTTCTGGAGGTTGGACGCGGCGAAGAAGGTGTCGGTGCTCAGGCCGAGCACCAGCCACAGCGCCACGAGCAGCGCGGCGAGCACCGCTTCCTGGCCCTCCACGAGCCGGAGGGGGCCCAGCCGTTTCGAGTGGGCGAGGCGGCCGAGGCGATCGAAGGGGCCGGGCCGCGAACGGACGGGCGGGGCGGGGGTGTTGGCCGTGACCGTGGGGGCGGTGGCGGTGCGGGAGGCGGCGGTGCCGGTGGTGGCGGCCCAGGATGCGGCTCCGGTGTCCGCGGGGGTGCCGGTGTCCACAGGCGTACCGGTGTCCCCGGGGGCGCCCGAGTCTGCCGCGGTCGCGGGGTCCCCGGGCTCCCCCGGGCCTGCCGTCGTGGGTGTCATGGCTGGTTCACCTCCTCGGTGATCGCGGCCCTCGCCTCGTCCAGCGAGGTCGGAGCCTCCTCGTCGTCGCCTCCGGCAGCCGCGGAGAGCAGATCCGCCTGTGAGGCGCCGCGGGGGAACTCGCCCGCCGGGCGGCCCTCCCGCATCACCAGCACCCGGTCGGCGAGGCGCTGTAGTTCGGCCAGGTCGGAGGAGACCACGAGCACCGCGCTGCCCTGGTCGGCGAGGGAGAGGACGATGTCGTGGATCTCGTCCTTGGCTCCGACGTCGACGCCCTGCGTGGGCTCCTCCAGCACGAGCACGTCGGGCCTCTCGACCAGCGAACGGGCCAGTACGACCTTCTGCTGGTTGCCGCCGGAGAGCGTGCCCACGAGGGAGTGCACACCGGGGGCCTTGATCGCGATGCGCCGGAGGAAGTCCGCCGCCACCACCTTCTCCCGGCGGCGGTCCATCGCGACCCCGAACCTGCTGAGCAGCCTGAGATGGCCGATCGAGATGTTGAAGCCGATGGACTTGGACGCGAACACCCCCTGGACCTTGCGGTTCGCGGGCAGCATCGCGACGCCCGCGCGTACCGCGTCCCGGGTGCCGCGCAGCCTCCGCACCCTGCCGCCGACCGTCACGGTGCCGGTGTCGGCCGGGTCGATTCCATAGAGGGCACGGGCCACTTCGTTGACGCCGGAGCCGACGAGGCCGTAAAGACCCACCACCTCGCCTCTGTTCAGCACCAGGTCCACATCGTGGAACGACCCGGCGGCGCCCAGCCCTCTCGCCTCCAGCACGGGATCGGACGCGGGCGCGTCGCGGGAGACCCGCCGCTCCTCCAGGGCGTGCCCGGTCATCAGCTCCGCGGTCTGCCGTACGGTCAGCTCACGCGCGGGGCGGGTCGCCACGACCTCGCCGTCACGCAGCACGGTCACCCGGTCGGCCACGACGACGAGTTCGTCCAGCCGATGGCTGATGTAGATCACGCCGACGCCCTCCGCCTTCACCGAGTCGATGACGCGGAAGAGGGTCTGCACCTCCTGGTCGGTGAGGATCGCGGACGGCTCGTCGAGGATCAGGACCCTCACGTCGTGTGCGAACGCCTTCGCGATGGACACCAGTTGCTGCTCGGCCACCGGCAGGTCCGCGGCCCTCACGTCGGCGAGCACCGGGTCGAGGCCGAGCCGCTCCAGCAGTGCGCCCACACGTGCGCGCTGGGCGCCCCAGTCGATGAGGCGACCGCCGCGCCTCAGTTCACGGCCGAGGAAGATGTTCTCCGCGACCGTCAACTCGCCGAAGAGCTGCGGCTCTTGATAGACCGTCGCTATCCCGGCGGCGAGAGCGGCATTGGTGTCGCCCGGGGTGAGCCGTCGGCCGCCGACGTCGACCGTGCCCGCGTCCGCCGCCTCGGCGCCGGAGACGATCTTTATGAGTGTGGACTTGCCGGCGCCGTTCTCGCCGACGAGGGCGTGGACCTCGCCCGCGTGCACGTCGAAGTCCACGCCACGCAGGGCCTGTACGCCGCTGTAGCGCTTACGCACTCCACGGGAGACCAGAAGCGTCGCCGTCTCGGATATCTCGGATGTCTGGGATGTCTCGGCCCGGGTCATCTCACTCCTCGGCCCCGCACGGTGAACACGCCGCCCTTGCCCCGGCGGCGGTTCACTGGGCGCGGCAGGTGACAGCGTCCGTCATCTGTCACCTGTTGTCTGTCATCTGTCAGCCGTCATCTGTCAGCCGTCATCTGTCATCTGTTGTCTCTGATCTGTCGTCTGCTCTCTGACGTCTGTCGTCTGCTGTCTGTCAGCGGGCGTCTGTCAGTCGGCGACTGTCATCTGCCGTCTGCCAGCCGTCAGTTGTCGACCGTCAGCCGTTCGCCCACCAGCCCCTCAGCGGTCTCGCCGCCGGGCGTCGTCAGTAGTCGTAGTCGTCCGCGTTGTCCTTGGTGATGCGCAGCGGCTCGCCGAGCAGCAGCTCCTTGCGCTCCGGGAAGTACTTGACCGCGGGCAGCTTGTCGCTGACCCGGTTGGTCCTCTTGAACGGCTTGCCCTCGCTGACCTGCTTGCCTGCCCACACCGTCAGATAGCCCAGCGCCTGGACGTCCCACAGCACGGCGCCCGCGGAGGAACCGTCCTCGAGATAGGGCTTCATCGACTTCGGCGTCCCCACGCCCGTGGTCGCGATCTTCCCGGTCTTCCCGGCCTCCCGTACGGCCTTGGCCACGCCCGGCGCCGACGTGGTGCACTCCCCTACGAGGCCCTTGAGGTCGGGGTGCGCGTTCATCAGGTCCTTGGCCATCGAGACGGCCTTGGCCTCGTCCTCGCCCGCGTACACGATGTCGACGATCTTCGCGTCGGGGTACTTCTCCGCCGTGTACTTCTTCTGCTCCTTGATCCAGGAGTTGAGGTTCTCGGCCGTCTGACCGCAGGAGACGATCGCGTACTTGCCCTTGCCGTCGGTCTCCTTCATCAGCGTGTCCGTCAGCGCCTTGCTGATGCCTTTCGGAGTGGCCTGGTTGACGAAGACCTCACGGGTGGAGTTGGGGGCGTCGGTGTCGGAGGTCATCGGGTGTACGCCCTGGTCCTTGGCGTCGCGCAGGATCGGCGGCATGGAGTCGGGGTCGTTCGGCGCCACGGCCAGCACGTCGACCCGCTGCTGGAGCAGCGACTTGACGATGTCGGTCTGCGCGCCGGGATCGGCCGTCGTGGGCCCCTTGTAGATCCACTGCGCGCCCAGGTCCTTCGCTGCCTGCTTGCCTCCCTTGTTCATCGCCTCGAAGTACGGAATGCCCTGCACCTTGGGCACGAAGGCGACCTTCGGCCCGTCGCCGCCCGACGATCCGCCCAATCCGTCGTTCTTCTTGCTGCACCCCGCCAGCGTCAGCGACGCCGACACCGTCACCGCGACACCCACGGCGACACCTCGCGATACGCGCATCCTGCCTCTCCTTCCGTCCGCTTCCGCTGCGTTGCCCTTGCTTGCTCTGCACGCTCTGCCGAGCGCTCTCCTCCGCGCCGCGCTCCGCGCTCTTCTCTGCGCTCGGGGCCGCCTGCTCTGCTCTGTCCTGCTCCGTCTGCTCCGTCTGCTCCGTCCTGCTCCGTCTTCTCTGGCTGCTGTGCCTGCTGTGCCGTCTCTGCCTTGCGTCCGCGTGACCTGCCCCAGCCCCAGCCCCAGTTCCTGCTTCGCTGTCCGTCCCTTCCCGCTCTGCCCTCACTTCGGATTCGCCCCGTGCCGCCTTGAATCCGGCTCGCGGCCTCACCCCGTGATCCCCGCCTCCGCCGAGTCGGCCGCGGCCCACTCCCGGTAGCGGCGGTAGCGTTCCTCCGCCGAGCCGTCCCCGGCGGGCTCGTAGAGGGTCGGCCGCTGTCCGGCCCGTACGATCTCGCGCATCTCCGCGAGGTCCGCGACCTCGCCGAGGGCCATGAGCTGGACGAGCATGTTGCCCAGCGCCGTCGCCTCCACCGGCCCCGCCAGTACGGGCAGTCCGCTCACGTCCGCGGTGAGCTGGTTGAGCAGGCCGTTGCGTGAGCCGCCGCCCACGATGTGTGCCGCGGTCGGCGGACGGCCGGTGACGCGCGCCAGGTCCTCCAGGACCATGCGGTAGCCGAAGGCGAGGCTGTCGACGACGGTCCGGGCGGTCGCCGCCGCTCCCTCCGGTACGGGCTGGCCCGTACGCTCGCAGTACCGGCGGATGCGGGCGGGCATGTCGCCGGGCGTCACGAAGTTCCGGTGGTCGGGGTTGACCACGCTCCGCCCGGCGACCGACCGGGCGGCCAGCGCGGCCAGTTCGCCGTAGCCGTAGCGGTGGCCCTCGCGTGCCCACTGGTTGCGGCACTCCTGGAGCAGCCACAGCCCCATGCAGTTGCGCAGCAGCCGTATGGTGCCGCCGACTCCGCCCTCGTTGGTGAGGTTCGCGAGGCGCGAGTCCTCGTCGACGAGCGGCCCTTCGGTCCTCTCCACACCCACCAGCGACCAGGTGCCGGAGGAGATGTACGCGGCCGAGGCGTCGGTGAACGGAACGCTCACCACCGCACTCGCCGTGTCATGGCTGCCCGGGGCGACGACACGGGTGTGCCGGTACGCGGGGTGGTCGGCCACGCCGGGCAGCAGACCGCCCAAATCGGTTCCGGGATCGACGACTTCGGGCAGCACGCCGGTCGGTATCCCGAGGTCGTCGAGGAGCCCGGTCGCCCACCGCCGCCGCGTCATGTCGTACGCGCCGCTCGTACTGACGGCGGTGTACTCGGCGACGTCGCTTCCGCAGAGCAGCCGGTGGAACAGGTCCGGCAGCATCAGCATGCGGCTGCCCGCGTCGTATCCCTTCGTCGGCCCCTGCCGGGGCACTCGGCCGCCGCCCCGGTCGTCCTGCTCTCGCAGGCCGGCCCGGCCTCCCCGACTTCCCCGGCCTCCGCGCCCGTACCGGACGTCCGCCAGCATCTGGAAGACGGTGTTGAACTCCATCAACTGCGTGCCGGTGTCCGCGTAGAGCCGCTCGCGGCCCACCAGCCGCGCCGCTTCGGCGAGCATGCCGCGAGTGCGCCCGTCGCGGTGGCTGACGGGATCGTCGACCAACCTGCCGTGCTCGTCGACGAATCCGTAGTCCAGGCCCCAGGTGTCCACGCCTATGGAGTCGATCGGGCCGGGCGCCAGCTCCGCGGCCTTGGCCAGCCCTTCGCATACGTCCCGCCAGAGCCGGGAGAGGTCCCAGCGGAGCACGCCGTCGTCGCCGGTGCGCGGGGTGTTGGGGAAGCGGTGCGCCTCACGGGTATGGATCACCGAGCCGTCGAAGCCGCCGAGGACGACACGTCCGCTCTCGGCCCCGAGGTCCACGGCGAGCACATGACGGCGGGCGTTCACGTCGACCCGTCCTCCGCCGCGGGGGCCGTCCCCTGCGCCCCGTTCGATTCGTGCGGTGCCTCGGCCGGTGCTTCCCGCGCCGCATCCGATCCTTCCTCCGGTACGTCCGCCGCTCCGCCTCGTACGGGCACCCGCCGTACGGGTACCCCCACCGCCCGCCACTGCGCCGCCAGTTCACCCGACGCGGCGGCGTCCGTGATCAGTCCGTCGACCTGCGCGGGCCTGACGAATGCGTGGAGCGCGAATCGGCCGACCTTGCTGGAGTCGAAGAGCCCGTACACCTCGTCGCACAGCGACACCAGCGTGCGCTTCGCCTCGGTCTCCTCCGCTGACAGCTCCAGCAGGCCCAGTTCGGGTGAGAGGGAGCGGAGCCCGAAGAAGCCCCGGGCCAGGCGGCCACGTCCGTGGAAGGCGTCCCCGACGTCCCCCACCAGCGACCAGGAGGAGCGACGCAGGGTTCCGCCGGGCATCACGACGGTGGCGTCGGACTCGCTGAGGACCTCGGCCGCCCGCAGGCCGTTGGTGACGACGATCAGGCCGCTGCGGTCGCGGATCTCGCGGGCCAGGTGGTAGCAGGTCGTGCTGCAGTCGAGGCCGATCGCGTCGCCGTCCCGGACGAGTTCGGCGGCGGCTCGGGCGATGGCCTGCTTCTCCGGTACGCGGTAGCGCACCCGCATCTCGAACGCGCCCTCGTCCGCGCCCCGCACGGCGACGGCGCCCCCGCGTACCCGGCGGAGGATCCTCCGGCGCTCCAGCGCGTCGAGGTCCTTGCGTACCGTCACCACGGACACGCCCAGGCGCTCGGCCAGTTCGGGCACGCTCACCTTGCCCGTCCCCTCGAGCAGCCGCAGCACCTCCTGCTGACGCTCGTGCTCCGCGATACCCGGCATGTCACCACTCCTCGCAGGATCCGGAATGCGCCTGGAGCCTTTCGAAACGCTGCGTGAGAGTAGAAATCGCAAAGTCGGAAAGTCAATGAAGGAAACAGAAATCGCACTCGAAACGCTTTCTTTCGAAAGTGAGCGCTGACGTCGGCAAGCACGCGGGGTGGGGCGGCTCAGCGGTGAAGCGGAGGGTGCGGCACGGCTGCACGGGTCCGTCATGCCGTGACGGTCCGGTCATGTAGCGGGCGCGGCGGCGGCCGCACCCCCACGGCTCCCTCGGGAACGGCGGCTTCGCATCGGCCGCTTTCCCTAGCATTCGCGAGCGCCGTATTCAACCCGACTTCGCCGGATCACCGGTCCAGTTGGGGACCGTACGCCACGGCCGCCGGAAAGTACCAGCTCAGCCCATGGATAGCGGTGCCGATCGGTCGTTGACTGGGAGTCGTCCGACCGAGAGGTGAACGACATGGGATGTGGCGCATGCAGGCGGCTGCTGGATCAAGAGGCGCGGGAGAGGAAGAGCGGCAACCACTCGGCCGCGACGGACGCCCGGGTGCGGCTGAAGCGGCACGCGAGGGTGGCGCACAAGAAGAGCGGTTCGGGCTAGAAGAGCGGTTCGGGCTACGGGACTTCGTCTGCGAGCCCCAGCGGCGGCGAGTAGGCCGGATCGTGGCCGTTCATCGGCCTGTCCCCGTCCTGTACGGCATCAAGCTGGCGGACGGCGTCACCTCCTACGCCTACGACCGTGACGTACGGGCGGCGACCGAGGACGAAGTCGCCGCGTACGACGAGGCAGTTCAAGGGTGGCGGCGCATCCGTGAGTCGCACTCGAAGGCGCGGCCGGGCACCTCGGTCGGGCTGAACGATCCGAACGACGAGAAAGTGAGCGGAAGTTGAAGACCGACCAGTCCGCAGCCGTCGAAGGCATCCCGCCCTGTCCGGTCTCCGGCGGCCCGCACGAGCCGGAATGGATGACTGCCCGCGCGATGAAGTGCGCGAAATGCGGCATCACTTACACCAGGTCGTAGCCCACGCCGGACGTATCCCGCACCCGGACCGCTCGCCGATGGGTGGCGGCGAACTGAACGGGTACGACGTCTTCGGCGAGGAGCCCTGAGCGCACGTCCGGGCGCACTCCGGGCGCACTCCGGGCGCAGGGCCTCAGCGCAAGGTCCCAGCGCAAGGTCCCAGCGCGAGACCTGAGCGCGAGGAACCGAGCGCCACCAGCCGCCCCTGTCGGTCCGTGCTCTCCCCCGTCGCGGACCGGCAGGGGCTCCCTTCCGCGCCTGCCACGTGGTGCGGGCCCGTTCAGCGCGCCGCCGTGTCCCGGCGTGCGGGCCCCAGCGGACCGTGGTCGCTCAACCAGGCCGGATACTGCGGGTTGTTGGTGATCGCTTCCGCGTACGCCTGTTCCGCACGTTCGAAGAGCGCCGGGCCGTACGAGGCGAGCGCGCTGTCGCGGTGCCATACCAGGGAGTGGCGCAGCCGTAAGGGGGTGCCCCGCAGCGGGCGCGGCACTATGCCCGGGGTGCTGCGGAAGGTGGCCTGCCCGAGGCCGATCGCGGCGCCCGCGACGACGAGTTCGCGGGCCGCGGCGGCCTCCGCCTCGTGCTGGACCACTGCGGTGAACCCCGCGCCCGCGCACGCCGCCGTGAAGGCGTCGTGGAGACCGCTGCCCTGGCTGGGCGGCAGCACCCACTCGTCGTCGGCGAGGTCGCCGAGTTCCAGCTCGGACCGCGCGGCCAGCCGGTGCCGCTCCGAGAGGAGCACGAACGCCGGTTCCACGGCGACCAGTTGCTCCGTCACCTCGCGGCGCGCCGGACGCGGCTTGCCCTCGTACTCCACCACCGCGCCGAGGTCCTGCTGCCGGTCCGCGACGAGATCGACGACCACGGCGACATGCGACTCCGTGCGCAACTTGGCCTCGGCGCCGGGGAAGAGCTTGCGCAGCGGCTCCAGCATCCGCACCATCAGCGGGCCCGGGTTCGCGACGTAGCGCAGCGCCAACCGGCCGTCGGAGAAGCCGAGATGGGACAGCACCTGCTGCTGCACCGAGTCGAGCTGCGGCAGCAGTTCGCGGGCCTTGGCGGTGACCAGTTCCCCGAGGGCCGTCGGGCTGGCGCCGCCGCGGTGTCGGATGAACAGCGGCCCGCCGAGCATCCGCTCGATGCGCTGCAACTGCGCCGTCAGGGAAGGCTGTGACATCCCGAGTGCGACGGCTGCGCGGGTCAGGCTCCCGGCATCCGCCACGGCCCGTACCACTCGGAGATGACGCACTTCGAGGTCCATCACTCGATGCTATGGCCACGAGGGATGGGCAGGGAGCGGGACGCAGCGGGCATCGTGTGGTCACGGACGCCCACCTCACCCCCACCACACCGCGAGGAGCCGTCGCATGCTCGCTTCGCATGCCCTGCCTGCCCTGCCCCCGTCCCCCTCTCCATCGGGGTCCCCGTCTCCATCCGCGTACGGGGCCGGTACCGGCGACGGAGCCGGAAGCCCCAGGGAGCGGGCCCGTGAGATCGCCCGGCTGCTGCTGCGCCATCAGCGCCGGGCCGACGGCGCCGCCCGGCAGCCCGGCGAGTGCCGCGAATTCCCCTGCGGCGCCTGCGAGGAGACCCAGGCCCGCGTGATCGAGCCCTTCGTACGCGAGGGGCGCCCCGTCCGTCTGCTGCTGCCGGCCTTCCCGGGCAAGTCGCCCAACCGCGCGAAGGTGCTGGGGACGCTGCCGGATCTCGCCGAGGAAGCAGCCCTGGAATTCCTCGACTTGCTGGCGGCGCGGATCAGGGCGGTCCATCCGCCGGGTGCGGAGATCGTCATCTGCTCGGACGGCCGCGTCTTCAGCGACGCCGTACGGATACCCGACGAGGACATCACGGCGTACCACGACGTGCTGCGCTCGATGGTCGCCGCGCTTCCGGGCCGTGCGGTCTCGGTCTTCACACTCGACCAGGCACCCGGGTTCGCCGCGCTCGGACACGAGGAGATGCGCGCGATCCTCACCGAGCGTCATGCCGTGCCGCTGGAGTCGCTGCGCGCCCGCATACGGCAGGGCGAGGATCTGCCGCTGTACCGGGCCATCACCCGCTTCCTCTTCGAGGACGGCAACACGCCCGAGTACGGCGGCAGTCGAGCGGCGCTGCAACGGGAGGCGCGGCGGCGCGCATACGTCGTCATTCAACGCAGCAAGGCCTGGGGGGACTTCGTCGCGCAGCAGTTCCCGGGGTCGGTGCGGCTGTCCATCCATCCGCAGCCCTGCTCCGCGGCGAAGCTGGGCGTCCGCCTGGGCGAGTCCACCGGAGCATGGCTCACTCCCTGGCACGGCGTGGCCGTGGACGTCGGGCGACGGGTCGTGCTGATGAAACGTGCCGAGGCCGAGCGTCTCGGCTGCCGGCTCGTCGAACGTGACGGCCGTCCCAGCCACTACGTGCTGCGTGAACCCGCGGCGGTCGCGGACGAGTTCGCGCCTGGGGCCGTCCTGCGGGACGAGGACGCCACCGCCGGAACGGCCGCCGTCCCCGCCTCCGCCTCCCCCGACTCCCGTAAGGAGCAGTGAAGTTGACGAAGCAGACGACCCGCCCGGCAGCGCCCTCGCCCGCCCGCGCCACCACACGTCCGCCGCACGCCGCCTTCGGTGCCGTACTGGAAGCCGCCGTACCGCAGGAGCGCATCGCGGACCTCCCCGTCGGCGAACTCCGTGAACTCGTCCGCGAACACCGTCTGTTGCTGCTGCGGGGCTTCAGCGGCTTTGCCGACGCCGCGGAACTCACCGCCTACTGCGCACGCTGGGGCGAGATCAGCATGTGGCCGTTCGGCGCGGTGCTCGAACTCGTCGAGCACGAGAACCCCGGTGACCACATCTTCGACCACCGCCATGTGCCGCTGCACTGGGACGGTATGTACCGCCCGGAGGTGCCGGAGTTCCAGATCTTCCACTGTGTGAGCGCACCCGGCCGCGACCAGGGCGGCGGCACGGTCTTCTCGGACACGTCCTCCGTGGTGCGCGAAGCCGCCCCCGGCGAACGGGAGTTGTGGGAGCGGGTGAGCGGAACGTACCGCCGCAGGATGGAGTACTACGACAGCGTCGCCGTCTCCCCCGTCGTCACCTCGCACCCCGTGACGGGCGAGCCGGTGATCCGCTACAACGAACCCGTCGCTCCCGACGACGAGTTCATCAACCACCCGGACCTGGAGTTCAGCGGGCTCCCGGGCGAACTCCTGGACGACTTCCACCGCGGACTGAGCGAAGCGCTGCGCGCACCCGGGCACTCGTACACGCATCGATGGCAGACGGGCGACCTGGTCGTCGCCGACAACTACACGCTGCTGCACGGCCGTGAGGCGTTCACGAGCCGGGCACCGCGCCATCTGCGCCGCGTCCACGTGCTCGGCGATCCTCCGTTGCGCAACCCGGCGCTGCGTTCCGGGGGCTGACCGCGCGATGCTTCCGGGCCGTCGGCCCGCCGTGGCCCTCGATTCGTCGGCGCAGCCCCTCGATCGTCGCCGTGGCCCTCGGTCTCGTCCTGGCCGTTGGTCCCCGTCCCGGCTCAAGTCCGTTGCTCTTCCCGGGAATTGAACATTCCTCACCAGTACCTGACATCACATCGCATGACGTACAACCCACGACAAGGATTCCGAGTCACACAATCGCCACCCCCTGCACACACCACCGGCACTCCATCGGAGAACGTGAAGATGAAGATCCGCACATCGGCCTCGGCGTTGGTCGCCGCGGGCGCACTGGGGTTGGCGCTCGTACCGTCCGTGGCCGTCGCGCACGACGGCGGCCACCCGTTCGAGAACTGCTCCGCCGCCTACGACGCGGGCTACTCCAACATCCGCCAGGGCGACGAGCACTACGGCAAGCACCTGGACCGTGACGGCGACGGCGTCGGCTGCGACCAGCCGCCCGCCGACTTCGTACCGGCGAAGGACCGCGACGGCGACGAGGACTCCGGCAAGCCCGCGAAGCCCGCGAAACAGGACGGCGGCGGGCTGGCCGAGACCGGCGGCGACTCGACGCCGTACATCGCCGCGGCGGGCGGACTGGTGCTCGTCGCGGGTGCGGGCGTGCTCGTGGCGACGCGCAGCCGGCGCTCGGCCGACTAGCCACCACCGGCCGGCCACCACGCACGCCCGGGAGGCCCCGCCGCGCGACAGCACGGCGGGGCCTCGTCCAGCCCGCGCTCGCCCACAGTCACGGCGCCCGGCGCTCCCCGCTCTGAAGATCAAGCGGCAGGGAGGCTCGGCCAGTTGACCTCGAGGCCGCCCGGACGGACGCTTCAGGTGTGCACAGCGGACGGAATCCGGCTTCGCAGGGACCGGCGACCGCGAGGCGCCTTCCACGGGTCTGGGGCGCCCGCGAGGACGAGATCCACAGGGCCTACCCGTGCGACGAACTGCTCGAAGGCCCCCGGGAGGAGTGGTTCCGCGCCGTGACCGTGGCCGCGGACCGCGACACCGTCTTCCGCTGGCTGTGCCAGCTCAAGGTCGCTCCGTACAGCTACGACCTGCTGGACAACGGGGGACGGCGTAGCCCACGCGGCCTCACTCCCGGCGTAGAGCGTCTGGAGACGGGACAGCGGGTGATGACGATCTTCCGGCTTGCGGACTTCTCAACCGGCCGCCACATGACGCTGGTCATGGACGACCCCAAGGGGGCCCGTCTCTTCGGGGACTTCGCCGTCACCTACGCCGTGCACGACGAGGGCCCCGGTACGACCAGGCTGCTGGCGAAGCTCGTCGTGGGCGGCGAGGAGGGGGTGCTGGGGCGGTTGCGCCGCCCGCTCCTGGCCTGGGGCGACCTCCTCATGATGCGCCGCCAGCTCCTTACGCTGCGGAGACGGGCAGAGGGGCGATGACACAGGGGCCGCCGACGCGTAGCCACCGACCCGCAGCGCCCGACCCGTAGGCCACCGTGGCCGTAAGCCGGTCGCCGTAAGCCGGGGTCACGTAAGCCGTGGCCGCGTAAACCGTGGCCGCGTAAGCCGGGGTCGCGGTCGACGTTGCCGGGGCAGCGTCACCCCGCCCCGCCCCGGCACCCTCCCCTCACGGCGTCTCCTTGAGCCCCGTTCCCTTCTCTGTACGGCCCGCCAGCACCGAGTGCCTGCGCCCGTAGCCGAAGTAGATCGCCAGGCCCAGCAGCAGCCACACCCCGAACCTCAGCCAGGTGAAGACGTCGAGGTTCACCATCAGATACAGGCAGGCCGCCGCGGTGACCAGGGGCAGCACCGGCGACAGCGGCATGCGGAAGGGCCGCTGGAGGCCGGGGTTGCGGCGGCGCAGCACCGGTACGGCGAGGGCCACGATCAGGAAGCCGGACAGGGCGCCGATGCTGACCATGTCGGCGAGTTCGGCGATGGGCACGAAACCGGCGAGGACCATGATCACCAGGGCGATGGCGATGGTCATCCGGTGCGGGGTGCGCCACTTCGGGTGCACCTCGGAGAACCGGCGCGGCAGCAGGCCGTCGCGGCTCATCGCGAAGCCGATCCTGCCGAGGGTGACCAGCTCGACCATCATCACCGACGTCAGCCCGGTCACCGCCCCCAGTCCCACCAGTGCACCGACCCAGGGCGCTCCGACGTCCTGGAATGCGGCGGCGATCGGCGCCCCCACGTCGATCTTGCGGTAGTCGACGACGGCGCTGAGGATCAGCGCGACCGCGACGTAGAGCACGGTGCAGACGGCGAGGCTGCCGAGCAGGCCGCGCGGAAGGTCACGCTTCGGATCGCGGGTCTCCTCCCCCAGGTTGGCCAGCGCCTCGAAGCCCGTGTACGCGAAGAAGACGACGGCTGCCGCGGTCAGCACGCCCCCGAAGCCGTAGACGGACTGCTCGAGACCGGCCACGGCCTGGATCAGCGGCTGGTCGACGACGCTCGCACTGGACTCGGCGGGCTGTGCGGGCGGCACGAACGGCTGAAGGTTGGCGCCCCGTACGAAGAAGAGCCCCGCGACGACGATCAGCACGCACACGGACACCTTGATCACGACGAGTGCGTTGGTGAGCCGTGAGGACTCGCGGATGCCCGCGACGGCGACGACCGTGAGCACGGCGATGATGAAGATCGCCCCGACGTTGACCGTGGCCTCTTCGCCGAACCAACCGGCGGGCAGATGCAGCAGGTTGGCGACATAGCCGGACCAGCTACGGGAGACGACCGCGGCGCCGAGCGCGAACTCCAGCAGCAGGTCCCAGCCGATGATCCAGGCGAACAGCTCGCCGAGGGTGGCGAAGGCGTAGGTGTAGGCGCTGCCGGCGGTCGGGACGGACGAGGCCAGTTCGGCGTAGCACAGCGCCGCGAGCGATGCGACCAGGCCCGCGATCACGAAGGAGACGACGACCGCCGGTCCCGCGTGCTCCTTCGCTTCGACGCCGACCAGCGTGAAGATGCCGGTGCCGATGATGACTCCGACCCCGAATCCCGCGAGAGACAGGGCGGTGAGGCGGCGTTTGAGTGTGTTCTGCCTGGTTCGTTCGAGAACGTGCTCGACAGGCATCTTGCGAAGGATGTTCATGGTGCGACTCGTTCTGTCGGAGGTCCGTCCGCCCCTGCGCCCGTGGACCCGTGCTCCTGTGCGCCCCATGCGACTGCGGCTGTGGCTGTGGCTGTGGCTACGAGGTTGCGGCTACGGGTCCGTCGGTGCCGGTGAGCGGAACTGGCCGTCGGCGACAGCCCACCCTGTCACGGGCCTGTCAGGCAGGCGAAGGGGGCCTTGGCCGGGGCTGTGCGCGGGGTACGGGGTGCGGGGTGTGTGCGGTTGAGTACGAGTACTCATGCCCACGGGCCGTACGTCCGGAAGAGTGCGACGTGGTGAGGGTCCCGCAGCCCCTCGGCACGCCGCGACCAGCCTCGGTGCACAGCGCTCGGCTTCGGTACGCGGGCAGTCGGCTCCCGTACACAGCTCTCACGGAGCCCCCACATACGACAGACCCCCAGCAGCCCTATCCGGGATGGCCCAGATGTCCTCGGCGAACTCACCGTCCACGTCGTCGTCCGGCAGGTCCGTGCGGTCGGCGCAACCCGCGCGGTCCGCGCACTCAGGACCGCCCGGGGGTTCCGACTCGCCCGCGTCATCCGGCCCCCCGGACGCGCCCCGATTCCGGCTCTCTCTTCCGCTGGTCCTCGTCGTCGCCGTGTCGACGGCACTGATCGTCTCGGGCGTCGCCCCGTACGACCGCGCGACCTGGCTCATGGAGACGTTCTGGGTCGTGCTCGGCGTCCCCCTGCTCGTACTGCTGTGGCGGCGCTTCCCGCTGACCCGGCTGCTGTGCTGCCTGCTCGCGCTGCACGCCGGCGTCCTCGTGCTCGGCGGCCACTACACCTACGCACGTGTACCGGCGGGCGAATGGCTTCAGGACGGTCTCGGCCTCGCACGCAACCCGTACGACCGCATCGGGCACTTCGTGCAGGGTTTCGTGCCCGCGATCCTGTGGAGGGAGATCCTCGCCCGGCGTTCGCCGCTGCGCGGCAGCCGCTGGCTCGCGCCGCTCGTCGTCTGCGGCTGTCTGGCCTTCAGCGCCTTCTTCGAACTGATCGAGTGGTGGGCGGCGTTGATCGGGGGTTCAGGGGCGGACGACTTCCTCGCGACGCAAGGCGATGTGTGGGACACCCAGTGGGACATGTTCCTGGCGCTCGTCGGGGCGACGTCGTCGCTGCTTCTGCTCGGCAAGTGGCACGACAGGCAACTCGCGCGGCTGGCGCCGGAGCGTATCGAGTAAGGGACTGGCCGCCCTGCCATGACGAATGACGGGTAGCGGATGACGGATATCAGATAACGGCTGACAGATGACAGATGACGGGTGACGGATGACAGAAGACGGTTTCTGTCATCCGTCATCTGTCAGCCGTGACCCGTCAGCCGCGCCGGAAGACCGTTGATGCCCCCCGTACGCACCGCACCGGCGGGTGAACGCCCGTGCAGCGCCCGCTACTTGACCCCGGAGACGAGCGACCCGTCCGAACCGCCGCCCCCTGCCTGATCGTCCGGACCCTCCGGCCCCTGCGAAGACCGCGCCACCGGAGCCGACTTGGTCTCGCGCCCGCGCAGCCTTACCCAGCCGCCCACGAGCAGCACCGCCCAGACCGCCCCTACGTAGAGGGAGATACGTGCCTCCGAGTCGTAGGCGATGAGGCAGGTCACCAGCAGCAGGAAGCACAGTGCGGCCGCGCTCGCGACGGCGCCGCCCGGCGCGGGGAACGGCGAGCGGTGCAGCCGTCCCGCCTTCAGCGCCAGCCGGTAGCGGATGTGACTGGCGAGAATCACCATCCACGTCCAGATTCCCGCGGTGGTGGCCACCGAGGTGACGTAGCCGAACGCCTTCTCCGGCACCAGGTAGTTGAGTACGACGCCTACGCCCATCAGCGCGACGGAAGCGGAGATGCCGACGGCGGGCGACTTCCGCGAGTTGAGCCGTCCGAAGACCTTCGGGGCCTGGTCGTTCGCGGCGAGGTCGCGCAGCATGCGGCCCGTGGAGTACATGCCGGAGTTGCAGGACGACAGTGCCGCGGTGAGGACGACGAAGTTGACGACGCCGGCGGCGAGCGGAATGCCCATCTCGGAGAAGGCGTGCACGAACGGGCTCTCACCCTCGGAGAATTCGGTCCACTTCACGACCGAGAGGATCACCAGCAGCGCACCGACGTAGAAGAAGATGATGCGCCAGGGCAGGGTGTTGATGGCCTTGGGCAGGGTCTTCTCCGGGTTCTCGGACTCGCCCGCGGTGACGCCGACGAGTTCGACGGCGAGGTAGGCGAACATCACGCCCTGAAGGGTCATCAGGCTGGAGCCGATGCCGTTGGGGAAGAAGCCGTCGTGGGCGTAGAGATTCGTGGGAGACGCGGTGTCGCCGACCTCGGAGAAGCCGAGGGTGAGCACGCCGAGACCGATCACGATCATTCCGATGATGGCCGTGACCTTGACCATCGAGAACCAGAACTCGACCTCGCCGAATATCTTCACCGAGATCAGATTGACCCCGAAGAGCACGACCAGGAACGTCAGTGCGCTGATCCACTGCGGAATGGCGGGGAACCAGAAGTGTATGTAGATCGCCGCCGCGGTCAGTTCGGCCATTCCTGTGACGACCCAGTTGAGCCAGTACGTCCAGCCCGTCGCGAAACCGAAGAACGGGCCGAGGAATTCACGGGCGTATTCCGCGAAACTTCCGGAGACCGGCCGGTACAGCAGGAGTTCGCCGAGCGCACGCATGATGAGGAATACCACGGCGCCCGCGAGCGCGTACATCAATACGATGCTGGGGCCTGCTTTGGCGATGTTCGCGCCGGCCCCCATGAAGAGGCCCACGCCGATGGCGCCGCCGATCGCGATCATCTGGACCTGACGTGAGCCCAGCCCGCGTTCGTATTCCTCGTCGGGTCCGCCGCCTTGGGCTTCCCCGGCCTCTCCGACTTGCCTTGTTTCCAACGAGACCATTACGTCCGCGCCTTTCTCCACGTCCGGCCGCGTCATTCGGATCGGGCCGGATCCGGTTCTCCCGGTAATGAATGGAGGTGCTGTCCGTCAATGCGCCAGCACGGGTCTCCTGCACGGCAGGAGGGATGCCGTGCAGGAGATCGTGAAGATTTACCACGGGCTACGCGCCGCCAGAGCCGCAAAGATGTGGCCGGAGTCACAGGGAGAACCGCCCATAGCTGACCGTGCCACCCCAATAACCTCCGCACCGTCGACCGGATCGTTACCGCGTCTTGAGCACCGTTTAAGGAAGTCCCCGGGAATTTGAGCGGGGTTTGAGGTTGCGTTTGAGGTGGACTTGAGGGTCCGTCAGGTCCTTGTTACCTCATGCGCCTGTCGCCCCGTCAGGTCGGTTTTGCAGAGTCGAATGCGCTCGACGCGTCGAATGCGGATTCCCGTGACCCCGGCGGCAGTCGGGCGGCCAGGGCCAGGCGGCACCCGGCCGCATTCCGCCCGGCACGGCCCCGAGCCGGGGTTGCCGGTTCGCGGAGGCATTCCCATCGCGTCAGCCGCGTGAGCCGCCGCCCGACCCGCGCCGGGGCGCGGTGTCCATCAGCCACGCCACGGTGCGGCTGACGTCCGACGGCGACAGAATCCCGACGGCCTTCCCCTCCTCCACCACCAGCACGCGATTGCGTGCCCCCGGCTCCATTCGCGGCAGCAGATCCGCCAGCGGGTCCTGCGGTGCCACCACCGTGACCTCCGACAGCGGCACCATCACCTCCTCCACCGCCGCCTCCTCGGCACGCTCCCCGTGCAACCGCCCGGCGTCCTCCGACGTCAGCAGCCCCACGGGCGTGCCGTCGTCCCGTGCGACGGGGAACGCCGAATGCCGTTGCCGCACGGACAAGCCGGAGACGAACGCGGCGACCGTGAGACCGGGCAGCGCCGTGACGGGCTCCGGCGTCATCGCCTGCCGCACCGCCACACCGGCCAGCACCCCGCGAATCTGCGCCTGCCGCCCCTCCGCCGTGGCGGCGGCGATGAGGAACCAGCCGACCAGCGAGAGCCAGAGCCCCCCGAACGAACCCCCGTAGAGAAAGAGCACGATGCCGAGCAGCACCAGCAGCCAGCCGAAGACGCGTCCCGCAGCCGTCGCCCCGGCGGTCGCCTTCAGCCGGTCGCCCGTACGCCACCACAGGAACGCACGCAGCAGCCGCCCGCCGTCGAGCGGCGCGGCGGGCACGGCGTTGAAGACCGCAAGCAGCACGTTGATGACCGCCAGCCACGCCACCACCTCGACGACGAGCCCGGGAGCCGAAGCCAACCTCAGCAGCCACGCGGCCAGTACGAACACTCCGCCCAGCACGAGGCTCACCAGCGGGCCGACCCCGGCGATCCGCAACTCCGCCGCAGGGTGCGACGCCTCCGACTTCAGCCGGGCGGCCCCGCCCAGCAGCCACAGGACGATGTCGTCCACGTCGACGCCGTTACGGCGGGCCACGATGGCGTGCGCGAGTTCATGGGCGAGCAGCGAGCCGAAGAACACGACGGCCGCGATCAGACCCGCGGCCCAGTAGGCGGCCTCCGGCCGGTGCGGATAGGCGGCCGCGAGCCGGCCACGAGCGAGTCCGAAGGCGATCAGCCCGAAGATCAGCACCACGCTCCAATGGACCCCGATCCGTACACCGGCCATCCGTCCCAGCGTGAACGTCGCCCGCACGTCGCTCTCCCCTGCTCGAATCGTCTCCGGGCAGAGCGGTCCCACCGATCCGGGTCGCCGAACCGCGGACGGCGGCGGATGGGCCATCGGTGGGTGGGCGCCGAGGCGTTGACTTAGGAGCCGTCTCATTTGGTGTGTTCGACAGCTTGCTGGTGTGGGGATCGTCGAGCGCAGCGCGTAATTGTCCAGCATCCCCGGCCAGTCGATGGCGCGCTGGGTCTGGCCGGGGCCCTGCACCGACTCCGGGTCGGCGACGGAGACGCCCAGTCCTCGAACTACCGGGCTCGCTTTCGGGCTTGCCCCGCACACGGAGGACCGGATCGCCAAATCCTCCCCGCAGATCCGCGGGGAGGACATCCCACACGCCCTGGCCGAGCTTCCGGGTCTCCCGGCATCCAGTTGCTGCGGTCGATGCCGGAGGAATCGACCGCAGCATGCCTGGTCTGACGGCGGGCCGCCCGACCGCCCTTCACGGCACGGGTCATGAAGGCGGCCATGGGGGGGAGCACCCGAGCGTTGCGCCCTCGCGGCGTACGCGGGCCGGCCGTCCGAGCACCACGACGCCTTACCGCATGAGTGAGATGATCCCTTCGGCAGGGTGGTCGGCCGGAAGGGCTTGGGGTAATCCAGTGAGCGCGATGGGTCGGCAAGGGCCCGAAGAGCCGACGGCACACGGGGAGCGCGAGCGTATTGGCCCCTACGCGATCGAGCGCCTGCTCGGCGAAGGCGGCATGGGGACCGTATACCTGGCCCGGTCGCGCGGAGGGCGTGCCGTAGCGGTCAAGGTCGCGCGTGCAGAGCTCGCCACCGATGCGCACTTCCGTGCCCGGTTCCGCGCGGAGGTGACCGCGGCGCGGGCCGTCGGCGGCTTCCACACGGCGCCGGTCGTCGACGCGGACCCGGATGCAAACCCTCCCTGGCTGGCCACCGCCTACATACCGGGACCGACGCTCGCCGAACGCATTCAGTCCCAGGGCCCCATGAACGCAGCTGAATTGAAGGGCCTCGGCGCCGCGCTCGCGGAAGCCCTGGCCGCGATCCACGCCTGCGGCCTGGTCCACCGCGATCTGAAGCCCGGCAACATCATTTTGGCCGCGGACGGACCCCGGGTTCTCGACTTCGGTATCGCGCGGGCTGTGGAGGCCACACGTCTGACGGCGACGGGCCACGCTTTCGGAACGCCGGGATTCCTCGCCCCCGAGCAGGCGACCGGCGACGACGCCACCGGCAGGGCGGACGTCTTCGCACTCGGCGCGGTCCTGGTGGCCGCGGCGGGTGGCAGCGCGTTCGGCGAGGGGACTCCCATGGCGCTGATGTACCGCTCGGTTCACGAAACACCAGACCTGAGCGCCGTCCCGGCCGAGCTGCGGGACCTGGTGGCGTCCTGCCTGGCGAAGGCACCCGATCACCGGCCCACCCCGGCGCAACTCCTCGACCGCCTGGATGCGCTGACTGACGCTGCGACGTCCTACCGGCTGAAACCCCCGCGCTCGCAGCACCCGCCTTACGTGCCCACCGTCCCCGAGACGGCGACGGACCGCGGTGCCGGACAGGCGCCCGCCCCGAGCGACGATGTATTCATCGCGGCGGACAAGGATTGCAGCATCGCGGTCGATGCCGACGGGGTCATGCTGACACTGCACCGGCGCTGGCTGCCGGTGAGCGAGATCGACACCGGTGAGGACATCGACCGAGGCGAGGTGGCGACCGAGGTGCCCTGGCCGGAGATCGACGACATCACCCATCACACCGTCGGCAAGTCCCTGCTGCATGTCACCGTCACGCTGCACGACGGATCGACCTTCGAGATCGACATCAACGCCCGCCGCGTCTCCCGCGTCCAGCAGTGGAATCGCGACCTGGCGGAGGCGGTCACGCGGTACCTGATCCGCTGACGGCCATCGCGAACGCGCGGAGTTGCTCGGTTGGTCGGGAGGCTGGGAGATGTCGGCACCACTTTGACTGTCTTCGGGGCAGATTTGACCGTCTTCGGGACAGGTTTGACTGTCTTCGGGGCAGGCCTGCTGAAGTCCTGGTAGGCGGTGAGGTTCCGGGTGGGGTGCCGAGCGTCCGGCGAGCGCCCCGGTGGGGTGTCGCCCGGTAGGTGCGGGCCCCACAGCTCGCCCCTCTTCGATGTGCCGGTGCTCCATCGTCGCCACCGGCCCGCGGACGGGACGATGAGGCCCGCGGCGACGGCCGTGTGCGCCGCCACCCCACGGGTTCACGACCATCGACGCCCGGCGCTCGCACCGCCCGTTGCGCAACCGCCGTACACGATCGATGCTCGCAGTCGCCCTACATCCCCGTAATCGCCGTACACGCCCATACGTACGCACAAGCGCTCACGCCCACAGGCGCTTGCCGACCGCCGCACACACCCCACGCCGAACACAACAGCCGTCGAGACAGGAGAGCCCATGGGAGCGATCACATACGAGGAGCTCCGGGTGCCCGTACGAGGGGGCCACCTCACCGTTCTGCGCTGGCCCGCGACCGTCCGCCCGACCACGCCCCCGTCCCCTTCCTCGTCCTCGTCCTCGTCCTCCGGAACTGCCCCCGGCGAGCACGCACCGACGGTCGTCGCCCTGCACGGGATCACCTCCAACGCCCTGTCCTGGGCGGGAGTCGCCCGCCGCCTCGCCGGACGCGTCACGCTCGTCGCACCCGATCTGCGCGGCCGCGCCGGCAGCAGTTCGCTCCCCGGCCCGTACGGCATGGCGACACACGCCGACGACACGGTCGCGCTCATCGAGGCGCTCGGCCTGCGGGACGTCGTACTGGCCGGCCACTCCATGGGCGCCTTCGTCGCGGCCGTGGCGGGAGTACGGCACCCGGACAGGTTCCGGTCGCTGCTACTGGTCGACGGGGGCGTCGGCTTTCCCGTACCGGAGGGCCTGTCGGCCGACGATCTGCTCACCGCCGTGATCGGCCCCGCGATGGAACGACTGAAGACGACCTTCCCCGACCGCGCCGCCTACCGCGCCTTCTGGCAGCGGCACCCGGCATTCGACGGCTCCTGGGAGCCGTGGATGGAAGGCCACATCCAGCGTGATCTCGTAGGCAGGGAACCGGAGTTGCGCTCCTCCTGCCTGCTCGATGCCGTACGCGCGGACGGCGCCGACACCCTCGACGAGGAGACAGCACGCGCCATCCACCGGCTCACGGTCGGAGGCGAACTGCTTTGGGCGGAACGCGGCATCATGAACGAACCCCAGGGCCTCTACGACGACCAGCGCCTCAAGTCCGCGGGCCTGGCCGACACCCCCATTCACCCCCGCGAGGTCCCCGGCACCAACCACTACACGCTGCTGTTGGGCGATGAAGGCGCGGGCGTGGTGGCAGAGAGCCTGCTGAGGGCAACGGTGGGGGTGGGGCGGACGCGGGTGTGAGGGGCGGCGCGAGCCGCCCATGCGACCGCCACGGCCGATCCGACTCCGGAAGACGCCTACTGGCGTGCGCTGCCCAGGAGTTCCTCTTCAGCCACGTTGAGCACCTGCCGAATGTGATCGACCTTCGGCTTTATGTCGTCGCCGTACTCCTTGGTCAGGGACACAACCTTCCAGACCCAGGTGATGACACAGATCCAGCCGACGAGGCCGAGGGCGCCCGGGAGCAGCATCGAGGACGGCGTATCCATGGAGGCGATGGCCCACGCAGTCAGGATCGCGGTGACGATTCCGACTCCCACCGCACCCTGGATGCGCTTGTTCCGCCTCTTGACGTTCTCTCCCGCAGCGGCTTCCACCGGCCCGTACCAGTCCGGATCCAGCACGTCGTATCCGGTTTGCATCCGGATCCGGTCCGCCTCTTCGCGGGCCTGCGGCACGCCGCGTACGACTTCCCGGGCGGGGCCGCCGACGACGTCCAACTGCGGTGCGTCCTCACGCCAGAATCCAAGAATGTTGCCCTTGTTGAACGTCTCTTTGAGGTCGTATCCCCAGGTCTTTGCTACAACTGCCGCGTCAGCATCGCTCATGCCCTCGATGGCGTAGCGGGTCACCTGCCCCCAGCCATTGGACAGCCGAGGACTGAAATTGCGGTTTCGCAGCCTGTTCAGAAGTGCTTGCTCCGCAGAACCCATTTCCACCACTCCTTACCCGAATTCCTGCTGCGCCCAGTCGTCAGCAGCGCGTGTATGGTCTACGTCCTGGCTGGTCTCCGACCTGCCGGGGGGCGCGAACGCAATCCCGGTCAAGAACTCTCCGAAGGCCGGCAGGAGGTCTTCCCAAGCGCCCAGGTCGGGCGTTGCAAAGCACACCTTCAAGAGAGAGAAGCCGTGCGGAAACGGAATGTAGACCTCGAGTTGTCGATTCAGCTCTGTCACACCCTCCCTTCCCGGTTGTACGACTGACGCCAGCGATGGCCCCGCCACATCCTTGGCGATCAGTACCGCTGGCCCACACGGGAGACTCAGTGCCCCCTTGTCGAGCGGCACATCTGCGTACTCGGCGGATACCGAGTACAGCGTCCTGTCTGCGAATGTCTCAAGGGGGCGGACATTCTTGTCCTCCATGAAGACGATGGCTGTGCCACTGCACACATCACCGTCGCCGAGACGGTACAGAAACGAGGACGCGTGGATGGCACCCGCGTCGAGCAATCCCTGCATGAGTAGCTCAGAGGCAGCGACGAGGGTGAGCTTCTCCTCCAACGGCGCTGCCGGAAAGGTGGCATCCAGCATCTCCCCCATACGTCGCGCACGTAGCTGTGGAGTCTCGACGAGGGGAATTTCAACGAATCCCTCGGGGAGCTGGAACCAGACGGGAATCGGCGTCTGGAGGGGACTCGCCAGGGCTTGGCTCACTCGGCACCTCCCACCACGGGACCCAAGCCGATGGTGCTGGCAATACCGATCACCGTTCCGGTCGGGCCGTCCTTCATACCACTGAGGATGTTCCCGGCGCCTCCGCCAACACTGTTGGCATAGCTGGCTGTATCTGAGTCCGTGAACAGGGCCGGGGTCTGCGCACCGGTGGTCGCACTGTCCACGCCGATGGCTGCCTTGCGAGCGATGGCGTCGATGGCTTGACTACTGAACTCTTGTCCCGGGCGCATGTGGTGAGCACTTGATTCGACGAGGTCGCGCACCATCGGCGAGGCTTGCGGCGCATCCGTTGCCATTGCTCGCAGCTCCCTATTGAACGCTGACGCCCCCGTCCGTACCCCCTGCGCAAGGTTCGCGCCGCGCGACATCCCCTCCGCGCCCATCACCGCACCGCGCAGGCCACCCGCAGCGTCTGCTCCTGCACTGAGGCCCTTCCCCGCAAGGCCGACCCCGGGGAGTGCGCCCAGCATGTCACCACCGAGCGTCAGGTAGTTGCCGATGTGCTTCTGCGGGGGCCACAGCTCCCCGGCCTTCGCGTACTGGTAAGCGTGCTGCCCCATGGCAGCCAGGCTGCACAAGACCGCTACGGGAGCGAGGAGGGGACAGAAGAACGCAGCCACGCCGAGAACGCCGCCCACCACACCGAGTACGTCTCCGCCGTGTTCGCTCCACCAGTCGCTGAAGTCGTTCCAGTCTCCGGCGGTGCCGTCCGCCGCTTCCCGGATCGCCCGTTCCTTGGCGTGTGCCACCGACTCGTGGTCGTCCTCGAGACGCTCGGCTCGCTTGATCAGTGTGTCCAACTGGTCTTGCGCCGTGTTCAACTTCGATACTGCAGCGTCGAGTTGGTCCGATGCGGCCTTGTAGCGCTGCTTCGCCCGATCCAGCTGCTCGCCGGAGAATTCCTTGCCGGCGAGCCCGAGGTCCGGGTTGGACTTCGCCTTCGCGTGCTCGGAGTGCGCCGCGTCCAGCCGTGCCTTGGCCTGCTTCGCCTGCTCCTCCAGGTGGCGTGCCTTGGGCTGGTTCTCGTGCAGCACCTGGGCCCAGCCGTTGAGCGCCCGTCGCGCCCGCGTCGCCCCGTCGGCCGCATCACGCAGGTACTTCGGCAGCTTGCCCACGTGCTCCTTGAATGCGTCGGCTGCCTCGCCCGTCCACGTGTTGTCCCGCCCGCTGCGGATCTTGTCCATGACCTCGTACGTCTCGTTGAGGTGCTTGGACAGCTTGGTCAGACTCTCGACCAGGTTCTCCACGACGTGAGGCGCCCCCGGCGCCGGGTTGAACCCCAGGCCGGACCATTCCCCGCCGGTCATCCGTGCATCTCCCCCGAACCGACGTCCTTGAGCGCTTCGATTACACCGGACTCGGCCCTCGCATAGTTCTTGCCGATCTGGTCGACCTTGTCCTTGAGGTCCTCGGCGATCTCCTTGATCCTGTTGAGCCCGTTGTCCCACTTGTCCTGGTAATGGGCACAGGCTTCGTCCAGGAAGTCATAGCCGAGGCCCTTGGGGCCGACCTCCTCCAGCGCCTTCAAGGCATGCCCCATCTCGTCCGTACAGGTCTTCAGATCCTTGTTGAGGCGCTGCAACGCTGCCAGTTCCACCGCATAACCCGACGACATCGCTCCCCCTAGTCGGTTGGTGAAGATCCGAGCGAGAGTATCAACGGGGAGTGACATGCTCGTGCCCCGCCCAGCATCTCCAGGGGCTCCTGCACAGTGCAATCCCCACTCCAGGGGCTTTGCGCGCGTACTCGCGCAACGTGCGAGATCCACCGCGGGCCGGTGTGATGCGGCGCGGCCCGCGGGAGTGCGACACACTGCAACACCACTAGGGCCGACGGGAGTTGTCGCCCCCACCATTCATCCGAACGTGGGAGTTCTCGGCCCGTCGGTCGCGGCGAGGCGGGCAGCACATCACCTGCGAGAGCAGCAAGAGTGACGTCAGGGCTCACATTGGCGGCGCCCCCAGCGGCTACGTCACCGCCCAGCCCGCCAGGAGGGACAGGAATCCCCCCAACACGCCGCCGATAAGCAGCCCGAGACCGGTCAGGAAGGCGTAGCGCCCGAGGCGCTGGTCGGCGCGAGGGCGGCCGGCCAGCGCGGGCAGCGGACTCGAAGAGGAGCATCGCCACGCCGAACGCCACCGCAGCGAAAAACCAGCTACATGCGGCCTCAGCCCAGAGGGCGGGAACGCTGCGGTCGAACGACTTCGGACCCAACGCCACGGCACCGGTCTTCTCACCTCGGTCGAAACGTGCGCCGGGATCGAATTCCTCTACGTCGTAGCGGAGTTTGCCGTCCTCGGAACGGAAGGTGCCCGAGCACTCCACATCGGTGTGCCGCCCCCGGTCGTGTGTGGCGCAGTAGTCGATGGTGACCGTTCCGGGCGTACCGTCGGCCACCTTCCTGGGTCCGTCCTCATAGCCCTTGCCGATGAGGAACAGCCCGAAGAGCACGACGGCGACGCCCAGCACGCTGAAGCCGATTCGCTTGGGCAGACTCCACTTCGCGACGGTCTCAGTGGCGCCGGTCCCTCCCTCGGCCTTCTTGTGCAAGGAGTTCTCCCCGACGCCCTCGTCCGTCCTCACTGCCGCCCCCTGTTGCACGTCGTGTGTACTCGCCCTTCCCGGCGATGTTGCCGGGCCAGCGCGTGAGTCTAACGATCGTTCCGACGGGGCCTGTTCATCGACGACGTCTGTTGCCACGGCCCACAAACCCTGAGTTGATCCGGCCCTGAAGAGAGACCCCCGCACAGTGATTGGTCCCTCGGTCAGCACCCTGACCGAGGGACCAATCACGTACCTAGGACCGTTGGGTACCAGTCGCAGTTGACGACAGCCGGAGGAGCCCCAAGCGTCAAGCAGAGCAGGGCCGTTGAACGGACCAACCGCCCTGAACGCCTACCGCCCCGCCCCCGCCGGTTCCTGTGCCGCGCCCGCGCCGCCAGCGGACGAGGGCGGATTCGAAGACGCCCCCGCGTCGTCCAGAGCGCGGAGGATGTTCTCCACGCTCTGCTTCGCGTCGCCGAAGAGCATGGCCGTGTTCTCGCGGAAGAACAGCGGGTTCTGGACTCCCGCGTATCCGGAGGCCATCGAGCGCTTGAAGACGATGACGTTCTCCGCCTCCCACGCTCGCAGCACGGGCATGCCCGCGATCGGGCTCGTCGGGTCCTCGGCCGCCGCCGGGTTGACCGTGTCGTTCGCGCCGATCACGAGGACCACCGAGGTGTGCTCGAAGTCGTCGTTGATCTCGTCCATTTCGAGCACGACGTCGTAGGGGACCTTCGCCTCGGCCAGCAGCACGTTCATGTGACCCGGCAGTCGTCCCGCGACGGGATGGACGCCGAAGCGCACCTCGACGCCGCGTTCGCGCAGCGTGCGGGTGAGTTCGGCGACCGGGTGCTGGGCCTGGGCGACGGCCATTCCGTAGCCCGGGGTGATGATCACGGAGCTTGCGGCGCCGAGGAGTTCGGCGGCCTCCTCCGCGCTCGTCTCGCGGTGCTCGCCCTGTTCGGCGTCGCCGCCGGAGGGGGCCTCGATGCCGAAGCCGCCCGCGATCACCGAGATGAAGGAGCGGTTCATGCCCTTGCACATGATGTACGACAGGTAGGCACCGGAGGAGCCGACCAGTGCGCCGGTGACGATGAGCAGGTTGCTGTCGAGGAGGAATCCGGCGGCGGCCGCGGCCCAGCCCGAGTAGCTGTTGAGCATCGAGACGACGACCGGCATGTCGCCGCCGCCGATCGCAGCGACGAGGTGCAGGCCGAGCAGCAGCGCCAGCACGGTCACGGCGATCATCAGCCCCAGGCTGGGGGCGATGGTGAACCAGACCGTCAGCACGACGAACGCGGCCAGCGCGCCCAGGTTGAGGAAGTTCTTGCCGGGCAGCATCAGCGGCTGCGACTTGATCCGCGCCGACAGCTTCAGGAACGCGATCACCGAACCGGTGAAGGTGACGGCGCCGATGAAGATCCCGATGAACACCTCTGCGTGGTGGATCGACAGCAGCTCGGCGGGCACGACGTGCTGCCCTTCGCCCTTCGCCTCGACCTCGAAGTAGCTGTTCCAGCCCACGAGTACGGCCGCTACGCCCACGAAGCTGTGCAGGATGGCGATGAGTTCGGGCATCTCCGTCATCGCCACGAGACGTGCGCGCCACAGGCCCGCCGCGCCTCCGATCGCCATGGCGAGGAGGATCAGCAGCGTGGCCGTCACGGAGATCTCGCGTGCGGCGATGACGACCGTGGCCAGCAGCGCCAGCGCCATCCCTGCGATGCCGAAGACGACACCGGCACGGGACGTGCGGTGCTGGGAGAGCCCGGCCAGGCTGAGGATGAACAGGAGCGCCGCGACAAGGTCCGCGGCCTGTGCGGAAGTGGTGGCAGTCATGGGGCCTCAGCCTTTCGAGAACATGCCGAGCATGCGACGGGTGACGGAGAAGCCTCCGAAGATGTTGACGCTGGTCAGCAGGATCGCCACGAACGACAGGACGGTGACCGCCGGCCCCACGTGACCGATCTGGAGCAGCGCCCCTACGACGACGATCCCGGAGATGGCGTTGGTCACCGACATCAGCGGCGTGTGCAGCGCGTGGTGCACCTTGCCGATGACGTAGTAGCCGATGACGACGGCGAGCGCGAACACCGTGAAGTTCTCCGCCAGTTGGGGCGGTGAGAAGGCGATCAGCGCGAACATGGCGGCCATTGCGGCGCCGATGAGCCCGAACCGCAGGGGCGGCGTCAGCCGGGGCTTCTTCGGTTCCGCCGCCGCCTCGGCCTCCGCGCCCTGGCCCTCCTTGGGAGCGGTGCTCGCCGCGGAGACCTGCACCGGTGGCGGCGGCCATGTCTTCTCGCCGTCGCGCACCACCGTGACCGAACGCTGCACGATGTCGTCGAAGTCGAGCGTCAGTCGCCCGTCCTTCTCCGGCGTGAGCAGCTTCAGCAGGTTGACGATGTTGGTCCCGTAGAGCTGTGACGCCTGTGCCGGGAGACGTCCGGGCAGGTCGGTGTAGCCGATGATCGTCACGCCGTTGTCGGTGACGATGGCCTTGCCGGGGACCGTGCCGTCGACGTTTCCGCCCTGGGAGGCGGCCATGTCGACGATGACGCTGCCGGGCTTCATGCTCGCGACGTCGTCCGCGGTGATCAGCCGCGGCGCCGGACGGCCGGGGATGAGCGCGGTGGTGACGATGATGTCGACGTCGGCGGCCTGTTCGCTGTAGATCTCGGCGGCGCGGCGGTCGTAGTCCTCGGAGGTCTGCTTGGCGTAGCCGTCCGTCGAGACCTCCTGCTCGACCTCGACGGCGAGGTATTCGCCGCCCAGCGAGCGGACCTGGTCGGCGACTTCGGGCCGCGGGTCGGTTGCCCGTACGACTCCGCCGAGGCTGCTGGCGGCGCCGATCGCGGCGAGACCGGCGACGCCGGCGCCCGCGACGAGGACCTTGGCCGGGGGCACCTTGCCCGCGGCGGTGACCTGTCCGGTGAAGAACCGCCCGAAGACGTGCGCGGCCTCGATGACGGCCCGGTAGCCGGCGATGTTGGCCATGGAGCTGAGCACGTCGAGCGACTGGGCGCGGGAGATACGCGGCACCGCGTCCATCGACAGCACGGTCAGGGAGCGTTGCGCGAGTTCGTCGAGCAGCTCCGGGTTGAGGCCGGGGCCGATCATGCCGACGAGCGTCGAATCGTCGCCGAGGCGTGCGATCTCCTCGTGCGACGGCTCGTTGATCTTGACGACGACGTCCGCCTGCCAGGCGTCGCCGATCGTCGCGCCCGCTTCGGTGTACTGCTCGTCGGAGAAGCCCGAGGCCTCGCCCGCTCCGGACTCGACGACTGCCTCGTAGCCGAGCTTCAGGATCTTCCGGATGCTGTCCGGCGTGGCCGCGACCCGGGTCTCCCCGGCTCTCGACTCGGCGGCTACGCCGATCTGCTGCGGATGTGAATCTGACATCGGTCTCCCTATAAGGGGTGTTGGGCGGCTCTGCGGTCCGGTGTACCGCGGGGACGGGACGGTGGTGAGTGGACTGCTCAGGGGGTGCGTATCAAATGTCAGTGTGACGGGCTTCGGTCGAGATGTGTTTCCTCGGTGAGTCCTCCTGTGCGCTGTGGCCGGTGCGCGGGAACCGCGGGACACGGATCACCGGGGCACCGGACCGGCGGGCGAACGCGACGGCACGCGGGCCGTACGACGAGGCCGGCGACGGGCGGTTGAAGACGGGCAGCGCGCAGCGGCGAGCGGCGGGGCCGGGATGCGCGGAGCCGGGGTGCGGTAAGGGCAGCGAGAGGGCGCGGCGCGGGGCCACGACGGACGCAGTGACGCGGGAAGAAGAACCGCCCTCGGACGGAAGTTCCGCGGGTGCCGGGCGGAAGCCGCCGGCACCGGAACGGGATGCGATCTCTGTGTCCGAGGGGGGACTTGAACCCCCACGCCCGATAAAGGGCACTAGCACCTCAAGCTAGCGCGTCTGCCATTCCGCCACCCGGACAAGGTTCGTCGCCCGGCTCTGCCGTGGCGACGCGGACAACCATACCAAGCTCCGGCGGCCGTCTTCACCTCGGTAATGCCCGGTGAGCGTGCGGCCCGGCGGGGCTTCCGCCGGGCCGCCCGCTCCGGCGGTCGGTCAGGCCGCCGTCTCAGGGGGTCGCCCTCCGGTTCGCTGTCCGTCCGCGGGCCGCGGCCTGCCGGGTGCCCGGTCCGTACGGGCCGGGTCCGTGACGCGAACCGGTCCAGAATGCCTGGATCGTCCGTGAAGAGCGTGGCCCCTGCCGCGGTTTCGGAGGCGTTCAGCGCCGCGAACAGTTCGGCCTCCGTATCGACGGGGACGATCACACCGACCGGCGCGTACGGCCGGGACGGGTGCAGCGGTGACGACGGGTGCGACGACGACGGCAGCGGGGCGAGCAGCGCGGCAGGGGCGGCGTAGGCGGAGGTGTCCTGACCGGGCAGGAACCGGCCCTCATCCAGGGAGCCCTGGTGAAGCAGCACGGCTCCCTCTCCGACCGCCTGCCGGATGCGCTCGTGCACCTGCCCCGCCGACCCGGCGTCGCCCAGCGGCCCCAAGTCCAGCTCCGGCAAGGGGTCTTCGGGGGACGCGACGGCCAGCGGATGTCCGAAGCGGACCGAGCGGAGCGCGGGCAGATACACGTCGAGGAAGTCGTCGAGGAGAGCGCGCTGCACTACGAAGCGCGAGCAGACCGCCGGGCGGTGCGACGCGGCGCCCTTGCGGGTACGGCCTACGTAACGCCCGAACGCCTCCCAGTCCGAACAGGCCCACACCGCCCAGCAGTCGGGACCTTCGGGAGCTTCGCGGAGGTCGGACTCCGCGTGCGGCCCCCTCGCTGCGCGGCACGGCCGAGAAGCATCTGCCGTCGGCGACGGCTTCGGTCACCGCCTCGCGGGCGCACCGGCCGGCGAGGAGCGTGACCGGCAGTCCTTCCCGTAGGGCGAGGGCGCAGGCGAGGCTCGTCGACGCGGCGGGCCCGTCGTCCGCGGTGACGGCGACGACCGCGTTCCCGGCGAGGGCCTGTACGAGGACGGTCTCAAGGAGCGCGCCCATCGGCTGCTGCCGTGGGGCCACTTCACCCAGGGGGCCCGGCAGGGGTGGCGCTGCCCGCTCAGTCCCTGCCCGCTCAGTCCCTGCCCGCTCGGCTTCTCCCGCCGCCTCCGCGGCGCCGTCGACGTACCGGCGTACCGCGTCGATCGCCAGGTCGGCGTCGGCCTGTGCCTGCTTCCAGGGCAGACCCGACTCCCACACCTGCAACAGCGCGAGCAGCGTGCGGTGTTCGGTCAGCGCGTCGAGTGCGGCGGCGACGCGTGCGCAGCGCTCCGGCTGCGGTATGTGGCGCCACGCGCGGTGCTGGTCGCGTGCCGCGGAGACCGCGTCGCGGGCCGCGGCGGCGGACGGAGCGGGGGGACCCGCGATGGGCGTGCCGTCCAACGGGCTTGTGACGGCCGGCACTTGGCCTCCGTCGTGCCAGCCGCCGTAGCGGAGGCCCCGTATGAGCCCGTCACCGGTGAAGGCTTCGGGTGCGGCCTCACGGCAGCGGCGCCAGGCGTCCGCCCAGGCGGTGCCGGGCTTGAGCGTCAGACCGGACGAACCGGGCGCACCGGGCGAGGCGGGCAGGCCGGAGGGCAGGGGCGGCCCGGACGGACACGACGTGTCGGCCGGACCGGTCGGCGTCGGGGGTGGGAGTGACGAGGGTGAGGGTGTGGTGCCCATCGTTCTTCTCCGCTCTCGTTGCACATACGGGGCGGTCGCTGAAGCCGGCGTGGACTTGTTACTGGACAGTAGTGAGTTGTGGCGTGCCGTGGCACCCGCCCCCGCCCAGATATGCGGAACGTCACGTCCGCACCGCGGTTCACGCCGGCCCCGCGGCCGGTCGGCTCAGGCCAGCCGGTCGAGTACGAGCCGCGCCGTCCCGGTCGGCGTCTCACCGACCCGGACTCCTGCCGCTTCCAGCGCCTCCTTCTTCGCTCGTGCCGTACCGGACGAACCGGAGACGATCGCTCCGGCGTGGCCCATGGTCTTGCCCTCGGGGGCGGTGAACCCGGCCACGTAGCCGATGACGGGTTTGGTGACGTTCTCCTTGATGAACTCCGCGGCGCGCTCCTCCGCGTCGCCGCCGATCTCGCCGATCATCACGATGAGATCCGTGTCGGGGTCCTCCTCGAAGGCGGCGAGGCAGTCGATGTGGGTCGTGCCGATGACGGGGTCGCCGCCGATGCCGACGCAGCTTGAGAAGCCGATGTCGCGCAGCTCGTACATCAGTTGGTAGGTGAGCGTGCCGGACTTGGAGACGAGCCCGATACGGCCCGGCTCGGGTGCGATGTCGGCGGGGATGATGCCGGCGCCCGAGAGCCCGGGGCTGATGAGCCCTGGGCAGTTGGGACCGATGATCCGCGTTCCGCGCTGCTGTGCATAGGCCCGGAACGCGACGGCGTCGTGCACGGGCACGCCCTCGGTGATGACGACGGCGAGCGGCATGCCCGCGTCGGCGGCCTCCTCGACTGCCGCCTTGCAGAAGGCGGGTGGGACGAAGAGCACGGAGACGTCGGCGCCGGTGGCCTCACGTGCCTCGGCGACCGAGCCGAAGACGGGCACCGAGTGACCGTCCACGTCAGCGGTCGCGCCTGCCTTGCGAGGGTTGACGCCGCCGACGATGTCGGTGCCCGAAGCGAGCATGCGGCGCGTGTGCTTCATGCCTTCCGAGCCGGTCATGCCCTGGACGACGACCTTGCTGTCCTTGCTGAGGAAGATCGACATGGTCTCCCGCCTCCCTACGCGGCCCGGGCCGCGGACGTGGCCAGTTCGGCGGCGCGCTGGGCGGCGCCGTCCATGGTGGTCCGCTGCTCCAGCAGCGGGTGGGGGTTGGATTCGAGGATCTCCCGTCCGCGTGCGGCGTTGTTACCGTCCAGTCGCACCACGAGCGGCTTGGTCAGCCGGACCTGCCCGAGGGCCTGGGTGATGCCGTCGGCCACGGCGTCGCACGCGGTGATCCCCCCGAAGACGTTGACGAGGATGGACCTCACGGACGGGTCGCCGAGGACGACGGAGAGCCCGTCGGCCATCACCTGTGCCGAGGCTCCTCCCCCGATGTCCAGGAAGTTCGCGGGCTTCGCACCGCATCCGGCGACGACGTCGAGGGTGGACATCACCAGCCCCGCGCCGTTGCCGATGACGCCGACCTCGCCGTCCAGCTTCACATAGTTGAGGCCCTTCTCGGCGGCCTGCGCCTCCAGCCCGCCCCGGTCCTCCGGCTCGTCCTGCTCGCCCCAACGCGCCTGCCTGAAGCGGGCGTTGTCGTCGAGGGTGACCTTGCCGTCGAGTGCGACGATCTCGCCTCCTGCCGTACGGACGAGGGGATTGACCTCGACGAGGAGGGCGTCCTCGGAGCGCAGGATCCGCCAGAGCTTCCGCAGCACCGGCGCGACGTTCACCGGCAGGGCCGCCGCCGCGACGATCTCAGCGGCCTTCTCGTCCGTCACTCCCTCCACGGGGTCGACGGGGATGCGGGCGACGGCCTCGGGGCGTGCCTCGGCCACCTCCTCGATCTCCATGCCGCCCTCGGCGGAGGCGATGGCGAGGAAACAGCCCTGCGCCCGGTCCAGTACGAAGGAGACGTAGTACTCCTCGGCGACCTCGACGGGCCGGGCGAGCATCACCTTGTGCACGGTGTGGCCCTTGATGTCCATGCCGAGGATCTGGCGTGCGGTGATCTCGGCGGCAGCCGCGTCGGCGGCGAGCTTCACGCCGCCGGCCTTGCCCCTTCCTCCGGTCTTGACCTGCGCCTTGACCACGACGCCGTGCCGGTCGGCGTCGAGCTTCTCGGCCGCCTCACGGGCTGCGCCGCCCGTGTCCGCGACCTGTGCTTCCGGTACCAAGACGCCGTAGCGCTCGAAGAGTTCCCTCGCCTGATGCTCGAAAAGGTCCACGTGTGCTCCCTGGTCGATCTTCGAAACGATCGGTGCACGCCCCCTGGACATCGCTCTCCCGATGCGGGATAACAAGGTTCATACAGTATTCGTCGACTGTATGCAATCTGCTCTGACCTGAGCTTCACACCCGACGAAGGGACTCGTAAGCCATGCCCGACGACAGCCAGGACAGCCGCGAGAGCCAGGATCTGATCTCCGGTGGACATCTCGTCGCCAAGGCGCTCAAGGCGGAGGGCGTGGAGGTCATCTACACGCTCTGCGGCGGCCACATCATCGACATCTACGACGGCTGCGTCGACGAGGGAATCGACGTGGTGGACGTACGTCACGAGCAGGTGGCCGCGCACGCCGCGGACGGCTACGCACGGCTCACCGGAAAACCCGGCTGCGCCGTGGTGACGGCGGGCCCGGGTACGACCGACGCCGTCACCGGCGTCGCCAACGCCTTCCGCGCCGAGTCGCCCATGCTGCTCATAGGAGGCCAAGGGGCCCACACGCAGCACAAGATGGGGTCCCTTCAGGACCTTCCGCACGTCGACATGATGACGCCCATCACCAAGTTCGCCTCGACCGTGCCGGACACGGCACGCGCGGCCGACATGGTCTCGATGGCCTTCCGCGAGTGCTACCACGGCGCTCCCGGACCCTCGTTCCTGGAGATCCCGCGCGACGTGCTCGACGCGAAGGTCCCCGCCGAGAAGGCACGCGTGCCGAAGGCCGGCAACTACCGGGCCTCCACACGCCAGGCCGGCGACCCCGACGACATCCAGAAGCTCGCCGATCTGCTCGTACAGGCGGAGCGGCCCGCGATCCTGCTCGGTTCGCAGACCTGGACGTGCCGGGCCACCGACGCCGCGACCGAACTGGTACGGACGCTGAACGTACCGGCGTACATGAACGGCGCGGGCCGCGGCACCCTGCCGCCCGGCGACCCGCACCACTTCCAGCTCTCCAGGCGCTACGCCTTCTCCAACGCCGACCTCATCGTCATCGTCGGCACGCCCTTCGACTTCCGCATGGGCTACGGCAAGCGCCTCTCCCCCGACGCGACCGTCGTGCAGATCGACCTCGACTACCGCACCGTCGGCAAGAACCGCGACATCGACCTCGGCATCGTCGGCTCCGCCGACCTGGTGCTCTCCGCCGTCACACAGGCCGCCTCCGGCCGGATCAACGGCGGCGGCGACAAGCGCACGGCGTGGCTGGAGGAGCTGCGCACCGCGGAGCAGACCGCGCTGGAGAAGCGGCTGCCGCAGCTTCGTTCGGACGCCTCGCCGATCCATCCGTACCGGCTGGTGAGCGAGATCAACGACTTCCTCACAGAAGACTCGCTCTACATCGGCGACGGCGGCGACATCGTCACCTTCTCCGGCCAGGTCGTACAGCCCAAGGCGCCGGGCAACTGGATGGACCCGGGGCCGCTGGGGACGCTCGGCGTCGGCGTGCCGTTCGTGCTCGCCGCGAAGCAGGCCCGCCCGGACAAGGAGGTCGTCGCGCTCTTCG